>NZ_BOOG01000042.1 GCF_016863115.1 Sphaerimonospora thailandensis
GCGTGACCGCCATGGCACCTGCTTTCGACCTGGTCGGCCTCGTCGTGGCCGACATGGGCAAGTCCCTCGCGTTCTACCGGCGGCTCGGTCTCGACATCCCCGCCACGGCCGACACCGAGCCACATGTAGAGGTGACCCTGCCCGGCGGGCTCCGCCTGGCCTGGGACACCATCGAGACGATCCGCTCCTTCGACACCTGGACGCCGCCCACCGGCGACCCCCGGATCAGCCTCGCCTTCCGCTGCGCGGGTCCGGAAGAGGTCGACCAGACCTACGCCGATCTGGTCGACGCCGGACACGAAGGGCACCGCCCGCCCTGGGACGCGTTCTGGGGGCAGCGCTACGCGGTCGTGCACGACCCGGACGGCAACGGAGTCGACCTCTTCGCGCCGCTGACGCCCGCTACCTGACCAGTACGGTGAGCGGCGCTCCGGCCAGGGAGCGCACTTCGCGGGCGAGGTGAGCCTGGTCGGCGTACCCAGCGGTCGCCGCCACGGCCGCGAAAGCGGTGCCGGCGCGAGCCATGTCCAACGCCCGGTTCATCCGCAGGATGCGGCCCAGTGTCCGGGGTCCGTAACCGAAGGCGCTCAGGCACCGCCGGTGCAACTGGCGCTCACTGAGACCTGCGCCGCCGGCGATCTCGGCGACCGGAGCGCCGGCACGCACCCGGGCCACGATCCAGGCCGACATCGGATCCGGACCATCAGACAGGGACAGGCGGCGCAGCGACATCTCTTCCAGCGCCACGCCGAGCGAGGCGGACACCCCTTGGCCCAGTCGGCTCGGCTGGTCGGCGTTCAGCCGGTCGGCCAGCCGCCGCACCTCCCCGGACGGCCACAGGTCGGCCAGGGGGATCCGCCGATCACGCAACTCGTGCGCGGGCACCCCGAAGACGGCGGGGCCCGTGCCGGGCGCGAAGCGCAGCCCGACAAAGCAGTCCACCCGGTCCCGCGTCAGATGCGCCCGCGTGTCCGGTCCGGCCACCAGCAGCTCGCCGTCGGCCCAGATCACGTCGGTGCATCCGTCGGGGAGCACCCGCTGCACACCGTGGGGCACTGGTGGGATCCGCCACCACAGCACCGCTCCAGGCACTCGCGACGCCTTTTCCCGGTACATGCCCTGCAGTATCCCGCGGATCTCCATCAGCCAGCGCCCCGTACGCTTCTGGCCCGGACAGGTGCCGACAAGATGACCGACTTATGACTGAGATCCCCTTATCCCCATAAACCTCGCTGGTCGACGCTGAGTTAAACGCCTCTCGTCGCACGCTGGAGCGAGGTGAGTCAGATGACCGCACCACCTTCCACGGATGCCGTGCCCCACGGTCGGTTACTGATCCACAAAGCCTGGGTCCAAGTCGCCGTCCTCGTCATCCTGTTCGGATTCCTCGTCCTGGGCGTGCTGGCCTACCTCACCTACCGGGACGAACCGCCCATCCCGCGGCAGGTCGTCGACGACAAGGGACAGGTCCTGTTCACCGGCGAGGACGTCACCGCGGGCCAGCAGGTGTTCCTGCGCGCCGGCCTGATGGAGTACGGATCGATCTTCGGCCACGGCGCCTACCTCGGCCCCGACTTCACCGCCGACTACCTGCACCGCGCGGCCACCATCGCACGGCCGAACGAACCCGGTGGCGACGCCGCCCTCATCGCCGACTTCCAGGCCAACCGCTACGACCCCGCCACCCAGACCCTGACCTTCAGCGGCCCCCAGACCACCGCCTACCTCGCCAACGAACGGCACTACGCCGACTTCTTCGGCGACCCGACCACCGGCAAGGGCCTGCTGCCCCATGCCATCACCGACTCCGCCGAGATCCACCAGCTCACCTCCTACTTCGCCTGGTCGGCCTGGGCCGCCGCCGCCCACCGACCCGGAGCCGACCACTCCTACACCAACTCCTGGCCCCCAGAACCACTGGTCGGCAACAAACCCACCGCCGAGAACATCGTCTGGAGCGTGCTGTCCCTCATCGCGCTGCTGGGCGGCATCGGCGCCCTGTTCGGCGTCTACGGCCGCTACGGCGACCGGCTCGGCTGGCGCGGCCGGCAGGCCGACACCCTGTCGTTCCGTCAACCCGGCGAGGTCGCGCTCACCCCCGCCCAGCGGGTCACCGCACTCTTCTTCTTCGTGGTCGCCGCACTGTTCGTGGCGCAGTCGCTCCTCGGCGGCGCCTCCGAACACTACCGCGCCGACCTCGGCAGCTTCTTCGGAATCGACCTGGCCCAACTCCTGCCGTACAACCTCACCCGGACCTGGCACCTGCAGATGGCGCTGTTCTGGGTGGCGGCCGCCTTCCTGGCCGCCGGCATCTTCCTGGCGCCCATCATCGCCAGGCGGGAACCCCGCGGCCAGGACCGCCTCTCGCTGATCCTGCTCGGCGCGCTGGTCATCGTGGTCGTCGGCAGCCTGCTGGGGGAGTTCTTCAGCATCCGCGGCATGGTGCCTCCCAGTGCCCAGTTCATCGGCGCCAACCAGTACGAATACCTCGACCTGGCCCGCCTCTGGCAGATCCTGCTCACCGCCGGCATGGGCCTGTGGGCCTTCATCCTGTGGCGGGGCCTGCGCGGCCGGCTGCGCGGCGAGCACCGCGGCAACCTGCCCTGGATGTTCTTCTGGGCCGCCCTCGCCATCCCGGTCATCTACGCCGTCGGCCTCCTCAGCCGTACGCAGGACACCTTCACCTCCGCCGACTTCTGGCGCTTCTGGGTGGTGCACCTGTGGGTGGAGGACTTCCTGGAACTGTTCACCACCGTGATGGTCGCCTACATCTTCGTGCTACTCGGCGTCGTCCGCGAGAAGGTCGCCCTCACCGTCGTCTACCTCGACATCGTGCTGTACTCCGTCGGCGGCGTCATCGGCACCATGCACCACCTCTACTTCAGCGGCGAACCGGCCCAGCACATGGCCCTGGGCGCCTTCTTCTCCGCGGCCGAGGTCATCCCACTCACCTTCCTCACCGTCGAGGCGTGGAGCTTCCTGCAGCTCGGCGCCCGCCAGGAGTCCACCTCACCCACGCCGTTCCCGCACCGCTGGGCCGTGATGTTCCTCGTGGCCGTCGGCTTCTGGAACTTCCTCGGCGCGGGCATCTTCGGTTTCCTGGTCAACCTGCCCATCGTGTCGTACTACGAGATCGGCACCGGTCTCACCGCCAACCACGCCCACGGCTCCATGATGGGCGTGTACGGCATGCTCGCCATCGCGATGGCACTGTTCTGCCTGCGCTACATGATCCCGCCCCGGCTCTGGCCGGACCGCCTGGCCAAGATCTCCTTCTGGTCCCTGAACATCGGCCTGGCCTGGATGTGCTTCGCCACCCTCCTGCCGGTCGGCATCCTGCAGCTCTACCACGCCGTCCACACCGGCTACTGGCACGCACGCAGCCTCAAATACCTCACCAACCCGACGAACAGCCTGATCGAGTGGCTCCGCCTGCCCGGCGACGCGCTGTTCATCGTCGGCGGGGCACTGCCGTTCCTCTACATCACCTGGCTCGGCCTGCGCCACGCCGCCAAGGCCAAACCCGCCACCCCCGGAGAGCCGGAAGACCGACTCTTCACCGAGATCACCGGACCGGCCGGCAGGTGAGGCGGCCATGACCGAAATCACGACGATCGGCATCACGACCGAAGTCCTGCTCGCCGGCGGCTACGCCGCCCTGCTCATCGTCATCGCCTACGGCCTGGACCTGCTGGCCCGGCACGCTCACGGCCGGACCGAACGCTTCCGCACCGGGGGATTCCGCTACGACCCCGACCACGACCACTGGACCTGCCCGCAAGACCAACTGTTGCGGCCGCACGCATACGACCACCATCGGCGACTGGTCCGCTACCGCGCCCCCGCGGCCGCCTGCGCCGACTGCCCGGCCAGGATGCTGTGCACCGACTCCGACGACGGCCGCGAGATCACCCGCACGGTCGACCCCTGGCCCCACTCCGAGGCGGGACGGTTCCACCGCGGCATCGCCCTGACCCTCGTCACGCTCGCCACCGTGATCGTGCTGGCCGAACTGCTCCGCCACCACCACCCCGCAGAACTGATCACGCTCGGCGCCCTGCTGACCGCATGCCTGGCCACCGGCTGGCGGCTCACCGACCACCTGCGCGCCACCCCCGACGGCTTCCCCACTCCCGCCCACTACCAGGGCCTGCCGCCCACCCTCAAAGGCGATTAGGCGGTGAAACGATTAGGCGGTTAAACGCAGAGCATCCTGGTCAGGCGGCGAGAGGCCAACCACAACCCGCCGACGACCATCGCCGCCAGGTAGGCCGCGTGCCCGAGCGACCCCAGGCCGACCACCCCGAGACACAGCCCGCGCACCAACTCCACCGCGTGGTACAGCGGAGTGACCTGGATCAGGACCTCCATGACCAGCGGATAGTCCTGCACAGGGGAGAAGGTCCCCGAGAACAGGAACAACGCGAACTGACCGACGCTCATCAGGTCGAAGTCCTGCCAGCCGCGCATCAGCGTGCTGATCGCCATGCCGACCGCACCGAACGCCAACCCGACCAGCACGGACGCCGGGAACGCGGCCAGCGCCCCGCCGGGCGTGGTCAGCCCCATCGCCACCATCACGACCAGGAAAGCCGCCGTGTACACCGCGCCGCGGACGACTGCCCACACCAGCTCACCCACCGCGAGCTCGATCGGCCGCACCGGCGTCGCCAGCACCGCCTCGAAGGTCTTGGCGTACTTGAACTTGTGGAAGAAGTTGAACGTCGTCTCAGCAAGGACCCCCGTCATCGCCGACACCGCCAGCATCGCCGGAGCGACGAACGCCGCGTACGACATGCTCCGCCCGCCGACCGTGATGTCCCCGACCAGCGCGCCCACTCCGACACCGATCGACAGCAGATACAGCACCGGCTCGAAGAAACCCGACAGCAACACGACCCAGTACGACGGGCCGGACCGCAGCGCGCCCACATTGCGGTTGATCACCGCACCCACCCGGCCGGGGGAGACCCGGCCGACGGCCCTCGCGGGGGACGCCACGAACGTGGTCAGCATCAGTCCTCCAGCCTGCGCCGGAACGCGAGCACCGCCAGGGCCACGCCACCGACCGCCCACACCAGCAGATATCCCACATGCACGGCCAGCGGCCACGCGGTCGCCCGGCCGAGCGTCGCCGCCCGGCACATCTCGACCCCATGCCACATCGGCGACGCGTACGCCAGGGGCCGCACCACCGCGGGCAACTGCTCCACGGGAAAGAACACCCCGGCGAACAGCGTCGACGGGATCATCACGAGGCGGAACAACAGCGAGAAATAGCTGTCATGGTCGATCCGGGCGGCGAACGCCGTCACCGGCGCAGCGGTCGCCGCGATCAGCAACCCGCACACCACCGGGGTGGCCAGCGACCACGGCGAGTGCAGCCCGCCGAAGAACACCACGACCACCAGGAAGGCGAGCACCGCGGCCTCAGCCCGCAACACCAGGTAGAGCAGGTGCCCGCAGACCATGTCCACCGGCCGCACCGGTGTCGCACGCATCGCGTGATAGGCCCGGACGTACTTGAAGTCGCCCAGCACCGCGTACGTCGACTCACCCAGCGCGATCTGGAAGGCCGTCGAGGCGAGCACCCCCGGCACGATCCACGACAGGTAGTCGACGCCCTCGACCGAACCGACATAGCGCCCGACCCCGATGCCGATGCTGATCAGGAACAGCACCGGCAGGACGAAGGACGAGAAGATCGAAGCCTGCCACAGCCGGCGGTACAGCGTCAGTTGCCGGTTCAGCACGGCCAGCGTGGGATGCAGGGTTCCAGCCGTCATGTCAATCCACCAACGTCCGACCGGTCAGCTGGAGGAACACGTCCTCCAGGGTGGAGCGCCGCACCAGCACAGTGGACGGCGTCAGACCCCGCCGGTGCACCTCGGCCAGCGCCGCGTCCCCGTCGTCGGCGTAGACCAGCACCCGGTCGGGCAGCGGATCGATCCGCTCCCCGACGCCCGCCAGCTTCGCCGCGTAATCGGCGTTGAAATCCAACCCGTCGGGAAAGCGCAACTCGACCACCTCGGCCGTGGAGTAGGTCTCGATCAGCGAACGCGGCGACCCCTCCGCGATGATCTTCCCGCCGTCCATCACCACCAGCCGGTCGCACAGCTGCTCGGCCTCGTCCATGTAGTGCGTCGTCAACACCAGCGTCGTGCCACGCTGCTTCAGCCGGAACAGCCGCTCCCACAACAGGTGCCGGGCCTGCGGGTCCAGCCCCGTCGTGGGCTCGTCCAGCAGCACCAGGTCGGGCTCGTTGACCAGCGCCCGCGCGATCGTCAGCCGCCGCTTCATGCCACCCGACAGCGGCTCCACCTTGCCCTTCGCCCGGTCCGACAACCGCACGAACTCCAGCAGCTCATCGGCCCGGCGGTGACTCTCCGACCGCGACAGCCCGAAATACCGCGCGTACGTCGTCAGGTTCTCCCGCACCGTCAGATCGGGATCGAGATTGTCCAACTGCGGGCAGACCCCCAGCCGCGCCCGGATCGCGGTGCCGTCCCGCACCGGGTCCATGCCCAGGATGCGCAGCTCCCCGGAGGTCGGCACGGACACACACCCGATCATGCGCATGGTCGAGGACTTGCCGGCCCCGTTCGGCCCCAGGAAGCCGAACGCCTCGCCGGGAGCCACCTCCAGGTCGATCCCGTCGACCGCGGTGAAATCACCGAAACGTTTCACCAGGTCACGAGCGAAAATCAAGGGTTGATCAGCCACATCTGCCGACCCTAGCCAACGCCCCCGACAATTCCGCAACAGGTTTTCCCGCACCGCTGCCGACCCCCCTCGCAGGCCAACGCGGACGAGTTCACGCCCACGGCCTCCGCTTCGGCCCGAAGCGACGTCTGCCCTGCCATCACCCGCGCGCGATTCCCTCCCTGGAGGAGGACGGCCAGTTCTCCAGGGCGATATGGAGGGCATCCAGCCCCCGCTCCCAGGACGTCCGTACCGGACGGGAATGCCGGAACCCCGCAGACGCCTCGATGACGACGTAGCCGTGAAACGCACTGCGCAGCAGACGCACCGCATCGGTGAGGTCCGGCTCGGCCAGACCGTACGCGCGCAGCATCGCGGGCGGCGCCTCGATGAGGCTCCGGTGGCCCGGCGACCGGGCGAGCACCTCGGGAGAGATCTCCATCTGCGTCGCCGCGTAGCGACCGGGATGCTTCAGCGCGAACTCCCGGTAGGCGTGCGCGAAAGCGGTCAGCGCGTCCCTGCCGGCCCGGCCCGCGATCGCGGCGTTGATCCGCTCGGCGAAGTCGCGTGCGGCCAGCACCGCGACCCGCGTCCGAAGGTCCTGAACGCTCTTCACATGGGAGTACAGACTGGCGTCCTTCACCCCGAAACGCCGCGCCAGCGCCGAGATGGTGATGTTGCCGAACCCGACCTCATCGGCCAGATCCGCCGCCGCCTCCACCACCCGGTCAGCCGTCAACCCGGCCCGCGCCACCCCCCACCTCCGACAATCCTCAGTTTTCTAGGTAAATTCCTAATATACCTAGGCAGGGTGGGAAGGAGGAAATGCTCGCCTCTTGGCTCAGTCCAGGTCGCGCAGCCCCTGCAGGACCCGCAACAACGTATCCCGATCGGGCCCCTCCGCCCGTTCGGCCCGATGATGCCGCCGCACCCGCCGGGGCAGCGCCTGCGCCGGTACGGCGAGAGCCGCGGCCGGGGGAGAACCGACCGTTGCGACGGCCCGCACCGGAACAGAAACCTCCGGGGGAGCGCCCTCCCCGGCAGAAGCAGAATCGGCGGCGACCACAGGGGATGTCGGCAGCTCACACCACACGATCTTGCCCCGGTCCCGCGCCGTGTGATACCCCCAGCGCGTCGCCAGACAGTCCACGAGCTCGAGCCCGCGGCCGCCCTCCTCGAGTCCTCCATCGCCCGGACCGCCGTCACGGCGGGGGACCGGCGCGCCCGCGCTCGCGTCCCACACCTCGATGAACAGGCTGCGCGACCGCGCCGACAGACGCAGCCGTACCGCGACGCTGCGCAGCGTCACGGGGAACATCGACGACACGATCGGTGGACTGGACACCGCGTTGGTCGCCCGAACCGCGTTCGTCACCAACTCCGACACCAGCAACTCGGCCGTCTCGACCAGATGCGGCAACCCCCACAGCCCGAGCTGAGCGCACGCGAAGGCACGGGCACGGCGGGGTGCGGTCCAGCCGGAACCGAGCACCTTGTGCGCGGACCCGCCACCGTCGTCCCCCTTGGGGAAAGGAGATGTCAGCATGCCCGCGAAGGCATCCGGATGGCCCGGCCGCAGGCGGCCCGAGCGGCAAGCGTCGGAAATCGCATGGCTCCGATAATCCGCCATCAACCCGCGTGAGGTGACCGGGTTGACTCGATTGGACGGTATTTTCTTCCCGCGCTGTTAACTGTATTTCTCCTCGGAATGGGTTTCTTCCGCCCGCACGTCACCCCCCGGCTGGAGAGGCTCGCAAACCGTCGAAAACGATGTCGAGAAGCCGGCCGATCCAGGTATTCCAACGCTGACAGCGGTCCGTCCCGGGTGACCCGCCCGCGGCCGACGACTTCGAGGACCTCAGCGTGGACGACGTATCGTCGAATGGCCGTTCAACCCTCCCGGCACCTCACGCAAGGCGGCAAGACGCAGCGGGGGAGCGGCTTCACAGGCGCGGTGCCACCTCCAACTCAGACCTCGGATGTTGTTCAGCCTCATCGTCCGCCCGAACCGCGGGCCGGCTTCCAACAGCCCCACGACAGCCTGATCAACGCCATCCCGTGGCAACTCACGCGCCCGACAGGGAATCGAACCCGACATCAACCGGAACCGGGCCGTCCAGCGACAATCGGCGGGTGTGGAGGCACACCAGGTGGTACCTGCCTTCCGACAGGCGGTACTCCTCGATCAACTCCACTCCGTCGAGGGCCTCGTTCAGAAACACGATCAGATACACCGGGATCCCCGCCGCGGCGTAGGCGGCCTTCTTGTCGACCGTATCCGTCCGAAACGAGCTCTCCGGTGACACGATCTCCACAACCAGCACCACGTCACTGGCATACAAGCGTCGATCATCCGGCAGGCATCGATAGACGGTCACATCCGGACGTCGCAGATTCAACGGAACGTCACTGATCCGCACGTCGACGTCCGTCTCCACCATCAGGCACGGCTGAGGTTTACGTCCCTGCTCCAGCACCGCCGCCAAGCGTCGTCCCACACGGTTGTGCAGCCGCGAGGGACTCTCACACTTGACGATGTGACCGTCGATCACCTCGATGGTCCGGCAGAAGTCCTCCGGCAGCGCCGCGTACTCCTCCGCCGAGATCTGCGCCGGAATCCACCGGTACCAATCTTCAGGAGCGCCGCTCGACATCGTTATCACCGCCACCCAACTCCCAGACCACGCCCACCGAAGGAGAGCGGATCAGACCTCTTCCAACCCTTAAACGTTGCGACCACCGGCGAGGCTCCGGCCGTGAAAAGCCCCGGTCAGCCGAAGACAGCCTAACTCAGCGACACCGGACAGAACGATCACAGCCGACGGAGGGGGAGCGCCCGCGAACAGACTACTTGACATAATGTCCATTATCGCGCATCGCGTGATGCCTCCGGGAGAGGGGAGAAACCCGGTCCTGCGCCCGGTTCGGCCCAGACGTCAATCCGTTCATCTTTGGCCACCCGATGGGCGGAGTCGTACGATCACAGAGTGGTTGGATTAGGGACCTTTGAAGTTCTTTTCCTGTTACTCGGCGGCCTCGTGCTCGGAGCGGTGATCTTTGTGATCTTCGCCGCCGTCCGAGCGGGGGCACGGCCCGGCGGGCAGCTCGCCTGGCGGACGCCGGGCCTGTTGCCGCCCATTCCGGCCCACGTACAGCACGAGGTGCGGGAAATGTGGGCGGCCGGCCGGAAGATCGAGGCGATCAAGCTCATCCGGGAACGCACCGGGCTCGGCCTCAAAGAGGCGAAGATGATCGCGGAAACCCTGGGAGCCGGCCAGGCCGTGCCCGTCCACCCGGCAGGGTCCGCCCACCTCGCCGCACCCGATCTGGCGACGCGGGTACGCGAGCTCAAGGCGGCCGGCCGCATCGAACAGGCCGTGTTCCTGGTGCGCGGCGAAACCGGAATGGGACAAACCGAGGCTGAAGCATTCGTAAACACGCTCTAGACGTCATATCGGACAGAAGGTGAATTCTGTCGGGTATCGGGCACTTCTCCTCACTGGCGGCGCAGCATGCCAGCTGCACAAGCCCTGTTGTCCATCACCCGAGCGTCCATCTGCCCTCAAAGGTGAACGGTTCACCGCACACCGGGGGCTTACTGTCGGTCGTGATCGGTACTGTGTAGATCATGCTGCCCGCCCAGATGAACCGACTGACCGTGCAGGAGGCCGCCGACCGCTACGTGGAGCTGGTCCGGGCCAGGACACTGACCGGGGCCCTCTCCCCCGCCACCGCCGAAGTGTACGCACGGGACGTCGCCACGTTCGTACGCCTGGCCGGCCCGGAGCGGGTGCTCGACGACCTGACCGGTGAGGACATCGACGCAGCCCTGCTGGCCTTCGCCCGCAAACCAGACGAAAGACGCACAACAACGGCCCAACCACCCAGGCGCGACGCACCCGGAAAAGGGCTGCAGAGCGCGGCGTCGCAGGCGCGGTTCCGCCGATCGGTGTCCGCGCTTTTCAAACATGCGGCGGTCGCGGGGTGGGTGCATCTCAACCCGATGGCGGCCTCGTCTGTGACGGCACGGGAACGCGGCGGGCTGCGCCCGGAGCGCCGCGCCCTGACCAGGGAGCAGGCCGAGGGGTTGATCCAGGCTGCCCGATCCCCCGCCGCCGAGGCCGGCCCGGCGAAGCCGAAGCGGCGGGACCAGCGGACCGAGGTGCGCGACGCGCTGATCGTACTGCTGCTGGTCACGCTCGGACCGAGGGTGTCGGAGCTGGTCCGGGCCAACGTGGAGGACTTCTACACCAACGACGGGGTGCGCTACTGGCGGATCTTCGGCAAGGGCGGGCGGACGAGGGACGTCCCCCTCCCACAGGACGTCGCCCTGCTACTCGACGCCTACCTTCAGGCACGGCCGGGCGGCGGGGACGACAAGGCGCTGCTGCTGTCGTGGCGCGGACGCAGGCTGGCACGCGGTGACGTACAGGCGGTGATCGACCGGGTGCAGCAGCGGGTGGAGCCCGGGCAGCGCCGCGATGTGACCCCGCACGGCTTACGGCACACGACCGCCACGCACCTGCTGGCCGACGGCACCGACATGGACGCGGTGCGCCGGGTGCTGGGCCACAGCGACCTGTCGACTCTCGGCCGCTACCGCGACGAGTTGCCCGGTGAACTGGAGGCGGCGATGAACTTCCACCCCCTGCTCCGCCGCAACGCCACCCGGCCAGGCGCGGACGATTCCGGCGAGAGCTGAAAGCCGCGCGTGCGGCGAACGTTTCCGCCGGCTCCGTCCGGCCTGAGAGAATCGCTGCTTGTGATCAGGGCAATTCTGTTCGACCTCGACGAGACCCTCTTCGACCACCGCGATGCGGTTGCCCACGGCGTCACCTGCTGGACCGAGTCGATCTCCCCCGGCCATAAACTGCTGGCGCAGACCCCCTCGCTGTGGCGGGAACTGGAGGACAAGCACCTGCCTGCCTGGCATTCCGGGGAGTGCTCCTTCGAGGAGCAGCGGCGCAGGCGCCTGCGGGAGTTCTGCGTACGGCTCGGCCTGCCCGTGCCGCCGAATCTGGATGCGGCGTTCGCTGACTTCCTCACGCATTATGAGACCGCCTGGGCGGCCTTCCCCGACGCCGCGCCGGTGCTGGACGTCCTCCGCGACAGCGGCCGGGGGCTGACGCTGGCCGTGCTGACCAACGGGGTGCCCGTGCAGCAGGAGGCCAAGCTGCGCCGCCTCGGGTTGCTGGACCGGCTCGACCCGGTGCTGACGCCCGACTCGCTCGGCGGCCGTTTCAAGCCGGAGCCGGAGTGCTACCTGCGGGCTGCCGCGAAGTTGGGCCTGCGCCCGGATGAGGTGCTGCTCGTGGGCGACAATCTCGAACTCGACGCGATCGGCCCGACCCGGGTCGGCATGCACGGCGTCTGGCTGGACCGCCACCGCACCGGCCTGCGCGTGCCCGCTCCGGTCGTCACGATTGGCACGCTGACCGAACTGCCGGGCGTCGTCAATCGGTGACGACCCTGGATGACGCGACGCGCCGACGGGCGAAACCGAGCCGCTCATAGACGCCGATGGCGGTGTCGTTCCAGTCGTCCACCATCAGCGCCGCCCTGCCGTGCTCGGCCAGCAGCGCCTCGGTGACGAACCGGCAGACCCGCTCCCCCAGGCCACGCCGGCGGGCCCGTACGGCCGTCGCCACCCCGGCGATCAGGCCGACGCCCGGCGCGGACCAGGCATCGGCCGCGACGGCGAGCAGTTCGCCCCCGCTGCCGCGGATACCCGCCCAGCGGTGCACCCCGGCCAGGCCCGGAACGGCATAAGAGTCGGGATGGGCCGTTGTGAGCAGGTCCGCCACGCCGGGTTCGTCGTCGCCGTCCAACCATCCCGCCCGCTCGTACGGCTCCCGGGCGGACGGCTCCCGGGCGGGCGGTCCGAGTGCGTACGGCTCGGGCGGCTTGCGCGTCACCATCCAGGAGAAATTGGCTGAAAAGTGGATCTTCTCGATCTTCTGTGTCACTTCACGGACGACATCGGCGTCACCGAACGGCCGGAACGACGGACCCACCTCGGCCAGGGCATGCCGTACCAGCGGGATGGCGTGGGCGGCGCCGCCCCGGATGGCGAGCCGGTCGCCGCGAGCGATCTGTGGGCCGGCCACGGCGACGGCGTCGCCGTACGCCCAGGCCCGAACGCCGGGTTTCATGCCCTGGGCCGCCCACACGATCAGGTCATCGTCATCGGAGGCGGCCACGACATCCTCGATGCCCGTCAACTCCCGCACCGCGGGCTCAGAGGATGGCGCCGGGGGTGTAGGCGGCGGCCTCGGGATGGCGTGCGGCGATCTCGCCGATTCGCCCGGTGAGCTCGGCCACCTGGGCGGCGGCGCCGCCGGTGAAGGAGATCCGGTCGGCGAGCAGGGCGTCCAGCTCGGCCCGGCCGAGGGGGAAGCGGGAGTCGGCCGCGAGCCGGTCCAGCAGTTCGTTGGCGGCGCCCCGTGACCGCATGGCCAGCGCCGAGGCGACGGCGTGCTCCTTGATGATCTCGTGGGCGGTCTCCCGGCCGACGCCGGCCCGCACCGCTGCCATCAGCATCTTGGTGGTGGCCAGGAACGGCAGGTAGCGGTTCAGCTCGGCCTCGATGACGGCGGGGAACGCGCCGAACTCGTCGAGCACGGTCAGCATCGTCTCGATCAGGCCGTCGAAGGCGAAGAACGCGTCGGGCAGGGCGACCCGGCGGACCACCGAGCAGGACACGTCACCCTCGTTCCACTGGTCTCCGGCGAGTTCCCCGGCCATCGAGGCGTACCCGCGCAGGACGACGGTCAGGCCGTTGACACGCTCGCAGGAGCGGGTGTTCATCTTGTGCGGCATCGCCGACGAGCCGACCTGGCCCTCGGCGAACCCCTCGGTGACCAGCTCGTGCCCGGCCATCAGCCGGATCGTCTTGGCCAGCGACGACGGCGCGGCGGCCAGTTGCACCAGCAGCGTGAGTACGTCGTAGTCGAGCGAACGCGGGTAGACCTGTCCGACGCTGGTGAAGCGCCGGGCGAAGCCGAGATGGGCGGCGACCCGGTCCTCCAGCTGCGCCAGCCGCTCCTGTGAGCCGAGCAGGTCCAGCATGTCCTGGGCGGTGCCGACCGGGCCCTTGATCCCGCGCAGGGGGTAGCGCTCCAGCAGGCCTTCCAGCCGCGCGTACGCCACCAGCAGCTCGTCGGCCGCGGTCGCGAAGCGCTTGCCGAGGGTGGTCGCCTGCGCGGCGACGTTATGGGAGCGGCCGGCCATGACGGTGGCGGCGTGCTCGCCGGCCAGCCTGCCGAGCCGGGCGAGCAGCGCGACGACCCGGTCGCGGACCAGCAGCAGGCTGTCGCGGATCTGCAGTTGCTCGACGTTCTCGGTCAGGTCGCGGGAGGTCATGCCCTTGTGCACGTGTTCGTGGCCGGCGAGCGCGTTGAACTCCTCGATGCGGGCCTTCACGTCGTGCCGGGTGACGCGTTCGCGTTCGGCGATGGCGGCCAGGTCGACGAGGTCGGCGACCTTCTCGTAGTCGGCGATCGCCTGGCCGGGCACGGCGATCCCGAGGTCGGCCTGGACCTTGAGCACCGCGAGCCACAGCCTGCGCTCCAGCACGATCTTGTGCTGCGGGGACCACAGGCGGGCCAGCTCCGGCGAGGCGTAGCGGGCGGCCAGGACATTCGGGATACGCGGCTTGACACTCACGTTGGCACAGTCTATTGGCCGCCCTCTCACTGCTGTCATCGGGCGTTCCCCGGATGAGAACGCCCACGATCCGCGACCGCGCCGACCGCTCCTGACAGAGCGATGCGGTCAGCGCGGTCGCGGCGGTTGTCACTTGACCGGGGTGAGGGATTTCTCGTCGTAGATCGTCACCTCGGGGCCGTCCGCCCGGGTCTTGGGCGTACGGCGCTTCCGCAGCCGTTCCTTGGTGCGCTCGACCATCGTGTACAGGGTCGGCACCAGGACCAGCGTGAGCAGGGTCGAGGAGATCAGGCCGCCGATGACGACGATGGCCAGCGGCTGGGAGATGAAACCGCCGGAACCGGTCACGCCGAGCGCCATCGGGGTCAGCGCGCAGATCGTCGCGATCGCGGTCATCAGGATCGGGCGCAGCCGTCGCCGGCCACCCTCCATGACGGCCTCCACGATGCCCATCCCCTTGTCCCGGTACTGGTTGACCAGGTCGATCAGCACGATCGCGTTGGTGACCACGATGCCGATGAGCATCAGCATGCCGATCAGCGCCGGCACGCCGAGAGCGGTGTCGGTGACCAGCAGCAGCCCGAGCGCGCCGGTCGCCGCGAACGGGATCGACACCAACAGGATCAACGGTTGCACCAGGCTGCGGAACGTCGCCACCATGATCAGGAAGACGATCGCGACGGCCAGCAGCATGGCCAGACCGAGATCGGCGAACGCGTCCTCCTGATCGGCGCTGGCACCGCCGATCTCGTAGTGCACCCCGGCCGGCAGCTTCATCCCCTTGAGCTTGGCGTCCACCTCCGCGGTGATCGCGCCGAGATCCGCGGCCTCGGCCCTGCCGGAGACGGTCGCGGTCCGTGTCCCGTCCTGGCGGGTGATCTGCGTCGGGCCCGCGGCCTCCACCACGTCGGCGACGTCACTCAGCTTGGCCATGCCGGTCGCCGTCGGCACCTGGACGGCGCGGATCGCGGCCAGGTCGGTGGGCGCGTCACCGCCGCGCAGCACGATGTCGCTGGAGCGGCCGTCGACGTCGATCTGGCCGATCGGCGCGCCACGGAAGGCCTGCGCGACGACCTGGCCGATGCCGGCCTCGGTCAGGCCCAGGGCCGCCGCCTTCTCCCGGTCGACGTGGACCTCCACCCTCGGCGTGCTGTCTTCCAGGTTTGAGGCGACATCACGCAGGCCTTCGATGCCGGTGAGCGCGTCGCGGACGGAGACGGCCGCGGCCTTCAGCACGGCGGTGTCGGAACCCCGCAGGATGACCTGGACCTGGTCGGAGTTGAAGCCTCCGCCTCCCCCGCCGACGGTGATGTCGCCGACGCCCGGCACACCCTTGAGCCGGTCGCGCAGCGTCTGCTCCAGCACCGGGGTGTCGGTCCCTTCGGCGACCGTCACGGAGTACGTCGCGCGGTCGGCGGAGCCGCCCAGTCCGCCGAGCATCCGGTTTCCGCCGCCGACGGTCACCTGGTAGGACTCCACCCCTGTGAGGGACCCGAGGACCGCTTCGACCTTCTTGGCCGCCGAGTCCGTGGTGGCCAGATCCGTCCCGGTGGGCATCCGCTGGGTGATCTGCGTGGTGTCCATGCCGGAAGAGTCGAGGAAGTTCGTCTTCAGGTGCGGCGCCAGCGCCATCGTCCCGGCGAACACCACCAGGCCGATCAGCAGCGTGACCAGCCGCCTGCTGGTGGCGAACCGCAGCACCGGCAGATAGGCCCGTTGCAGGGGGTTGCGCAGCTCCCGGCGTTCGGCGTCCTCCCGCACCGCCTCGATCTCCTGCGCGGACATCGCGGGCGCCTTCAGGAACCAGTACGCCAGGACCGGGATCACGGTCAGCGCGACCAGCAGCGAGGCCAGCAGCGCCACGGTCACCGTGACCGCGAACGGGTTGAACAGCTCCCCCACCATGTCGCCGACGAACGCGATCGGCAGGAACACCGCGACCGTGGTCAACGTCGAGGCCGTCACCGCGCCGGACACCTCGCGCACCGCGGTGAGGATGGCGCGGCGTTTCTCCTCGCCGTAGGCGAGGTGCCGCTTGATGTTCTCCAGCACCACGATCGAGTCGTCGACGACGCGGCCGATGGCGATCGTCAACGCGCCGAGCGTCAGCATGTTGAGCGAGTAGTCGCCCAGCCACAACGCGATCAGCGCGATGATCACCGACAGTGGGATCGACACCGCGGTGACCAGCGTCGACCGCACCGACAGCAGGAACACCAGGATGACCAGCACGGCGAACGCCAGGCCGAGCAGGCCCTCGGTGGTGAGGTCCCCGATCGACCGCTCGATGTAGGGGGCCTGGTCGAACACCACGGTCAGCTCGGCCGCGTCGCCCAGGTCACGGGTCAGGTCGGGAACGGCGTCTCGTACCGCGTGGGAGATCCGTACGGCGTTGCCGTCCGGGGTCATCGTGATCGACACGCCCATGCTGGGGCGGCCGTTGGTGCGGGTCAGCGACGTGACCGGGGCGTCCTGCACGGCGACCGTGGCGACGTCGCCGAGCTTGACCGGCTTGCTCGGTTTGGCGGGCTTGGCGCGGGTGCCCGGCTGGGCGGGGGCGGCGGCCGGTGTCAGATACAGGTTCTTCAGGTCGTCGACACTGCCGATGCGGTCTCCGGTCTGCACGGTCAGCGACTTACCGTCGTCGGTCAGCGTGCCCGCCGGGATCGTCACGCCGTTGGCGCGCAGCAGATCCGGGATCGCCGCCGGTGACACGCTGGCCAGGACCATCTTGACCGGATCGGGCGTGATCACGACCTGCTTCTCGTGAGCGCCGCTGACGGCGACGTCGCGGACCCCCTCGATCGTCTGCAGCCGCGGCACCACGGTCTTGTCGATTTTTCCGGCCGTGCCCTGCTCGTCGCCGCCGTCGCTCACCGCGATGACCATGACCGGGATGTCGTCGGTGCTCCCGGCCACGATCTGCGGGTCGACACCGGCCGGAAGCTGAGCCTTGACCCGGCTCACCGCCTGCTGCATCTTGCCGATCACGGCGTCGACGTCGGTGCCGTACTCGTATTTCACCTGGATCTGGGCCAGGCCCTCCTTTGAGGTGGAGGTGATGCCGGTGAGCCCCGGGATGCCCTGGAAGCCGTTCTCGATCGGCTTGGTGACCCGCTCTTCGACGATCTCCGGGGCGGCGCCGGGGTAACTCGCCACCGCGAAAGCGGCGGGGAACTCCAGCGACGGGAAAAGCTGCTGCTTCAGGGAGGGGATCGCGAGAGCGCCGAACACGCCCAGCACGAGTGTGATCAATATCACGAGAGTGCGGTTGGCGAGGCTCAGCCTGGCCAGGGAGGTCATCGCGGGGAGCTCCTGAGTCGACGACGGGGGACGGCCAAACCCTAACTGCTAAGTTCCCGCGGTATGTCGTCCTACGTCGAGAAGCTGTTCACGCTCAACGGCCGGGTGGCGCTGGTGACCGGCGGCAGCTCGGGCATCGGGTACGCGATGGCGGAGGCGATCGGTCTGGCCGGGGCGGCCGTGATCCTGGTGGCCCGGCGTGCCGAAGCACTCGCCAAGGCCGTGAAGACGCTGGAAAAGCAGGGTGTGCGGGCCGCCGCCATCAGCGCCGACCTCGGCGACCGCGACGCCGTGGCCCGCGTGTGCGCGGAGGCTCCGCGCGTGTTCGGCGAGATCGACATCCTGGTCAACGACGCGGCCAACAACATCCGCAAGCCCATGGCCGAGCTCACTCCCGACGACTACGACCGGACCATCGCCGTCAACCTGACCGCGCCGTTCCTGCTCGGCCGGCACTTCGGGCCGCGCATGGCCGACCGCGGTTGGGGACGCATCATCAACATCGGTTCCCAGCAGTCGATCAGCGCGTTCGGTGACAGCGGTGTCTACGGCGCCTCCAAGGCCGGCATCTGCGGACTCACCCGCTCCCAGGCGGAGGCGTGGTCTCGGCACGGAGTGACCAGCAACACGATCATCCCCGGGTTCGTGCTCACCCCGCTGACCGCACCCGCCCGGGCCGTGCCCGGGCGGGTCGAGGCCCTCGCCGCGCGATCCATGACCGGCCGCAACGGCATCCCCGCCGACTTCGCCGGCACCGCCGTGTTCCTGGCCGGGGACGCCTGTGCGTACGTCACCGGCCAGACCATCTGCGTGGACGGCGGCTTCAGCGTCCACTGAGGCAACCGTTCACGCTCATTTGCGGTGGAGCACGCGGTGGCCGGCGCCCTCGTGCCACATCTCGATCACCAGGTGTTCCCCCGCCTCGTCCACGCCGGTGACCACCACCTCGCGCACGTCAACCCGGAAGAGGTGGAAGTCCTGCCCGCCCGGAGCATCGGTTCCCTCTTTGACCTCCGGGTCGGTGACCTCGACCGCCCGGCCGGCGAGCTTCGCGTCGCCGATCCACCTGCCCGGACTCGCCTCGTCGGGCTCCTCCGATGCGCTGTGGATCGCCAGCCTGGGGTCACGGCGCAGGTCGAGCGCCTTCATCGCGCCCGGCATCGAGCCCAGCCAGACCTCGCCGTCCTTGAACTCGACCTCGGTGCCGCTGATCCTCGGGGAGCCGTCCTTGCGGAGCGTCGCCATGGTCTTGTGCTTGGTCCTCCCCATGATCGCCAGCACGCGGGCGGCCAACTCGGGGATCTCCTTCTCGATGTCCTGCCACGTCGCCATGACGGGCATCCTGCCGTCCGCCACCGACATTTCCGGGAAGGCACTACACCGCTGAGGCGCCGAAGAGTTCGAGGGTCGCGGGAAGTTGGGAGTGCAGCGGATGCGGCAGCGCGTCCAGCGTGAACCAGGCGAGTTCGTCGAGCTTGTGCGGCTCCCCGAGCTCGACCGCGGCGGGATCCACCCTGACCGCGAAGACCACCGCGACCCAGTGGGAGGGCGGATCCCGCCGGACCACGTTGCGCACACCGATCTGGTGAAGCTCCAGCACGTCGGCTGAGTACTCCTCGCGGACCTCGCGGGCGACCGCCGCCTCGAACGTCTCGCCGAACTCCAGCGCGCCCGCCCCGCTGTCCCAGCTCCCCGGCTCGTCGCGTGCCCCTGCCCCGCGACGAGCCAGCAGGACCCGTCCCTGACCGTCATGGCAGACGAACACGCAGGAAACCCTGGGCACTGGTGATGGTTTGTCTGTTGTTTGAGTAGTTATGTTCTGCATAAACCGCCAACCTTTACAAAGTAGACTCATTAGAGGAGCTTGAGCAGCAGGGAGGTGACCTCGTCGGGACGCTCCAGGTTCGGCAGATGGCCGGCCCAGTCCAGCTCGACCAAGGTCGCGTCCGCCATGCTGCCCGCGATGTGCCGGGCGCTCTCTCGGAAGTACGGAAGGTCGCGCCCGCCGGCGACGACGAGGGCGGGTGCGCCGAGCAGCGACAGGTCGATGCGGCCGCGACGCCGTTCGGGCAGGGGGTCGGCCGCGAGCTGCGTCTCGAACGCGTGGCGCTGCATCTCGGCCAGTTGCTTGCGTGTCTCGTCGTCCGCCTCCGGGCCGAGCCAGGTCCGTACGTTCAGCTCGACCGCTCCCCCGATGTCGCCCGCCTCGATCAGGCGGTCCTCCTCCGCGTCGAACGCCTCCAGGTCGGGTGTCGGGGGCAGGTCGCAGCCCGCGTTGAACAGCACAAGCCGGGACACCAGATCGGGGTGCTCGGTCGCCAGCTCCAGCGCCACCCGGCCGCCGTAGGAGGATCCGACCAGCGTGACCCCGGTCAGGTCCAGCGTGGCCAGCACGGCCGCGACGTCCCCGGCGTCGGAGTAGGGACCGTCCGCCCGGCACGGCGTACGCCCGTGGCCGCGGAAGTCCATCCGCACCACGTGGAACGCGCCGGTCAGCGCCGCCCACTGCGGGTCCCACATCCGGGCGTCGGCGACACTGGAGTGCAGCAGCACCACCGGGTCGCCCGCTCCCCCATGCTGATACCAGAGCTCATGCGAGGTCGTCATCGTGCCTCCAAGGCGACGCGCACGCCGAGACCGATCAGCACCATCCCCGACACCTGCTCAATGCGGCGCCGTACGGCTGGCCGGCTGAAGACGGCCCCGACCCGGCCCACGAACCAGATCACGGCGAGGTACCACACCGTGTCGACCACGACCCAGATCACCGCCAGCAGCGTCAGCGTCGCCGGGACGTCCGCCCCGGCCGGGACGAACTGCGGGAGGAAGGACATGGCGAACACGGCGGCCTTCGGGTTGGCGCCGCAGGTCGCCAACCCCAGGACATACGAGCGCCGCCAGCCCCGCGCCGCCTCCGGCTCCTGCTGGCCCGGTCCGGCGTCTCGTACGGCACGGGCGCGCCGCGCCTTCCGCAGCGGGTGGGCCTGCCACAGCGACTGGACACCCATCACGACCAAGAGGACGGCGCCGACCGCTTTCATCACCGCGTACGCCACCTCCGAGGCCAGCACCAGCGCCGACAATCCGAAATCCGAAAACGGCCGCCATCGCCCACAGGAAGATGCCGGTCTCGTTGCCGAGGGTCGCGGCGACGCCGGAGGCGCGGCCCGCCCGGATCGTCTGACGCAGGATCACGGCTGTGCTGACACCGGGGACCATCGCGAGCAGGACGCAGGCACCTGCGAAGGCCAAAAGGAACACCCGCTCAGCCTGTCGATCTCGGTACCGGCGGCGCAACCGGTTTAACGGGTGGCCGTACGGCCGCCGGTCACGCCTCGCCGGGGCCGGTGACGATCAGCCGGTCGGTGGAGTTGTACGACGGCAGCATGGTTTGCGGACTGATCACCTTGCCCTCGATCGGAACGGATGAGGCGCCCACCCGGACGATCCGGGTGGTTCCGGGGATGAGCGTGGCATCTCCGGAGACCGTCCCGGTGAAATCCCCGAACGTCCGCCCGGCGGGGAGCTCTGGTGGTGCGGTCCCGGTCCACTTTCCGCCGCGGTGGTGCCACATCGGGCGGGACAGACCGTAGTCGAACCAGGCGCCTCCCCGGCCGTCGGGGATGATGCGCTCCAGCAGTGAGCGGTCTGGTTCTGTGAGCTTGCGCCACTTGCCCGCGTGCCGGTACAGCACGCCCCTGAACGACCCGTCGGTGACGTCATCGCAGGTCAGCCAGAGATCACCGCCCTTGCCGACGACGATGCCGGTGACGTTGAGGGCCTTGTAGTGGCGCGGCATGGCACGTTCGGGGACGGGCACCCGCTTGAGCGACCGGCCGTCCCAGCGCAGCACGGCGGGGACGCCACCGGTTGTGTCGTCGTAAACGGCTTTGCCGGAGTCGTACCGGCCGACCACCCACACGTCGTTCTTCCCGCGTGCGACGATCGTGGATATTTCCAGGTTCTTCGGAGTGGGCACAGTACGCCACCGGGTGCCGGTGTATCGGAGCAGCCCGTCGCGGGTCCTGCCGTTGGAGGTTCGGGTCGTCGTGGCCAGCCAGGCGCCGCCATCCCCTGTGGCGGCCATCGACTTGAGCGCGGAGCCGGAACCGGAACCGGAACCGGCGTGCATGGTCGTCCAGCGCCTTCCATCCCAGCGCACCGCGCGGAACGACGGCTTACGCGGGTTCGACCCGTGCCTGGTGATGGCCCACACGTTGCCCGGACCCGATGCCGACAACTCCAGGATGCCCCCGGGCGGCCCGGCGACCCGCCGCCATGCCGTGCCGTCGAAGTGTTCGAGGATCTGGGTGGCGGTGCCGCGGAGGACCTTCGGGGGCGTGGTCATGGCCGCGTCCTGTGCCCCGACCGCCCAGATGTCCGATGGACCCGCGGCGGCCACGACGTGGAAGACGTCATAGCCGTCGTGTGGGGACAGCTCGGCATATGACCAGGTCGACGGGGACTGCCGGGCCGGCGCGGCCGAGGCCGGCGCAGCGACCGCCATCCCTAACACGGCCGCCAGCAGCAGCGTGGCGCCTTTCCTTGGCAGCATGCTTCACTCCGGTCTCGTACGGCAGGCAGAAAGGATCATCGTAGCCAGCGCCATCCGCCGGACAGGTCGCTTATGTCTGCCAAGACGCCGCAGGTCGTGCCGAGGAGCACCCCTACCCGTACAGGCGGGACAGCTCGCTGATCGTGTCGGCCATGAGCGTGCGCAACTCGGCGGGCTCCACGACCTCGACCGAGGCCCCCAGGCGCAGCAGTTGCCAGCGCGCGTGGTTGAGCGATTCGACGGGCAGCGTCACGCGGGTCCAGCCGTCGGGGTCGGTGAGGCCGCCGGCCAGGGCCTTGTCGACGACGTCGCGGCCGAGCGTGTAGCGCAGCAGGTCCTCGATGCCGGGCTGGAGCCGTACGACCGCGTGGCCGGTGTACATGCGTGCGGCGAAGTCGGCGGCGAACCGTCTCCAGAACCCGGCGAGGTCGAAGTCCGGCGGCCGTTCGAAGCACTCGTCGAGGACCTCGGCCTCGAGGATCCGGCTGACGCGGTAGGTGCGGACGCTGCCGGAGCAGGCCGCCGCCAGATACCACGCGCCGCCCTTGAGGATCAGGCCATAGGGGTGCAGCGTCCGCTCCACCTCGGCCGGTCCCCATCTGCGGTAGCGCATCCGTACGACCCGGTCGTCCCAGACCGCCTCGGCGATGTCCGTCAGGAAGGGCGCCTCGTCGTTGCCCTGGTACCAGCCCGGGACGTCGAAATGGAACCGCTCGCGCATCCTGGCCGCCTGGGAGCGCGGCTCCGGCGGCAGCGCCGCCAGCAGCTTCAGCTCGGCCGCCGCGGCGAGATCGGCCAGGCCCAGCTCCGCGGCGGGGCCGGGCAGCCCGGCCAGGAACAGCGAGGACGCCTCGGCGGGGGTCAGGCCGTTCAGCCGGGTGCGGTACCCGTCGAGCAGCCGATATCCGCCGAGTGGTCCGCGTTCGGCGTACACCGGCACCCCGGCCGCCGACAGTTCCTCCACGTCGCGGTAGACAGTGCGTACGGAGACCTCCAGCTCGGCGGCGATCTGCGTGGCCGTCATGTCGCCGCGGGTCTGCAGCAGAAGCAGCAGGGACAGTAACCGGCTCGCGCGCACGCGATCCAGTCTGCCAGGTTTACGATGTAGATTTTGTTGCCTATAGCACATGTCATATGTTCGAATGCACACATGGAAAGTTCCGATCGCATTCGCGCGATCATGAACGCGTTACGCACGTCCGACAGCGTGTCGGTGACCCACCTGGCCGCCGAGCACGGCGTCTCCGAGATGACGATCCGCCGGGACCTGGACGAGCTCGCCCAGCAGGGCGTGGTGCGGCGCGTGCGCGGCGGCGCGCTGAGCCTGCTGCTGCGCGGTGAGGAACCGCCGTTCGGGGTCAGGGAGCGCGAGGCCGTCGAGGCCAAACGCCTGATCGGCGCGGAGGTCGCGAGCCTGCTCGCCGATGGTGAGGCCGTGCTGCTGGACGGCGGCACCACCACGCTCGAGGTCGCCCGGGCCGTGCGCGACCGGCGCCTCACCGTGCTGCCGCTGGCGATGCAGGCGGCGCAGGAACTGGCCGGCGCACCCCGCATCCGCCTCGTGCTGCCCGGAGGCGAGGTGCGGCCCGGCGAGATGAACTTCGTGGGGCCGCTCACCGAGACCTCGATCAGGGCGCTGCGCTTCGACACCGCGGTGATCGGCTGCTGCGGGCTGTCGGCCGAGCACGGGCTCACCGCGCACGATCTGCCCGAGGTCGCCGTCAAGCAGGCCGCGATCGCCTCGGCCCGGCGCGTGGTGATCGCCTGCGACTCCGGCAAGTTCGGCCGCACCGCCTTCGGCGCGGTATGCCCGTTGGACCGGCTGGACGTGGTGGTGACCGACGAGGCGATCCCCCGCGACCAGCACGACGCGCTCACCGCCGCCGGCGTCACCGTACGCGCCGTCGCCGTCCGGGCCGCCACCTCGTGAACGTCACGCTCGCGCCGTCCGCGCTGCTGCGCGCCCGCGTCGCCGTCTACGGGCTGTTCCTGCTGTCCGGGGCGGCCATGGGCGCCTGGACCGCCCGCATTCCGGCCATCAAGTCGGGCCTTCGGCTGAGCAACGGCGAGCTGAGCCTGGGGCTGCTCGCGATCGCCGCCGGCGCCATCACCGGCATGCAGCTCGTCGGCCGCCTGGTGGACCGGTACGGCAGCCGCGGCGTCGCGGTCCCGCTGGCCCTCGTCATGGGGGTCGTGCTGGTGTTCCCCGCCTACGCCCCCAACCTGGCGGCACTCGCTCTGGCGCTGTTCGCGTTCGGCGCGGTCTACGGCACCCTCGATGTCGCGATGAACGCCAACGCGGTCGTCGTCGAGCGTGCGTACGGCAGGCCGCTCATGTCGTCCTTCCACGCGGTGTTCAGCGTGGGCGGGTTCGCCGGCGCGTCGGCGGGTGGCCTGTTCGCCCATTACGAGGTGAGCCCGGGGATGACGTTCGCCGCGGTCGGAGCCGTGATCCTGGCCGTCGCGCTGCTCTGCGCCGGCTGGGCCGTACGGGACGAGCCGGACCGGCGGCCCGCCGCATCCGGGACAGGGAAACGGCCGAAGCGGCCGCCCATCGGCAGGGGTGTGCTGTTGCTGGGCGTCCTCGGTTTCTGCTGCATGATCGGCGAGGGTGCGGCCGCCGACTGGAGCTCGGTCTACCTGCGCGACAACCTCGGCTCCTCCCCCGGCTTCGCGGCCGCCGCATACGCCACCTTCTCGATCACGATGACCGCGGGACGCTTCGCCGGAGACGGGCTGGTCGCCCGGCTGGGCCCGGTCGCGCTCGTCCGCGGCTGCGGGGTCCTGGCCGGGGCGGGGCTCGGGATCTCACTCCTGATCGACCACCCGGTGGCCGGGGTGATCGGTTTCGGCCTGTTCGGGGCGGGGTTGTCGTGCATCGTCCCCCAGGTGTTCTCGGCGGCGGGCCATCGCGATCCCGCCCAGGCGGGACGGGCCCTGGCCGCCGTCGCCAGCCTCGGTTACGCCGGATTCCTCACCGGGCCCGTCCTGATCGGGGCCCTGGCCGAGCTGGTCGGTCTTCCCCGCGCCCTGTTCGCGCCGGCCGTGCTGGCGCTGTTCGTCGCTTTCGCGGCGACGTCGCTGCGGCCCCGGACACCCCTCGCCGCGAACCGGCCGACGTAGCGACGACCGGGCCCGCTTCTCATCCGCGAGGGACCCACGGGATGGGGCGGCGACCGCATGGACAGCGGTCGCGCGACCTGCCGTCCCCGAGTCGACATGCCCATTGACACGAACTATCTCCGAGTTTTACCTTCTATTCGGATAAATCCCCGACCGGCTCTTCAAATACGGAGGTCACCGCCATGTCTGCTGCGGAAACGAGCAAGTCAGAGACTCCTCTGGTGGCGTTCGAAGAACTCGGCGAGGACGAGTACTCGGCGCCGCAGACCTGCCTGAAGCCGGCCTTCTAGGGAATGTCGGGGAACCCTTCCACGCGATGTGGAAATCGTGTGCGGGAGGGCGTTTCTCCACGATGACGCGCGTCCGTGTGTCCCGCCTCGTCTTCTTCCACTGGCGAAATGGCCAAATGGTATGCGACGATCCGCTGAGACATCGCCAGTTCGCGCTGAGCGCGGCCGCGGAATCCCTGCTGCGGCCGCTTTCCCACTGGACCGATCTGCGCGAGCTGGACGGCGAACTCTCGGAGCTGGCACAGCGACTGCTCGCCGCGCATGTCCTCGTCGCCGAGGGATCCCCTGAGCATCTCCTCGAGGAAAGGGAAAGCCCGTGGTCCACCTGGGGCTCAGCGGCGACGTATTACCATCTCGCCACCCGCACCCGCCGCGATGACGCGTTCCTGACCGCGGCCGAGGACACCGCCGAGATCCGCCGCCGGGCCACGGCCCGGCCCTCGCCCTCCCCGTTCAAGACCCATGGCGGGCAGGTGGTCCGCCTGCCGGAGGGCGGGTCGCCCGACGGCGCCGACTTCGGGGCCGACTTCGGGCACGTCCTGCGGGCGCGCCGGACCACCCGCCGGTTCAGCGCGGCCGATCCCGTGAGCGCCGAGCAGCTGAGCGGCCTGCTGCGCTGGGTGGCCGGTCCGTTCCACCGGATAGACGTGCCGGGGGTCGGATCGGTCGTGCTGAAGACCAGCCCCTCGGGAGGAGCCCGGCACGCCATCGAGGTCTACCCCGTCGTGCTCAGCGTCTCCGGCGTGCCGCCGGGCGTTTACCACTACCGGGCCCAGGACCACTGTCTGGAGACCGTCAGACCGGGCAGACCTGACTCCGGCGAGCTCGTCCACTGGTGCGGCGGTCAACTCTACGCGGACACCGCGGGGGTTCTGCTGCTCTACACGGCCGTGCTCCGCCGGTCGGCCTGGAAATATCGAACAGGCCGGACGTACCGAACGCTCTTCATGGACCTGGGGCATCTCAGTCAGACCGCGTACCTCGTCGCCACCGCGCTGGGGCTCGGCGCGTTCTTCACCGCCGCCACCCGCGACGAGGCGATCGAAGAGGTCCTGGGCCTCACCTGGGAAGAAGAGATCTTCCTGGGGCTGACCGGGGTGGGCGTCCCGGACGAAACAGAGTCGCGGCGCCAGCGTGAGATGCTGGCGGGCGGCCCGGCCGGCTTCTCCTTCGCGATGGACGCGTGGGACGGGCTGGGAACCACATGACGGCGACCGCGCTGTTGGACGTCTCCCGGCTTGACGCGAACATCCGCCGATTCCATGCGAAAGCCGCTGCCGCGGGGGTCGGGGTCCGGGCGCATGTGAAGGCGCACCGCATGGTGGAGGTGACCCGGCGTCAGGCCGCGGCCGGCGCCGCCGGGATCGCGGTCACCTACGTGCGGGAGGCCCGGCGCCACCTCGCGGCGGGCCTGAGGGACGTCGTCATGACCTGGCCCTGGCTCGAGGAGTGGCGGTGGCCCCTCCTCGCCGAGCTGGGCCGCGACTGTGACCTGTCGGTACACGTCGATCGGGCGGACGGCGTGGCCGCGCTGGCGGCGGCGGCACGCGAGGCGGGCACCGTGATCGGGGTCCGGATAGAAGTCGGCGAACGTACCGGCGACCGGTCGATGACCCGTGACGAGGTACTGGCGCTGGCGGGAGCGGTGGAGGAACGACCGGAGTTGCGGCTCGACGGCGTCACCGGCTATCGCGCGCTGATGACTCCCGCGGAGGTGCGAAAGCGGCACGACATCGGACGCGGCCTCGCCCGGCTGCTGGTCGACCGTGCCGAGCATCTGCGCGCGCATCGGATCTCCTGCCCCGTGGTGGCGGTGGGCGGGACCCCCACGGCGGACGGAGCCCTCGAAGTCGACGGGGTGACCGAGATCTGCGGCGGAGCCTACCCCCTGTTGGACGCCGGCATGGCGGCCGCCGGCATGTGCGGCTTCGACGACGTGGCCCTGAGCGTCGGCGCCACGCTGCTGGGCGGGGGCCGTACCGACGCCGACGAGCTGCTGCGGGGTGCCGCGCAGCCCTGGGCGTCCCCGGAGGAGGTGGCGACGCTCGCTGACGGGACGCCGATCCCCGCGACCGCGGAGCCCGGCACGGTCGTTACGCTGCTCCCCGCCCACATCTGCCCGCTGATCGTGCGACTGCCCGGCGTGGACACCGCCGAAGGCCGGTGGAACGTGCACCACCTGCCAGACGAGGGGCCCCCTTGAACAAGCTCAACGTGCTCAAGGATGGCGGTTTCCGCTGGTTCTTCCTGGCCCAGTGCGCGTCGCTCCTCGGCGACCGCATGGTCGGCCCGGCCCTCGCCCTCGCCGTCCTCGGCCTGACCGGATCGGCGGCGGATCTCGGTTGGGTGCTTGCGGCGGCAGCGGTGCCCGAGGTCGTCTTCATGCTGGCGGGAGGCGTCATCGGAGATCGCTTTCCCCGGCAGACCGTAATGCTCAGCAGCGACCTCGTCCGCGCCGTCGTCCAGGCGGCGACGGCCTTCCTGCTGCTCACCGGCCGGGCCCAGGTCTGGCAGCTCATCTGTCTGCAGGTGGTGCACGGCACCGCCTCGGCGCTGTTCACTCCCGCGATCAGCGGGCTCGTGCAGGCGACCACACATCCCGGCAACCGTCAGGCGGCCAACGCGCTGCGCGGCATCGCCCAGTCGGCCTCCATGGTCGGCGGACCCGTGCTGGCGGGCCTGCTGGTGTCGCTGAGCAATCCCGGCTGGGCCGTCGCGATCGACTCGGCCACGTTCCTGCTCAGCGCCGTCTTCCTCTCCCTGGTGAGGCTGCCGCCGGGCGACCGCCGCATGCGGGCACGCCCCTTCCTGCGTGACCTCCTCGACGGGTGGCGGGCGTTCCGCAGCCGACGGTGGGTATGGGCCGTCATCATCGCGGCGTCGCTCATCAACATGCTCTACGCGGCCTTCATCGTGCTCGGGCCGATGGTGAGCAGGTCCTCCCTCGGCGGGAACCACGCGTGGGCGGTCCTTCTCACCGCCTTCGGCCTCGGCAGCCTGATCGGCGGGACGGTCTCGCTGTACGTCCGCGCCCGGTTCCCCCTGCGCAGCGGACTCGTCGTGGTCACATTGTTCGCCTTCCCCACCCTGGCGCTGGCCACCGGGATGCCGCTCGCTGTCGCCGCCGCGGGAGCTTTCTGCGGCGGGATCGGGCTGATGGTGTTCAACACCCTGTGGGAGACGACGCTGCAGCGGCACGTGCCCGCGGAGTCCCTGTCCCGCGTGAGCGCCTATGAGTGGTTCGGTGCCATGGCGTGCCAGCCGATCGGTCTCGCGCTCGTCGCCCCCGCCGCGGCGCGCTTCGGTCTCGCGCCGACCCTGTGGGCGGCCGGTCTGGCGCAGGTTCTGATCAGCCTGCTTCCGCTGGCGCTGCGCGACGTCCGTCTCATCCCCGCCGAGCCTCTGCCCGGCCCCGAGCCGGAGCCCGTCCCCCAACCCGGCCCGGTCTGATGAAACGGTCGGCGGCCCGGCTACGGGACGGCGAACTGGTCGTAGGCGAGTTTCGCGATCAGGGCGGTGACGACGCACAACAGGACGATCCGCACGAAACCTGAGCCGCGGTTGAGTGCCATCCGGGCGCCGATCTGGGCGCCGGCGATGTTGCAGGCGGCCATGCCGAGGCCCAGGGCCCACATGACGTGGCCCTGCAGTCCGAAGACGATCAACGCGCCGAGATTGGTCCCGGTGTTTATGATCTTCGCGGTGGCCGAGGCGTGGACGAAGTCGGCGCCCAGGATCGAGGTGAACGCGATGAGCAGGAACGTCCCGGTGCCGGGCCCGAGGATGCCGTCGTAGTAGGCGATCAGCACGCCGGCGGCGACGATCGCGGTGAGCACCCGCCGGCGGGTGCGCAGGTGCGGATGCGGCAGGCGTCCGAAGTCGGGGCGCAGCGTGACGAACGCGGCGACGCCCAGCAGCACGACCATGATCAGCGGGTTCAGCACCGCCCTGTCGAGCAGGGCGGCCGAGGCCGCGCCCAGGCCGGCGAAGGCCACCGCCAGCGCCCCGGCCGGTACGGCGACCGCCCGGTCGAGCTTCGTCCTCCGGGCGTAGGTGACGGCGGCGGAGGCCGTGCCGAAGATGGCGGCGGACTTGTTGGTGGCGAGCGCCTGCACCGGCGACAGCCCGGCCAGCAGCAGCGCGGGAAGCTGGAGCAGACCTCCCCCGCCGACGACGGCGTCCACCCAGCCCGCCGACAGCGCCGCAAGAAGCAGCACCACGATCTGGCCCGCCTCCACGCGGCGCGCCCTCCTTTACGTCGGCTTGCCCCAGAGCCTATCCGGCCACCGCGCGTGCGGCCTCCTCCCGCGCCGGCCGTACGGGAGTGCGTGCCGCCACCAGCCACAGCACGACGAGTGCGACGACCGCGAGCACCGCGGCGGCCAGCGCCGCCTCCGCCGAGTCGCGCCAGAGACCGGTGATCGCCAAGGCTGCCGGCAGCGCGGCCGTGAGCACCCCCTCGGTGATCGCGACCCAGCCGGTGAAGCGGGTGAGCCCGGTGCGGCCGAGCCCGAGCACGAGGAAGAACAGGAGCCACAGCAGCGCCCATGTGAGCCAGATGACCACGAACACCCGCTCGCCGGTCTGCCACAGGTAGGCGGCGTAGCCCACGGCGGTGAACGCGACGAACAGGGAGAACCAGCCGAGCCCCTCCCCCGGCCAGCCGGTCACGGCGTTGATGCCCGACCACAGGTAGGTGAAGCCGAACAGGTAGATCCCCGCGGCGCCGGCGATGATCGCCCTGTCGCCGGCGGAGGTCATGATGAGGAAGGTCGGCGTCACCACCTGCAGCGTGCCGACGAAGAAGTTGAGCGGGGCGGTTCCCTTGGGCGTGATCTTCCCGAGGAGCCCGAGACCGTTGATGATCAGCACCGCACCGACGTAGAACAGTCCCACGTCACTCATGCCATGTCCCTCTTTCCATGAAGGCGTCCCGGCGCGGAGTCGATGGTCGCGGAAGTCTCGGGACGCCCGGGTCGTCCGTGGGGACGCGGCGGAGACGATGCTATAGGCCCGCCCGGACTTCCCCCACCGTTCTTCCTGATGACTCTCACGAGTGGGACCAGGCGGTTCATCGACGTCCGCGGCTGGTCACCGAAGCCTGGCCGGGGCACGTACGGTTCCTCCGCTCCGGGAGAATGCAGGCATGGTTGAACAGAGCATCTGGATGCAGAAGGTCGCCGCCGACCCCGGTCACTCCGCCTGGTTCATCGAGCGCTTCCGTTCCATGGCTCGTGCCGGTGACGACCTCGCCGGGGAAGCCCGCCTCGTGGACGCCATGGTGCCGCGCCGAGCCCGCATCCTCGACGCCGGCTGCGGATCCGGCCGGGTCGGCGGCGTGTTGGCCGAGGCCGGCCACGACGTCGTCGGGGTCGACGTCGACCCGGCGCTGATCGAGGCCGCCGGGCACGACCACCCCGGGCCGCGATGGATGGTCGGCGACCTGGCCGAACTCGACCTGCCCGCGCAGGGCGTCACCGCGCCGTTCGACGCCATCGTCTGCGCCGGGAACGTGATGACGTTCCTCGCGCCGAGCACCCGTCGTGAGGTGCTGAAACGGTTCCGTGCGCACCTCGCGCCGGACGGCCGGGCCGCGATCGGCTTCGGCGTCGGCCGCGGCTACGAGTTCGGCGAGTTCCTGGCGGACGCCGCGGCCGGCGCGCTCGAACCCGACCTGCTGCTGTCCGCGTGGGACCTGCGTCCGTTCAGGGACGACTCGAGCTTCCTGGTCGCCCTCCTCCGCCCCGCGTGACCGAGCGGCCGAGCCCGGCGACCCCGGCCCCTCAAGGGTGACCCTGCCCCCTCAGATGGGTTCACCCTCGTCGTCGGGGCCGCCGGGCCTGGGGGAGGTGGCGGGCGACGGCTGCCCGGGCCGGGGCGTGGTCGACTCCCGCGGTGCCTGCGGTTCCGGCTCGGTGGGCTGGGGCGGCGGCGTGGGCACGAAGTTGGTCGCCGGCAGCGGCGGCCGCGGCTGCGGGTCGTGGCCGCCGCGGAACAGCAACTGCCACACCACGGCCGCCAGCGTGAGCGTGAGCGCGGCCAGCAGTGCCGACGCCAGCACCACGGACCTGCGGGTGGCGATCGGCGGCGGCGGAGGCCCCAGAGGGGCGGGCAGCGCCGGGGCTTCGTCGCCCAGCCAGTACGGCGCGAAGTCGGGCCCGCTCCACCGGCCGGTCAGCATGCCCGAGACCAGGATCCGGTCGAGGAACCGTTCGGCGCCGGGGCCGCCCGGGACGTACGGCACGGCCACCCAGGGGGCCTGACCGTCGTGCATGGCCACGACCGGCGGCAGGTCACCGCCGCCGCGCCGGCGGGCCGCGGCCCTGATGACGGTGACGAACCGGTCCCTGGCCGCGGCGTCGAGCGCGGCGCCGGTCGTGAGGACCGCCACCGACACCGCCCGGCCGTCCGGTCCCTGTCCGAGGTAGACCAGCCCGGCCGGCGCCCTGCCCAGGCGGGCCTGCAGCACGAACGGCCCCAGGCGGGGCGGGTCGTGGTGCTGCAGCGGCCTGCTCACCACCTCATCAAAACACAGCGGGTGTGGTCGTCCGGCGGTGTGGGCAGATGGGAGAGGATGGAACCTCGCACCCAGTCACGATTGAATAACCTTCATGACCGTTGCCAGTGAGCGTCCCGAGCCCGGCAGGGCCTCGGGTGGACGGGACGATGCCGCGGGGGCCGATCTGGAGTCGCTGCGCAGAACCGATCTGGAGTCGCTTCACAACGCGCTGGTCCAGGTCAGACGGGTGATCGTCGGGCAGGATCACATGGTCGAGCGGCTGCTGGCGGCGCTGCTGGCCCGGGGTCACTGCCTGCTGGAGGGCGTTCCGGGGGTCGCCAAGACGCTGGCGGCCTCGACGCTGGCCACGGTGGTGGGGGGCACGTTCGCCCGGGTCCAGTTCACCCCGGACCTGGTGCCGAGCGACATCGTCGGCACGCGTGTCTACCATCCGGGCACCGAGCGGTTCGACGTCGAGCTCGGGCCGGTGTTCGTCAACTTCCTGCTGGCCGACGAGATCAACCGGGCTCCGGCGAAGGTGCAGTCGGCGCTGCTGGAGGTGATGGCCGAGCGGCAGGTGACGCTCGCGGGGCGCACGCATCCGCTGCCCAGGCCGTTCGTCGTGCTGGCCACGCAGAACCCGATCGAGTCCGAGGGCGTCTACCCGCTGCCGGAGGTGCAGCGCGACCGGTTTCTGTTCCGGGTCAGGGTGGCCCATCCCAGTGCCCACGAAGAGCTGGAGATCCTGCACCGGATGAGCGTCCGGCCGCCGGTGCCCGAGCCGGTGCTCGACCCCGGGCGGCTGCTGCGGCTGCAGGACATGGCCGAGGAGGTCTCGGTGCACCAGCTCGTCGCCGACTATGTCGTACGGCTGGTCATGGCCACGCGGATGCCCGCGGAGTACGGCCTGGCGGAGCTGGCGGAGACGATCGAGATCGGCGTGAGCCCGCGGGCGACGCTGGGGTTGATCGCCGCGGGCCGGGCGCTGGCGCTGCTGCGGGGGCGTGACTACCTGCTGCCCGACGACGTGCGCGACGTGGCCGTCGACGTGATGGCCCATCGGCTGATGCTGACCTTCGACGCGCTGGCCGACGAGATCGATCCCGCGGAGGTGGTGCGCCGGATTCTGCAGGTCGTGCCGCCTCCCCTCGTCGTGTGGAACCGGGAGCGGCGGTGAGCCGATGAGTGGCGGGGTGAGTCCGGAGCGGGCGCTGCGGCGGCTGGAGCTCACCGTGCTGCGCCGCCTCGACGGGCTGCTGCAGGGCCGCCACCAGGGGCTGATCCCGGGGCCCGGCAGTGAGCCGGGCGACACCCGGGTCTACGTTCCCGGCGAGGACGACGTGCGCCGGATGGACTGGGCGGTGACGGCGCGCACCACCGTGCCGCACGTGCGGGATCTGATCGCCGACCGGGAGCTGGAGACCTGGGCTCTGGCGGATCTGTCGGCGAGCATGGACTTCGGGACGGCCGACATGACCAAGCGTGACCTGGTGGTGTCGGCCGTGGGCGCGATCGGGTTCCTGGCCGGTCGCGTCGGCGACCGGTTCGGCGCCTATGTCCTGCACGGCCACGACGTCCATCGCTATCCGGCGCGGCCCGGCCGGTCCGCGCTGTACGGGCTGCTGCACACGCTGCTGGCCGCCCCCGAGGCGGTGGGGGCGGCGGATCTGGGGCAGGCGATCGAGGTGATGTCGGCGGCGCACCGCAAGCGGGGCCTGCGGGTGATCGTTTCTGACTTCCTGAGCGGTTCCTCCCCCGAGGCCCCGGGGTGGGAGCGGCCGCTGCGCCGGCTGGCCGCCCGCCAGCAGGTGCTCGCCGTGGAGGTGATCGACCCGCGGGAGCTCGACCTGCCCGACGTCGGGCTGGTCACGTTCACCGATCCGGAGACCGGGCACTCCCGCGACGTCCACCTGTCGCGGCGGCTGCGGGAGCGGTACGCGGCCGCGGCGGCCGCGCAGCGTGCGGCCACCCGGGTCGCGCTGCGCCGCGCCGGGGCCGGGCATCTGGTCCTGCGCACCGACCGCGACTGGGTGGCCGACATCGCGCGGTTCGTGCTGGGGCAGTCGCGTGCCTCGCGGGGGCTGTCCGCGAGGCGGGGGGTGGTGCGGTGAAGTTCCTGTCGCCCGGCTGGCTGTGGCTGTTCGCGCTGCTCGCCGCGCTCGTGGCGGGGTATGTGGCGGTGCAGTTCCGGCGCCGCCGCTACACGGTGCGGTTCACCAACCTCGCCCTGCTGTCGCTGGTCGCCCCCGAACGGCCGGCGTGGCGGCGGCATGTCCCGGCCGCGCTGTTCCTGGTGATGATGAGTCTGCTGATCGTCGGTGCGGCGCGGCCGACCGGCGAGGTGCGGGTGCCCCGCGACCGTGCCACGATCATCATCGCGGTGGACATCTCGCTGTCGATGGACGCCGACGACGTCCCGCCGAGCCGGCTGGTCGCGGCCAAGCAGGCCGCCCAGCAGTTCGTCTCCGACCTGCCCGAACGGTTCAACGTGGGCGTGGTGACCTTCGCCCGGTCGGCCGCGGTGGTCGTCTCCCCCACCACCGACCACGCGGCGGTCACGGCGGCGATCTCCAACCTGACCACCCGGCCGGGCACCGCGATCGGCGAGGCGGTGTTCAACTCGCTCGACTCGATCAGGTCGTTCGACCAGCGGGCGGTGACCGATCCGCCGCCGTCGGCGATCGTGCTGCTGTCCGACGGGGACAACACCTCGGGCAGATCGGTCGGCGACGCGGTGGAGGCGGCGGTGGGGGCGAAGGTGCCGGTCTCCACGATCGCGTACGGCACGCCGGAGGGGACCGTGAACATCGAGAACCGGCCGGTGCTGGTGCCGGTGAACAAGGCCACGCTGAAGTCGCTGGCCGAGGGGACGGGCGGCCGGGCCTACACGGCGGAGTCCAGCAGCCAGTTGCGGGAGGTGTACGCGCAGATCGGGACATCGCTGGGCTACCGGCTGGTGCATCAGGAGATCACTCAGCGGTTCATCCTGGGGGCGGCCGCGGCCGGGCTGCTGCTGGCCGGGGCGGCCATGCTGTTGGGCTCTCGCATTCCGTAGCGTTGGTACGTTTGCCCCGTGGCGCATTACTTCGAGGAGAGTCCGGAGGCGGCCCGCCGGCCCGGCGTGGTCACGCTGGTCCTGCCGGACCTGCATCTTCGGCTGGAGACCGACAGCGGGGTGTTCTCCCCGGACCGGGTCGATCCCGGCACCCGGGTGCTGCTGGAGACCGTGCCGCCGCCGCCCGAGGAGGGCGACCTGCTCGATCTGGGCTGCGGCTACGGCCCGATCGCGCTCACCATGGCTTCGCGCGCGCCGCGGGCGACCGTGTGGGCGGTTGACGTGAACCGCCGATCGGTCGATCTGTGTGAGCGCAATGCGCGAAGCGCCGGCCTTGACAAAGTAAGGTCGATGCACGTGGACGAGGTTCCCGACGACGTCCGGTTCCGGGTCATCTGGTCCAACCCGGCGATCCGGATCGGCAAGCAGGCCCTGCGGGAGATGCTCACCCGGTGGCTGGACCGGCTCACCCCCGACGGCGCCGCCTTCCTGGTCGTACAGAAGCATCTGGGCTCCGACTCGCTGCAGCGGTGGCTGACCGACCAGGGCTGGCCCGTCGTGCGGCTGGCCTCCCGCTCCGCCTACCGCGTGCTGCGGGCGGGCGCCCGGCCGGTGGATGCGCGATGACGGCCAAACCGACCACCGGCAAATCGGGCACAGGCAAGGCGGGCACCGGGCGCAGGCAGCTTCGGCCGACCGACGTGAAGCGGCTCAACCGGGCCTGGCGGCGCGACACCCGCAGCCGGCTCACGCTGATCCTGGAGTCGGTGACCGGACCGTTCAACATCGGGTCGATCTTCCGTACGGCCGCGGCCCTCGGTGTGGAGACGATCTGGCTGGCGGGCAACGCCACCCCGCCCACCAACCCCAAGGCGCAGAAGACCGCCCTCGGCACCGACCGGCTGGTCGACTGGCACGAGGCGGTCCCGGTCCAGGAGGCGATCGGCGCCGCCAAGGAGCAGGGCTTCCGGGTCGTCGCCGTGGAGTTGACCGGTGACGCCGTACCGCTGCCCGAGGCCGTGCTGGGCGGCGACGTGTGCCTGCTGCTGGGCGGGGAGGACCACGGCTGCTCCCCCGCCGCACTGGAGGCGGCCGACGCGGTGGTCTACATCCCGCAGGTGGGCCGGGTCGGGTCGGTCAACGTGTCCATCGCGGCGGGGATCGTGATGGCCGAGGCCCGGCGCCAGGAGTGGGCCCAGAGGCGTGTGTCGCCGGAGACCTCGGCGGAGACCTCGTAATGCGGAAGTTCGACTTCCTCAACCATCCGGGGCCGCTCGCGTTCGCGCACCGCGGCGGAGCCGACGACGGCCGCGAGAACACGATGTCGGCCTTCGCCAGGGCCGTGGAGCTCGGCTACACCTATCTGGAGACCGACGCGCACGCGACGGCCGACGGGGTGCTGCTGGCCTTCCACGACCACACCCTCGACCGGGTCACCGATCGCAGGGGCCGGATCTCCGCGCTGCCCTACCGGGACGTGCGCCGGGCGCGGATCGACGGCCGGGAGGAGATCCCGCTGATCGAGGATCTCCTGGGGACCTGGTCGCACGTCAGGTTCAACATCGACGTCAAGGAGAGTCCGGCGATCGTGCCGCTGGCTCGGGCCATCCGCCGTACACGCGCCTATGATCGTGTCTGCCTGACGTCCTTCTCCGACCTGCGGCTCGCCCAGGCGCGTGGCGCGATCGGCCGGGAGGTGTGCTCGTCGCTCGGGCCGCGGGGGATCGTCGCGCTGCGCGCCGCCTCGGTCGGCAGCGGGTACGGCCGGCTGCTCTCCCGGCTCGCCCGGGCGGGCGTGCCGTGCGCGCAGGTCCCCCTCGGGCTGTTCGGCCTGCGGTTCATCACCCGGCCCCTGGTGCGTACGGCTCACGCCATCGGCATGCAGGTGCACGTGTGGACGGTGAACGACCCGGTCATCATGGGACGCCTGCTGGACCTGGGCGTCGACGGGGTGATGACCGACAACATCACCGGCCTGCGCGAGGTGCTCAGGTCGCGCGGCCAGTGGCATCCGAGCGCGGACGGCGGCTGACCAGGCCGCCGATCAGCGGCGGAGGTCAGCGGCGGAGGTCAGGGGCGGAGGCGGGCATTCGCCGAAACCGGTCACCGAGGCGGGCCGGCCGCGCCGTCGCCTCCGGCGGAGATGTAGATCACGGAGCTGGACGTGTAGCCGTTGCCGTTGTTCCTCTCGCCGGCGATTTCCACCTCGCCGAACACCATCACCTCGTCCGTCCCGGGAACCACCGCCAGGCCGCGCAGCCGGGCGGCCGTCCCCTGCGGCACGGGGATCGTGGAGACCTCCCAGCGGCCATCCGGGTAACGGGAGAGCACGACGGCGGACTCCGGTGAGTCGAAGAGCATGGGTGAGGCGATCACGTGGATCCGGCCGCGGGAATCCACGCAGGCCTGGCCGAACCGCCGCCCGGCCGGCACCGCGACCCGCTCCCAGCGACGACCGTTCCAGTGCGCCGCGAGGGGGTAGGGCTCGTTGGTCTCGCCCCGCTCCCCGAACAGCCAGACGTCGTCATCCGCGAGGGCGAGCATGCTCGTGATCGTGTACGTCCGCGTCTCGTCGTCGGGAGGCAGCGCGCCGTCGGTCGACACCTCGCGCCATTTCGCGCCGTCGAGGCGGGCGACCCTGTTCCCGCCGTAGGCCCACATCCCCGGCCCGGACACCGGGGCGACCCACCTGAGGTAACCGACTGGCAACCGCGTCTTCCGCCAGGGACCCCCGCCGGAGCGCGCGGCGGTCTCTGAGAGCCATGCGTTGGTGGGTTTCCCGACGTCATTCCCCATCAGCCACACCCCCCGGCGGCCGAGTGTGCGGACGGCGAAGATCTCAGCCGCCGGTGCCCGCACCTGGGACCACCGGTGCCCGTCGTAGCGCAGCACGTAGGTGTCGACATCTCCATGCACGGTGACCCAGATGTCATCGGGGGCGGACGCGCTCATGCTGCTGATCACGCCTTGGAGGCGCGGCAGGACGTTCACCTGCCGCCAGGACCGCCCGTTCCACCGCAGCGCGATCGGGAAGACCTCGCCCTCGTCGAGCGAGTTGGTCTCCCCGAACGCCCACCCGTCCGCCGGGCCGAACAGGATCGCCCCTTCCATCGCATCAAAATCGCCGTAGTCGAACATGTGCGTCAGCCGCCAGGACCGACGGCTGGGAACGGCCTGTGCCCAGCCAGGATTCGCGGGATCGGCCTGCGCCCAGCTGGGCGGCGCCGAAGGGGACGGGGCCGCCCGGCCGCCGGAATCACAACCACTCGCCGTGAACCCCACCGTGATGGCCATCGCCGCGAGCACTGCCGCGGTCGGCCTCCGCTCCTGAAAAGCCATGCCGGCCCCCGTCACTTCATCCCCTGCCCGTCCGTACGGACATCCCCGTGTCCGTACGGACGGTACGGTAGACCGGGCGACGACACCGGCGAAATGATCGAAATCGCTGGATATCGGAGGGAATCGTCTATCGTCCGCTATCGCGAGGAAGCGACGGGCACGCTGGACGAAGCGCGACCGCACACGCTCGAGGAACGACTGCGCGAGCTGAAGCTCTGTGAGGGGACCCGTTCTCCGGAGCGAGTGGACCGGTCACCGCACCACTCGCATGGCGACCAGCGCGACCAGCGCGGCGGCCGTGATCGTGAGTGTCATCGACAACGCGGTGGCCCCGCCCATGGAGACCAGCGGGGGCACCACCGCGCCGGCGAGGAACTGCAGCACGCCGAGGAAGGCCGAGGCGGTGCCCGCCCGCTCTCCGTGCGGGATCAGCGCCAGCGCGCTGGCGTTGGGCGCGACCAGTCCACCGCTGGAGACCATGAGGAACAGCCCGGACAGCAGCACGGGCAGCCCCCAGCCGGCCGCCACGCCGCCGAGGGCGATCACGCTCCCGGCCACGCAGACGACCAGGCCTGTCACCAGCATCGGGCGGGGCCCGTACCGGCCCACGAGCAGACCGTTGAGGTTGCCGGCCAGGACGATCCCCACAGAGTTCACCGCGAAGATCACGGAGAAGGCCTGCGGGCCGACCTGGTACTCGTGCTGCAGCACGAACGAGCTGAGTCCGATGTAGGTGAACAGGGTGCACGCGGCCAGCGAGAGCATCAGGCAGTAGCCGGTGAAGCTCCGGTCGCGGGCGAGCACCGCGAACTGACGCCCCGTCGCGCGTACGCCTCCGGAGTGGCGCTCGGCGGGATCGAGGGTCTCCGGCACGCCCAGCGCCGCCAGGACCAGCAGGACGCCGATGCCGGCAAGCACGACGAACAGCCCGCGCCAGTCCATGAACCGGGACAGCTGGGCCCCGGCGAGCGGCGCCGCGATCGGGGCCAGGCCACTGACGATCATGAGCATCGAGTACACCCGGGCCGCGGCGGCGCCGTCGAACAGGTCGCGGACGATCGCCCGGGCGATCACCAGCCCGGCCGCGCCGGCGAGCCCCTGGACCAGCCGAACACCGATCAGCGACCAGATGCCGGGCGCGAACGCGCACAGCAGCGAGGTCGCCGCGTAGGCCGCCACCCCGATGAGCAGCGGCTTTCGGCGGCCGACCCGGTCGCTCAGCGGGCCCGCCACGAGCTGGCCGAGCGCCAGCCCGACCAGGCACATCGACATGGTGAGCTGGGCGAGCGCGTCACCGGCGGCGAGGTCTCGCCCGAGCTGCGGCAGCACCGGGAGGTAGAGGTCCAGCGACAGCGGGCCGAACGCGGACAGGGCGCCGAGTGTGGCCAGCAGGCGCAGGCGCCGTGCCCCGGTCAGCACCGGACGCGCAACCTCTCGTGGTTGCTCGGCGCACCTCGTCCCGCTGTCGCCGCCGCTCAGGTCATCGCCCGGCTTCACCCTGTCCCCCGTTCCTCGAGTCCCCCGCCCTCGAGGTCCCCGCCCTCGAGGTCCCCACCCCTCGGGCCTCCGTTCGTCACGTTCGTCACGGAGGCCCGTCTGCTTCGCCGCATGGCCGGTGAGCATTCGCTCACCGGGCGGTCACGGCCCTTCGGGGTCGATCACGTCCTTGTCCACCCAGAACGGCTCCAGCAGCGACCTGAGGTGCTCGGCGCCGACCCGCTCCAGCAGCGCCAGCGCGCCGACGTTGTCGACCAGCTGCTCCATGCGGCTGGCGCCGAACAACACGGTGCAGGTGGCCGGGTGCGTCAGCGTGAAGGCGACGCACACCTGGGCCGGGGTGGCGTCCAGGTCTGCGGCGACCTTGGCGATCCCGGCGGCGGCCTCGACGATGCGCTCGCGCACGCCGCCGGGGTCGCGGCCGACCTCCCGGGACGGCTTGATCTTGCCGGCGAGGATGCCGCCCTCCATGATGTCGGAGGCCTCCAGCGAGACCCCCTGGGCGAACACCTCGGCGAAGGGCGCGCCGTCCGGGATCGACCGCCGGCACGGGCTGTATTTCAGCTGGGCCAGCTGCGGGCCGGGCGAACCCGCGGCCAGCGCGTGCCGCCGGATCGTCGTGATGGCGGTGGCCGACCAGTTGTTCACGCCCCAGCAGCCGATGAGTCCGTCGGCCTCCAGCTCGGCGAGGTCGCCGGCGAGCCGCTCCAGGTCCAGATCGTCGCGCCGGATGTCGCCGAGGACGGCGACGTCGGCCCGGTCGGTCCCGACGCGGAACAGCGCGCGCTCCATCTGCTCGCGCAGCGACATCTCGGGGTAGCCCTCCAGCCAGAGCTTCTCCGACAGCAGGTACTCGTCCCTGCCGACGCCGGCGGCACGGATGATCGCCGAGAACAGCACGTCGGTGAAGACCGGCGGGTGCCCGGGAAAGCCGTACACGCCGACGTCGAACAGGTTCACGCCCAGGTCGACGGCGTGGCGCACCATCGCCACGGCGTCGGCGAAGTCCATCCGGTCATAGGTGTGCCAGGACCCCAGGGACAGCACGGAGGCCTCAGGCCCGTGGGTGCCGATCCGACGCCGGGGGACGATCTTGTTATCCGCGGTCATCTGACTCCTCAATCCGCAATCGATGTGGTACTCAGGGCAGCCACGGGTGGACGACGGCCTTGACCTGCTCGAGCCGGGACATCGACTCGATCGCCGCGCTCGCCCCACCCAGCCCGACAGGCTCGCCGAACATCTCGTCCCAGTCGAAGCGCCCCTGGAAGGTGCGGAGGAACTCCACGGCCCGGTAGTAGTCGCCGACGTCGCCGTTGAGCGACCCGAGCACGGTCAGCTCCTTGCCCATGATCGTGCCCAGGGCGACCGGGTCGGGGCGCGGGCCGGTGCTGCCGCAGACGACGAACCGGCCGCCGAAAGCGGCCATGTCCACGGCCTCGCCGCCGACGCCGGGTGCGCCGGCGAAGTCGAGCACGAGATCGGCGCCGCGGCCGCCGGTGGCGTCCATCACCTGGGCGACGCGGCTCGCCGCGTCGCCGTCCAGCCCGATCGCGATGTCGGCGCCGAACCGGCGGGCCAGCTCGAGCCGGGCGTCGGGCGCGCCGATCGTGACGACGGTGCCGGCGCCGCCCAGGCTCGCCACCGCCGTGGCCACGAGTCCGAGTGCTCCGGCGCCCTGGATCGCCACGGTCGAGCCGGGGCGGATGCCGCCGGCCCGGTCGAAGGCGTGCAGCACGGTCTTGACGGCGCAGCCCGCGCTGGCCGCCCAGGTGTCCTTGACGTCGTCGGGCAGCACGACCTTCAACGCGCCGGGCGTGACGTAGGCGTGCTCGGCCAGGCCGGCCGTGGCGTACGGCCAGCGGTCCGAGCGCTGGAGGAATCCGTACCCGCGGTTGGCGCAGGCGACCGGCGCGCGCAGCACCGTGCAGCCGTAGCAGCGCCCGCAGACCGACTCCGACCAGCCGATGCGGTCGCCCACCTTGACCGGGCGGCCGAGGGCGTCGACGGTGTCGGGGCCGACAGCCTCGACGGTGCCCATCATCTCGTGGCCGAGCACCATCGGCAGCATGCCCGGCCATGACATGCCGCCGCGCCACAGATGGACGTCGGTGGCGCACAGCGTCGCGCAGCCGATCTTGACGAGTGCGGCGCCGGGCTCGCACTCGCTCGGCAGCGGCAACTCCTCCAGGGTCAGCGGCTCCCCGTGGACGCGCAGGACCGCGGCCCGGGTGACGGAAGGCAGTGACATGTACTCGTTTCTCCCGATTCTGCTATCTGCTGTGGGCGGTGTCCCACACCTCGCCGCGGCTGCGCCACCACAGCAGCACCAGCATCACGAGGAAGGGGACGACTCCGGCGTACTTCTGGATCTCGGCCACGGACCCGGCCGCGCCTTCCAGGCAGCCCATGAGCAGGCCACCGACGAGGGTCAGCGGCAGGCTGCGGAACGCACCGATCATGGCCACGGCCAGGGCCGTGGAGATGAGGTTGCCGAGCGTCGCGAAGTCGCCGCCGAGGCGCGGCGCCACCAGCACGATCACCAGGGTGGAGATGGCGCCGATGGCCACCCAGACGCCGATGGCGAGCCGGGGCGCCGGGATGCCGACGACCTGGGCGGTGGTCGGCCGCTCCGACAGCGCCTGCAGCCGCAGGCCGATGAGCGTCTTGCTGAGCAGCAGGCTCACCCCGACCGTGATCAGTACGGCGAAGCCCATCGAGACCAGCACCGCCTGGGGCACCACGACGCTGCCGACGGTGAAGGCGGGCGCGTCGAACGGCGAAGGGAAGCGGTGCGCGCCGGTGGTGTTGCTGCCGAACAGTCGCAGCCCGATCGCGATGATCGCGACGTAGACGGCGACCGTGACGGCGGCCTTGGTCCGCTCGTCATGCTGGCTGAACCAACTGACGAGCGCGGAGCCGAGCAGCGCGGACAGCGCGGCGCCGGCCGCCGCCCCGACCGGCAGCGCGAGCCACCCGGTCAGGCCGGCGTCCATCAGCGTCACCATCACGAAGGCGCCCACCGCTCCGCAGGCCGCCATCGTGAAGTTGACCACGGCGACGAGGCGGTAGGTCAGCACGACGCACAGGCCGAGCAGCGCGTACACTCCGCCGCTGGTCAGGCCGGCGACCACGGAATTCAGCATCGAGCACCTCCGGTACGGACGTCAGGGATCACTTCTTGCCCGGAACGATGAAGCCTTCGGGCAGGACCTCCCACTTGCCGCCGACGGCCTTGACGAAGCGGCTGCCCTCGATCGGGTTGTGGGCGTCGCCGGGGCCGAAGACGTAGGGGGTGCCGACCATCGGGTAGGTGATGGGCTGCATCTCCTTGAACGCCTTGGTCACCGACTCGCGGGTGATGTCACCCTTGATCGTCTTGAGGACCTCGACGAACATGTCGGCGGCCATCACGCCGCCCTGGCTGAACGCCGTCTTCTGGATCTTGTTGGCGTCGATGATCTTCGCCCAGCGGTCGTTGCCGGGCAGGGTCTCGTCGGTGTAGGGCTGCCACTCGGTGCCGGCGTAGACCTTGATGTCGGCGGGGACGACCTCGGCGTTGGCGTCGGTGTAGCTGTTGGCGGCGACGATGAAGTCGACGTCCTGCATGCCCTGGGTCTTGGCCTGGGCGGTCCACGGGCCGACCACACCGTTGTAGAGCACGGCCTGGCAGCCGGCGCTCTTGGCCTGGACCAGGTACTGCGTGGGGTCGCCCTGGCCGACCGCGGTGTTCTTCAGCGCGAGTTGCTTGCCGGTGATGCCCTCCCACTCCTTGATCGCGCTGTCGATGCCGGCGCCGGCGCCGGGCAGCGTGACGAACATCATGCAGACCTTGTCATGCCCCAGCGTCTCGGATGCGTAGTAGAGCATCGCCGTGATCAGCTTGAACGGGCCCGGGTTGACCGGGGCGATGTTCGGACTGGTGAAACAGGCGGGGTCGACGCCGACGGCGGGGATGGAGACGATGTTGTTGTTGGTGTAGGTCGCGCGGTTGAGGCCGCAGTCGACCGCGCTGGAGGAGCCGACCAGCGCCACGACGTTCTCCGACTCGATGAGGTCGATGGCGGCCTCGGTGGCCCGCTGCGGGTTCATCGCGTCGTCCTTGCTGATGAACTCGATCTTGCGGCCGTTGATGCCGCCGGCCGCGTTGACCTCGTCGAAGACCGCCTTGACCGCCTGGGGGACCTCGGGGGTCTGGAAGAGACCGGTCACGCCGTTGATCGCACCGACCTTGATCGGGCCGCTGGTGTCGCCGCCGTCGTCGGAGCAGGCGGTGGCGGCGAGGGCGAGAACCCCGGCGGCCGCGGTGGCCAGGAGGGAACGGTATGCGCGCTTCATGGGAGTTTCCTTTACTGGGGGGGAGGGAGGGGGCCGGACGGTGGTCCGGCGTGGAGTCAGGCTGTCGGTTCGGCTACGGGCTCGGCGCCGGTTTCTGCGCCGGTTTCTGTGCCGGGCACCTCGGCGGTGCCGAGGTAGGCGGCCATGACCGCCGGGTCTTCGAGGACGGCCTCGGTGGGGCCCGACGCGATGACGTGGCCGAAGTCGAGGACGGTCACCTGCGAGCACGCGGCCCGGACCAGTTCCATGTCGTGCTCCACGAGGAGGATCGACACGCCGAACCGTTCGGGCACCTGGGCGAGTCTCCTGCCGAGCAGGAGCGACTCGGCGGCCGACTGACCGGCGGCGGGCTCGTCGAGCAGGGCGACCTTGGGCCGGGCGGCGATGGCGGCGGCCACGTCCAGCAGGCGGCGGGTGCCGACATCGACGATGGAGACCGGGACCTCGCCCGGCGGGCAGCCGAAGAAGTCCAGCAGTTCGTCGGCCTCCGCCTTGGCCAGCCGCCGGCCCGCGCCGATCGTCAGGTACTCGTACTGGGTGAGCTCGGGGGCGATGACGGTGGTCTGGAAGGTGCGGCGCAGCCCGCGGCGCGCCCGGACACTGGGGGTCAGCTTGTCGATGGAGCGGCCGTCCAGCTCGACGGCGCCCTCGTAACCGGAGACGAAGCCGGTGACCGTGGCGATGAAGGTCGACTTGCCGGCGCCGTTGGGACCGATGAGCCCGACCACCGAGCCGGCGGGCACGGTCAGATCGACCGAGTCCAGGGCCACGACCCTGCCGAAGCGGACCGTCAGGTCCCGTACGGCCAGGCACGGCTCACCGGTCGCGGCCACCGGGGTCACCGCCGGGGTCACCGCCTGAGTGACTGCCGGGGCGGGGTCGGCGGGACCGGTCGCGTCCTTCACCTTGTCGAGCAGCCCTCGGGCGGCCCGCTCGCGCTTGCGGGCGCGGACCATGTCGGTCTGGCTGATTCCGCTGCGCAGGGCGAAGATCGCGAGCACGCCGAACAGCATGCCGCCGAGGTCCTGGGGCAGCTTCAGCTTGTCCATGATCGTCGCCATGATGGCGCCCATCACGCCGCCCATGATCGCGCCCTCGATGTTGTGCGGCCCGATCAGGATCGCCATCGCGAACATCGCGAGCGACTGGCCCATCGAGAAGTTGCTCGACACCACGAGCCCGAGCTGGCCGGCCAACAGGCCGCCGCCGATGCCCGCGATGAAGGCGCTGATCGCGAAGGCGGCGAGCTTGCTGCGGGCCACCGAGATGCCGTGCGCGGCGGCGGCCCGCTCCGAGTGGCGCAGCTCCAGCCAGGACATGCCCAGCCGGGTCCGGTTGAGGAGGGCCAGGCCGATCGCCAGGACGGTGAAGACGATGACCGCGAGGATGAAGTACCGCCCGTTGGTGGCGAACATCGACGGCCGCACCACGGTCTTCAGCTCGGAGGTGCCGGGGAACTGGTTGACGTTGAGCACCAGGTCGGCCGAGACGGCGAATCCGAAGGTGATGACGGCGAGGTTGACGCCGCGGATGCGCAGGGCGGGCAGGCCGATGGCCACCCCGACCGGGACGGCCGCCAGACCGCCGAGCAGCAGCCACAGCAGGAAGCCGCCGGGCGCGTCGGACAGGTTGAGCCGCATCACGACCCACGCGCCGATGGCCGCGAAGGACCACTGGCACAGCGACATCACACCGGCCCGGCCGACGATGACGCCGTAGCTCTGCATGATCACGCCGCTGACCACGGCGGTGATCGCAAGGTAGATCCAATAGGACGACAGCAGCGCCGGGACGGCGACGCAGGCCGCCACGGCGAGGCCGAGGCCGATCGCCGTCGAACGCACGTTGATCGCGCTCATCGTGTCTCGCTCTCCGTCGGTGCCTGGCCGAAATAGGCCTCGTGCAGCAGTGCGCTGTCGCCGCGCAGCTGGGAGCAGGGGCCGTCGAACACGACGCGTCCCTTCCGCAGGACGTACGCGTTCGCACCCACATCGAGCGCGAGGTGCGCGAACTGCTCGATGAGCAGCACCGCGATTCCCAGCCCGACGAGGTCGACGACCGCCCGCATCAGGCGCTGCACCACCACCGGCGCCAGGCCCAGGGACATCTCGTCGATGAGCACGACCTTGGGGTCGGCGACCAGCGCCCGGCCCACGACGAGCATCTGCTGCTCGCCGCCGGACAGATGCCCGGCCTGGAGGCCGCGGCGCTTGTCCAACTCGGGGAAGAGCCGGAAGACCGTCGCGGGGTCACCCTTGCCCGCCTGTGCGACCAGCAGGTTCTGCTCGACGGTGAGGGTACGGAACGTCGTACGGGCCTGCTCCACGTAGCCCAGGCCGGCCAGGGCACGCTTGTAGGTCGGCAGCCGCTCGATGGCCTGTCCACCCAGGCTGACCGTGCCTTTGGTCACCGGCGCCAGACCGGCGATGCCGTCCATCAGCGTGGTCTTGCCCGCGCCGTTGGCGCCGAGGACGACGGTGACCGCACCGGGGGTGACGTCGAGTGACACGTCGTGGACGACCTCGACCTCTCCCCGGTTGATGTGGACCCCCGTCAGGCTGAGGATCGGGTCTGACATCACGCGTCCCGCAAGAAGTCGTCGGCGCTGTCGCGTTCGATCATTTTCTGCGCCTCCGGATGCAGGGGCATCGGTAACCTCCGGTTGCCGGCGTGCCCTTCAGGCACTCGCAAATCGTATCTGATTCCATGTACGTTATGCGTGTCCAAACGTGGATGTCCAGAGGTGAAGAGGTTGAGGTTGCGCAACGAAACCAGGGACGACTCCCGCAGGCACCGTGACACCCCCGCGCCGGGAGACGACACCCCCGCCCCGGGAGACGCCGGCCACTCCCCGGCGGACATCGTGCTGACCGGGGGGCGGGTCCACACCATGGACGCCGCCGGCAGCGTCGCCGAGGCGATCGCGATCCGGGCGGGCCGCATCGCCCGCGTCGGCACGGCCGAAGAGGTCACGCCGCTGATCGACCGGCGGACCCGGGTCGTCCAGCTGCGCGGCGGAGCGGTGCTACCCGGCATCAACGACTCCCACCTGCACGGCGTGTGGCTCGGCACGATGTGGCCGAACCTGCTCATGGACCAGTTGGCGGGAGGCGGCGACCACCTCGGGGACCACCACGGGGACCACCACGGCGGACCGCCCCCGGCGCGTCTGGAGACGAGCGCCGACCGGCGGCGGGCGATCCTGCGCACCGCGGAGCTGCTGGCCTCGCTGGGGATCACCAGCTACACCGAGCCGGGCCTCGGCCCCGGCGAGGACGCCGGACCGAGCGGGTGCTTCGGCTCGGCCGCGCTCCGCGACTACGCCGACCTCGCGGCCGAGGGCCTGCTCACCTCGCGCGTCACCGCGCTCATGCTGTTCGGCGAACTCGACGGTCCGAGCTCGCTCGCGGGCCTGCTGGAGGGACTGCGTACGTTCATCCCGCCCGCCGACGTGCCCGGCCGCTTCCGCGTCGCCGGCGTGAAGATCTTCGCCGACGGCATCCCGCCGATGGGCACCGCCTGGACCGACGAGCCGTATGGCGACGGCACGTACGGCGGCCTGCTCATCGAAGGCGACACGGCTGAGCGGCGCGAGGCCGACCTCATCGCGATGGTCGACGCGGCGCACGCCGCCGGCCACCAGATCGGTGTGCACGCGACGGGCAGCCGGACGACGCGCACGGTCACCGACGCGCTGGCCACAGCTCTCCACAGAAACGGACAAATAACCAGTAAACACCCCGCACGACATTACGTCATCCACGGCGACCTGCTGCATCCGAGCACCCTGGCGGCGATGGCCGCGGCCGGGATCGGCCTGAACACCCAGGCCGGGATCCCGGTGGCGACGCAGGACATGCTGACCGCCGTCCTCGGCCAGGACGTACTCCCCCACGCCTGGCCGCTGCGCGACGCGCTGGCCGCCGGGGTCCCGCTCTGCCTGAGCTCGGACGCGCCCGTGCTCACCCCGGACTGGCGGGCCGGGGTCGCGGCGGCGGTGACCCGGCGGGGTCTGGACGGCCGGGTGCGCGGCGAGGCGCAGCGGCTGACGGTGACGCAGGCCCTGCGGGCGTACACGATCACGCCGGCCTGGCAGGACGGCGACGAGGCGTGGAAGGGGTCGCTGGAGCCGGGCAAGGTCGCGGACCTGTGTGTGCTGGAGGCCGACCCACTGGAGACGGAGCCGTCGGCGCTCCCCGAGGTCCCGGTGCGGCTGACCATGATGGACGGCCAGATCGTCTACGAGAACCAGACAAATCTTATATGATGTCCTATGCGCTATAATGATCAGACGTCGGACCCCGAGGCGGTCGCGGGGGCCCTACGCGAACGGATCGTCACGGTCAGGGGTGACATCGCACCGGACCTGCTCGGGGCGGTGCTTCCGCACGAGCATCTCCTCAGCGACTTCACGCCGCCCGGCGAAACCCCCGGGGATCGGTCCGCGAGCGGTCTCCGCATCTACCGCGCACCGCTCACGATGGAGCTGCTCGGCGAGGTCGCCATGGGCGCTCCCAACAGGGACGACCGGCTGCTCGGTGACGGGGAACTCGCCGCGGACGAGGCCGCCTCGTTCAAACACGCCGGAGGCGGCACGCTGGTGGACGTCACGTCCATCGGGCTCGGCCGCGATCCGGCCGGTCTGCGCCGGATCGCCGAGACGACCGGCCTCAACGTCGTCATGGGCTCGGGGTGGTACCACCCGGCGTGGGCCGGAGGACTCGCCGGCCGCGACGTCGGCAGCCTCACCGAAGAGATCGTCCGGGACCTCACCGAGGGGGTGGACGGGGTGCGCGCGGGCATCATCGGCGAGATCGCGCCGCTCGATCCGCGAGAGCCCGCCGAGCGCGCGATCCTCGTCGCGGCGGCACGGGCGTCGGCGGCCACGGGCGCCCCGATCTGTCTTGACCGCTGCGCGGACCCCGTCACACAGCGGCTGGCGCTCGATCTGCTGGCCGAGGAGGGCGCCGACCTCACCCGCGTCGCCGTCGGGCACTGCGACGCGCTCTCCCCGCGTCCCGACGAGCTCGAACCGCTCCTCGATCGCGGCGTGTTCGTACAGTTCGACCGGCTCGGCCGGCTGCCCTCGGTGCGCAGCGTGTCCGACGACCAGGACGTGGCCGCGGCCGTAATCGAGCTCGCCCGCCGGGGCCACGCCGAGCGGATCCTCCTGTCGCACGACGTCTCCGCCAAGTCACAGCTGCTCGCCTACGGCGGCGGCGGCTATGGCTTCGTCCTTCAGCAGTTCGTGCCGTACCTGAAGATGCTCGGCGCGGACGACGCCCTCCTCGAGACCATCACCGTGCGGAACCCGAAACGGCTCCTCACCACCGCCACCCCCGGCCGGAAGCCGTACCCGACTCCGAAGGCAGACTCGTGAGCCGCTATCCCTTCGAGATTCCGAACATCGCCGGCAGGGCTCTCACCGTCGCGGGCCCCGTGGACCCCTCGACGCTCGGGGAGACGCTCATGCACGAGCACGTCTTCGTCGACCTGAGGCGACCGCCGCGGTTTCACCGGCCGGGCGAGGACTCCCCCGCCGCCGCCGAGCCGCTTACGCTCGCCAACCTCGCACGGGTACGCCACGGGAGCCCGAACGCCGACAACGACGTGATGGGCGACTTCGACGAGATGCTGTCGGAGGTGCTCGCCTTCGCCCACGCCGGAGGGCGCACGATGGTCGAGGTCTCCCCCATCGGCCTGGGCAGAGATCCCGAGGCGCTCCTGCGGCTTTCCCTCGCGAGCGGGCTCAACATCGTCATGGGCGGAGGCTGGTACACCGCGGCCTTCCACCCGGCCGACATGGACGAGCGCGGCGTCGACGAGCTGGCCGACGTCATCGTGCGGGACATCGCGGTCGGGGCCGAGGGAACCGGCATTCGCTCGGGCGTCATCGGGGAGGTCGGCGCGGAGTCGGCGCCGCTGACCGACAACGAGCTCAAGAGCGTACGCGCGAGCGGCCGCGCGAGCAGGATCACCGGCGCTCCGATCACCTTCCATGTCGGCGGCGTCGGCGAGGAGAAGTTCCGGGTCCTCGACATCCTCGAGGAGGAGGGCGTCTCCCCGTCGAACGTCGTCTTCGGGCATGCCACGGACGTCCTGATGGACCCGTCGTTCGCCGATCGTCTCCTCTCGCGCGGGGTCTTCGTGGAGTTCGACTTCCTGGCCTCACCCGGCAGCCCGTGGGGCCACCTCTTCCTCATGAGCGATCACAAGGTCGTCCGCGGCATCGCGGAACTGGTCGAACGGGGTTACGCCCGCCAGATCGTGCTGGGCCACGACGTGTGCCAGAAGATCCAGCTCAAGAGGTACGGCGGCAAGGGATACGACTACATCCCGCATCACTTCCTGCCCGCCCTGCGCCGACTCGGTGTGAGCGAGGAGGCCATCCACATGATCATGGTCGAGAACCCGGCCCGCGCGCTCGCCTTCGCCCAGCCACAGTAATGCCGACGCGGTGATCAGGACCGCGTGACCACCAGTTCAATGAGGGAAAACCATGACAGCCACCCCGGACTCCATCAATGAGACCCCCGTCAACGAGACCCCCGTCAACGCGGTCCCCTTCGACCCGGCGCTGAACGAGGTGCTGGAGCGAATGCCCCGGACGGCCGGGCCCGCGCCGTCCCTGGAGAGCATCCCGGCGATGCGCGAGGCCGGCCGGGCCATGTTCATGCCGTCGGTCGCCGAAGTCATCGGCACACGGGAGATCGACGCCGAGGAGCGCACGATTCCCGGGCCGGACGGCGCCCCCGATCTTGAGATCACCGTGCTGCGTCCCCGCGGACTGAGCGCTCCCGTCCCGGGGCTCTACAACATCCACGGCGGCGGCATGATCAGCGGTCACCGCTATATGGACACCGCGCGCCTCGCCGACCTCGTCGCGGAGCTCGGCGTGGTCGCCGTCAACGTCGAGTACCGCCTCGCCCCCGAGAACCCCGATCCGGCCCCGGTGGAGGACTGCTACGCCGGTCTGACGTGGATGTCGCGGAACGCCGCCGAGCTCGGCGTCGACCCCGGGCGCATCGTCGTCATGGGCGGCAGCGCGGGGGGCGGTCTGTCGGCCGGGGTGGCCCTGCTGGCCCGCGACCGCAAGGGGCCGCACCTGGCCGGGCAACTGCTGCTGTGCCCGATGCTCGACGACACCAACACGACCGTCTCAAGTCACCAGTACGACGGCATCGGCACCTGGCCGCGCGCGATGAACCTGCTGGGGTGGCGCGCACTGCTCGGCGAGCAGGCCGGGGACCCGGCGGCCGACGTGTCGATCTATGCGGCGCCCGCGCGGGCGACTGACCTGTCCGGGCTGCCGCCCGCGTTCATCGAGGCGGGCAGCGCCGAGATGTTCCGCGACGAGGACGTGGCGTACGCGACCCGGATCTGGGCGGCGGGCGGACAGGCCGAGCTGCACATCTGGAGCGGAGGTTTCCACGGCTTCGACGTCTTCGCCCCCGATCACGAGCTGACCCGGGCCGCCCTCGCCGCCCGCCTGTCGTGGCTGCGCCGTACCCTCCAAGCCTGACCCCCGCCAAGGCCCCCCGCGTGATCTTGAAGAAACTCGCACACTGCGTGGCTGAGCAGGGCGAACACCATTCGTGATCTTACAGTGCGAGATCACGAATGGTGTGCAAGATCACGGCGGGGGATGGAGGGGTGGGTGGATCAGCGGATGGGGGAAATGGCGAGGATTCGCCGGAGCCAGGAGAGCTTGGCGTCCGCGGCCGCGCGGGAGACCCGGGCACCGGGCGCACTACCGGAGAACCCGTGGTATCCGCCCGCCCACACGTGGAGCTCCGCCTGGCCGCCGGTCGCCCAGACCCGGCCGGCGAACTCGACCGCCTCGTCGCGGAACACCTCGGCCGCCCCGACCTCGACATAGACCGGCGGCAGGCCGGACAGGTCCGCGGCACGCGCCGGAACCTCATGTGGCAGCACGTCGCCGGTGCCCCTTCGGTCGCCCAGCAGCGCGTCCCAGCCGGTGTCGTTGTTGTTGCGGTCCCACGCGCCGATGCCGTCGTACTGGCGGCTGGAGACGGTCGTGTTGCGGTCGTCGATCATGGGGGCTCCCATGTAGAGGCCGGCGGCGGCCGGGCCCCTCCGGTCGCGCGCCATGATGCCGACGGCCGCCGTGAGTCCCCCGCCCGCGCTGAAGCCGGAGACGAGCAGGCGCCGGGGGTCGAACCCGAGCTCCCGCGCGTGCTCCGCCATCCAGACGAAGCCCGCGTAGCAGTCCTCGGCCGCCGCCGGTGCGGGGTTCTCCGGGGCGAGGCGGTATTCGACGCTCACGCCCACGGTCCCGTACTCGAGCGCTGACTGGATCAGGCCCTCGATGCCGAAGAAGCGGGTGCCGAGGATCATGCCGCCGCCGTGGATCTCGTAGATGCCCGCGGCGCCGGGCCGCGGCCCGCCCTTGGGGCGTACGACGGTGACGGTCACGTCGGGGGCGCCCTCGGGACCCGGGACGTCGACGTCCCACCACTCGACGGCTCGGTCACCGACGATCTCCGCCATGGGCGGGGTGATCGCCGCGAAGATCTCGCGGTTGCGGATGATGGTGTCCGCACGCAGCGGCACGGTCTCGACCATGGCGAGGAACGCCGCCAGGCCTTCCTCGAGTTCGGGATCGTAGGGAACGGGAATGTACGACATGGTCTAGTCAGTCCCCCATGACGCTTCGGGCCGCACCACGTCGCGGTCGATCCACAGGTCGGCGACCGCCTCGCGCAGTTCGTCGCCGTGCCGCGCCAGCAGGTCGAGCGCGCCCAGGTTGTCGTCGAACTGGCTCATCCGGCTGGCCCCGAACAGCACGTTGCCCACGGCACGATGGGTGAGGCAGTAGGCGATGGCCAGCTGGGCGGGCGTCGCGCCGAACCGCTCGGCGGCCCTCTCCACCGCGGGGTAGGCCGCCCGGATGCGCTCGCGGATCCCGCCCGGGTCGGCGCCGATCTTGCGCTCGGGGTTCAGTTTGCCCGCGAGGATGCCGCCCTCGAAGACGTCGGAGGCCTGCAGCCCCAGCCCCGCCTCGTCGAACAGGCGCCCGTACGGCTCACCCTCGGGCACCGAGCGTCGCGCCAGGCTGTATTTGAGCTGGGCGAACGAGGGCGGCGTCATTCCCTCGGCGAGCGCGAAGTCACGCGCCAGCCACAGGTCGGCGGCCGACCAGTTGTTCACCCCCCAGGCGTCGAACCGGCCGGCCCGCACCAGTTCGGAGGCGTCGGTCACCACCGACCTGATGTCGAGCTCGCCGAAGAAGTCGCCGGCCACGACGAAGTCGGCGCGGTCGGTGCCGATTCGCTCCAGCGAGACCTCGATCTGCTCGGCGAAGGAGACCTTGGGGTAGTCCCACAGCCAGAGCTTGCCGCACAGCAGGTAGTCTTCCCGGCGAAGGCCGGCCTCCCGTACGACCTTGCCGAAGATGATGTCGGTCACCGCGTTCTCGGCATGCGGGCCGAAGTTGTAGTGGGCGACGTCGAAGAGGTTGACGCCGCGGCCGACGGCGACACGGACCAGTTCGACCGCGTCGTCCGTCTCCATGCGATCCCATGTGTTCCACGAGCCGAGACCGAAGACCGGGACTTCGGGTCCCGCCGCGCCGAGCCTGCGCCGAGGCACCTGGGGTTCGTTCCCCTGATCTGTGGTCATTGAACCTCCTTCTAGCCACCTGCAACGCAAATCGTATATCATCTCCCATACTGTTTTGGTATCCAAGGAGTGCACATGTCGTCTCATCCGGATAGTTCCGGCCCCGAGCGCATCCTCGCCGTCGCCACCGGTTACATGGCGGCCAAGCAACTGTTCGCCGCGAGCGAGAACGGCCTGTTCGCCGCGCTGGCGCAGGGCCCGGCCGGCGTCGCCGACCTGGCCGCCCGCACCGGGCTCCCCGAGCGCACCGCCCGCATCCTCGCCGACGCGATGTCCGGCCTCGGCCTGCTGACCCGGACCGACGGGGTGTACGCCAACTCCCCCACGGTCGCGCGTTATCTCGCCGGCTCCGGCGACGACGTCGACCTGCGCCCGTTCCTGGCCTTCCTCGACGCCATCAGCTACCCACACTGGCTGGCGTTCGGCGAGACCGCGCGCACCGCCAAGCCCGGCGACCTCGACCTCGGCGGCGACCGGATGGGCGTGTTCATGAACGGAGTCATGACCTACAACGCCCTACACGCCAAGATGCTCGCCGAGAACTACGACTTCTCCCGGCACCAGCGGGCCCTGGACCTCGGCGGGCTGTCCGCCGCCTTCCTCACCGAGGCGATGACCGCGGCCCCCGGCCTGCAGGGCACGTTCTTCACCGGCGAGTTCATGATCGAGGGCGCGAAGAGCGCGATCGAGGCCGCCGGCCTGTCCGACCGCTTCGAGGTCGTGGCGGGCGACCCGGTCACCGACGAAACCCCCACCGGCTTCGACCTCGTCCTGCTCGAGCACGTGGCGCACCGCTACGACGCCGAGCAGAACCGGCGCATCATCGAGCGCGCCCGCACCGCCGCCGCACCCGGCGCCACGCTCATCCTGCTCGACTTCTTCCTCGACTCCGACGAAGAGCAGCGGACCATCGACGCGCTGCACGCCGCCGAGTACCTCGTGATCGACGGGACCGTCGTCTACCCCGAGGACGAGGTGCGTGGCTGGCTGCGCGACGCCGGCTGGGAGCCCGTCGAGACCCGTGCGCTGCCGGGCAGCCCGCGCGTCATCATCGCGGAGGCCCGATGAGCACGGCGGAGACCGGCGGCCGGGTCGTCCTGGTCACCGGCGGCGCGAGCGGGATCGGCCGCGCCGTCGCGCAGGCCTTCGCCGAGGCCGGCGACCGGGTCGCGATCGCGGACGTCGACGAGGCGGCGGCGGGCAGGGCCGCGGCCGAGCTGGGCGTGCTGGCGGTGACCGTCGACATCACCGACGCCGAGTCCGTCGCGGCCGGCCTGGCGCGGGTGGCCGATGAGCTGGGGCCGGTCGAGGTCCTGGTCAACAACGCGGGGATCGTCGCCGGCGGCGGCCCGCTCGTGTCGCTGCCCGTCGAGGTCTTCGACCGGGTCCTGGCCGTGAACGTGCGCGGCACCTTCCTCGTCACGCGGGCCGCGGCCGCTCAGATGATCGAGGCCGGCCGGGGCGGCTGCGTCGTCAACATCAGCTCGATCGGCGCCCGCCAGCCCACCCCGGGCCTGGGGCACTACGAGGCGACGAAGGCGGCGGTCGACGCGCTCACCCGCACCGGCGCCATCGAGCTCGCGGGGCACGGCATCCGGGTGAACGGTGTGGCGCCCGGCCCGGTGCACACGCCGATGACCGCCGGGCTGATGGACGATCCGCAGGCGCGCGGCGCGTGGGAGGCCCGCATCCCGCTGGGCCGGATCGCCGTCCCCGGCGACCTCACCCCGCTGGTGATGTTCCTCGCCTCCCCGCAGGCGGGCCACATCACCGGCACCGTCGTCCAGGTGGACGGCGGGCAGCTTCTCACCTGACGGCTCGGCGGACGCCGGCGGCAGACGACACCGGACAACGGAACCGCCCCCTTCGTACGGATGATCCGTACGAAGGGGGCGGTTCCGCGTTGGAAGGTCAGGCGGACAGCGAGGAGGAGGTGTGCGAGGCGGCGGAGGTGTGGGCGTCGTGCAGCGCGTCGGCGGTCGCGACCTTGTGCGCGCAGGCCACGCGCTCGATCTCGCCGGCGTCGGCGCCGGCCTCGATGAGATCCAGCATGAGGTCGTGCTCCTCGACCGAGCGGCGGGCGCGGCCGGGCACGTAGCTGAACGACGAGCGCCGCATGTGGTCCAGCCTGGCCCATTCCGAGCTCAGCAGCGAGCTCAGATGGTCGTCGGGGCAGTGCTGGTAGATGGAGAAGTGGAAGTCCCGGTTGAGCGCGGTGAACGATGTGGGGTCGAACTGGTCGAGTGCCTCGATCATGCGCTTGTTGATCGCACGTGAGACCGAGATGTGCTCCGCCGTCATGATCGGAGCGGAGATCGCCGTCGCGTACCCTTCCAGCCGCGCCAGGACCTGCAGCGTGTGCTCCACCTGATGGGCGTCGAACACCGCGACCCGTGCCCCTATGTTGCGCACCACCTCGACGAGGCCGTCGGACTGCAGGCGGCGCAGCGCCTCGCGCAGCGGGATCGTGCTGACCCCGATCTCCCTGGCGAGCTGGTCCATCACCAGACGGTAGCCCGGGCCGTAGGTGCCGTCGAGGATCCGTGAGCGCAGCAGTTCATAGCTGATCTCGGCCTTGGACGCCTTGTCGCGCGTGGTCCTCTTCGCGGAACTCACCCGAAGTCCCCTCACTCTCGGCCTGTTAGGGCCTTGACGACGGCCGTGCGGAACTCGGCGCTCGCCAGGACCTGGAAGTGATCGCCGGGAACCGTGACCGGGTCCGCCGCGCCGGCGAGTCCGACGATACGCTCAATTCCGCGGACCATCATGTCGTCCTGCCCGACAATGAACACGGGCGGGGTCCGACCGGCCCAGCCGGTCGGCTCGAACGGCGTGCTCCGCAGCCCCTCGACGCAGGTGACCAGTCCGGCGGCCCGGTCGCCCTGTGCGCCGAGCATCCCGGCGAACATCGCGGTGAACGGGTCGGCCGGTTCGGGACCGCCGCCGACCGCCGCGCGCAGCGCCTCGATGTCCACCGCGGCGAACGGCTCGGCCGGGCTGAGCCCGCCGAGCACGGCCCGGCGCACCCGCCCGGGAGCGGCCTCGGGCAGCTCCCAGGCGAGCCGCGCGCCCAGCGAGTAGCCCACCACGTCGAAAGCCCCGCCGGACGTCCCGCCCGGTGTCCCGGCGAGCGCGCCGTCGAGTGCGGCGAGCAGCGCCACGGCGATCGCACCGGCCCCGGCCTCGGCGGCGGCCGCCGGGGCGGGACTGTCCCCGTGGCCGGGCAGATCGGCCACGACGACAGTCCGCCCGGCGTCGGTCAGCGCGGCGACCGTACCGGTCTCGACCCAGTCGCGGCGCCCGTCGGAGCACAGGCCGTGGATCAGGAGCACGGGCGGCAGGCCCTCATCGGGCCGGTCGGGGGTGTAGGTCTGGACGGCCAGGGGGATCGCCATGGGTGAGCACCTCTTCATAGCAGGTTTCACATACGATTTGTGATCCTACTGCACGGGTACCCTCTTCAGAGAGCCCGGGAGCCCTCACCCGTCGACTTCATTCGGTGACTTCACTCGGCGAAGGCGGGCACGGGGAAGTCGACGACGACCTGGCCGGTGCCGGTGCTGCCGAAGTAGGGACACAGCAGCTCGCCCTTGCCGGTGTAGCCTTCCCAGCCGAGCAGGCCGAAGAGCATGGCCGTGTCGGCCATCGCACCCTCGCCCGCGCACCGCGCGTTGTAGTCCGGGAGCATCGCGAGGAACTCCCCGAACCTGCCCTCCTTCCACATCTCGAGGACCGCCAGGTCGACCGTCCGGTTGATCTCGCTGCTCACGTCGTCGAGCATGGTCTCGGCGATCGCGTTGGGCGGGAAGGCGTGCGACAGGGACCCGCTGGCCAGGAAGGCCACCTTGCGGTCGCTGCGCCGTACGGCACGCAGCAGGGCCTCGCCGATCCGGCGGTTCTCGTCGATCGTCGAGTACATGTTGCAGCCGATCGGCAGCACCCGGATCGAGGAGTCGCCGTTCATGAAGTACATCGGGACCAGCGTGGCGTACTCCAGGCCCAGATCCTTGTAGGTGTGCACGCGCGCCTTCTGCCCGCCGGCGACGATCTCCTCGCGGACCAGCTCGGCGAGCTCGGCATCCCCCTGGTAGTCGTACTCCAGGTCGTGGATGAAGTGCGGCAGCTCGTGGCTCGTGTAGGTGCCGTGGTGCCGTTCTCTGCCGTTGAGGTGGAAGCCGATGCTGTTGAGCCAGTGGCTGTCGGCGACGAGGAAGGTGTCGGCGCCGCGCTCGCGGGCGCGCCTGCCGACCTCCTTGAGCGCCTCCTCCGCGGGGCGGCGGATGCCGTAGTGCTTACCCGGCTGGATGGACAGCCAGATCGACGGCACATGCGTGATCTTGGCGGCCAGAACGATCTCTCCCATGACGCATCCTCCCAAGGTTCGTGGATTGGGACAATTAGTACACCGGTGAGGAGTCGCTTGTCTCTGCTTCACCTGGGTGGCCCCTGACACAGGGCGCCGACCCGGTCAAATCATGTACGAATCCAGATATCTTTGTCTATAGTGCTCGTCCCTCTGATCGGCTATCATGCATGAAGTCGTATACGATTTGGAGGAGGGATGATGTTGGACCACCCACTCGGGCTGGCCCCAGGGAAGATCATCGCGGTGCATCTCAACTACCGCAGCCGTGCCGCAGAGCGCGGGCGGACCCCGGCGGTCCCCTCCTACTTCCTCAAGCCGTCCTCGTCGCTGTCCTGGTCGGGCCGGCCGGTCGTCCGGCCCGACGGCTGCGATCTGCTGGCCTTCGAGGGCGAGATCGCCCTCGTCATCGGCGAGCGGGCGCACCGCGTTCCGGTCGAACGCGCGCTGGAGCACGTCGCGGGATACACGGCCGCCAACGACTTCGGCGTCTACGACCTCAAGCACGCCGATCTGGGATCCAACCTCCGGGCCAAGGGCCAGGACGGCTACACTCCCGTCGGCCCGGCGATCCTCACCGACGTCGACCCCGCGAAACTGCGGCTGCGCACGTACGTGAACGGGCAGCTCGTCCAGGACGCCGGCACCGACGAACTGCTGTTCGGCTTCGACCTGCTCATCGCCGACCTGTCCCGCCTGATGACGCTCGAGCCCGGCGACATCATCCTCACCGGCACCCCCACGGGGTCCACGGTCGTAGGGCCCGGCGACGTTGTGGAGGTCGAGCTGGAAGGGGCGGGACGGCTGCGCAACGAGATCGTGGCCGATCCCGGCGAACTCGCCGCCTACGGCGTACAGCCCAAGGTGAGCGAGGAGACCAGGGCCGCCGCGTACGGCACGGCCCACGGCCCTGCTGCCGACTCCGGGCGGCCGCCGCACCCGCTGGACGAGCAGACCGTCACGGCGCTGCGCTCGGTCTCGACGGCGACGCTGTCGTCGCAGCTGCGCAAGCGCGGCATCGACCACCACTTCATCGAAGGAGTCCGCCCCGCCCGGCCCGACCTGCGCATGGTCGGCGTGGCGCGGACCCTGCGCTACCTCCCGCTGCGCGAGGACGTGTTCGCCGAGATCGGTGGCGGGATGAACGCGCAGAAGCGCACGGTCGAGGAGATCCGTCCCGGTGAGATCCTCGTGATCGAGGCGCGCGGCGAGCACGGCGCCGGGACCATCGGCGACATCCTCGCCCTGCGCGCGCTGCGGCGGGGCGCGGCCGGCGTCATCACCGACGGCGGGCTGCGCGACAGCCCGTCGTTCTCCGGTCTCGACCTGCCCGTCTACTTCGGCGCGCCGCACGCGGCCGTGCTCGGCCGCCGCCACGTCCCGATGGACTCCCAGGTGCCGGTGGCCTGCGGCGGCGTTCTCGTCATGCCGGGCGACGTGCTGGTCGGTGACGCCGAGGGCGTGGTCGTCATCCCGCCGGGCCTGGCCGCCGAGGTCGCTCGCGACGCCGCCCGGCAGGAGGACGAGGAGCGCTTCATCTACGAGCGGGTGAACGAGGGCGCGTCGATCGACGGGCTCTACCCGATGAACAAGGCCTGGCGGGAGACCTACGAGTCGCGGCGAGACGCCCGATGACCTCCCCCTTCTGTTTCGGCCCCTTCTGTTTCGACTTGGACCCCCAAGGAGTGATCTCATGAAGTTCCGATCGGATCCGGCGACCATCCGCGGGTCCATCGCTCCGGTGGTGACCCCCTTCACCGCCGGAGGCGAGCTCGACGTCGACTCGCTGCGCGCGCTGGTGCGCTGGCAACTCGACCAGGGCTCGCACGGCATCTCCACCGGCGGCTCCACCGGCGAGCCGGGAGCCCAGAGCGCCGAGGAGCGGATCGCGGCGATGACCGCGGTGGCCGAGGAGACCGCCGACCGGGTGCCGTTCCTGCCCGGCACCGGCTCGGCCAAGCTCGACGAGACGCTGCGTCTGACCGCCGAGGCCGAGCGGCTGGGCGCCGACGCCGCCCTCGTCATCACCCCCTACTACGCCCGGCCGACCCAGGAGGCGCTGTTCCGCTGGTACGCCACGGTGGCCGGAGAGTTCCCCGGCCTGCCGATCGTCATCTACAACGTGCCGTCCCGGACCGCGGTGGACATCGCCCCCGAGACCGTCGCCCGGCTGCGGCGCGCCCACGACAACATCGTGGGGATCAAGGAGACGACGAAGGACTTCGAACACTTCTCCAAGGTTCTGCACCTGTGCGGCCGGGACTTCCTGATGTGGTCGGGTATCGAGCTGCTGTGCCTGCCGCTGCTGGCGATCGGCGGCGTCGGTTTCGTCAGCGCGGTGGCCAACCTGGCGCCGGCGGCCGTGGCCCAGATGTACAACGCCTACGTCGAGGGTGATCACCAGACCGCCCTGGACCTGCACTACGCCCTGCACCCCCTGGTCGAGTTGCTGTTCGTCGAGACCAACCCGGCCCCGGCCAAGTGGGTGCTGGAGCAGCGCGGACTGATCGCCTCCGGGCACGTCCGCCCCCCGCTGATCACTCCGACCGACGCGGGGATCGCCCGGATCAAGGAACTGCTGGCACAAAGCGAGGAAGTCACCCGATGAGCACCGCCCCGTCCAAGATCGAACACTACATCGACGGGGCGTACGTCCCGAGCGTCTCGGGCGCGACCTTCACCTCTCTGGAACCGGCGACCAACGAGCCCTATCTCACCGTCGCGGCGGGTGGCGCCGAGGACGTCGCCGCGGCGGTCGCCGCGGCACGCCGGGCCTTCACCGAGGGCCCGTGGCCCAAGATGCCCGCCCAGCAGCGGGCCACGATCCTCCGCAAGATCGCCGACGCGATCGAGAAGCGGGACGACCAGATCGCCATGCTGGAGTGCCGCGACACCGGTCTGCCGATCACCCAGGCGCGTGGCCAGGCACACCGGGCCGCGCACAACTTCCGCTTCTTCGCCGACGTGATCACGACTCTCGGAGAGGACGTCTACCGGGTCGCCTCCTCCCAGCTCAACTATGTGTTGCGTAAGCCCGTCGGTGTGGCCGGTCTGATCACTCCGTGGAACACCCCGTTCATGCTGGAGACCTGGAAACTGGCGCCCGCGCTCGCGGCCGGCTGCCCGGTCGTGCTGAAGCCCGCCGAGTGGTCCCCGGCCTCCGCCGACGTGCTGCCGCAGATCATGGAGGAGGCGGGCCTGCCCACGGGCGTGTTCAACATCGTCCACGGCATCGGCGAGGAGGCCGGCGCGGCACTCGTCGCGCATCCCGACGTGCCGGTGATCTCCTTCACGGGAGAAACCACCACCGGTCAGATCATCATGCGCAACGCGGCCGACCATCTGAAGACCCTCTCGATGGAGCTGGGCGGCAAGTCCCCGCTGCTGGTCTTCGACGACGCCGACCTGGACCGGGCGCTGGACGCCGCGGTGTTCGGCGTCTTCTCCCTCAACGGCGAGCGCTGCACCGCCAGTTCGCGGGTCCTCGTCCAGGACACGATCTACGACGAGTTCGTACGGCGGCTGGCCGAGCGGGCCTCCCGCGTCCGGGTCGGCGCCCCCGACGACCCGGACACCGAACTGGGCGCGCTGGTGCACCCCGAGCACTACGCCCGGGTCATGGAGTATGTCCAGATCGGCGTCGATGAGGGCGCCCGTCTGGTCGCCGGCGGCTCACGCCCCGAGCACCTGCCGGCCGGCAACTTCCTGTCGGCCACGGTGTTCGCCGACGTGACGCCCAAGATGCGGATCTTCCAGGAGGAGATCTTCGGCCCGGTCGTGTGCGTCACGCCGTTCTCCACCGAGGAGGAGGCGCTGGAGCTGGCCAACAACACCCGGTACGGCCTGGCCGCCTACCTGTGGACCAACAACCTGCGCCGCACGCACCGCCTCGCCCAGGCGATCGAGTCGGGCATGCTCTGGGTCAACTCCCAGAACGTCCGTGACCTGCGCACCCCCTTCGGCGGGGTCAAGGCCAGCGGTCTCGGCCGCGAGGGCGGCAAGCACAGCATCGACGTCTACACCGAGTCGCACATCGTGCACCTGGCGACCGAGGATCTGCCCGTCCCCCGCTTCGGCGCCTGATCCGCCGGCGGCACAGGCCCAGCACGTGGTCCCTGGGAAATCCCTCGCCCAGGGACCACCCGGCCGCCCCCTGGAAGGAGGATCCCGGGCGGAAATCGCTATGAAGTGGGACGGTCGGAGGGTGTCAGCGTGACCGGTTCGGTGGCGAAGCGGGCGGTGCGCGGGTCGCGTTCGGTGCCGAACCGGCGGGTGAGGATCTCGTACAGCTCCGGCCTGCGTCCGGCCAGCCACCTTCGGCCGGTGGACAGCGGAATCAGATCCAGGTCGAGATCGGCCACGACCATCGCGTCATCGGCCGCCCATGTCTCGGCGAGGATGCGCCCGTAGGGGTCGAGCAGCATCGCGTTGCCGGTGCGCACCTCGTCATCGTCGCGTCCCACCCCGTTGCTGAACACCACGAACATGCCGTTGTCGTGGGCGCGGGCCGGCAGCCAGCGCATGAGCCAGCCGCGCCCGTTGGGACCGCGGAACTCGTCCTCGATCGCCGCCGGGTCCTCACGCCGGTTCTCCCACAGGCGCAGGGGGATCGGCCGCATGCTGTGCGGACTACGCGAGGAGGTGCCGCCGGTCTGATGCGGTGCGATCAGCACCGAGGCGCCCTGCAACGCGCACGCCCGCACGTTCTCCACCAGGTTGTTGTCCCAGCAGATCAGGATCGCCATCCGCACACCCCACGGCGTGTCGAACACGGTATAGCCTTCACCGCTGGAGATCGCCTCGTGCTCGAACGCGTGCAGCTTACGGTGCACGCGTACGGTCCCATCGGGCAGGCACAGCGCGTAGGAGTTGAACAGCCTGCCGCCGTCGTCTTCGAGGAACCCGGCGCCCACACCGACGCGATGCCGCACCGCCAGCTCGCGCACCGCCGTCACCAGCGGACCGTCCGTCGGCTCGGCCAGCTCGCGCAGCCGGTCAGCCGAGTAGCGGCGCAACTGCCAGTAGCCGAGCAGGCACATCTCCGGGCACGCCACCAGGTGCGCGCCGGCCGCGGCCGCCTCCTCGGCGAAATGCTCCACCCGGCGCAGGTTGTACCGCTTGTCATCGGCACGATGCTCGAACTGCACCGCCGCGACCCGCAACATTCCGGCCACACGGGCCCCCTCATCGGATAGTCGTTCAGATCGGTCCACGTGCGGATCCGACCCCCCGAACCGCTATCACCTTCGTGGTCGTCGTTTCAAGCCGGGCTCCACCGCCGCTTCATAACTGATCGGGTGGGAACTGGTCGGCGATGAGCGTCAGCAATGCGGCGTGCGTCTCCTGGTCGGCCGCCACGACGAGCCCGCCCGTCCCGGTGTGCGGCGGCTGACCGTGCAGGCCGGTCACCACGCATCCGGCGGCCCGGCACAGCGCGATCCCGGCGGCGAAGTGCACACTGTCGTGCAGATGACGGCCGTCGGTGACGTACGCGGCTCGGCGCCCCGCGGCGACCCAGGCGACGGCGAGCGTGGTGGAGACGACGCGTGGGCGGAACCACTCGGCGAACCCCGCCTCGGCGAGCAGGCGCGCCGCCTGGTAGCTCGGCGCGTTAGGAAACGGCGGATCCAGGTTGACGTCCACCAGTCGCGATTCGGGCGACGGCGTGAGCTTCTCGTCCACCCCGTCGCGGCGGACGTACGCGTGATCGCCGTCCGTCCAGAACACCTCTTCGGCGAACGGGTCGGCCGAGGCCGCCGCCGTGATCTCCGGACCCGTGCGCAGGGCGGCGTTGACCGCGACCAGCATGCTCCGCGCGGCATAGTTCAGCGTGCCGCACAGCGGGTCGACCAGCCACATGCGCTCAGCGCCGTACGAGCCCGAGCGTCCGCTCTCCTCCCCCGTCACGGCGTCGCGTGGCCGGGCGGCGCGGATCACGCCGAGGATCGCGTTCTCCGCCGCGATGTCGGCGGCCGTGGCGAAGTCGCCCGCGCTCTTCTGGACCCGCGGCAGGGATTCCCCGTACATTCCGCGTACGACAGCCGCTCCCGCCTGCACGGCCGCGACGGCCAGCTCCACGTCTGTGATCACCATAGGCGCAGGATAAAGCCCGGCCACGCTAGCAGGCTGCTTGCAGCATGGTGAGCACGCCGCGATCAAGAGATGTGCAAGCGGGTGGTCTTTCACTGGGCGCGACCAGCCCGGCGTCGATCACGCCGGGAAGCGACCGCCGCCCAGGAGAACACCATGAAGCGCACCGCACTCGCTCTGGCCATCACCGCGATCGCCCGCCTCGCCGTCCTCCCCTCCGCCGCCGTCGCCACTACCGCGACGACCACCGGGTCCACTGGAACGGCACCGAAGCCACTTGCGGGTGTCGCCGTCTACTGGAGTTGGGACAAGGGGCATCCGATCAGCCGCTACGAGCCCGGCAAGGGGTTCACCAAACTCGGCAACGCAACGGACGCCTTCCAGTTCTCCGTATCGCCTGATGGCACGAAGCTCGCCTGGATCACGTGGGGCGGCAAGCTGCACGTCCGCACCGGGGGTAAGGAGAAGGTCGTGGCCAAGGGCGCCGCCGGAGGCTTCCCCTGCGCCACGCCGGTCTGGTCTCCCGATTCCGCATATCTCGCGTACCCGTCCGACAGCGACGTCGACGCGTCACCGCTCATGATCGTGAAGGCGGACGGCACGGGCGCGCGCAAGGCGGGCGTTCCCCGCGGCGTCTGCCACCTCGCCTGGTCCGCCGACGGCCGGCACCTCGCCGGATACACCGGGGAGACCGACGGCGTCTACATATTCGATCTGAAGACCGGGAAGTCCGTCCGAGCCAAGGGCATCAGACTGGCCAACCACGTGCAGAGCCTGTCCCCGGACGGCAGGCGCGTCGTCGTGCGCACGCTGTCGCCGACCGAGCCCGGGGGCGACGGGCTCTGGCCGGGAGGGTTCACCCCGACGGTCGTCGACACCGTCACGGGCAAGTGGGTGCCCATTCCGGTCAAGGGGACCAAGGTGGGCGCGTTCTACCTCCCCGACGGCCGCCTGGTGGTCCGCGTCCTCGGCCGCACGCACAACACCCTGGTCGTACTCGACTCCGCCGGCCGGGAACTGCAGCGACTCGCCGAGCCGGCGCGGGTGCGGAACCAGGGCCTGCTCCAGATCGTCAGCTGACCCCGCCGTCTGTCAGGAACATGAGCGACGCCATGCTCGCGGCGTCGACGAAGAACAGGCCGCGGGTGCGGAGCGGGTGATCGATGCGGCCGTTGTCCCGGCCCGCGGGGTCGTTGCCGTACGGCACGCCGGCCGCGCGCAGGCGGGCGAGGATCTGGTCGACGGTGGCCGCGTCGACGTCGAAGGCGAGATGGACGCCGCTCGGGTCGTCCACCGTCATGAAGTCCAGGGTCAGTTGCTCGTTGACCCGCACGGGGGCGAAGTGACCGGCCCGGCCGGTGAGCGGCAGGCGCTCCAGGCCCATGATCGAGGCGAAGAAGTCGGCCTCTCGCAGATGGTCGAGAGCGGGGACGATGGGGTGGTTGAGGGTGACGGTCACCGCGTCGGCGACCGGGTCTATCTGCGTGTGGTCGCGTACGAGGGGCCGGTGTAGGTGAAGGCCCATCGGTCGGGGCCGACCCGGCGGCGTATGTAGCGGTCGGGGTGCCGGTAGCGATCCCGGTTGTGATGTTGGCAGGTGGGGCCGAGTTTGGCCAGGTCGGTGCGGCCGCCGTCGCTCCAGTTGTCCACATGGTCGACCTGACACATGCTCGCCGGGAGGGGGCAGCCGTCCACCATGCAGGTGGCGTAACGGGCCAGGACGGCGCGGCGCTGGGCGGGGGTGGCCAGCCGGACTTTGCGGCCCATGTCCAGGACCTGCCCCTGGGCGTTCATGACCAGGCGCATCAGCGTGGAGGTCCGGGCCAGGCGGTACACGTCAGTGATCGGCAACAACTGTCCGGTGGACAGCAGCAGCCCCGGCAGGGTCCGAAGCACGGCCTGCCATCGCCAGTCCGCGAGCCCGCCCATCTCGTCTGGACCGCCGCTCCTGTCGCGGTCTCTCGCCCTGCCTCGGCCGCCGTTTCGGCGGCTCCCCACCTCGTCAGGGGCACCTCTCCCACCGGGACGGCAGGGAGCACCGACCCGCCGCGCCCGACCATCGTCTGCGGCCTCACCCGGCGCGGTCTCGTATGGACCGGATTTCTCCTGCTCGACCCGCCGATCAGGCTCGGCCCTACCGGCTTCCTTCCGATCGACCCCGGAGCCGGATCCGGTACGTCGGAGTTCTTCCCGATCACTCGCATGGCCGGCCTCGCCCGGTCGTGCCTTACCCGGTCCGACCTTTCCCGGCCTGGCCATGCCCTGCCCGGAGTTTTCATGCTCGGCAGCGTCGGCCGTCTCGGCAATGCCGGCCTGACCATCGCTCACCGTCTGAGCGGTGTCCGCCACTTCAGTGTTGTCCGCCACTTCAGTGTTGTCCGCGGAACCGGCCGTACCGCTGGCTGCAGCGTCCTCGTTCTCCCCCGCGTGACAAACCTCGTTGCTACCGCTGTCATCAGGTGCGGGACACTCCCCACTACGGGTAGCGGTGCCATCAGCGAGAGTGCCGTCGACCGAGTCGGCGACATCCCCGATCGAATCACTGCTCCCGCACGTCCCCCTGGCGAAGTCACCATTGGTCGGCTCGCCCGCAGCCGCGCCGCTCCCCGGAGGCTGGTAGCCCCCGCTCATGACATCCTCACCCGACATGTGATCACCCTCACGGGCCGCCCCCGCCTGGGCGTCGTCCCTCTGGACAGCGTCGCCGGGCACGGGGTCATCGGCCACGGTGTCGGCGGGCATGGGGTCGCCAGCCACGGTGTCTGTGGGCATGGGGTCGTCGGGGAGGGATTCGGCGTTGACCAGCACCAGCAACTCCGCC
>NZ_BOOG01000043.1 GCF_016863115.1 Sphaerimonospora thailandensis
AGGCTGGCGGTCTTGCCGTAGCTCAGCGGTAGAGCTCCCGGCTCTGGGACCGGGTGGACGCCGGTTCGAGCCCGGCCGGCAAGGTCACCATCCATCGCCAACCGGCACGACCATCATGCCCGCCGTTAACCTGTGGCGCCCGGCAGGCCGTATCGAGCAGACTGGGTCTCGGCCCGCCGTAGCTCAGCGGTAGAGCTCCCGGCTCTGGGACCGGGTGGACGCCGGTTCGAGCCCGGCCGGCGGCGCCACCCACGATCAACGGGGCGCCCCTGCCGAAGCCCAGCGGCAGGAGGACCAAGCGCGCCGTCGACTTGTTGCCGGCCGCCCTGGAAGAGCTTGCAGGAAGCCCACCAGGTCACGGCGGACTGAAAGCAGCAGCTCAGGTAGGAGGGAAACCGGCAGGTCGACGACGTGTTCGGGATCGGATTCGCCGCTGAGTCCGCCGTCCTGGCACACGCGTAGCCGCTCGCCGTCCAGTGCGATCGATGGAGACGGGTCGTGTCCCAGCCACAGGTATTCGCCGCTGGGGACCTGTGCCCACTCCCGCCAGGACTCCAGCCCGCAACAGCATCCCGGGACGACCGTCACACCGGTGCCGAGGTCGCGCATCTCGAGACCGCCGGGAAGGATCAGCCCGTCCCTGCCGAGGAGACCACCGAGCAGCGCGGTCGTGTCCGACCCGGCCAGATCCGGACCATCCCCGGCATCCAGATTCATCTGTGCCAAGGTGGCGACGACCGCGCCGATCTCGGCGGGCGCGAGCCGGTCGGAGATCGCGATCCGGCCTGCACTCTCGGCGACGGGCCAGGCCCGGAAGCCGCCGATCCCGCTGAGCTCGGCCACCGGGAGGAACCGTACCTGCCGGTCGTCAGAACCCATCCGGGCGCCTCGACAGCCAGTCGTGGTGCGCGGCCTTCAGACGGTCGCGTTCTTCGGTGGTTTCCAGAATGCAGTCCGCCCCGCCGTCGTAGGGGTGATACAGCCGGCGCAGCCCCGTGTCGGTGATGAGGACGTCAGCGCATTCGTCGTCGGCCACGGCGCGCAACAGCGGGTCGATCATCCCGGGCTGCCACGGGCGTTCGCTGACGTACAGATGCACGAACCGGCACTCCCCTGGATCGCCGTCCCGCACCGTCGTCCAGAGCTCGGATCCGGGGTTCAGCGTGTGCGGGTCGCGCCCGCCGAAGAATTCGACGGGCTTCCCCATGGGTCCGTAGCCGGCGAACGCGTCGTGGGCTTCACCCGCGCCCAGGTCTCGCTGCCGATGTCATCGGCCACCCCTGACCAACGCGGACACCGCTTCCACGCCGGCCTGTTCGAGCTCCACCTGTTTCACGACCTCGTGCTGCTGCAACGAGCACTCTGGGACGGATCCTCCGCGATCAACCTGTTCGCCATCGAGCCCGGCACCGACCGAAAGCACCGCCTCCTGCGCGCCCTGCGCTCACCATCACCCCCGCCCCTCGCCGACGTGCTCGACGAGGGCGAGTTGCTGATCGACCTCACCATCGGGATGGACATGGGTGTTGGCGTGCCGCCTGGTGCGAGGCGAAACGCCTCTCCCGGCAGATCATCAGGGAAGTACGCGCTAGAGAGATCTGGGCATGATCAAAGGTGATGAGTAGTCACTGGCATTGCCCGAGAAAGGGGACAGACACTGACGAGTCGAACCGGCATCGCGTCTCGGCGCCACTTCACGACGATCGACGTCCCACTCGATCGTCAGGTCCAGTTCTGGGAACGCTACAACGCCGACTCCCTGATCGCTCTGCAGTGTGACGTGCCGACCGAGCAGCCGTTCCGGGCGCTCGAGGTCAACGTCCAGCTCGGCGAGCTCCATCTCGCATTCGTCCGTGGCAGCCGACACGCGATCCATCGCACTGCGGCCGTGGTCGACGACCAGCCGGCCGATGCCATCGCCATCTACGCAGCGCTGCGCGGGGAGGTCGTCCTGGAGCAAGCTGGCCGACGTCACGTCCTCCGCCCGGGTCACCTGCTGGTCTGCGACGCCGACCAGCCGTTCGCGCGTACCTTCGCGCGTGGGCTCGAGGAACTGGCGGTGAAGCTGCCCCGGAGCAACTTCGAGGCCGCCACCGGCCTGTCGTCCGTGCCCGCGCCCGTCGTGCTCGACACCCGCGACAGCAGCAAGGCAATCGCCCGAGCCCTCGTCCGCATCGTCGGACAGGCGGTCAGGCCCAAGGACGCCGTGCCCGCCGACGAGGCGGCGGTGCTGGACCTCGCCTCCGCCCTCGCCGCGGGCGAGCGGGGGCCTCGCTCCTTGGCACATCGCAGCACCGCCAAGGCCTTCATCGAGGAGCATCTCACCGACCCCGGTCTCGGGGCAGTCGAGGTCGCGGCCGCAGCAGGCATCAGCGATCGGACCCTGTCGCGAGTCTTCGCCGAGGCCGGCACCAGCGTGCCGCGCTACATCCTTGCCCGCCGACTCGACCTCGCCTACAGCCTGCTCGCCGGCGGCGACGCTGCACGACTACGCACGGTCGACGTCGCCGCGCGATGTGGGTTCAACTCGAGGGCGTACTTCTCCCAGAGCTTCGAGCGCAGGTTCGGCGTGGCGGCCGGCGAGGTGCGACGCGCACATAGTTGAAGGTTCGCATTTCCGCCATCGCCCTACTCCCGGCGTGACGCCGGTCACCTCCGGCGCCGAGAATCGCCGGAGCGCCCGGCACCTGGGCCGGCGAGAACGGAGTCAAGCGCGATGCCAGTGTTCGATGACGGCCAGGCCGCAACCGCCCTGCCCGAGTCCGGTCAGGGGGTGGAGACCGACGTGCTCGTCGTCGGGTCGGGACCGGCGGGCGCGTCGGCGGCGTTGTTCCTGTCGACGCTTGGCATCCCCAACATCATGATCACCAAGTACCGGTGGACCGCGAACACACCGCGGGCGCACATCACGAACCAGCGGGCGATGGAGATCTTCCGCGACATGGGGATCGAGCAGGAGGTGCTGGACGACGCGACCCCGCACGAGCTGTGCGGCGACACCGTCTTCTGCACCTCGATCGCGGGCGAGGAGATCGGGCGCATCCTCACCTGGGGCACCCACCCAGGGCGGGAGGCGGACTACCAGCTGGCGTCCCCGTGCCTGACCGTCGACATCCCGCAGACCTACCTCGAGCCGATCCTGGTGCGCAACGCGACGATGCGCGGCACACAGAGTCGGTTCTCTACCGAGTACCTGTCGCACACCCAGGACTCCGATGGCGTCGACGTGCGGGTGCTGGACCGGCTGACCGGCCAGAAGTACACCATCCGCGCCAAGTACCTCATCGGCGCTGACGGCGCCCGGTCGAAGGTCGCCGCGGACATCGACCTGCCCTACGAGGGCCAGATGGACATCGCCGGGTCGATGAACATCACCTTCAGGGCCGACATCTCGGCGCTGGTCGACCACCGCCCGTCGGTCCTCTACTGGGTGATCCAGCCCGGCTCGAACGTCGGCGGCATCGGCACCGGCCTCGTGCGGATGGTCCGTCCGTGGAACGAGTGGCTGATCGTCTGGGGATACGACATCAACTCCGAGCCGCCGAAACTCGACGACGAGGCGGCCAAGAAGATCGTCCGCGACCTGCTCGGCATGCCCGAGCTCGAGCCGGAGATCACCGGCTACTCGCTGTGGGGCGTCAACGAGATGTACGCGACACACCTGCAGAAGGGCCGGGTCTTCTGCGTCGGCGACGCCATCCACCGGCACCCGCCGAGCAACGGCCTCGGCTCGAACACCTCGGTGCAGGACTCGTACAACCTCGCCTGGAAGATCGCGGCGGTGCTCCGAGGCCATGCCGACCCGTCGCTGCTGGGGTCCTACTCCGCCGAGCGGGCGCCCGTCGCCAAGCGGATCGTCACCCGCGCCAACAAATCGGCGCGGGAGTTCGGGCAGCTCTTCGAGGCCCTCGGCATCGCCGACCTCGAGGACCCCGCCGACATGGCGGCGGCGATCGAGGAGCGCAAGGCCAACACCCCGGAGGGCATCGCCAAGCGCGCCGCGCTGGTCGAGGCGATGGAGCTGAAGAACTACGAGTTCAACGCCCACGGCGTCGAGCTCGGCCAGTTCTACGAGTCCTCGGCGATCGTCTCCGACGGCACCCACCCGCCGGCCAGCGCGGACCACGACCTCTACTACGTGATGTCGACCAGCCCCGGCGCGCACCTGCCGCACGCCTGGGTCGGCGACAACGTCACGAAGCTGGCGCTGATGGACCTCGCGCCGTACACCCGGTGGACGCTGCTGACCGGCGTCGCCGGCGAGGCGTGGGCGCACGCGGCGGACAAAGTCGGGCACGAGCTCGCCGTGCCGCTGGAGGCGGTCGTGATCGGCCCGGGCCGTGAGGTCACCGACCTCTACTACGACTGGGCGAAGTTGCGCGAGGTCGACGAGAGCGGCGCGATCCTGATCCGCCCAGACAAGCACATCGCCTGGCGGTCGATGTCGATGGTGGAAGATCCCGAGGAGGCGCTACGCTCGGCGCTGACCAGGACCCTGGGTCGATGAGGTTCGTCCATGACACCCTCCCCCAGCGCGTCGTGTTCGCCTCCGGCGGTGCGACGGAGGGCGTCGCGACCGAGGTCGGGCGCCTGGCCGCCGCGCGGGTGATGGTGATCGCCGCGCCGGCCGCGGCGGAGCTCGCCGACCGCGTCACCCGGGGCATCCCCGTTGCGCTGCGCCACGACGAGGTGGTCATGCACGTCCCGCTGGACGTGGCCGAGCGGGCCCGGGAGGCCGCGGCGGCCCACAACGTGGATGCGATCGTGTCGGTCGGAGGCGGCTCGACGACAGGGCTTGCCAAGGCCGTCGCGCTCACCACCGGCCTGCCCGTGGTCGCCGTGCCGACCACGTACGCCGGCAGCGAGGCCACCGACGTGTGGGGACTCACCGAGGGGGCGACCAAGTCGACCGGCAGCGATCGGCGGGTACTGCCGCACTCGGTGGTGTACGACGCCGAGCTCACGCTCGGCCTGCCGAAGAGGATGACCGTCGCCTCGGGGCTCAACGCGCTGGCGCACTGCGTCGACTCGCTGTGGGCCCCGAAGGCGGACCCGATCAATGCAGCCCTGGCGACTGAGGGGGCACGAGCACTCGCCGACGGGCTGCGACGAGTGGACGCCGACCCCACCGACCTGGCCGGGCGCGAGCACACCCTCTACGGTGCCTACCTCGCCGCCGTCGCGTTCGCCTCGGCTGGCTCCGGTCTGCACCATAAGATCTGCCACGTGCTCGGCGGGCGCTACAACCTGCCGCACGCGCAGACCCACGCCGTGGTGCTGCCCTACGTGCTCGCCCTCAACGCGCCGAACGCCCCCGAGGCCGAGGCCAGGCTGGCCCGGGCCTTCGGCTCCGCGACCGCGCTGGAGGGCCTGCAGTCGCTCCGGGCGGCGCTCGACGCCCCCCGCGCCCTGCGCGACCACGGCCTCGCCGAGGCAGATCTGCCGGACGCGGTGACCGCCGTCCTCCCCGTCGTCCCCCCGAGCAACCCCACCCCCGCCACCGCAGACAACCTCGGTGCGCTGCTGCGCGCCGCCTGGGAAGGAGCCGACCCGTCATGAGCACCGACATCTCGCCCGAGCAGGCCGCCCGCGAGCAGGGCCTCGTCGACCGGGTGCTGCAGTCCTTCGACCACTGCCCCGACGCGCGCCTCAAGGAAGTCATGCAGGCGCTGGTGCGACACCTGCACGACTTCCTGCGCGAGGTGCGGCTGACCGAGGCGGAATGGGCGAAGGCCATCGAGTTCCTCACCCAGGCCGGCCACATCACCGACGACAAGCGGCAGGAGTTCATCCTGCTGTCCGACGTGCTCGGCGCCTCGATGCAGACCATCGCCATCAACAACGAAGCCTACGGCGACGCGACGGAGGCGACGGTCTTCGGGCCGTTCTTCGTCGAGGGTTCACCGGAGGTGCCGATCGGCGGCGACATCTCGTCCGGCGCGATCGGCCAGCCGTGCTGGATCGAGGGCACGGTGCACGACACCGACGGCAACCCGGTCCCCGATGCGCGGATCGAGGTATGGGAAGCGGACGAGGACGGTTTCTACGACGTGCAGTACGCCGATGGCCGCACCGCCGCGCGGGCACACCTGTTCACCGACGACTCGGGAAGCTTCGCCTTCTGGGGCATCACGCCGACGCCGTACCCGATCCCGCACGACGGCCCTGTGGGGCGGATGCTCGAGGCGGTGGGCCGCTCGCCGATGCGGGCTTCGCACCTGCACTTCCTGGTCACGGCGCCCGATCTGCGGACACTGGTGACGCACATCTTCGTGCGCGGTGACGAGCTGCTCGACTCCGACACCGTTTTCGGCGTGAAGGACTCCCTCGTCAAGGACTTCCACACCCATCAGCCCGGCACGCCCACGCCGGACGGGCGCGCGCTGGACGGCACGTGGTCACGCGCCCGGTTCGACATCGTGCTCGCACCCATACGCACCTGAGAACCGTCCTCCCCGCGACCGGGGAGTGGCACACCAATGTTCGATCGGATGGACATGCCGAACCCCACTCACCTGTACGACCTGCTCGAGTCCCGCTGGGAGAACGTCGCCGACGGCTTCGCCGCCGTCTGGGCCGAAGGACTGACGGTCGAGGAGACCGCCCGGCGGCTCGGCGCCGACCTGGGCAGCGCGACGGCGCTCACGCTGGAGGACATCGGACTCGGCTTCGAGGGTGATGAGATGCCCGGCGACGAGGACGGGATCATCCTCGTCGGCCCCTGGGACGCCTGGACCCTGGCGGTGCAGATCCAGTGGATGGACGTCACAGAAGAACCCCGGTTGTCGGAGCTCTCGCGCGACGGCGGCCGGGCCATCGCGATCGGCTGGCACGGTGATGGGCGGCGGCCCCCGCTGGGCCACGCCAACCTCAACTGACTGGGCCGCAACGCGATCGCTTCCTCGTCCCCCGGGCAAGGGCCTGCGGCCGCTCGGCACGGCGGTGCTACCCGAGGCCAGCACCGTCAGTGCCACTGTCGTGGACGAGGACGGCGTCTGAAGCGCGAACCATTCGGATCCCGGTGACGTGAAGTGGCCACCGGTGACGTCGGCGGTCAGTGATCTGCTGTCGCTCGTTCTACGGCTGAGAACGGCTGCCAAGCTCACCGGTGCGCTGGAACTGGTTCTCGTCAGCTGAGCAGCCTCCGACCTGGCCGCACGCCCTCACCTCTCCCGGCTCCTGTAGGTGGCCCGCAGCTCGATCAGCTTCTCCCTGGCCACCTCGTCCAAGGCGTGGCGCAGATCCTGGTCCTCCTCCCAGGTGGCCTCCGCGCACAAGACCCTGGCCGCCTCGTGCGGCTCGGCGTCGCGCACCACGTACCAGACGGTGTCGCCACAGCCGTGCCTGTCGTGGTCGCGGCGCAGGACAGTCACGATGCCGGAGACGAGGATTTGCCTTGTCCATGGGTTCCTGGCCAGAATCTGCCGATCTACCGTCAGCCCCTCGTCCATGAGCTCTCCGCCGAGCATGTCGTCCTCCCACCGCCACACGCGGCGGCTGACACCCGCCGGCACATAGAGGGCGCCGCGGCCTTCGACGGGCACCGAGAACGTATGCGTGCCGCCGCGGCACAGCTCCTTGGCGATGCGCTCGCCGTCGGCGTACTCGCGCAGCCGATCCTCGCCCAGGTCGCGCCCGGACAACGAGCCCCACCGCGCCTGCTCGGCGTAGTAGCGGTCGATCAGCGGATCCTTGAACCGCCCCGCACGCATCCGCGGCGTGGTGCAGCAGGCAGGGGTGAGGTCCACCCCGTCCTCGATGTCGACCCCGGCCGCGCGTAGCAACTCGTGAACGGTGACGCCCCTGTCCTCCGCTTTGCGGCGCAACCTACGCAGCCAGCCGTCGAAGGTGTCCAGGTCCGGGTCCGCGCGCAGCGACGCCCAGTCCGCCACCGCCGAGACCGGCACCGGCACCTCCCGCCGCGCCGGAGGTTGCACGAGCTGCTCAGGCTCGAGGTCGATCGAGTAGTACAGCACTCCGCGCGCGATGTAGGAGAACGGCGCCGCGTGCGTGATCGGGTCGAAGACATCCCGGATCGGCCAGAACCTCAGCAGCCACGCCTCCGCGCACTCACCTGTGGCATGCCCGTCGCTCGGCTCGGGTTCACGCAGGTACATGTCCACGCCGTACTCGAAACGCGGCGGCCCGATCAGGAAGTCATGCCCCCTGCCGTCCATCATCGTCACGATTGCGACCACACCACTCTCCGCGACGAACGTCCCAGAACTGACCGGCGTCCACGAGGCGTCCGCGGCCCCCGGCTCGGCGTCCCAGGACTCCAGGCGCACGGCCGCGACGAAGTGGTAGAGCTCGTCGGTGGGAGAGTCCCACTCCGGCAGGTCGGTGCCGTCCAGCCCGAACGTGTTGTACTCGACGTAAACCTCGTCGTCGAGCCTCCGCAGCAACTGTGCCATGTCAACGCCTTCGCCTTGTTGATGATCACCCTGGCTAGGCGGAGTATGACCCACCGCACTGACAATCCGAGGCGACGTGCACATACGCCGCGCTGGCATCCACGTCGTCCACGTAGGACAACGCGGCGGGCATGTCCCAGAAGACGTCCTGATCGAAGTCAATGGTGTGCCGTTTACGAGATCGGCGATCGGTCCGGGGCTGGGGGCGGTGGATCGCCAAGCGTTAGGGGACCTGGTCACTGCCGTGGATCCGTCGTCGATAGTGGGGCGGCGACCCGTTGGGTGACTTTGGCGGTGGCCTACCCGTAAACCTTGAGAGGAGAAACGAGGTGAACGCCGATACAGCGAACCTGCTCTTCGATGTCGTCGAACGGCTGGAGAGGAGCATCGTCGCTCGCGACTGCCCCGCGATGGTCATGCTGGAAGGTCACCCACGAGCCACGGCCCCGGCGTTGTTGTGGTTTGTCCGGTTTAGTGATCGTTGGTCAGATGTCGTAGACGGGACCCGCCCGCGCCCTCCTGTCGATGCGGAGGTCACTGTCGCCGTCCACGCCACGACCGAATCGGAGCCGATACTGCGTCAGGGGAAGGAGACTTCTCCGGAACGCAGCAATGGCGGGATCAGAAGGGACGCCGAGCCACGACGGTAGAGCGCTGCTGGACGCCCGATATCCGGTATGCGCCGCTCGCCCGTGGGTTGGAGAAAGCCTTCCGTCCGGGTTACCTTCCTGCGGAAGTTGCTGGGATCAAGTTTGAAGCCCCACACGGCTTCGTAGATGCGGCGCAGGTCGCCAACGGTGAACGGCTCGGGGCAGAAGGCCGCGGCCACCGTTGTGTGCTCCAGTTGCGTTCTGGCTCTTTCCAGTCCGTCACGCAGGATCGCGGCGTGGTCGAAAGCCAGCGGCGTGCCGCCGTCGAGAGCTGTTGAGACGGGTGACCATTGTGCTGCCGTTGCGTCCGTGCCCGCGACGGGGAGCGGCAGGTCGGGGCCGAGGTACGGCCGTGCCCTGATTGGCTACGCGAACGTCCGGACCAGCACCATATCAACAAGGTCATCGACGACCCCTACGGGGATGTTCACCACTTCCTCGAAATCGGTGCCAGCGCCACCGGTGAACTGGTCACGACGGTCTTCCTCCGGGTGACTGTCAAGGGCCGGGCGCTCAGCCTCGATTTCGCCGCGTGCGCCCTGACCCGCACCCCCACCGAATACCACCGTCTCGACGGATACGGCGAGATCGGTGCGGGTGCCGTGGTCCGCTCCACCGTGCGCAGGCTCTTCGACCTCCCCGGTGAAGTCGCCGGAATCTGGCACCTTGCCGAGGCCCCTGTGTTGCTGGCCAATGTCGTACGCGCGCGTAAGAACCGCATGTTCAAACCCCGGCGCGGCATGGCGATCGGGGCCCGCCTGAGCATCCGGGAACTCCAGTCGACCCCGTGGAAGTACGCCCAACTGGACAAGGTGATCATCCACGATCACGTGAAACTCATCGAGCAACGCCTACTCACGGCGGTCGAAGACTTCCTCGGTGGGCACGGGATCGACACCTCGGCGTTCCAGAAGAAAGCACTGAGCATCATCAACACCGGCGTGCTCAACATGGGCGGCAGGACCGAGATCAACCAATCGGCCGTCGGTACCAACTCCCAGGTCCGCGCGGACGCCCGCGACGAACCCGGCGGAGGCTCCCAACCACACCCGACCAGCGATGGAGGTCAATGATGCGCGACAACAGCGGCGTCGTGAACTACGGAGGAACCACCCAGATCAGCCAGTCCGCCATCGGCCACGGGGCGCGGGTCACCCTGTCTGCAGACCATGACAAGGGCGCGGGACAGCCCAGACGCGCCGACGTGGGCGTGATCACCGTCAAGGGAAACGAGGCTCACGCCGTCCACAAGGTGCTGGGCCTGCATCGGGTCCCGACAGGCGGGCTTCCCTTCTGGGAAGGAGAAGTGAATGCGCGAGACAACCTCGTCCGCGTCGCCGCGATCCGCGCCTTGGCCCAGGGACAGCGGTCGACCGTCGTGGCCTTCGACCACCTCCGGCGGCACTACAACCCCGCGGTCGTCGCACTGCCCGGAATCGCGGGCGGCATCGACCCCGAGCTCCCGATCGGGGACGTCGTGGTCACTACCCAGGTCGTCTACTACGACCTGCGTAAGGAGACCCCGGATGGGCGACGGCGCAGAGGAGAGGAGAAGGACGCACCCGCCGCCATCGGCCACGCCGTGAACTCGTTCTTCACCGACTACGGCGAGCCCGCCCGGCTCGTGAGCACCGACGACGACGGCGCCACCCATGACTACCGAGTGCATACCGGACCGATCGGCTCGGGGGACGCGGTGATCGCCGACGCCGAGTCCGAGATCGTCAAATACCTGAAAGCGTACAACGACAAGATCCTCGCGGTGGACATGGAGGCCGGCGGCCTCATGCAGGCATTCCACGAGCAGGACGGGCCCGCTGCCGTCAACGGCTGGATCGTCGTCCGCGGCATCTCCGACGACGCCAGCCAGCGGAAGGATGACAGCAAGCAAGATCTCGCCGCATACCGTGCGGCGATGGTCCTGCGCAGCCTGCTCCCCTATCTGTCAATCGACGGTGGCTGACACCCGCCTCCCTCCCAGCCCGTGATCAAGGAGACGAACGTGGATGCGTTCATGCTCGGCGTGGTCAGCTCTCTTCTCGCGACCGCGATCACCGTCGTCGGGGGATGGCTCTTGTCCGTACGTTCCCGCCAGTGGCCGGTCACGCTCCTGTCCCGGCTGACGGGCCTGGGAGTCCGCCGCGTCTTCCCCCGCCAGCGGCAGGCTTCCCAGGAGCTGGCGGCCGAGTTGGCCCGTGCCCGCTGGGTACACGTCCTCGCCGGACGCGGGAACGAGTTGACACGAGACGGATTCGCCACCCTTTGGCAGACGGCGGGCAGTCGCCTCGAAAGCGTCCAGGTCCTCTTGCCCGACCCCGACCTCGGCCCCGACTCCTGGCTCTCCCACAGGGAAGCCGAAATGCGCCGCGTGGACCTGGGCTTTGCTCCCGGCATGCTCGCCGAGCAAGTACGCATCAACGCCGCCTACGTCACCGAAGTCGCCAGACACCGCGACCACGTCACCCTGCGCTTCTACGACCTACCCAACCTGCACCGCGTCATCGTCACCGACAACGCCGCGTTCCTCACCATGTACCGTCAGTCCGAACACGGCCGAGACTCCCCATGCATTCTCGCCCACCGGCCCAGCCTGATGTACGACTACGCGCTCCTCCTCTTCACGACTGCCTGGGAGCACAGCCGCCCAGCACCATGAACATCCCCAAGTGAGCGGCGACGGAGGCGTCGACATCATCGCCGTCGCAGCCACCGGAGAGCGGTTCGTCGTCCAGTGCAAGAGGTGGGCGAAATCGGTCGGCTCCCCCGAGATACGCGATCTTCTCGGCGCCCTGCACGCCTACCCCGGCCACCGTGGCGTCCTGGTCACCACGGCGGGCTTCACCGGCCCAGCCAGACAGGCCACCGCGGGCACCGAATTGATCTTGATCGATCGTACGTAACTCGCCGCGTGGCTGGCGGGCTCCTTCGTCCTCACGGTGCCCTTCCGCGTACGCCACGGTTCTCAGTCCTCACCTAGTCCCGGCGATATCACCAGCCCACAGTGACCTCACCCTCGGCGGAGCGTTCGACCAGCAGTCCTCAACCGTGCCCCTGGATTGCCTCTCTGTGCGGGAGCGTGGCATGGAGTTCCAGGTTCTCGGCTCGTTCACCCGCGCCTTCACAACTCCAGCAAACACAATGCGCGCATGGTCGACTTCAAACAGTAATATTACGTGTCCTGAGCTACTCCAGCTCTGCGCCCCCTGCGTGAACCCTCGTACGCCCCGTGGAAGATGTTGAGGCCCCGTTGAACCACCCCTGGATCATCTACCTGCGAGCCTGCCTGTCCGTTCGGGTCCACCGCGCCCGGACGGCCCCGACACGTGGAGCCTCAGCCGTGGAATGGGTGATCATCACGGCCATCATCGCCGGGGTCGCACTGGGCCTGGCCACTCTGATCAAAACCGTGGTGGAACAGAAGCAAGGCGACATTCAAGCCAACCTGAGCGGCGGCAGCACGGGGCCATGACCCGATCGCCGGCCGCCGTCGGCGTCCTCCTTGTCCTGGACGGTCATCTGGTGCTCGTAGGCAACCCCACTCGGCGGTGGTCGTGGACATGCGAACTCCTTTCGAAAAGGCGGTACGGGACAAAGAGAGGCAGGCAGTGCCGTACAGGTCGGCACGGCACCGGCGGCAGGAGCATCGAGCCGTACGGGCGGCCCGGTGTCATCGGGTCGTAGGCGATCCTGCCGGTCAGACTGATGTGGATGTCGAGCACGGGTCCCCTCCCCTTCACTGTGGCACTGCCGCCACACGGGTTTCCTGCGTCCTTGACCTGAAGGGCAGCCGCCTACGGTGACCCCGGCCGGGACGCCGAGACCATGGCGAAGGCCGAGTTCAGGAGGACCGTACGACCTCCCAGCATCAGGTGCCGGCAGCACCTGCCCGCCGTGCCGTCCGGCTCGCAGAAGGGTGCGCTTCAGCGATCTGGAAGCGGCGGTCGATCGCACCGCCGGGGACGGCCCAGTGTCGTCGTCGGACCGGCGGATCATCAGCAGGTCTCCGGAGTCGTTGGTGACGATGACGTTGAAGGACGGTGCTCCGGGTCCGCCCTCTGCACGCGGTAGAAGGCGACGCCGCACCCGTCTCGCAGGACCTCGTCGTACCGGAGGGCGGTCGCACGGGAACACTGTGCGGCCGCATCCCGCAGCTCCTCCCAGGAGGCATCCGAGATTTCCATGGAGCACCTTTCCGAGGAAAACGCAGGTCAGGCCGCGGCCGAGTGCGTACGAGCGACCCAGCCGAACGTGGCCGTACGGGTGTCCCGGCAGGACAGCAGGCGCCAGGCGCCGGGGGTCCAGGCGAAAACGGCGTCCTGGCCGTAGCGGTGGCCGAGTGCGCGGGCCGCACGGTCGTCCAGACCGGCGACGGCCACGCTGTCCTCGACATGCCCCGCGGCGAAATCCCCTCCGGCGGCGGGCCACCACCGCAGACCGAGGGCGTCGATCTCGGCGACCAGCGCCGCCTGGGCGCGGGCGTTGACGTCCCGGGCAGCCGTACGGCCACCCGGGTTGAACGCGGTGATCACGTGGACCGCCGCAGCCGGCGGCAGGACGCCGGCGCACGTCCCCGGCGCGGCCGGCGTCAGTTCCACAACGGCGGCGTCCAGCTGGAAGCGGACGACCGCCGTGCAATAGAGGTCCCAGGACGAGGTCATGAGGGGTCCTTGATGTTCCGGGACCCCCTTACCCGAGGGCAGGGAGATCCGCGCTTGCCCCTGCCGGGCCGGCAGCGGCCAGGTCTTCCCTGGAGGGCACCTTGCGCGGTGAGGCGAGGTTGCCAGCCGACTCTGATCCAGGGGCGTGGTCGGCTTCGTGACCCGGGCCAGATGCTGGCACAGCCGTCCGGTTTCTGTCCAGGTGTTGCAGTCGGTGGTCGTGGTGGGAGCCGAGGAGCGCCTCGTCCTGGAGGTCGCCCGCCGCTTCGGCCAGCCGGCCGTCCTGCGCTGGACGGCGGGGCTGTTGACCCCGATCGGCACCCACACCCGGGAACCTCTCGCCGACGGCGACGCGGTCGTCGTCACCCGGCTGCCGCAGCGGCCCTGTGTGATGACCGGCGAGGTCCGGGACGAGGTCTGCCGCAACCCGGGAGGGCCGTGGATCAGCAGGTCGAGGGTTGTCGGCACGGACTGGAACGACCGGCGCACCTGCCTCTACACGGCTCTCGGCTGCGACACCTGCCAGGGGGCCCGGGCCGGTGGAATCGCCGGCGCGGCCGCCCGCGTCGTATCCATCCGGCCCAGCGTTCCCAGCCGGTACGGCCTCGCACGGCGGGCGACCGTCACTGGACCGTAACAAAAAGACTGTGGATTTAATTCACATAAGCCGCATAAGGTGTGATCTCTACCTCTTACACCTTAGTTGTCCGGCTTCCTCCCGAAAGACCAATAGATGGAACTCCTCGACGCCTGCGCCAAGCTCGGCGCTCTCGCTCCTCACCTGCTCGACGCCGAGGTTCGCCGGTCGATCGAGACGCTGGCGGCCCGCGCCCCCGGCGTCGAGCCGATCCCCGACAGCGACGACGCCGAGGAGCTTCTGTATGCGGTGACCGACGAGGTGATCCGCATCGGCCATGAGATCGGGCAGATGGGCTGCGCGGACGACCACATCCTGGCCCGCCGGATCGTCGCCGACCTGCTCCGGCCGCTCCGCGAGCGGAACCTCCTGGACTTCGCCAATGCGCTCGGCATGCTCTCCTCGCTCCTTGCCGGGCGGGGACGCCACGCGGAGGCCGTGGACGCTCTCGAGGAGTGCGCACATGTGCTCCGGCCCCACCTGGTGCTCGGCGTGCGCCACCGCGGCATGTACGCCCACGCTGTGCGGGATCGGGGCACCTCGCTTGTCGAACTGGGGCGGGTGGAGGAGGCGGTGGCCGCCAACCGTGAGGCGCTGCGCCACTACGAGCGCTGCGTGGCCGACGACTCCAGCTATGCGCTGAACCTCGCGCTGACCTGTCAAACACAGTCCGGGCTCCTCCTCGAACAGGGAGAGCACGCCGAAGTGCTGGAGATCGCCGAGCTGGGCGTGTCCTGGGCTCGGGTGGTCGCCGCCACCGGCGACGACTGCCGGTTCAATCTCGCGATGATGCTGCGCTACCGGGCGAGCGCGCTGCTCCGGCTCGACCGGCTGGAGGAGGCGGTGGAGAACGGACTGAAGGCAGCGGCCGTCCTGCGAGAGATCGCCGGGCATCCGGTGAACGACATCCAGCTCGCGCTCATGCTGCACCTGATCTCTGACCCGCTGTCCGCGCTCGACCGGGACGACGAGGCGCTGGCCGTCGCGGCGGAGGCCGTTGAACTCGTCGAGAGGCTCGACCCCGAGCCCGCCCTGCGCGCACTCATGCTCTGGACGTACGGCAGGCGGCTGCTGGAGCACGGCCGCCTCATGGAGGCGAAGGACGTCTACCTCGCCGCCGTTCCCGGGAGCGAGGACTTCCGCGAGGGGCTCGCGCCGGAGCTGTACCGGCTGGCGGAGATCCTCGCCGGAGAGGGCCTGCTCGGCGAGGCGTCCTCCGTCCTGACGGTGACCGCGCGCCAGTACAAACTGCTGGCCGCCGCGGACGCCGGCTGGGCCGCACCGTACGCGGGGCTGCTCGGCCGCCTCGCGGAGCTGGAGTTCCACCGCGGGCACCACGAGGCGGCGCTGCGCCTCGCGGAGCGGGCGGTGGCCGCGGCGCGGAACTCCGGGGACCGCGAAACCATCGCACGGGCCATGGGCCACCTCGGCAGCAGCCTCGCGGGCGCCAGACGCCATGAGGATGCCGAGCGGGCGGCCCGCGACGCGCTGGAACTGTGGCAGGGGCTCTACGAGGAGAACCCGGACGCCTACCTGCCCACCCTCGCGGGCGCCTGGAACAACCTCGCCAACAAGCTCCGACCGCTGGGGCGGCGCGAGGATGCCGTGGTGGCCGCGCGGAAGGCCGTCGCCCTGTACGAGCAGGGCGACGAGCCGCAGCACCTGGCCAATGCGCTCAACAGCCTGGGCGCGCACCTCGCGTCGCTCGTGCTGCCCGAGCAGGCACGCGACGCCGCCGCGCAGGCCGTGACCATCTACGATCGGCTGGTCCCAGGCGAGCGCAGGCATCTGCGTGACCTGGCCGTCGCGCTGGACAACCTGTCCGGCTACCACGCGGTGCTCGGCGAACTCGACGAGGCCTGGGCCGCGGCCGATCGCGCGCTGACCATCCGCCACCAGTTGTGGCTCCTGGACCCGGAGGCCGTCGAGCCCTACCTGCTGGCATCGGCACGGCAGGCCTCCGACCACGCCTCGCAGACCGGACGCTTCGAGGAGGCGGCGTACGCGAACGCGATCAGAGTCGAGGTGTTCGAGATTCGCGAGGAGGCGGGCGTCGAGCTGGCGGAGGCACTCGCCGACCTGGCCAGTTCGCTGACCGGCACCCCTCGCCTGCGGGAGGCCGCGGAGGCGGCCGAGCGCGCGGAATCCCTCGCCGCCGTGATGCCCGAGGTGCCGGGGCTGCACGCCTTCTGCGTGGACCGGCTCGCCTGGTGCCGCGCGCAGCTCGGCCGTCCCGACGAGGCCGTACGGCTGGCCCGCCGTGGCGTAGCTCTGCTCGAACCGACCACCGGAGACGACCGCGACCCCCACTTCCCCGAGCTGGGCGTGCTGCTGTGCGACCTCACCGGCTACCTGCTCGCCTGCGAGCGGCCCGTCGAGGCGCTCGACGCCGCCACGCGGGCAGTCGCCGTACGCGAACGCCTGCACGCGCGCGACCCCAAGCGGTTCGGGGGCGACCTGGCCGAGGCGTTGCGGCGGCTCGGCGACGCGCTGGCCGCACTCGGACGCGGGCAGGCCGCGGCAGAGGCCCGGCTGCGTGCCGCCGACCTGACCGGACCCGTACGCGACGGCGCCCCCGCCGGGGAGACGTACGAGGGATGCACGGCGGCCGACCTGGCCAGGGAGTACGACCGGCTGGAGGGCACGGCGGAGCACCGGCCCAAGATCTCCGCGGCGCTGCACGCGCTCGCCGAGACCACCGCGGGCCTGGCCATCGTCCCCGCCGACGGACCGGACTGGCTGGCGCTCTCGCTCAGCGACCTCGCCGGCGGGCTGTGCCTGCGGGGCCGGCCCGAGGACGAGGCCGAGGCGCTGCGGGTCGTCGTGGCGCTGCGGGAGGCCACGGAGCCCATGACCGAGGAGGCCGCCGGGGAGCTCGCGCTCGGCGTGGGCAGGCTCGGCTCGGCACTCAACCGCGCCGGCCGGTCCGCCGAGGCGGCGCCCGCGAGCCTGCGCGCGGCGACGATGCTGGAGGGCCTCGTCGCAGCGGGGCATCCCGGGCTCCGTTACTTCCTGGCGCAGGCGTACGAGGACGCCGGGCACGCGCTGTCCCGCCTGGGCGAGCCGGAGGACGCGGCCGCGCGCATGTGCCAGGCGGTCGAGACGTACGACGATCTCGCGGCGGACGATCCCGGTTGCCGGGACCTCCTGGCCCGCGCCTCGGGGGCTCTCGGCGACCTGCTCACCGGCCTCGGCGACCTGTCCGGCGCGGCCGGGGCGTACGAGCGGGCCGTGGGCCTCTACCGCGCGCTCCTCGCCGAGGGGCGCACCGCCGTACGCGCGGACCTCCGCAGGGCCTTGATCTCGGCGGCGATGACCTGCGACCGGGCCGGGGACACGGCCGGATCGCTGACGTTCATCCGGGAGGCGATCGGGCTTCTCGAACAGGCCGTCCTGGTCGACGCGGACGCCAGGCCCACTCTCGCCGATCTTCTCGAGGCCGCCGCCGACGGGCTCGCCGAGGTCGGCGATGACGAGAACGCGGCCGGCGTGGCCCTGCACGCCGCCGACGTCGCGCGGCGTCTGCCGGAGGAGGATGGCGGGGCGGTGCGGACCGGGCGGTGCCTGCTGCTGGCCGGTCTGGCCACGTGCCGCCTCGGCGAGATCGGGGAAGGGCTCGGCCTGCTCCGCCGGGCGGTGTCGCTCCTCGACGCCGCCGACGGCACGGACGCCATGCCGGACCTCGGCCAGGCCCTGCACACGATGGCCGTGATGTCCTCCGGCGACGAGGCGTACGACGCCGCCGAGCGGGCCATCGCCTGCTACCGGCGACTCGACCGGGAGACGCCGGGGACGTGGCGGCGCGCTCTCGTGCTGACCCTGGCCCTACTCGCGCGCCGCGCAGCGGAGACGGAGCGCTGGCGGGTCGTCGCGGACGCCGCGGAGGAGGCGATCCCCGACCTGCTGGAGAACGCGCCCGACGACGAGCGCGCCCGCGAGGTGCTGCCGGAGCTCCTCGGCGACTACCGCACGGTGATCATCCGCCTGAACATCCCGGACACGCGTCTGGCGTACGCGGAGGCGGCGCTGCGCCGCCTCACCGAGACACCGGTCACGACCGCGGGCTGACGGGACGGCGCTTCGGCTCGGCACGCAGGATAAGAATGACGGGGCTCGTCTTGCTCGCCGTATCTCGGGCCCTCCTGCGTGAGAACTGCCGCAGGTGCTGAGCCCGCCACTGTCGGGCTGCGCCCTCGACCCATTCGAGGCGATCGGAGGGCACCGAGCCGAAGAGAGCAGTCTCGCTTCTACAACTCTCCGGCTGGCGAACCCCTATTCTGATCTTCATGCCCCCCGTGTCGATGCGAACGATCGCCGCTGGACCACTCGCCGTGATGTGCGGCGTCATGTGCACCGCCATCGCCACGGGATGCGCCGTGCCCCGGCAGCCGCCCGCTTCCCAGAAGAGCGCCGCGGCTTCCGAAGAAGGCCCCGTTCTTTCCGGGGAGAGCGTCCAGCCGTACGCCGGAGAGGCTGACCGCAGCGTCGTACGCGTCATCGGGACCGCGCGCGCCTGCGAACGCGATGTCGCGGGAACCGGGTTCGTCTACGCCCGGGAGCGGGTGATGCTGACCGCGCATACCGTGGCCGGAGCGGATCGACCCCTGAGGGTGTCGCTCGCCGACGGGCAAGGCTTCGACGCCGAGGTGGTGCTCTTCGATCCGCTTACGGACATCGCGGTGCTGTGGGTCAAGGGTCTCCCCTTGCCGCCCATGCCGTTACAGGCGAAGCGGGAGGCGTCGGCAAGGGTGGTTAGCTACGAGGAGGGGGGCACCACCCCGTCGGACCAGCCCGCCATCGTGGGTGATCGCCAGCGTGCCGAGTCTCGCGGGATCTACGACAATCAACTCGTCGAGTTCGACAGTTACATCTTCCGGGGGCCACGTGTGGGGCGGGGCATGTCGGGAGCTCCCCTCGTCTCCCGCGACGGACGGGTTCTCGGCATGGTCTTCGCCGCGGATACGGATCATGAGGACAAGGGGTACGCACTCACGACTCGGCAACTCTCGGCGGCTGCGAAGACGGGAAGGCACGCGACCGCCCCGGTCTCCACCGAAGGGTGCGCATGACCATCGCCCCCCGCATCCCGACCAGCCTGACCATCCGCCCAGGTGTCCAGCAACCGCTGCCGCGCCACCGCTTTGAGCGTCTCCAGCTCGGCGTCGTCGTGCGCCGACCCGATGTGCTCGATCTCCCGCGCCCCACGACGGGAGGAGGACACGATCTGCACCGCCCGGGCCCCTGAGGCCGTCTCACCGTCCGCGTACGGAGACACGGCCACCAGCGTAGAGACATGACCGACTTGGTGCGCACTTTTCGCCGTTCCCGGCGGGAAACCACGAGGTCAGCACCATGGGCTCAATTCTGATCTTTCGACGTGAGCCAGGTCACATCAGCGTCGTTGGCATCGCGCGCGCGGACATGGGAAACCTTCAGCCGCAACTGGCACACCGACACCCGGCACGTCTTCACCTGGACGCGGCCGGTTCCGGCCCCGCATCACCACAAGTGGCAGCACCGCCAATGGACAAGCCCTGGTAAGGATCATAAGCCTGCCGAATCTCGCGGCTGGGTGACGTGTCGACGGTCCGGGACGGGGGATGACGTCTGATCCTGCGGTCCAACGACGGTCCAGAAGACGAAAGGCCGAGTCCGCTTGTCCACGGCTCGGCCTTTGACCTGGGAAAATATGGTGGGCGATACTGGGATCGAGCCAGTGACCTCTTCGGTGTGAACGAAGCAATCAAGGCCATGGCGGAAGGGATCCCGCTCTCGGTGGTTCGCCTTTCGCGTGGTCGTGGGAGTATGACCCACTAACTAACCCAACCCGATGCCTTTACGCTGTAGATTCACTGAGCGCGATCCGGTCAAAACGGGCGGCTCCGGTGATTGGCGGGGGAGCTCATTTGAACACACTGGGTCGGAGCATCCTCGTTGACCGTGGATGCCCTGGTCACGGCCGGGATCGAGGGGCACCGGTCAGGACTGGTCTGACACGCTCAGCTTCACGGTCAAACGACGGTCAGACATCAAAAAGGCCTGATCACTTTTCTCGTGATCAGGCCTTTGACCTGCTAGAACTCTGTCGGAACCGCAGGATTTGAACCAAGACCGCGAAGTTAAGCCGTGAGCGCCATCGTCAACTGGGTTGTTTCTGCAGGTGACAGCTGATCTATGGAAACCGGTGACGGCGTGAGGGCGTAGACGGCGGGAGCGATCTTGCAGATCAGGCCCTTGCTCGCCCACTGGGACAACTGCACGCGGAAGCTGTTGAGGTTGGCGATCCCCAAGACCTGCGCGAGTTCTCGTCCCCGCCAGGCGCGGCCGGGATCAGCGCGAAGCAGCGCCAGCACCTTGTGTTTTCGACTGGGGGCCGGCTGCATATCCTGCTCCTGCTCCTGCTCCTGCTCCTGCTCCTGCTCCTGCTCCTGCTCGGGTGGCCGTGAGGGCGGGATGGTCTGCCCCTCGTAGACGTCGATCACGATGTGGGTGATGTTCATGCTGGTCAGCGGGCGGTCGTCATCACGCGGGCGAGCGTGGTAGCGGGAGATCGGGGATTTGACCTTGCGGGCGCTGGTGCGGTGGCGGCGGGGCGGCAGCAGATCGGCCAGGACGGCACGGCCGATGACGCCGACCAGGTCCACCGCGCCGGTCGCGACGACGCCGGACGCGGTGATGACCTGGTCACGGGCGGTCTGCACGGCAGTGGTGAAGCAGGCCCGGTCCGGATCGAGGCCGGGCACCGACTCGATGGCGGCCACCATGGCCATCCGCAGCACCTGATACAGCGTGAGCAGCGCCCACATCTCCTGCTCCAGGCCGACCGGGTCGCCTGAGCGCAGGACCCGCCCGCCCAGCAGGGTGTGCCGGAGCGCGAAGTATGCCGATTCGATCTCCCACCGCTCGTGATACAGCCTGATCAGGGCTGGGGCGGGATCGCGGCGGGGATCGAGCAGTGTGGTCGCCAGCCGGTAGCGGCCGGCGATCCGCCTGCCGTCGGCGCAGACCACGGTGATGTCGGCGTCGATGATCCGCACGCTCAGATCGCCGAACTTGCTCAAAAACGAGCCGTCGCACAGCGGGACCAGCACCGGTGGGCGGCGAGTGGACTTCAACCGGACCAAAAAGTGCGTGCCACGTCCGGCCACGGCCGACAGCAAGTCGTTGCCGTCGAAGCCGCGGTCGGCCAGCAGCAGCATGTCCGGTGTGAGCAGGTGCGCCAGCCGGGAGGCGTAGGTGGTCTCGCCGCTGGTGGCCGGGCCGAAGACCGCGCCGATCAGGCCGCGGGTGCCGGTCTCCACCAGCGTCATCAGCATCAGGGTCGGGTATCCGGCCCAGGCCAGCCGATACTTGATCTTCCCGAGCCAGCCGCGGTTGCGTTCGGCGTCCGGGGCCTTGATCGAGCCGCAGCCGTCGAAGGCGACGGTGCGCCAGCGCCGATACCGCGTCCCGGGCGTGCCCGGCTGGGCCAACGGCCCGGCCACGGGGTACCCATCGCCACACTGGAGTGCACCGTCGCCGGGTCCAGCACCTTGGCGATGCCGAAGTCGATGACGACCGGTCCTTCCGGGCCGAGGAGAACGTTGCTGGGTTTGAAGTCGCGGTGCACGATGCCGGCCTCGTGGATCGCCATGAGGGCGGTCATGGTACCGACTGCGAGCCGGGTCAGCCCGCCGGCGTCCCGTGGTCCTTCACGGCGAACCCGTTCGGCCAGCGACACCCCCTCCACATACTCACTGACGATGTACGGCTGACCGCTGTCCATGCCCGCATCGATGACACGAGCCGTGCAGAAGGCGGCGACCTGCCGAGTCGCCGTGACCTCGCCCAAGAAACGCCGGGTGTCATCGTCTCCCGGAAAGCGAGCGTGAAGCACTTTCACCGCGACCTTGGTACCGTCCGGGGCCTTGCCCAGATAGACCACGCCTTGCCCGCCCTCGCCAATAATGCGGCCCAGGACATAACCACCGAGACGCTTGGGAGCTATGCCACGGACTCCTCTCGACAGCGCCAGCAGGCGGGAGCGGTCGGCAACGTCAGCCCTGGCTACCCGAAGCCAACGGCCGATCATGGATGTTCTTCCAGCAAGGCAGTCCGCAGAATCAATCGCACTGTTTACTTGGTTATCTACTTATGGAGCACTTGAAGCCCGATACGGGCAAACGGTAGGGCAGTGCCGTAACGCAAGCAAGACGTCGTCTCGTCCGTGCTGGAAGAGTTGCCCGACCCCGTTCCCTGCCCCTACGAGGACGGTTGCTCATCGCCATAGGGCTCCTCCTCGTCTGGGATGACGGCGATGCGACGAGACCAAGGAATCCAGCCGCTCGGACGATATGCCGGCGGTCCTCTCGATGGCGGCCATGTACTTCGACGGCGCCACGCCTCCGATCTTGCGATTCGTGGCTGCGGACAACGGCGTCTTGTTGACGATGCTCTCGCGGCGCTCGTCGTCGATGCTGTGATCGAGGCACCACTTGTAGGGGAAGATGTCGGTTTGAACCGGATCTGGTCGTTGCCGGTCTTGAGCAACATCACCACCCCCATGGGGTGGTGCTGCAGGACCGTGACGAGCAACTGACGGATCCGCTCATCCTCCCATTTGTAGCCACGCTGGAAGTCGGGCAGCTGGATCTTCCCGCTGGTAGTCCAAACCAGATAGTCGGCCAACTGGTAGAGCGGCGTCTGGAAACCCATTCGTACTCGTCCTCCGGATAATCGATCTCGCCTGGCATATTGCGAGGCCGGGGCAGTCTGGGATGTGTCGACTACATCGCCCCACCAGTGGCGGCGGCATGGATCAGAAGGGTGCGGTGCCGGCGGTCCAGGTCTTCGACCAGCTCGCGCGGATGCCGGTCGCTGCCATGTCCCCGAAGTCGACGCCGGCGAAGGGGCCGGCGACGTACCGCACCTGGTCGTGCTCGGGGCCGGCCTTGCTGACGGTGACCAGTGCGAGCCGGTAGTGGGGGACGGCGTTCTTGCCGGTGATGATTTCGTTGTGAGTGACGTAGAAGTCCTCGGCCCCCTCTAGCCGCGCCTTGACCTCGATGCGGATGGAGGGTCCGCCGTCGGCGGGGAGGGACAGGACGTCATAGCCGGGGTTGTCGAACGCCTGCTCCTGCGGCTGCCGGCCGAGAGCACGCTCGGTGGCGAGCACCAGGTCGACGCCGCGCCGCTCGACGGCTTTGGTCTCCTTTGCACGGATGGGGGCGTCCGCTGCGATCTCGGTCTTGACCATGGCCAGCGGCAGCACGAGCGCGGCGGTCATGATGCGGGGCGGCTGGATGGCCAGCTGAGCCTGCTGGTCCAGCAGCGCCAAACGAATCTCCCGCCGGGCCTGGAGCTCCTGCGCCTTGCGCATAAGACTGTCAGAGCTCTCCTTCGGCCTGATCCCGGCCCGCTCCTTTTCCTGGGCTGCGATCGCTTCGCCGATGAGCCGGTTCGACTCGTGGGCCAGCCGCTGGTCGACCCGGATGCGGGTGCGTTTCACCTCCGTGAACCGGCGGGATGAGACCTCGGCCAGGTACTCCTTGAGCTGGTGGCCGATGATCCAGGTCTGGGCCCGGGACTCGGCCTCACTGAGCCAGCCCAGTTTTGTGGCTGCGGCCACGGCGGTGGTGTGCGGGGCGGCCACACAGTCGAGGTATGGCGCGGGGCCAGCGGGCGTGACCTGGCCGGCGGCGTCGACGTAGGCGTAGCCGAACCGTCGGGCGATCGACTTCCCGGTACCGTCGACGATCTCCTCAACGACACCGACCAGCAGGTTCGGCTCCTCGATCTCCGGGGAGACCAGGACGGTGCCGCGTTCGAGAGTGGGCCGGAGCTGGGTGATGGTGAGGTCGGCGACTGCGTCGTGGAGCGGATGCCCGGGGGCGAGCAGGTCGGCACGCGCCCTGTCGTCGACGTCGATACGGTCCAGCTCGAACGTTACTCGCTCGTAGCGGGTGGTGACGGGGCCGTGCTTGGTGACGGCACGAACGGCTGCGGGGACGTGGGTGATCTCGTAGCGGCCGCGCTCACGCCTCGTGAGCCGGCCGCCGAGGCGCTGGAAGGCAAGGCGGAAGGCCCACTCGACGTAGTGCGGCTGCAACCGGCGGGCGCGGGCCTCCTCCATGCCCCGCTGCATCCGTGCCAGATCGGCGTCCGACATGGCGTCATGGGTGAGTGCGCGTTCCTCGAGGAGCTCCTTGAGGCCATGGGCGACCGAGTCGTCGATGACCTGCTCCATCTTGGCCCGGGTCTCGGGGAGGTCGCCGTACCGGATGGCCTCGATCAGCAGCTCCCGCAGCGGCGTCTCATCGAAGGCCGACCCCAGAACGTCAAAGACCTTGCCGCCGTAGGCCTTGCGCTGCTCCTCGACCTTCTGCAGCAGCCGAGTGAACACTTCGCCCTCGCGGGTGTTCGCGGCCACGAGGTTCCACAGGCGGCACACCTCGGTCTGACCGATGCGGTGGACACGACCGAAGCGCTGCTCGATCCGGTTGGGGTTCCACGGAAGGTCGTAGTTGACCATCAGGTGGGCGGCCTGAAGGTTGAGCCCCTCGCCGGCCGCGTCTGTGGCCAGCAGCACCTGGCAGGCCGGGTTCTTGGTGAACTCCTCGGTGATGGCGCGTCGGTCGGTGCGTCGGACACCGCCGTGGATGGCCTGCACGATGTCGGGCCTGCCGAAGAGCGAGCGGATCTTTCGGGCCAGGTAGTCGAGAGTGTCGCGGTGCTCGGTGAAGATGATCAGCTTGCGTGGCTTCTCGGCGCCTGGGTGGATGAGGTCGTTGTCCTCCAGGATCTTGCGCAGCTCGACCCACTTGCGGTCGGTATCGAGATTGCGGACCCGACGGGCGACCTGGATGAGCTGGTCGAGATCGGCCAGCTCGATGTTGAGCTCCTCGATGGTGCGGGCCGCGGTGGCCGCGTCCAGCAACTCCTCCTCGACCTGCTCGATCTCTTCGGCGCTGCGTTCGTCATCGTCCCAGTCGCCCAGGTCGATCGAAGCGGGTTCGTCGGCGACACCGCGGCCATTGATCAGGTCGTCGCGGCGGCGCTTGAGTCGTTCCGCGCGTCGCACCAGGGACTGGTAGATCGCCTCGGGGCTGGAGGCCAGGCGTCTCTGGAGCACCGTGAGCGCGAAGCCGACGGTGTTGCGGCGCTTGTCGTCCAACCGTGCGGCCCGGTTCATCCCCTCGCGGACGTACTCGGTGACGCGCTCGTAGAGGTCCTGCTCGTCTTCGGTGAGCTCGTACGGCACCGTCTGGGCGATGCGTTCGGGGAAGAGGGGCTTGCCGTCGAAGGTGAGCAGGTCCTCCTTGACCATGCGTCGCATGAACCCCGTGGTGTCCGCGTTGTGTACGCCGGCCTTGAACTTGCCCTCGAAGCCGTCGCGCTCGAGCAGGGTGAGGAAGAGCTGGAAGTCCTCCTCCTTGCCCGCGTGTGGGATGGCTGTCATCAGCAGCAGGTGACGGGTGCGGTCGCGCAGGCTCTCGCCGAGCTGAAAGCGTCGGGTTTTGTTCAGCCACCGCCGAAGTAGTGCGCGCCCATCCGGTGGGCCTCGTCCACGACGACCAGGTCGAACTCGGCGTCGGCAAGCTGGGCGGCCAGATCCTCGTTGCGCGCGAGCTGGTCCATCCGTGCGAGGAGCAGCGGGTACTGCTCGAATACGGTCGATCCGAGTGCGGCGTCGACCAGGTCCCGGCTGAGGATGTCGAAGCGCAGGCCGAACTTGAAGTAGAGCTCGTCGTGCCACTGGTCGACCAGTCCGCCAGGGGCCACGATCAGACAGCGCTTCACGTCGTCGCGGAGCAGGAGCTCCTTGATGTACAGGCCAGCCATGATCGTCTTGCCGGCGCCCGGGTCGTCGGCCAGAAGGAACCGCAGCGGTGTGCGGTCGAGCATCTCGCCGTACACGGCTCGGATCTGGTGGGGCAACGGCTGCACGTCGCTGGTGGCCACCGCCAGCATCCTGTCGAACAGTCCGGCCAGGGAGATCCGCTGCGCCTCGGCGACCAGCCGGAAGTCTTCGGCATCGGCGTCGAACGGCCGGCTGCCCGCGTCGGAGGGACTCAGCTTGGCCTCGTCGGCGCGGAAGAGCACCTGCTGGCGCAGTCTCCCGTCGAGGGTCTTGTAGGTCAGCTCCAGAGCGTCGGAGCCGTGCCACTGCGCGGCGATCACCGAGACCGTCTCGCCGGGCACCACCCCGGCCACCCGGACCCCGGACGAGAGATCCTCAAGCCTCACCGACTACCTCCAAATCGACAGCCTGCAGACCGTACTGACGAGCACCAACGTTGACGAGCACAACATCGGCACCGATCTGTGGCCTTGGAGGTCCCGTTCCCCGTCGTGGGCGGGTGCTTTACTATCCCCTACGCTAACCCATCGATTCCCCGTAGCGAGGCATGAACAAGACAGAGCGCGAACAGATCCGTCGCCTCGTGGCGGACTTCAAGCAGTGGGGTCAACGAGCCGCAGACGTGCAGGCCTGGCACCACACTGTCAAGGACGCCGCAAGCAGCGGCGAGCGCAATCTGCGCTCACGCAGCGTCGAGATCATCCGGGCGGGTCAGGCCGCCTGGCGCGTAGTGCCGCTCCAGATGAACGACACTGGCATCGTCATGCGCCTGTGGGAGCGGGCGAACCTCCCGGTGACGACGGCCGGCGACCGTGCCTTGCTGCGGCTGCTCACCGAGGACGTGCCCCGCGCCATCGCTGAGGTCGGCCCCCTGCTCAGCGTGCGTCGTTTCTTCACCGGATCGGCGAGGAAGCAGTCGGCGGACGCCGCGGGTGAGTCCCTGCGTCGTCACCACCTGGCGGTCACCGGGGCCGACGGACCCACACGTCTGGAGCAGCTCGGCTTCTTCACCGCGCCCGTCGACCCGGCACGGCTCGGGTTCGATGCACTGCTCGACCCGGCCCTTCGCTTCGACCTCATATCCAGGCGAACTGGCCCGGAGCCCGAGATCTTGGACCGGTCGGTCTTCGAGGGCCTGTCCGAGGCGCTGGCCGCCATCGCCAAGGTCGTCGCGAGCGAGGCCTCGTACCGCTCGGCTGCACGCGATGCGGGCGAGAAGGTGCGACACGCCGAGGTTCAGCGGCTCCTGCAGGAGATGCCGGTGGATGCGTTGAAGGCCGCCACCCGCGACCGCCTCCGACTGGGTGCACTTTCCCAGGCGGGCATCGGCACCGTACAGGAGGTGCTGAACTGGGGTTGGTCCCTACAGACGCTTCCAGGCGTCGGGGAGACCTCGGCACGGCACATGCTCGGAGCCGCCCAGACGCTCTGGCAGACGACATACGACGAGATGCCCGTACGCATCGACATCAACAGCCGCCGCCCGGAGACCACCCATCTGCTGCGCCGCCTCGCCGAATGGGACTCGTGCCGTCAGACCCGAGGCGCATCAGCCGACCTTGAGCGTGCAGCCGAGCTCGCACCGTTGCGGACAGCCGTCAGAGGCGAGACGCGTCACCTTCTGGTGATTCCGACCAGAACGCTCGCAGCCGCAGGGCTCGTCGAGAGCATCCAGATCGTCAAGCGGCGAGCCGAACTGCTCGGCGCGTCGTCTGCTTCCGGCCCGAAGGGCGTCGGCTCGGACCCGTGGGACGACTTCCTCACCCGGCCTGCCGACTACTTCGCCATGCTCTCCGAGCTCGGTTTCATCACCGAGGACGAGAACGCGGTGCACGGGGATCTCCCGGAGGAGATCATCAAGGCGGTGCGCGACCAGGCGCTCAGCGGTGAACACCTGACCGCGTCACTGCGCGGCTATCAAAGCTTCGCGGCCCGCTTCGCCCTCGTGCAGCGCAAGGTCATCATCGGGGACGAGATGGGCCTCGGCAAGACCATCGAGGCCCTTGCCGTGCTCGCCCATCTGCGCAGCCGAGGTGAGACCCACTTCCTGGTGGTGTGCCCGGCCGCAGTCGTGACCAACTGGGTCCGCGAGGTGAGTAGCAAGTCGAAGCTGCGAGCGCACCGGGTCCACGGACCGGAGCGTGACCGCGCGGCCCGGACATGGGTACGCGATGGCGGGGTCGCCGTCACGACGTACGAGACCCTGGCGTGGTGGGAGCCGGCCCTGAAGGAGCTCCCCGATCTGGCGTGCACCGTGGTCGACGAAGCCCACTACATCAAGAATCCGCAGGCACTGCGGACGATCAGGACCAACGACCTCATCGCGCGCTCGGACCGCGCGATCCTCCTCACCGGCACGCCGCTGGAGAACAGGGTCGACGAGTTCCGCAATCTGGCGTCCTATGTCCGCCCTGACCTCACCGTCGATGCCACGGATCTCTCGCCGAGGACGTTCCGGCGTCAGATCGCGCCGGCATACCTCCGCCGGAACCAGGAGGACGTGCTGACTGAGCTCCCGGAGCTCGTCGAGGTCGAGGAATGGTTGCCCATGTCCGCGGCGGACACCGCCCGTTACCGGGCCGCCGTCGGGCGTGGAAACTTTATGGAGATGCGCCAGGCGGCCATGCTCCAAGGACCCAGGTCCGAGAAGGTGCAACGGCTGATCGAGATCGTCCGCGAGGCGGAGGAGAACCAGCGGCGGGTCATCGTGTTCTCCCACTTCAGGGAAGTACTGGACATGGTTGCCCGGTCGCTGCCGGGGCCCGTGTTCGGGCCGTTGACGGGGTCGGTGCCGGCGAGCCAACGACAGCAGATGGTGGACCGGTTCTCGTTGGCCAGGCACGGTGCCGTGCTGGTTGCCCAGATCGTGGCCGGCGGCGTCGGGCTCAACATCCAGTCCGCTTCCGTCGTCGTCATTTGTGAGCCTCAGCTCAAGCCCACCACCGAGGCCCAGGCCATCGCCCGCGCCCACCGGATGGGCCAGGTGCAGTCGGTGCAGGTCCACCGGTTGCTGTCCGAAGACAGCGTCGATCAACGAATCGTCGAACTGCTGGCCGGCAAGAAGCGGCTGTTCGACGACTTCGCCCGGGTCAGCGACATGGCTGACTCCACCCCGGAGGCGGTGGACCTGTCCGAGGCCGAACTCGTCCGAGAGGTCGTAGCCGCGGAGCGCCAACGCCTCGCCGAGCGTGCCTCTGTTGAGGCCTAATCCTGGCCCGTGTACTGGTGTGAATTGAAATCACAGCAACATTGACTAGAAGTCCTATTCATCGCTAGTCTTCTGGCAGGTCATGAGTTCCAGTGACAAGCCCCGGCTTGCTGGACGGCATCCCGCGCGCCGCGGGTGCCCCGGGTGACGACCTGCTCCACGCGGAGTGCGTGGAGAACGGCGGATCACCGGGGTGCGGCACTACCGGGGTCCCAGGCTCCGGAGGAACACATCCATGCCCGAAGACGGCATCATCACCGACCTGCCTCAGCGCATCGTAGGCATCCTGGACATCGAACCTGAGTGGACCGTCCAGGAGGACGGCATGCTCGGCTTCGTCCCCGGAGAGATCGGCGTCCTGCTGGCCGTGGAGGAGGACGCCGACGACGGGCCGGCGGTGCTGCGCGTGGAGGCCCGGCTGGCCCGGCACGCCCCCGACGGCCCGGAGACGTGGAAGTTCTGCGACCTCCTCAACAACCTGTCGCTGTTCGGCTCACTGGGCGGGCGGTGGGTGCACGATCCGGCCACCGGTGTGGTCGCGCTCGTCGCCGATCTGGCCGTGCCCGCCGAGGCCGAGCTGGTCGAGCCGTACGCCGAGTTCGTCGCGCTGCTGACCTGCCGCGCGGAGATCGCCGCGTTCAACTCCATCCCGCAGAAGGACCTCGGCGCGGGCAAGGCGCTCACACTGCTGCACGGGCGGCGCCGTACCGTCGCCCATCCGCTGCTGGACCGGCTGAGTGAGGCCCGCCGCGCCGGCGCCGATCCCGCGCCGGTGCGCGCGGTGGCCGAGCTGGCCCGGCAGCGCCTCGCCGAACGGCTCGCCACCTGGTCAGCGCCCCGATGGTTCTCTGCCCCCGTGGACTGGTTCGAGCTGTGGAGCGGCTACGGCACGGTGCTGGGGATCGACGAGGTCGAAAACCCCGAGCTGGGCTGGGGCATCATGATCGGCGCCTCGTTCCTGCCTGAGGCCAAGCGGCAGGCCTTGATCGCCGAGGGCACGCTGCCGGACATCCCCGGTTTCGCCACCGACCCGCACACGCTGACAACGCTCAACCGGGACGCCGCCACCCTCGGCGGTACGGCACCCGGATGCTGGACCGTCGGCAGCCGCGACAACACCGTGCACCGTCTGTTCCTCCCCGCAGCCTTGCTCGCCACGGCGACACCGCAGACCGCGGCGCTGTTGGTCGAGCAACTCGCCTGGCAGACCGCCGACCAGTTCCACGCCGGCTTCCGCTATCGCGCTGAGGGCGTGCGCGTGCTGGCGGCCCCGGAATGGCTGGGCGATGAGGAAGCCGACGTGATCGCCCGGCGTGAGCCCTACAACGACGGCCCCCGGCCCCGCAACCCACACGCGGTCTGTCATTTCGAGGACGCGCTCGGCCGCGTCTGCGGCATCAACGCCGACTCGCTGGCCCTGTGGGAGTCCCGCCTGACCGACGACGACCGCGCCACCCCCGGCGTCCTGGACTTCCCCCGCATCACCAGCGGCTACATCGTCGGCGGCGCCTCCCACCGCCGCCGCACCTGACCACCCTTGGGCACTCCCCCGAGCATCCCCCGATCCCTCGCGCAAGGAACATCGATGACGACCATTCGCATCCGGATCGACGACCAGTGGATCACGGTGATCTCCGCCGGCATCGGCACCATCGCGGGAGAACGGCCCGCACCCACCGAAACTCCCATCCACATCATCGGCGGCACCGGCCCGGACGGTTCCTGGGCGGCCGAGTACGGCAGGCCGGACGGCCCCGCGATCCCGGCATACGCGGTCACCGGGTTGACCCACGAGGAGGCCTGCGAGCTGGGGCGGACGTCCGGCCAGGAGATCGTCTACGCCTGGAGCTACAACTGTCTGGCCGTGTTCTCCTGCGCCGACGGCTCCTGCTCCCTGACCGGCTGGCGGTCGGGCACATTCGCTGAACAGCCCGCCGGGCACGAACCCGCCACAGCTGTCAACGGCGAGCGGGAACCGGCGCCGTCGGCCGAGCGGGAGCCCGAGAAGCCGGCTGCCGCCCAGCCTCTGCCCACGCCCCCGACTTCCACGCCCCGGCCCGCTGCTCCGCCCAGGCCGCAACGGCTCGTCGCGGACTGTCTGTACCCAAGCCGGCCGCTCGGTGAGACCGAGGACGTCCTGCTCGGCGTCCGCGCCTGGCGCATGTTCGGCAGGAGGATCTCCCGGGTGCTGCACGTACGGGACGGGAGGCTGGAACTGCTCAGCCGCCACGGCAAGGACCCGGTGGAGACGGTCGACCTCGGCCCGGTCCCCGACGATGCCCTGGCCACCGCGCTTGCCCGGGTGCCGGATCTGCTGACCTTCCCCTCCGAGGCCGCGGTGGAGATCGAGTGCCCTGACGAGGACGCCGAGCGGGTCTCCGGCCTCGTCACTCCGATCTTCGACGAGTTCTACACCGTGGAGGACCTGTACGAGTACGACGACGACTGGGATGACGAGGAGTGGGACAAGGAGGACTGGAACGACTACCGTGCGGGGCGCGACCGCGCCTGGCCGCGTGAGGACGAGCGGACCTACGGCTGGTACGACGGGCTGACCGCCGTCCGGATCCACATCAACGGCATCCTGCACCTGGCCGCCGAGGTGGACGATCGATGGATCCTCGTCCCGATGGACCCGCACCGGGAGTTCCCTCCCTTGCCCATGCCCGCCCACCACTACACCGAGGACTCCTACGGCTTCGACGGCGGCTCCCCCATCAACAACAGCCATTGGTGGACCGGGTCGGGCAACATCCGCGGCGATCTCCACATCGCCTGGGCCGCCTGGGACGAGGGCGGCGAGGTCCTCATCGCCCGCTGCGACAGGCAGGAGTTCGAGCGCCGCGTGTACGCCTGGGGCTACCTGGACCGCCCGGACGAGGGCGTGATCGAGGAATGACGGATCCGGACGGCGAAGGGTCGATCACGATGGACATCACCGAGGCCGGAAGGCTCTTTCCAACGGCGGAGATCGCCCCCGACGGCGAAAGCGGCAACGGCCAGGCCTTCGACGCGTGGCTCGGCGAGGGAGCCGACGTGGCCTTCTACCGGGCTCTCGACGGCCGCCTGCTCGCCCGCCAGGCCCGCCGTGCTCACCCGCCCTCGACCAAGCTCTTCAGCGACAGGTACGACTCCGCCCAACTGATCGGCGTGTTTCTCAACCCCAACCCCCTCCCCGAGGCGGAGGAACCGGAGGACCCGTCCGAAGACCCGGACGACCTGGTCGATGACGACGAACCTGAGCTCGGCGATGACGATGAGGACGCAGATCAGGACAACATGGGCGATCTCGTCGACGCTTTCGCCGTCAGATGGAGTGCCGAAGAGTGCCCTTGGCCGGCCGTACAGACCCTCAACGCACGGCGCGCTCGGCAGTTCCTGCTTGCCGCGATCAAATCCTCCGGAAGTGAACGTGGCGGGTCCGGCTTCTACAACGCCCTCCTGATGCGTGATCACCGCCTCGCCTTCTATGCCCGGACCGTTTACCGTCCCCGTGCCTCCCTCGGGTTCTATCCCGGGCCCGAAATGCCCCAGCGGGAGGTGATGTGCCGCCACTACGGTGGCCCCACACCGCGCCTGCTGCCCGCCGTGCCGCCGGAAATCCTCGAAGATCTGTGCGATGAGCCGTGGCAACTGGTCGCGACCTACCAGGATCGGGAATATGTGCACTCGACCATGTTCGGCTGGAACTGGAAGGAACAGGTGTCCACCCTGCCTCTGGAGTCATTGCTCACGGTCCACGTCTCCGGCAACGGCGAGTACGGAATGCACATCGAAAACGAGATTCTGAAGCTGGTCCGGGTCGGGGAGGACGGCACCGAGAGCGTCACCGACCTGGGCAGACTCGGCTCGGGCGACGACCCGCTGGCCCTCGCCCTCCGGGCCGTCCCCGACCTGCTCACGTTCGACCCGCACACGGCGATCGACATCACCACCGACACCCCATACAAGCTGGCCGACGCCATCCGCCTCAGCACCGACCCCGACCGCGACGAGATGATCGACTTCATGAACCGGGACGGCAGCGACTTCCTCGAGGGCTACGAAGAAGGGATCGTCAGCTACTTCGACAACCTCGTGCCCCTCCGGCTTCGCATCAACGGCCTCATCCACTTCGCCGCCAGACTCGACGACGGCTGGGCACTCATCCCCGTGCACCACCCATACAGCCTCCCCGCCCCGGTGCTGAACCGCACGTTCCTGTCGATCGAGTACCACTTCGACGCCGGCGGCTACTCCAGCGGCGGAGGTCTCGAGACCATCGGGGAGATCCGCCCTGGTCTCAACGTCCGCTGGGAGGACTTCCAGGACGAGATGTGGAACCGGTCCCTGACCCTGTCCCGCGGTGACCTGGCGACCTTCGCCGCCGAACAACTGGGCGAGATCAGGTTCGGCCACCACATCCTCGACTCCCTGCTCGGCACCGAAGACGACCTCTCCGAGACGGAACTCACGGAAGGCGACGGCGAGGACGACACCTATGAAGAAGAGATCGTGGTGGCGGCTTGCTACGACGAGCGGTACTACGACTTCCACGCCCCCGAGATCGGGTTCGAGCCGCGCAACGAGGAAGGACTCCGCTTCCTCAACGCCCTACTCCGGCAATACTCCGAAGGGTCCGACACGGCGGCGCGCATCCGGGCTGTGCTCGGCTACTGATCATCGCCCCGTACAGCCCCTACCAAGAAGGCCAGAAGAACATGCCTGAACTGGCCGGCGCACCCCGCCGTACCGCGGCGGAGATCCTCGCCATCTGGCCGTCCGCCACCGTGACCGTTGACCCCAGCTACTACGGCGGCCCGTTGTTCATGGTGCTGAAGGAGTGGGAGGACAGCCTGCCTGCCGAACCTTCAGCTCCGACGGCCGATGACCTGGACGACGGCTTCAATGAGGAGGATTGGTACGCCTACAAGTACAACGAACGGCGCATCCCCTTGCACCTGGCCACCGACGAGTGCCACCGACGAGTGGGTGCCGGTCGAGATCGCCGAACGCTTCGGCGTCCCCGGCGGCGGATACGGGATCGACTACTGGCCTGGTCGTTCGACGGTGCTTGCCACCTCTTATCAGAGCGCTGTGTCAGCGAAACAGCTCGAGCCTGTCTCGTGCACGCTGCCTGTCTTCGTCCCTGAAGAGATCCGCGAACTCGTCTTTCAAGACAGAAGGTCGCGTAGTTAAGGATCTCGGGCGCATGGCAAGCGGTTCGTGAGTACGGCGGGACCAGTGGAAAAGAGGAACGGGACCTCTGGTAAAAGGGTGATCGACCAAGATCTTCCCGAGCCCCGAGGTCCCGTTGCGTACTGATTCTGCCACCACCACGACGCTCACCCGCACCCTCACGGTTGCCGGTGGCGTCTTCGCGCCCGGCCATCTGGGAGAACTGACCCAGCACCTGCCGTTCGAGCTGGTGGATGCGGTGCTGGAGGACGCCGGGAAGATCCAGCGGCGGTTGCGGAACCTGCCCTCACGCGTCGGGGTCTACGTCAGACCGGTGCGGCGGCGGCGAGCAGTGTCTCAATCTCGGTGCACGGAGATCGACGTGCTCGTGTCCTCCCACCATATGGACAGGGCCGCGGCAGCCATGGCGAATCGCAGTGCCCGCTCGAGTTCGAGTCCCTCAGGCCTGGGCCACGGCCAGCGCGCCCACGAACGCGCCCCCGCCGCCGTCGGGTTCCACCACTCGTATACCAACAGGGCCGACAACTGGAGTCGCCTGTCAACACGGGTGGACCCCGAAGGGCCACATGCGGCTTGTCAGGAGCATTCGCGCAGGTCGGTGCCGCAAGGCAGCCCCGTCCATGCCGAAACTGACAGCAGGCCACGGGAGACACTTGCTGCAGTTTCAGTCTTCTCCCGAGACGCAAGCCACCCCGTACGATCCAGAGTCGATGCTCTGACCAGCGGGAATGTCTGATCACTCCGAACTGGACCCGTTGGGACGTAGCCGGCTAGTAGCGATCCGCTCAGCTCAAGGAGTTGGCTTGGGTTGGCATCGAAGAGTTCCGGAAACTACGCTCCTCCTGCGAGGAAAGAGTGCTGTAATTTCCTGGAGCTACTGATGCGCACGGAGGGTGGGCAAGTGACTACGAACAAGCCTAAGGCTGTGGTGCTGTTGAGCGGCGGCCTTGACTCGACCACGGTCCTGGCGATCGCGCGGGATGAGGGGTACGAGACGTACGCCCTCAGTTTCCGATACGGTCAGCGACACACCGAGGAACTCGAGGCTGCGAAGAAGATCGCTGTTGAGTTGGGCGCTGCCAAGCACGTGATCGCCGACATCAACCTCGCCGTCTTTGGAGGCTCGGCTCTCACGGACGATTCGCTCGCGGTCCCTCATTATGAGAGCGTAGACGATCTGGGCGAGGAAATTCCGATCACATACGTACCCGCCCGAAACACCGTCTTCCTGTCTTTCGCGCTGGCTTGGGCAGAGACCCTTGGCTCTTCGGACGTTTTCATTGGGGTGAACGCTCTGGACTACAGCGGGTACCCGGACTGTCGTCCCGAGTACATCGAGGCCTACGAACGTATGGCCAACCTCGCGACCAAGGCAGGTGTGGAGGGCACGCAGCAACTCAAGATCCACACTCCTCTGATCCAACTCACCAAGGCCCAGACGATTCAGCGTGGGTTGGAGCTGGGCGTCGACTACTCCTGGACGCACAGTTGCTACGACCCGATCGACGGCCACGCCTGCGGGACTTGCGACTCCTGCCTTCTTCGTGGGCGGGGTTTTGTCGAACTGGGTTTGGTCGACCCCTCCGTCACCTCAGCGAAAGCGTAATGCGGTCGTGTACCGGATCAAGGAGATCTTCTACACACTGCAGGGCGAAGGAAGTCATGCTGGACGGCCTTCCGTCTTCTGCCGGTTCACTAGCTGCAACTTGTGGACTGGCAGGGAGAAGGACCGACACCGGGCTATATGTCAGTTCTGCGATACCGACTTCGTTGGTACGGATGGTCCAGGTGGAGGGCGTTTTCGGACCGCGGCAGACCTCGCAGTGGCAGTAGCCAAGGCCTGGCAGGGGCGACTCCACGCGCGTAGCCAACCCTATGTCGTCTGCACAGGCGGGGAACCGCTTCTACAGTTGGACACAGCGGCAGTGGATGCGCTGCATGCTGAAGGATTCGAGGTCGCCATTGAGACCAATGGAACCCTTCCTGCGCCGAGTGGCATCGACTGGATCTGCGTGAGCCCGAAGGCCGGCACAGAGTTGGCGCTCACTTCCGGGAATGATCTAAAGCTGGTCTACCCGCAGGTCGGGGCCGAGCCGCACCTATATGAGGATCTCGATTTCGACCGCCTGCTACTTCAACCGATGGACGGTCCAGACCTTATCGCTAACACGAGGTCTGCGATCGATTACTGCCTTGAGCATCCCCAGTGGCAACTGAGTATCCAAACCCACAAGACCTTGGGCATCCGTTGATAGAGATCTTCCGTGAGTTCACATTCGAAGCCGCCCACCGACTTCCCAATGTGTCGCCAGGGCACAAGTGCGCGCGTCTGCACGGTCACAGCTACCGTGTAGAAGTGCATGTAAAAGGTGAGATTGATTCCTCTACCGGATGGCTTATGGACTTCGCGGAACTTAAGGCCGCATTCAAGCCCTTGGAGGAGCAACTCGATCATTACTACCTCAACGAAATTCCAGGGTTGGAGAATCCAACCAGCGAGGTTCTCGCTAAGTGGATCTGGGACCGCCTACGGGACGTACTTCCGTTATCAGCCGTAGCCGTTCGAGAGACATGCACCTCAGGGTGTGTCTATCGAGGGGAGAACTGATGCTGGAGGATGTGCAGGCCCGACCCGATACTCGTGGGGTCGCACTCGAAGAGGTCGGAATCAAGGGGTTGCGCTACCCGGTTCTTGTTGCGGACGGCCAAGGCGCCAAGCGCGAAACCGTCGCTACTGCGGTGCTGTCAGTCAGTCTTGCACCCGACGTCAAGGGGGCACACCTCAGTCGATTCGTGGAAGTGCTGCACGGGTCTCGCGACCAGTTGACCCTCGAATCGGCGCTCAGGCTTGCCGACGATCTTCGGCATCGGATGGGCAGTCCGAGCGCTCAGATTCATTTCACGTTCCCTTATTTTCTCGAACGTGAGGCGCCGGTCACGCGGGCCCCAGCCTACGTGGAATATACCTGCGGGCTCTCTGCGTCGAGCGACCCTCGCGGCGCTGAGGTGACTCTCACCGTGGACGTTCCGGTCACGAGTGTCTGTCCATGCAGCAAGGCAATCAGTGATCGAGGTGCCCATAACCAGAGGGGGCACATCTCCATCGAGGTGAAGCCGTCAAGTCTTGAGACTGACTTGTGGTTCGATGAACTCATCGAGATCGCCGAAACAGCCGCCTCGTCACCAGTGTATGCGCTGCTAAAGCGACCAGATGAGCGGTACGTGACCATGGCCGGCTACGATAACCCCGTCTTCGTGGAGGACATGGCTCGGAACGTATGTCTCGTTCTGGACACATCCAGTCGTGTCGCCGCCTACCGCCTGCAGGTAGTCAACGACGAGAGCATCCACAACCATGCTGCGTACGCTGCTGTCTCCTGGAAGTCCTCGAAGGGCGCATAAGGCAGATGGACCGTAGCGACGATCACAGTGAGCAGGCAGTGCATGTCGTCGTGACCTGCACCAACCGCAAGCGCGTTCCCGCAGATGACCGGCTTCGCGTCCGAAGCCTCGAAGCTGGAACCGTTGGGATGCGTTTTCGTTCCTGGCTGGAGCGGTTGGAGGCTGCCGAAGTTCGAGTTCCGGCACGTGACCTATACGCTGGCGAGCACTGGTTGATCGCTAACGATCTGGCCAAGACTCTCGGGGCGGACGCACATTTTTGGGTCTGTTCGGCTGGCTATGGCCTCATCCCTGCGGCAACGCCCATCGCGGCCTACGCCGCGACCTTCGCTTCTGGTCATGAAGATTCCGTGGCTGAGGGCGTCGACGGTGCTCGGGAGTGGTGGCGGCAACTCTGCCGGTGGGAGGGTCCACAAGCCGGCCAGCCACGCTCGTTCGAAGAGTTGGCGAACCAGCATCCAGACTCGGCAATCGTCGCTGTCCTGTCAGAGCCGTACCTGAGGGCCTGTGCGTCTGACCTGCGTGCAGCAGCATCGCGCTTGGCTGAAAGCGACAACCTAGCGGTCATTGGACCCGCAGACCGAAGCCCCGAGCTGGCAGATCTCATCGTCCCAGTGACCGCAGCACTCCGGGCGTTGGTCGGTGGAAGTCTCCTCTCGCTCAACGTGCGCGTTGCGAGGCGCCTTCTGCAGGATTCGCGCGATCAGGGCGTGCGCCGTTCACTGCTGCTCAAGCTCATGGAGACGTTGACGGCCGAAGTGCCTGAACAGGTACGGAGACAACCGGGCATCCGCATGACTGATGAAGAGGTACGTTCTTTCATCAGACATCATGGAAAAGGATTCCGCTCGGCCACACCATTGCTGCGCAAGCTGAGGTCCTCTGGCCTCTCATGCGAGCAGGCACGTTTTCGTACGCTCTTCCTCGACGAAGTGAGCCGCTTGGCGGAGGGGCGAGAGTGAGTACACCGCAGAAGCAGGCCATGACAGAGGTGCGCGCGCTGCGCATCATCCAAGCCAAAGACAATCCCCTTTACATTTTTATGTTGCGCGCCAAAGATGTTCTGCAGTTCGCCGATATCTCAAGGGTTAGTAGAGACGAAGCGGGAAAGCTCATCGGATATCAACGTCCCCAGGTAAAAAAACATATTCAGGAGATCGTTCAGTATCTGGACAGCGACCTTCCGATCTTCCCCAACCCCATCATCATGGCATTATCGCCTCGCGTTCATTTCCGGAGCACGCGGGGTGGCAACCGACATCTCGATGATGGTGTTTCCGATACTGGGCGGCTCTTCATTCCACGCTCAGACGAAGGAGAGCCAAGGCCTGCGTGGATCGTGGACGGTCAGCAACGAGCACTGGCCCTGGCTCAGACACAACGACAAGACTTCCCGGTACCCATTGCGGCGTTCGTTGCGGATACCATCAACCTGCAGCGTGATCAATTTGTTCGAATCAATAATACCAAGCCGCTTCCCCGGGGACTTGTGACGGAACTCCTTCCCGAGGTGAACAGTCCACTCCCGCCGAGATTAGCTATTCGCAAGGCCCCATCACAGCTATGTGACATTCTAAACTCTGATAAGAGTTCACCGTTTTATGGTCTCGTTAGACGGGCGTCGACAACTGCCTCCAACCGGACAAGTGCCGTTGTTACGGACACCGGCGTCGTCGACATGATCCAAGAGAGCCTGGTTTCCTCCTCTGGTTGCTTGTTTCCCTATCGCGACATCGTGAAGGGGGAAACCGATTTCGGTGGAATCATACAAGCACTGTTCCTGTATTGGTCAGCGGTCCGCGACACCTTCCCCGAAGCATGGGGAAGGCCGCCAGAAAAGAGCCGCCTCATGCATGGCGCTGGAATCCGATCCATGGGAAGACTGATGGACAGGATTCTTGGCACCGTTGATCCGCTACAAAAAGATGCATCCGATACGATACGGAAGCATCTTCAACTAATTGCACCGCACTGCAGATGGACATCGGGAAGTTGGGACGAGTTGGGTCACCGCTGGAACGAAATTGAGAACGTACCCAAGCATGTTCAGGAACTCTCCAACTACCTAATCCGCACCTACCAGAATGCTCGTAGGGTTCTCACGTGAAGTTCTACTTTCCTGACAGTCAGGACCAGGTAAGCCCGACGTTCAATTTCGACACGGAGGAGCACTCGCCATATCGCGTACGCCAGCGTGATGACAAATACGCTCACGAAATACTTGAGCCTCAACCATACGACGGATTACTCGTGAGCAAGGCTATTGTTGATGGCTCGGTCAAAGGTGCCGGTAAGTACTCGATGCCACAGCGAGAGCGACTGTACCGCTTGGGTGTGACCAGATACTTCAGATTGCACGAGCACGTCGATACGCTTGGCGACTGCGGCGCTTTTAACTATATAAACGAAGAGGTTCCCCCCTACACCATCGATGAGGTTTTGGACTTCTATGAGCGGTGCGAGTTCGACGCCGGCATCAGCATCGACCATGTGATCTTTGGTTATGACTCTATTACCGCCGATGCTGATGTGAACCCGGCCTGGAAAGAGAGAAGGCAGATCTCTCTTCGATACGCTTCGGCATTCATCGAGGAAGTCAAGGACAGAAGGTCTGCACTCGAACCCGTGGGAGCGGCACAGGGATGGAGTCCGACTAGCTACGCAGACAGCGTCCGGTGTTTGCAGGAGTTCGGCTACCAACGGATCGCCCTTGGGGGCATGGTTCCTCTCAAGACCCATGATATTCTTGCTTGCCTCAAAGAGATCGAGCAGGTGCGTTGGCCACAAACCAAACTCCACCTTCTCGGTATCACTCGAGTCGAGTCGATGGAGGAATTTGCCGAGTACGGAGTCACCAGTTTCGACAGCACCTCTCCCTTCCGGCAAGCCTTCATGGACGATCGAAACAACTACCATACTCTTGACGGCGCATATACCGCTATACGAGTTCCCCAGGTAGACGGAAATCCCACACTAAAGCGACGTGTCCTGGCCGGAGCGGTATCCCAGCCAAAGGCTAAAGTAATGGAGCGGGAGTGCCTTCGGCGCTTGCGTGGCTACGACTCGGGTGCGGAAACAGCAGACCGGGTACTCGAGATTCTCGGCGAGTACGAATCGCTGACCGAACCCGCGAGCAAAAAGAGCAAGCTACCCGCGTACCGCGAAACGCTAGAGGCCAAACCGTGGAAGTATTGCCGATGCACTCTGTGTACAACTCATGGAGTTGAGATAATTGTTTTCCGCGGCTCGGAGCGGAACAAGAGACGCGGTTTCCATAACCTAGCAGTCTTCGCTGAGAAGATTCGCCATATCAAAAACCCCACCTCGAACAGGAGATCAAATGGCTGACCGCCATACGCTTCGTCTTCCAGCGCTGGAGGTCAGGCAAGGATCGCGTCGCATCTACTGTTTTGCAGTCGACGGTAAGAGACTCCACGAATTCGCGGCCGTATCCAGGATCCGTCGCGATCCGGAAGACCAACTGCAGGGGTATCAGCGCCCAGAAGTAGCAAATCATATTCGTGCCATTCAGAGGTACCTTGAGTCCGAGAACCCGATGCTTCCGAACGCCTTGGTCCTCGCGTTCGACAGTCGCGTGATCTTTGAGCCAGCAGCGTCGTCGGCGGACAACGCGGTCGGATACTCGGTCCTCGGAGAGCTCGTCGTCCCAATCGATGAAACCTTGGAAGATGATCAGAAGCCTGCGTGGGTGGTTGATGGACAACAACGAAGCGCTGCGATCCGTGAGGCCGACATCGGCGAGTTCCCAGTTGCTGCAGTTGCCTTTATAGCGGACAGCGAGGCCGAGCAACGTGCTCAGTTCATCCTTGTCAACAACACCAAGCCTCTTCCAAAGGGCCTCATCCACGAACTGCTCCCGGACACGAGCGGCCACCTTCCGCCCGCCTATGCCCGTCGGCAACTGCCTGCTGTTCTAATGACCCGCCTCAACGGAACGTTCAAGGGACCCTTCTACGGTGCGATCGCTACGCCAACATCTCCCGATGGCTATATCAAGGACAACAGCGTCCTGCGGATGATCGAGCACAGCCTGTACGAGGGTGCCCTGTATAAGTATCGGGATCCCGCCACCGGCGCTGGCGACATCGAGCAGATGCTGCTCCACCTGAACACTTACTGGGGACTCGTTCGGGATACATTCCCACAGGCATGGGAACTTCCTCCGCGGCTATCCCGCCTGACCCACGGCGTGGGTATCCAAGCCATGGGGTTCATCATGGACCACCTCACGGAAGACCTGATGCCGAGCGATATCAACTCAGCGGTCAATGAGGGGCTGAAGCGCCTTGAGGCGTGCGCCGCTTGGACGTCTGGGGTCTGGAATTTCGGTGACGGAGATGCCCGCAAGTGGAATAGTCTCCAGAACACGCCGAACGACGTCCGAATGCTCACGAACGGCCTGCTCCGTCTGATCAACCAGCAGCGTCTGTTCGACTGAGCAATCGTCCGGCCACTCGTTCGCCGAGGGCCGGACGATTGTGCGTAGCTTACCGAGGCAGTGCTGTCACCTACTGGTCGGTCAAGACGTTTACAGCTGCGCGCAGGAGCGAGGCTGAACCGCTTCCATCGGCAAAAGCAATCTTGGCTTTCGTCTTGGCTGTAATCGCGCCGGTCGCGGCATGCGTGGCGCATCTGGTGGCAAGAGCGACTCTGGTGGCGTGCTGAGCCTTCTGCTTCAATGAGGCCGTGGAGGTCTTTTCGCTGCTTGTTAAAACTTTGATACCAGGGGCAAGTTTTTCGAGAGCCTCAGCGACGCGCGCAAGGACCTGCTCGTCGAGGGAGTAAAGCAGGATGACCTCCCCCTTGCCGTTTATCCGTTCCTCTATCGCTGAAGGTACGAGGCTTTCATCTGGTGTCCATGACGGTTCAACGTTAAGTTCTTTTGCGAGTTGCTTGGAGAAAGTCAGTGTGGAGGGATCGAGCCGAGTCGAACGCCTTAGGAGGGGCTCAAGCAGAGCAACCGCGAGATTGAGTCTGGCACTCTCATCGGGGCATGGGGCCAGGACAAGTCGGTCCGCGAAATCCAGTACGATTCGCCAGTTGTCGATCGATACCCACTGGGGCGATGTATCCCTTAACTCGTCCAACAGTTGGCGATAATCGCTCGCGGAAGGCGATGAACGAAGATAGCTTTCCGTGAGGGCATAAACCGCATTGAGGTCGCCCGGAGCCAGGCGACTTCCGCTAAGGGCGTAGTTAATGAACTCTTTTGTAGATTGCGGCGCAACGTACGTGTACTCATCTGCTTCGATGAAGGCTCCCGCGAGTCTCCAGCACCGATCCCATTCTTGGTCCGTCAGATCCGCCAGAAGGTTGGCAACCTCACTATCCGAGACCGCGGGAGGTGGCCACTCACGCCAGGTCGAATCGGCAAGGACTGCGTTGGGATCGATGCCATCCTTCGCCACGGCCTTAAACAGACCCAGCCAGGAGGTGATCGATTGCTGAAGCGCCGTCTCGATCAGTGACGACTTTGCCGGGTTGGGTTCCGTCATTTGGTCAGCCGCGCTCGTAGTACGCTTCCGTGCAGTATCCAGCAGAGCGGCCGGGATGATCCCTATCTGTCCCTGCTCATCAATAGTGCGGAGCAAGATCCTGAGATAGTCGACGTCACCTCGTCCGACAGCAGCGGTCAGTTGGACCGTGAGCGCCTGCGGCCCAAGGTGATGAGCATACTTTTTCACCGGCAGCGGAAGATCTAGAGTCCGAAGCCGCTCATAAGCAGCCTCGAAGTCGCTCTCGTTCAGCGGATCTTCGAGTACCGTCGACCGTACAGCATTGAGCACGGCCTCCCACACCGGGACGGGCGGATTCTGCTGGAGTACGTCGGATAGATCCTCCATTTCAAGCAGTTGAGTACTGAGCCCGAGTCGGTCGAGACGTTTGATCTGTAGATGCGCAAGGTTGGTAGGCGTCATGCCCCCACGCACCCGAATCTCTTCGAGAAGCCGTAGGGAGCCTGCCTCACCGCCGGCCGCGAGTTCCGCTTCGAACTGGGCGATCAAGCGGCCCAAGGGCCTGGGCGTGCTCCACGTCCTACGCGGCTGTGCGCTCAAGGTCACCAGCATCAGTCCAAGTGATTCGCGAAGTTTCCTCCTCTTCCTCGAGTTCTTACCCGCCTGGAGGATGAAGGTCGTGTCCTCCGAGAAAAAGTCGATCACTGCCCTGTCAACTGGGTCGTTTCGATCCAGGGTCGCCGGCGTCAAGTCGCCGGACAAACAGTAGGACGGTCCCGCGAACGAAACGATCAAATTTCGGATCGCCGCAACCCCAGAGCGCTTCCTTACGATGACGTACATCGCAAATTCATCGATGATTTCTTGGTATCGGGGGAGCGCGATAGGGAGGTTACTCTTTGTGAGGGCGTATTCAATGAATGGTGCAACGTATGGGGTGAGTTTAGGTTGGTCCGCATCGTTACCCTCCCCCATAAACCTCACAAGGAACTCTCGCATGCGGGAGCCATCAACCTCAGGTTCTCCCGTGCTCACTCCGACTCCTTCCACCGCGCACGAAAGTCGATGTGTGCCTGAGCCACGCTTGGATCGCTGGTTCGGTAGGTGACAGACTCTTCGCTGTCACCCATGCCCGATATCGTAAAGTTCATCGAACCCGTCATAATCCAGCCATTCCCGCACAGTGTCTTCTCGTGCATGTTCGGGTCGCGAATAATCCGGAGTCGCTCCTTATCCCTGATCACTTCGTTGAGGTGTTCGATGAAAACGGTGTTATGTGGATTATGCCTCGTAGCGACACAGATCTTTGCACCTGCGGCGGCTATAAGAGCGAGCATGTGTGAGAGCCTGCAGACGCTCGGCGGGTCATCGCCGAGGATCGAATCGAAGGCACCCTGGCTGTTGTCGAGTACCTTGACATCCGAAATCCACCCGGAGACGACCCAGAGAACCTTACCCGGATCTAAGAGTTCACCGATGAGAGCGGTACCAACGATGTCATCAACCCGAAGGCCGAGGTTGTTGCCGGTACGGACGGTACGCTCCAACGACATCACCAGACTGCCTCCTGCAGTTCGACCTTGACGACGAAGAGGTTGGCCGCACGTCGGACACCGGTAACTACCCCATGCGTGCGTAGGACGTCGCGGTCTACAGGCAGGGCCGGTACTCGGCGTAGCGCCTTGCCGAGGCGTCGGGATTCGCTCGCTGGGCAAGTGAGCTCGACAGCGCCAACCGAGTCGCTCCCAAGCGCGTTCTGATACGTCCCTTCCCAGTCCAGGTCCCTAAGGTCAATCTGCGGAAGGTGCTCATCGATGATCGTTTCCAGGAAGAGACGATCGAGAACAGGCGGACGATCGTAGTCCACGTACGGCTGATAGTGCCTGAGGTGGTGGGATCGGGCGTCCAATCCACGTGGCCAGAGCATGCCGAAGACCTGGTCCGCGCTAAGTCCGGGGCCTTCCACATTCACCTTGCCGGCGCCAACCGCGTAGGCGATCACCCGTGCGTCCACCTCGATGCCCAGGCGTGATTCCAGTTGGCTCCACGCTTGGAGGAGACGCAACGTGGTCGCGTCTGTCTCTGGGGAGCTACCCGGCCGGAGTAACCGGGTGGACAGCGTAGCGATCGCGCTGTGCCGTGGAGTTCCATCAAGATCTGTCCACGCGTCGCGCAGTCTTCGCAGGGCATTGGCGGACTGCTCAGCCGAAACTGCTGATCGGAGTTCTGCTATCGCGGTAGCCGCCGGTCCGTATGGAGCCTCCTCCACGATATGTTTCAACAATCTACTAACCGTGGCATCGGTGTATTCGTACTCGTTGGGCCTCATCGCATTAAGGACAAGCGACCAGAAGGCTCCCGGGTCCTCGGAGTATCTGGTCGCCAACTTCTCGATGATTCCCAAGCCACCGATCGACGTTTCTGTGATCCAGACGATGTCCGGATCCATCTCGCTCCCGGGCAAGACATCAATGATCAGATCTTGTTCCTGAGCTTCGGGGCAAGCGCGGAGGGCGGCAGCGAGGACCGCCGCCGCGAGAGTGTCCCGATAGGAACGGCGTGCGAGATCTGCAGTTATCGTGGCAACGTTATCGTCCGTGAGAAGATGCGAGGCCCGTTCCAGCGCTGCGATGGCCGTTGGGGTATGACTCAGTTGGACAAGTTCAGCGACGAGTTTACTGTTGGCCTGAGCCGAGTTATCAAGATCATTTTCACGATAAAGGACGCCGAAGATCTTCGGTAGGTCATCTCGCCAAGACCCATCTGCAAGTGCGGCGCGTATCTCCTTCGGCGTCCTGGCTCCGTCGAGGCTTGCGAGAGAGAAGGCCGTGATGTAGATGAGGGAGAGCCATGCCCGTTTGAAAGAGTTGGCGACGGTGCCCAGTTGTGGGTCCTCCGCGACTGCCCGGAAAAAAGCCTGGGATCTCCACGCCGGCGACGTCAGGTGCCTCCGAATGCTGCCAATGTGCAAATCGATTGGTTCGAGTTCAATACGGAGAGCATCAACCTCAAGTCGAAAGCCCAATGCGGCAGGCTTCCCTTCGAGGGTGTACTGTACTGTTCGCCGATCCGTCTCCGAACGACGCTCAAAGGCGATATCGCACTGCGCTCCGTAAGTCATGCGTCGGATCTCAACCGAATTTCCAGCAGCATGGGTGCTGAATCCAACACTTCTGATCCGGTTCCGCCACGTTGCTGCCAGGGGTATGTCGCCTGGGTAGGGGGGCCTGCCTTCTGGGACCCTCACTTCGGTCGCCCACTGAGGCATGCCCTGCGAACGGTCAGCGATCTCCCTCCGTGGCTCGGTAAGCCTCAATCGATACGGGCGGAGCACTGCCACGCCCTCGGGGAAGCTATGGGTCTGAGGATGCCAAATGCCTTCGTTGATGCTATCGGGTACGAGGGCTTCCGCCAGTTCGAGGGCATCGCCGCTCTCCGGGACTGGAATCCATGTACGGTGCTCGTCGCGTAGAACGCCATAGCGTCGACTGACCCTCCCGGGAACTGCTTCCCTGAGTGCCTTCGCGATCGGCAACCGCTCCTCTGCTGATCCTGTATCGAAAGGCAGATCAAACTCGACCTCCGGAGCGTTGAGTGGATCGAACAAAGAGCGAGTCACAAACTCAGGCATCATGGCACCGGGCGATGTCCCTGGATCACGCCGAAGGCCATTCCATCCCGTCTTGAGTCGCCGCAATGAACTGGGCACCACTGAGAGAAGCAGCGAGCGTGGTTCCTCCCAAAGAAGAGCCTGGGCCTCCTCGTCCTTGATGTTCAAGGCAACTGTTAGATGCTTGGCCAGATTGTCCTGCAGCACTTGCTCCTTGAGGAGACTCTCGAGCAACTCGGCCAAACGCTCGGCAGCGGCAGGGTTGCTACCAACCCTTCCCTGTCCCGGCGCGGTGAGGAGATACCTGGGGTCGTCCCAAGAGCCCTGCTTCCGCAGACTGAAAGCAAGCCAGTCGAGCAGCGACTGTGCCGCCTGGATCTTGAGGATGTAGCGATTATTGATCGGAAGTCGGCGTGCGCCCAGTTCCGGGGCGAAGAGCGTCTCGTACCCTTGATAGCTCAACCGGTCTCGCCCATAGTCGGACAGCGTGACGATTGTGATCGGCCGCGTCCCCCGAGTTCTGCCAGCACGGCCTCGCCTCTGGATGAACGCCGCTGCGTCATAGGGCGCCTTATGCTGCAGCACGAGGCCCACGCGAGGGTCGTCGAAGCCTACCTCAAGCGATGCAGTGGCGACCGTCAAGTTGGTGTTCAGGTCCATGCCGGCGTCCTGACTCGAGGTACGCCCGATCCTCAACTCGCCTACGTTCAGGTCAGCATCGAGTGTGTGACCGATCTTTTCGATCAGGTCCCACGATTGGCCATCGCGTAGACGCTCGCTCCACTGCGGAAGGCTGGGTGCTCGGAGACCAGCAAGAACCGGTTTCTTACGATTGCGGAAGCCTGACCTACTCTGTCCGCCTTCCGCATCCCGTAGGTTGTTGTAGAACCGGTTAGTCACGTCCAGGTCATCTGTAAACAGGAAGCCCGTCGAGCCGTATAGGAACGCCTGTCCTGCCGTATCCATTATCCGACCGAACAGCATGGCAGTCTGAATTGATGTGGAGAGGTGGCTTGCTCCCGAGGTAGGGTCGCTTCGCAGCGCGATCGAATACTCTCGACCCTCCTCTTCTAGTTCGTCATCTGCCGGTGTGATGTACTCGACCATGTGATCAGAAAGGCCGGTTAGTTCGGCAAAGAACCGATTGGCATCTTTCAGGGTCGCACTCAGACCAACGAAAGTGACACGACGCCCGACGGCGTTTCGCCATCGGCGCAACAGCAAGGCAACTTGGGCACCTTGTGTACCCGAATAGGTGTGGACCTCATCGAGGAGGACCAGTTGAGGAACGTCGTAACCTGTCCACCCCAAGAGCTTGCCAAGCCCGACATTTGAACTGTTTCGGTTCAACTGCTCGGTGGTCGTAAAGAGCAAGTCCGGAGGTCGACTTTGCAGCGACTTCCTCGTGAGCGCGAGGGTTCCGTTCGGAACCACATAGGCACACTTTAGGCACTTGAGAATTTCCTTGCCAGCCTTCCGGTCGGCATGGCTCCAGAGGAGATCACCTGTCGGGCATTTCGGGCAACTTAAATATGGACAGACCAAGCCGGTATCGCATTGCTTCCAGGCTCTCCGCGCCATGTTGTTGGGCATGTCAAGGGCGCCGACTTCATAGGGAGTGTCCGCATACAGGGCCCCAATTCGCAACGGACGTCGTTTTATCCGAACAAGCATCGGTGCGAGATCGGCAGCGGTACCAACCGCTGTACGGAGTTGGTCCCGGAGCAGTTCCTTCCGTGGGTAAAGAGCCAGAGTGTGGAGTCGCCACCTGCCCGGTTGTGCCGCCTGTGCCATCGCGGCGAATGCAGGAAGGTAAAATGACAGGGTCTTGCCGCTACCGGTTCCCGCACCGATGATGATACCCGAGGAGTGGCCATAGCTGAGGGAGGAGTAGACGGCGGCAGTCGCTGCGATCTGGAAGCGACTCAGTTGCCGAGTCCCTATCTGTGCCCTCGCGACCGCGTCCTGCAACGCTCCCCACCCAGAGACCGAATGAAAGCGTTCTAGCGCCTGCCGTATCGGGACGTCGCGACTCGGATAGCGGCGTTTGGCGGTATGGATCCGATAGTCAGCAACGAGAACAGGTCCTCGAGCCCACCAGTTGGGCGGAAATGATCCATCGCGCTGACGCCAGTCAAACAACTGACGCAGGTTAACTGTGAGCCGAAGCGCCTCGGCGAAGCGGGTACGGAAGCGCGGAGGCGACGTCGCAGGGAGTTTGAAGAGCAGGGCGCGGTCGACGAGTTCGTCAAGGACATCATCAACGTCCAACTCCAGTGGTGGTTGCTGGTCGACGAGGGCCGTGAAGATGACATCCCTTACCTCTTCTTCGGAAAGCGCCCGATCGGTGATCCCCCATGAGAGAAGAGGGAGTTCTCGATCTTCCAACAAGTTGAGCAGTTGCCCCGCGAACTCTCGACTTAGAGCATCCTTCACGAGGTCTTCCTCCGAACTTCGATCTCATGATCGATCGAGAACCTCCGTAGGAGTTGAATCTCCTCATCCAAGAGGTCCTTAAGCGTCAGAGTCTGGCGCGTCAAACGATCCAAGACTGACACCAACTCGATCGGTACATCGGGCGCGTGATGGAGTTCGTCTGAGAGTTGGCGCAGTATGTTTACAAAGATCCCAACATCGGGAGCAGCGAGACTGTTGCTTGAAGCGATCTTCCGTAGTTCGTTCAGGCGGGCTCTAGCCTGAGCAAGGTCCGCCTGCTTCAGCATCGGCAGTCTATGGGTGGGCAGAGCACCGATCCGTTCGGCCGCCCACGCACGCCAGACCTCGTACGCGGCCTCTCTGATGCTCGCCGCAGCCTTCTCGATCTTCTGCTTAGCTGCATTGAACGCTGAGTCGGACGGGAGTGCACCACCCTCGGCCCTACGGGCAAGCTCATTGTGGCCATGGGAGACGCTGGAGAGATCAATGTCATGCGCGGTCTCCTTGACCACTGCCCGGGCAACCCTCAGTTGGCTATCCAACTGACCCAACGCTGTCCTGACGGCCTGGACCCGCTGCCGGACCCGCTGTGCCTGCTGTTCCCCTTGCTGGCCGAGTTCGAGGCGCCGGACTTCACCGCGCAAGATGTCCGCCTTGTCCAAGACGGAGATCGAATCTGTCATTTCTCGGTACCCTCCATCGCACTCAGCGCTGCCCACTCCTGGAGAAGTGTCTGCACTTCGTCTGTGATTGAGTCCCCCGTGCCCCCGTGCCGCTCTCTTGCATCTGCGAGCGCCCTGGTCAGCCAGGTATCCGAAGCAACTAGGAAAGCGCAGATCACCTGAAGGCTGGCCCCATGGTCACGGGCGGCCGCTACGAGTGCCCTGTCAAACTGGCCCTCTGCCGACGCGGAAGTAATGCTTTCGAGATCCCTTTCAGCAGCGGCTATCGCACGCCAGTCCGCGCCCTCGGCTGCTGCAGCCAGTTGAAGAATCCTCTGCCGCTCCATCAGGTTCGGCGACAAGCCGACAGTGTCAGCTGCTTCGAGGCTGGCTCGAATAGCATCGACCGTAGCCTTGCCTTCTCCACCGCGCGGTGCGCGCGATCTGATCTCCGCGACCATCTCTTTGAGTTGGTCGACCTGCTGGCTGACTGCGCCTTCGAGGCCGCTGAGTCCTGAGACGGTGTTACCGACCCATTTCGGCACCCCACCTGAGGAATCCCACCGCCAAGACCGGGCAGCTTCCAAAACGAGTGGTAGGGCCCGAGCAGCATCGATCATGCGAACGGCACCTGTCACCCCCTGGCTGATACCCAGACGAGATCGGAGAGCGCCTACCAGTGATGCACGCTCACGCAAGTGATTCTCAAGCCGTAGGCGCCAGGCTGGGACTCGAGATGCAAGATCTCCGCGCTTCCAAGTACTGCCGTCGTCGAAGGCAACATCCATGAGTTCGATGTCGCTCATTCCAGGCCAGGCCCGGCCGGCAAGCGCGGCACCCACGAGCGAGACCTTTAATCCTACCACCAGGCTCTCGTCGGAACTCTCTATGAACTTCACAAGCGCATTCGAGAAGCTTCCACCATGGTTCTCGGCAATGCGAGCCAGTCGCCAGGTCGCTTCCGAACGCGCCCCGGGAGCACCTTCTTGCGCTAGCAGCAGCGATTGGAAGAACTGACTGTTTGTTGCATTCCTGAGGAAGGAAATGGGAGCCCTCTCGACCCCGGGGAGATTCTCCCCCGCCCCCTCGATGGAGACAGTGATCGCCTTGGCCGGCCAGACCTTTTCGATCGACCCCTCCCCCTTCTGAGGCAACTCCTTCATAAGGGGAGACGACCAGAGGTAACGACGAGTGACCGCGTTTATAGCCAGGGTGCGCAACTCACGAGCGAGGACTTGATCCAATCTCTTGTCGCGCGCCGCCCAATCTTCGAGCCTCTGCAGCTTGCCCTTGAGTGACTTCGAAATCCCGTCACTACGAGGCACCAGCGAAACGGTCTTTTCTCCTACCCTCTGACCTCGGTCAGAGTCGCCCTCGCCATTCGATGGGAGCAGATCCTCATCAAAAACAGGTAGGCCGAATGCATTTCGGATACCCTCCTCTATATGCCCAGCATTGTCTGGGGCATCTGCCCAGAACTCGAGAATAAGCCGGTGCCTGTGCGGGTCGACATGATTGTGGTTTCCAATGAACTCATCGACACTCGTTGGCAGAGCGGTGTCAATCTCTGCTGTCCGGAACCGCTCACGGAGGCGTTCGGCAGGAAAGGAACCATCCCTAATCTCATTGGCTGAGTCAACCAGGACCGGTCGAATAACGCTACCGAGGAAGGTACGAGGCACGAAGGCCCATGGCCGGTTGGATGGTGCAACCGAATGGGCCATGCGGAGAAGCGAGGATCGATTAAACGGGTAAAGGCCGTATCCCTCGCTCGTCAGGCCGAAGGACTCATGACATTCAGTCTTGAGGGAGCAATTCTCGCAGGCGTTTGTAAAGTTTTTTCCCCCGGCCCTCTCAAGCTCCTCTCGTCCGACGCGCGCAGCGTTGAGATATCGGCCGGCAAACGACGCAATCTCCTCCACCCCCGCGTTTCCCTCATCAAACACCTGATCAAGGTCATAGACGTAACCTGTGGTCGAGGCAGATACCCGACTCATCACGGTCTCGGGGAGGTCACGGAAGTAACCCGTCGTGACTGCCATCAGCGTACGCATACTCGCATAGCGTTGACGTCCCTCTCGAGTCGCGGCTTCGGTCAGCGCCTCCAAGAGTTCGCGCTGCACCCCCTGAATAAGCGCGAAGTCCTCCACCAGGAGAATAATCTCTTTGTCCTGCGTTTCATACGCTTCTCGGACCTCTAGCATCGCCTTAGCTAGTCGACCGGTACCGATATTAGAAGCACTCTTTACGGCGCTTTCCATATGCGTATTCAGCATATCGACAGCGTCCTGCCGAAGATTCGGTATAGACAGCAACTTCTCAAGAAGCCTCTGCGCAATCACAGAGGCTTGCTTCACCTCTTGGACTTCCAGTGGAAGGTCTTCGACCGAGAAGCCTGGCGCCCGTTCAGGATTCTCAAGATCCCGATTGTTCAGAAGTTGTGCGGCATACTGTGGGATATATTTCCCAGGAGCGAGGAGATGCTGCTGGATGTAAGGGTCTTGAAGGAGCGAAGCAAGCCCCTTGGGACCAGAAAGGACGCGCGCCTGCCTAGATGGGACATCATCTGGTCCAGTTTTCGCTAGTGCCTCATTCAGTGCGTTGATAAGACGGCGCGACAAACTTTCCTCGTCCACGCCCTCACTGAAGGAGCGGACGTCCTTGCGGAGTTGGTCTAGGGAATCTCCCTCTACACCTTCGAGAAGTTTTTCAACAACGGATTTTAGACTGGTTTCCGACTTTTCGAGGTAGATCACTCGCCGTCGTGCAGAGGAGGGGATATGTTCTCGTACCCACCTGACTAGATGCGATTTTCCGGATCCGGAGTCACCCACCACTGGCATCAAGAGAGTGCCTGTGGTCAACTTACTCTCCAGGAAGTCCCGTAGAACTGTTCGCTCGTCTACTGTTATACCCGTTGGCTTCAGGTCTCGGCCCTTAATAAGCGAACGGCTGATCCTCAACGGGGCATGCGTTGCCAGGAAGACCTCAGCGGATGGATTGACGGCCTCTGTGCTGATCGTTGCAGATGCGGTTTCAGGGGCCCAGCAGAGGTGGTTGCGAAGATCAGACATTGTAATCCTTGATTACAGTGATTGAACTGAAGGTGTGCGCGGTCAATGGGCGTTCCGGATCATTGATGCTCAGCAACTGGTTAGCGTCGGCCTCTCGTTCGAACTTCAGCCACTCCTCGTACCCCCCACGCAATAGAGCGAACGAAAGGGCTGAACCGGCAAATGTATCCTCGGGATCTTCAACACCAAGACCTCGCGAATATACCCCGCCCGGCAGGACAGGAATTTTTTCGCGCAGCACACGCACAAACTCCACTGCATTGACATTCGCATTGTGCTCCCAGGTCTCCATCACGGTCTGCCTGACAGCGACAGTACAATCAGGCACGTACTGGCCGACGTCTCCCATAGTAGGCAGCGCTGCCGCGGCCAGGCCGAGAGCAGGAGCCCATGCCGTGAACCTGTTCCAGCGATTGGGATTGGTCACGGCGGGACGAGCCTCGACTATCAAGGCGCCATCTTGCAGAACTTCGAAATTGTTGGACCCTACTATCGTAGTTGTCGGGTCCAAACTGAGAAACCAGCAAAGTGCGCGAGTTAGATCAGCAGCACCGGTATGCTCTTTCCCGTTCTTAATGACTTTGTTCTGCTCAGGATTAAAAACTGCCCTTCGCAGGACAATACAGAAATCATCCCAACTGCTGCCATCCAGACTGGCCACTCGTCCTTCCAGCGAGATCCGATCGTCATCGGACTTCTGGATAATACCCAGCCCCAGCAGCGTGTTAATAGCCCGGTCGAACATCTTATGATCCCCACCGGTCAGCGATGATGGACTGAGTAGCTTGCGGGCTCGTTCAACTGCCATCGGGCGCTTCTCGTGCACGAGAAGGCGCACCAGGGCCCATGTAGGCATGGGAAGCGATGCTTCAACATTGAGCAGAGTCATCTAGAGCGCCCCCAATGCGCTTTGAATGGAGAGAGTGCTGCTATGAACGTCAATAAGACGATATCCCGGTTTCTTGGGATGCGAAAGATCCTGATGGTGAATTAAGTAGGTCGAGTCCATGCTCCAGAAGCGCTCCTTTACGTCGTCATTCATCACTTGCTGATTGGAATCGAGCATCCAGACAACTGAGCCTTGATAACTACAGAGGAGGTCTTCATCCTGATCTACGATGACCACCTCGGGGCGAACGGACTTCTGAATCTTTCCAAGGATACGCTCATCGACACCCGGTCCCCCGATCACCGCGATACCCCGACGACATAGCGCCTCGATGAGATCGGGAACAAGGCTTCTAGCTTCCCTCTCATCCCTCCACCAGATGCTGAGGTTCCTATCGCCCTCAGCCAAGTAGTTCCACAGTGGGAGATTCGAGTCAGCCCGCCATTGGGTAAGTGATGGGTGCGGTTGCCAACCAGTACGATAGAAGCCTCCTGGAGGTGGAAGCGCCTCCTTGCGACGGCAATGATTGCATCCTCGGCATGTCGGCGAGGTGCGAAGTGGACCGTCAGCAGTCGGTAAAGTGTAGTAGCCGACGAGGATGTCGGCCATGCATATATCGCCGGCGACGGCAGCCTTGAGTTGCGTCAGCGCATTTGTCTGGCTCGCAAGCATTCCGCTGCGCGCGGCCTCGATTGCGTTATTGAAGTATTGTGGATCATTGGTCTTGCCGTCGAGAATCACAACATCCACACGACTAGACAGCAACTTGTAATAGGCCGCCAGTCGCTCGGTCCACTCATCTTCCGGTTCGTCCCCACTGGGACTCGGCACCGGCGGGGTCCTGACTTCCACCAGTTTCGCTCGCACCATCAGATTGAGTGTGCGGATGTTCCAGGTGCGGTTCATCTCTGTGCTGACCGAAATGTTTGGCGGTCGCGTGTCCAAGTCGATCAGGTAGCCGTCCGCTGTCTTGGCTATCTTGTTGTTGAACATGCTTATCCACCTAGGCCATGCTTGGCCCTTGATGATGACCGGACTGTTGATGCTCTTGGCGATTTCGCTATCTCGCCGGGTTGTCACCATGTAGGCAACGGATGGGCTTCCGTCACGGCCGCCGCGGCCGACCTCCTGGTAGTACCGGTCCACAGTCTCTGGTAAGCACGCGTGAACCACGCTCTTGACATCGGGCAGGTCGATCCCCAGACCGAAGGCAGACGTACCGACGATCACGTCGTACCGCGTCGGGAGCGGTCCGGACGCTCCGTTACCGCTCCATCCCTCCATCCGTTCGCGCCGTTGGTCGGCGCTAGCGTCGCCAGTGACGGATGCCGTGCGGAGGAACCCTATCTCCTTGATCCGACTCTCCCACTTGTAGGCATCATCGACCATAGACACATACAAGATCATCGGTCGCGGCAACTTGGCCACCGCTTCCAGAACTGCCTCTTCGCGTTCTTTCGCCGGCAAGGACTCGATGTAGTAACTGGGTTCGCTCCTCAACTGGGAGGCCCAGACGACCTGCGTTGTCTCGGATTCACCATAGAGATCCTTGATGGCGTCGACCTGCTGCGCGGTCAGTGTGGCACTCATCACGATGGTCCGTGGTTCCCGTCCCTTCGGTGAGCGACGGATCCACGCACGGCGCTGGCCTGCCATCGTCTGGAAGTCGGGGCGGAAGTCGTTGCCCCATTGCTCGATAAGATGCGCTTCGTCGATCACAAAATATCGCAGCAACCCTGCTTCCGCAGCATCGTCCAGTGCAGAGTGGAGGCCGGTAGTGATTGACTCCGGAGCCGCGTAGATGACCGGTTGACGGCCGGTGCGGATATCTTCGCGAAGATCACGCTTCAAGTCGTCTGGGAGATCACCCGTGTAGGCGTAGCGTCCACTCGGAGCTGCCCGCCGGCTCTGGCCCAGCAACGCCCTCGTCCGCCGCTCCATGTCGAGGGCTAGGACAACAGTCGGCACGACGACTACTGATACTCCAGCACCCTTGTCATCGAGAAGGATCGGTGCAAGTGCAACCGGCGTTTTACCGTGCCCTGTCGGGAGACAGACGATGGTCGTGGTTCCGGGAGGTGCCATGGCGACTGAGCGAGCAGCCTGGCGCTGGCCGATCGAGTAATAGCTGTCGTAGCCGAGGGACGCGGTCCAGAAGGGGTCGGCCGGAAGGCCAGCGAGAGTACGTCGCTGCAGCGAATCCTGGCCACGGTAGACCTCGCGGAGGTCGGCTTCGACCGCCTCCTTCGCCAAACCGTCAGGGGTGGGCGGGTGCCAGGGCACTGCCCTCACCACGAGTTGCTTCGAGTCCCCGGTGGCAGCCTGGCATCCGCATTCCCACCACTGAGCGAAGGTGGGGAGCAGTGGGTCGACCGGGACGGTGAGAGGCGAGTGATTCCCACGAGCGACTGCCTCTAGGAGGATCTGGCGGGTAAGCGCAGCCACATCCCGCCACCCTGATGCACCGAAGGACAAGGCGGCGAGTGCGTCCGCCAGTCGACGAGCAGTGCCGCTGGCACCATCAGGAGCCACGACAGTCGGCCACTCGGCGTAGAGTTGCTTGGCCTGAACCCAACTGTTCGTGCTCATCGGACGCCAATCTGCTGGCCGAATCGGATGATGCAAGTCACTGCGACAACCTTCACTGTTGGTCGCGTGAGATTGTCGATCAAGGCCTGTGTAACTGCCACGTCTGTGAGTAGGCTCTCGGCGTCGCCTACGAGATGCCCAGCTAGTTGACGAGTACGGGCCTGCGCTATGGTGACAGCAACACGCTGTCTTGCCTCATCCTGAGCACGCGCACATCGCTCGGACAGTTCCTTCGTTTCAGCCAAGTGAGCTCTTGCGGCCAACTCGGAGGAGGAGGCTGAGACGCGGTAACCATCCCATCCGTTGAAGATCTCCAGCAAACCCTGCAGGCGGATTGCGTTGAAGTTCTGATCCTTCTTGTTGTCATAGGGTTGGTCCAGCCATGCCCGAGCCTTCTCATTGATGACTGGTTTGCCGGATCCCGCGTCGATCCAGACCTTTAGCGTGAACGGCGCGAGAAGCTTATCCGCCTGGCGCCGCAGGGCGCGACTCGCGTCGGGGTGATCACCTGCGAGGGCGAGAGCGCCAGTGAGATCTGCCTCAACTAGGTAGTCGAAGCCGAAGTACGCCTGCGGTTCTCCTCGGTAACCCCTGTCAAGTCGCCGGAAAGCGGTTGCCTGGCCACGATCCTCGAGGTACACGGCCTCAGCCAGGACATCGACAAGAGGGTTACCGATGCGGAAGAGACGGGTGCCTGGGTGCTTGAGTGCCATGTTGCGGTTGAACGTGCCGCGCAATACCTCGGGCGTGAGTCGCGTGCGCGCGGCACGCCACAGACGCGGCTCGATCTTCGGCGTCGGCCCGGAGGCATCGAAGATCATATTCGGGCAACCGTCGACGGTCCTCTCGTTGTAACGAAGCCCGATTCCACCCGAGGTGTCGACATAGCCGGACAGAGCCTGGCTGATGTCGCGCCAACCGAATTCCATTTCCTGCAGGGAGGTGGCGATGTCACGGCCCTGGATGGAGGTCTCATGGATCGATTCCAGCATGTCCATCTTGTCAATCTCGCGTCGGGCCTCGGCGAGATCGGCCTTCACCCGCGCGGCCATGGCCAGCAGACCTTCGAGGCCCCCCTCAAGCCCAGAAGCCCAGACGTCGTTCAACCCTTCGGCGATGGCATCTTGAAGCGTCGAGACCGACACTGAGAACAACTCGTACCCATTGAGCAGTAATTCGACCCATGCTTCGAGGTAAGAGGCACCCGCGTCCTCATCGGCCAACCGGTACTGGAGAGCAGGGGTCCGACGGCCGGATACGCCAGGATACCTGTCCACGCGCCCGAGTCGCTGCTCAAGTTGGTTCGGGGACCAAGGCAGGCGCAGATGGACAACCGCCTCGGCATCCTGGAGGTTGAGTCCCTCCTCTGCGGTGTCGTCTGCGATTAGAACGCGTGTCGCGGGACCGTCCTTGGCAGACCATCTCACCAGCGAATGCTCCGACGCCTCGGTTCCCGCCCTGCCCGAATGTTCAAGGATGGCGACACTTCGGAAGCGCCTACTCATGCAGTCGGTAACCGCCCCGGCAAGCATCCCAGATCCACAGAAGATCACCGTCCGGTGACTCTTCTTCAGCGCCGGCAGCAACTCGGTCACGAGTGCGTTGACGATCTGAGACGCCTCGGCTTCCTGTTTCGCAGCCTGCCACTCTGTGAGCAAGTGCCGCTCCACGTCGAGCACTTCAGGTTTGCCAAGCAGTTCACGCTCCTGGGTATTCAGCCCCGCCCTAACTGCTGCTCCTTCGTCTCGGTTGATGCGCCAGGCGAGCGCGTCTCTCAGATCGTTGGACCAACCGCCCGCGCGGGCAAAGAGGACAGCGAGCACCATTCCGTATTTCGCCTTATGCTGCTCAAGACCATGGTCGAGAAGGTAATCCCAGACTAAGGATCGCCAGTCCATGAGCATGGTCTGGGCCGCCTCGTGAGCACTGTTCGTCGTCGGCAAGAGGACGGGCGCCTGCCGGCCGCGGACTTCGTAGGGAAGGTACACAGCTTCGGGATCGTCGACCGTGACGCTCAACCTGCGGTGCCTGATGACGCGGCGATGGAGTCTGTAGGCTTCGCTGATGTGCGCCCTAAGCGCCTCAGTTCGCGCCTTAAGGTCGGCTTCGTCGGCACCGTCGCGGAGTTCATCGTTCTCGTCCAGCAGGGCGAGGACCTGTTGGCTCAGTTCGCAGAACCGCTCGTCTAAGTCGGGGATGATCTTTTGGATATCTGCGATCGCGTCGGGAAGCAGGTAGGTGAACTCGCTGTCCAGGGCGTGAACGTAACTGGCCAGTTCGGAGCGCAATTGATACTTGCGCTCGAATCCAGCGAGATCGGACCACTTGTAGAGGTCCGGGTCCAGAAGATGTAGCAGCGCAAGCTGAGTCACATAGTTCGACATGACCGGAGTCGCAGTCATGAGAAGAACACGTTCTGCTGTGTGGACGACGTGTGCGAGTTGCTTATAGGGGTTGGCCTCGGGAGCCATGACCTGGACAAGTCGGTGTGCCTCGTCCACAACAACCAGGTCGCTCGCCTTCCAGTCCGACCATCGTCCGGGGGCATCATGAGAGAGGATCCGAATCTTTGCGAAAGGGAAGTCTACGATGAAAAACTTGTCAACGAGTTCCCGTTGCCACTGGCGTCGCAGAACGTCAGGGGCAATGACGCAGACCTTGGCATACGGGTTATCGACCAGAGTCTGACGTATCACAAAGCCAGCCTCGATCGTCTTACCCAAACCAACCTCATCGGCGAGTAGGTAGCGCTGAACGGGATCTGACAGCACAGTGAGTGCCGCATGGACCTGGTGCGGGAAGAACTCAACAGCCGAAGACAGCAGTGCTGAGGTGCTGGCGGATGCTGCTCGCTGGGCGATCAGATTGCGGAGGAACGGCAAGCGAGCATTGTGAAAGAAACCAGACTCGTTGCCACCCGAGGTCAGGACCTGAACCGGGTCTGCCACAGGCCGGTCCCACCGTACCCGTAGTTCATCCTCACGTACGGGGAAGTCGAAGTCGGCGTTGGGAAACCGAACGTAGTACTCGCCGGGGTGAATTTGGTCCTTGACCCTACCTGCCATCCACACCCCCGTGTCCGGGTTGCGTCGATACACGCGTGTCTCAGGGGCAAGGGTCACATGCTTGCATTCAGACTCCGGAATATTGACGGAATGAACTACGGTCTGAGCTACAGACTCAAAGAAGTCGATCTGAAGCTGCGAGTCTGAAATTTGGCTGATTCGTCCGACACCGGGGGAACCGCCGTATTCGACTAGTTGCCCGGTGGTAAATCGTTTCGACATGCGAGCGTGATGGATCGGCTTCCCCTCGGTGGACTGATTGCGATTCTCCTCGAACGGCAACGCGACCTCGATCAGCCTATTCCGGGGGGTGCCGTTCGAGTCGGTCCCACTGATCATGCCGGAGCACCTCCTCCTACTGCGCCTTCCTTAGGTAGGACGTGGAAGTCCTTCGCCCCGTTTACACGACCTTTCACTTGGACAACCCAGCGAGCGTCGACCGGTTTTGAGTGAATGTCATAGCTAGGGTTGTTATGCACCGTTTCTGCGGTGATGCGACCCACCACCACCCCCGGGTCAGCACCGGGTCGACGGCCCACCACTTGGTTTCGGCCAACTGCTAGGCATGCGCCTCCGATAGACGATGCCGGCCTGCCAACGGGTTGAACGGGCCCTTGTGGGGTGATCAGGGTGCCGCACGCCTTACGCGATCCGACATGCAACTGAGCCGTCCGATCCAGATCGATCAACTGGCGACTGAACAGTGTCTCCGCGCATGCCCACCGGTACACGATCGCCGAGGCCATCTTCAGTTGCGGCTTCTTCTGCCATTGCTTAACCAGCCGCTCCAGCACGACTATCATGTAACGTTCCAGATCTCCCTGGAACATCAGTTCCTTCACAGGGAGACGGCCTTGATGATCTTCCCCACGGCGGGTCCCTCCGCGAGCACGAAGGGCGGTAGCCTGCGGTAGATCTACCTGTACAGCACCTGGATCTGGTGTGGCAGCAACTCCGGGTCGCGGACAGCGACGGCGAGCATTGAGTTGAACCACGCGAACACGCGAATCATCGGCGCCTCTGGGGCGGACTTTGAAGAGGGTGCTGTCCCAGCCAGTACCATAGGCGGGTAACCCCTTGCGTAGCATCAACCCGGTCCCGTCATCCGGGTATCGAACCTGATCGACGATCTGATACCTCGCCATCCGGTGGTCATCGTCACGGGCAACACCGCCGACCCCTGCGCCGGACGTCAACTTCTCCAGTCTGACGTCCATCACTCACCCTCACCGGCAACGGGCATGGCCGCCAACTCCACGAAGTTGCCCAACCCCTCTGCGGAAACCTGTAAAGTTAAATCTTCTACAACCTGCTGAGCTCGTGCGCAATGGCCTAGTTGGCGACATCTAGGATCCGATACGGACAAAATACCCATATCGTTACCAAAGAGACGCTAGCTCTCTGGGGCGACGCGACGGCAGCACCCACAGATAGAACTCAACCGCCATCCCAGACGCGCTCTAGCTCGCACCGAGCAACGACCCAACATCAGACACCGCCTCCAGCCTGTTGTGAGCCGAGTTCACGATGAACTCTTGCGTTGCTGGCGATGATACATGTACTTAAACTTCTGCTCAAGATGATCCGGGAGTTGAGTACGGTCGATGCTGTTGAGCATGCCATCCGCCGCCACCACGCCGCACTGCAGGGGCGATCCTCACCACGTGACCGTCCGCCATACTCGTCGTGGATGACCGGCAGATGACAGGGCATGCCAGCGATAGTGGCCCGCCCTCGCAACCCAAGGGAGGTCACAAGGCCCGGCAGCGCCGACCTCACCCTCCGGCGGCGGGCCGGTCTCCCAGCCAGGTGTCGAGCCGGGCGAGCAGCGCGGGCTTGGGCACCATGCCCCCCCGGTCCCCGGAAGAGGGCCTGGCAGGGCGACCGCCAGACCCTGATCTCCACGACCGCGCCGGTCAGGTCGGCGGCCCAGACCACGTCCATCCGGCGGACCGGGGCGGACGTGGACCCGGCCATGCCGCAGCGGCTATGGCTGATGTCGGTCACCCCGCCGTTCTCGTCGGTCACCGTCTCGTACCTGGTCGCCGCGTTGAGCAGGCCGCGGATCGGTTCGAGCCCCTCCCTGGTCGTCCACCGGCCGCGCAGGTGGAGTCGGTCCCCGTACCGCGTCCGAGCCGCCGCGATTGCGCGCGGCGCCGTCCCGCGGCAGCTCCAGTTCCCGGATCCGGGCCCGCAGTTGCTTGTTCTCCTCTTCCAGCACGTCGCCGGAGGTTACCGGGCCGGCGGGCGGCCGTTTCCCTGGGGTTGCCGCCTTCTTCCCGGCCGTGCCGGCCGAGCGCGCCTCGCGCACCCACAACCGCAGCGTCTCGCGATTGACGCCCAGATCCTTGGCCACCGACGCGTACGTCCGCACCAGGTCTGACACAGATACAACGCGACAGCGTCTGCCTTGCACTCAGACGAGTGGGCCTTCATGGCCACGAGGAACTCCTTGGTCTCCAGATCTCTATGATCCGGCACTCAAGGTGTCCACACCTCGGGGGGAGGGGCCCAAGTCGGCCGAAGGTCTCGACCGAGTGCTCACCCGCTGGTTGAACGTACGGCAGAGTTGGAAGCGGCTGATCACCGATCGGCAGCAGCCGCCCCCATCCCCCCACCTCGACCAACTGACCATCCGCATGGGCCGTCTCATCTCGGGACCAACCCGGAGTGGATTCCCGGAATGCCCGGCACCCCGCCCATGAAGACGCCAGCCGAGTTCGCGCCGACGACAGCGGACATGTCGCAGATCCTGCTGTCGGTACGGCACGCCGTCGAGGCCGTCGCCGACCACGACCTCCCCCACGTCGTCACCGCCGGTCGAGACCAGATCATGTGCGCCTCGCACATGAGGGACGCTTCGCCGTACGGCCAAGCCGGGCCAGCCGCGGTGCACCCACTCGTGGTCGCGTACCGGGAAGTGACCGGCTACACCAACGCGGCGTTGTCCCACCTGAATCAGGCCACCCTCGACACTGCGACGCCCACACAGCGGCCCGGCGTAATGGTCGCGCTCTCCATCCTCGACCGCCGCCGCGACCCGTCAATCCCCACCGCACTGTTCGATACCCCTCTCGAAGGCTCCGCACCACCGGAGGCAGCGCGCTTCACCACAGGTGCAGCATCTCCACCCTCCATCAGCCGATCAACTCGCAGCCAATCGGCTTCGATGCCTACCTCCGACACCAGCCGACACGGCGGAAAGCTAACGAGGGGAGGATGACCAGGAGCGCGGAGGCACGCGTCAAATGCCTCCGTCCGCCCAACTGAGCAGACATGACCGAACTACGGCAACCAATCGCGGCACGACGCATCACCGTGTGCTGAGTCCACGCAGATCTAGCGAAGCAATGACCTCGTCGTGGCCTTCGGCATCTTCAGGATGCTGGCTGAGGACGTACAGAGCGACCTGCGAGACGGGAAGGTACCAGGCCTTCGTCGTGTAGTGCCTGCCACGCTCGCAGCCCATGCGCCAAGAGCGGTAGGCGGCTCGTCGGCCGTCAGCGAGCTTAACGGTGGTAAGCTTTCCTGTCTTCCAGTGGAAATCGTTCATCTCGTAGAGGGCAAACTCTCCAGCCGGATTGTACTTCGCGGCCTCGTCGTCAAGGACCTGCGTTACACCTCCTCCCGCCAGGCAGGGACTGCGGATAGAGAGCTGCCAAGGTATCGGATAGTCGAGTTTAGGCCCGGGCCAGTCATTAGGTCCGGACTTGACAGAAACTGTCAGAGAGTCGGGTGGGCATGGCAGATCCCATGGACCGATAGAACCTCGAGTATTAGGCGACTCGACGCACGCGACGAGCGGCGAGACTTCGGAGAGATGCCAACCGGCAGGCAACGTCATCTTCATCCCCCAGAACCTCTCGGTGACCGCTGGGATCGTAGGTTTCCAGCCGGAGAAGTCAAGGCCAGCGATGATGCCGTCGTATTCGCTGCTGTACCGCACATCTGCAGCCAGGTTGAACAGGGCCAGTTCCGCTTCCGGTATGTACCACGCTTTCGTGGTAAATCTGGTGCCGTTCTCACACTGGACATTCCAAACCCGGTACTCTGCGCGATAGCCGCCTTTCAGGATAATGCTTTCCTTGCGAATGAGACGCCCCGGCGGCTTCGCGAGATCCTTCTGAGTTGACCCGGGGGCCATGCAGAAGGGCGGGTCTCCAACCTGCCAGCCATTGTCCTCATCGAGACGATCGCTCGGCCACTGGTTGGCCTGCGGTGCGCCCAGCCAGGAGATGGACAGCCCGGAGGTCGGAACCTTTTCTCCGGGAGCCAACAAACCAGCCTGGTAGACGTCGCCCTTGTCGAACCCCCATCCCGAGGGAAGTTGGATCTTCAATCCCTGCCAACTGACGATCTTGCCGCTAGCTGTACCAGAGGGCGTCGAAGCTGTCGACGGGGATACCTGGTGATTGGCCGCAGCAGGCACGACTGTGGAGGCAGCGACCGCTGGCTCTCGCGACCGAGTCTCGCCTATCGAAGTCCTCCCGTTAACAATCGCGACGATCGCGGTCGCAGCCAGGACGGCGGGCACGAGCCCGATGGCTAGCCACCATTTGCGGAACCGCGGTCCTCCCGCCGGCCAAGGCGTTCCCTCCTCGACGGGCATGATCCAGGTGCGGTCGAGGCGTTGAGTGACGTAGTCAGACGGGTCGCTTTCATCGGAGGGATCCTGCCGCCACGCGTTGACGACGCCCGCCAGCACTTCGGAACTGCCCGGTCGATTCTCGGGCTTCTTGGCCACGGACCGTTCGACCAGATCGCGGAGCTCCTCCGGCACCGCCGATATGTCCACGTCATCGTTCAGCACCTTCAGCGCGAGCACCTCTGGGCGGCCCGTGCCGTACGGCAGGCTTCCTGACGCGGCGTAGACCAGGAGCACACCCCAGCCGTAGATGTCGGCTGCGGACCCGCCGGACTCTCCCCGATACTCCTCGGGACTGACCCAGCCGGGTGAGCCGACGAGCGTCCCGGTCTTGGTGAGCGCCGTTTCGTCGAGGGCGCGAGCGATACCGAAGTCGATGACCTTCGGTCCGCTGGGCGAAAGGATCACATTCGTGGGCTTGAGATCCCGGTGGACAACCCCGGCTCCGTGTATCGCGACCAGCGCCTCGGCCAGTCCGGCGGCAAGGCCGAACAGTTCGTCGCCGGACAGCGGACTGCCGCTCTTGAGGCGCTGCTCCAGTGTCGGGCCCGGGACGTATTCGGTGGCAAGCCACGGTTGAGCCGCTGCGGCATCGGCTTCGTGTACACGCGCCGTACACGAACTGCGGATGCGTCCAAGCACCGCGACTTCACGAGCGAATCGAGCACGAAACTCATCGTCACCGGCCAGGGAGGGGTGGATGAGCTTGACCGCAACCCGCTCACCTCGCCTATTCACTCCGGCGAACACCGTGCCCATGCCTCCGGAGCCCAACCGGCCGACGATCTGGAAGCTCCCAACCTCGATCGGATCCCCGGGCAAGAGAGGGATTACAGCGGAAGAAGCCCTCAAGGTCACTATTTCCACCCAGAAGCCACATTGGTTGTGATAACGCGTGATGATATCTGCTGGCGGCGGAAAGCGCCGCTGCTGCAGGGACCACCCAGGCTGCCGGAGGAAGCGCCAGCAGGGCCAGGCAGGAGTAGGTGGTTCCTGAACGACACCGCGATTCGAATGTGTCGAACTCCGGCAAGGATGGACGCTGCGAAACTCGGTGGCCCCCTGGACGCTTACCCAGCACAGTGAGCGCATGGATACGCCCACCGCCGAGTTCCTACCGGGTCTCACGCTGTCACGGATCCTCTATGAGGAGGCGGTACGACCGATCCTCGAGAAGGAACACCCCGGGCTGCGGTACGCCGCCGCGAGGGTCGGGCCGGGATCAGAGGTGCTCGGGTTCGACACCGCGCGGTCGACAGATCACGACTGGGGGCCGCGGCTGGAGCTGTTCCTCACACCCGAGGACGCCGCCGCGCACGCGGCTAACCTGCACCGGCTCCTGGCGTACCGACTGCCCAAGCAGATCCGCGGCTGGCCCACGCACTTCCAACACCGGCATCCGGGAGACCCGGTCGGCCACATGGAGGTGACGGACGGCCCGGTCGACCACCGGGTCTCGATCACCACCGTCGACACCTGGCTGAGCGCTCACCTCGGCCTCCACCAGGAGACGGTAGAACTCACCGTCGGCGACTGGCTGGCGATGCCATAGCAGAAGCTCGCCGAGACCACCGGGGGCGCGATCTTCCACGACGGGTTCGGCACGCTCACCGCCGTACGGCGGCGCCTGGCCTGGTACCCCGACCAGGTGTGGCGGTATCTGCTGGCGTGCCAGTGGCAGCGCCTCTCCCAGGAGGAAGCCTTCGTCGGGCGCTGTGCCGAGGTCGGCGACGACCTCGGATCCGCCCTCGTCGCCGGACGACTGGTACGTGACCTGATGCGCCTGTGCCTGCTGCTCACGCGACGATACGCGCCATACGCCAAGTGGCTGGGCAGCGCGTTCAGGCAGCTGCCCATAGCCGAGAAACTGACGCCGTCGCTGCGCGGCGCCGTCACGGCGACGGACTATCCGGTGCGAGAGCGGCACCTGTGAGACGCCTACGAGATCGTGGCCAACCTGCAGAACGACACCGGGCTCGCGCAGCCGGTGGACCCGACGCGCAGGTCATACCACGACCGGCCGTTCCATGTGCTGCACGCCGAACGCTTCGCCCAGGCCCTGGCACGGACCATCACCCACCCCGAGCTGAGCGTCTTGCCGCTGTCCGGATGCGTTGACCAGTGGGCGGACAACACCGACTTTCTCGGACGGCAGCAGCCGGTGCGTGCTGCGATCTCCGCGCTCCTGTGAGGGCTCAGGTACTCAACCCCGAACTCAGCCTGGCCGATCTCGCTGAGGACATGACGGAGATCGGCTACCCGACGTG
>NZ_BOOG01000044.1 GCF_016863115.1 Sphaerimonospora thailandensis
GGGCTCAATATATGAGCGCCCAAAACCTGTTGTCCTCTCCGACTCGGAAATCACCGTAGAACTTGAGCAGGGCATCTCCTTGCTTCCTGTTCTGCACCCCGTTCAGGGCCCTCGCGGAATAGTTCCCTTGAGCGTAACTGGCTCCCTGCTTGGTCGAAGCGAATGGATACTCATCGCACTGATTGCCCATACCCTTGGGCAATTTATCGTCCCTCGTGGAAGGTCGGTACGCCTGTGGCATGTAGTACTTACAGTAGATGATGTAGAACCTGTGCGGGTGCTCCTCCTTCTCCTCCGGAGTCTCCCCTGGGATCAGCCAGTGCATCGCTCCAGGCCTTCCCACATTCATATGCATCTCGATCTGTGAGAAGTGCTTCCTGTTCTGAGCGTTGGTGATGCCGGGCGTTCCGCGTGTCAGTGGATGTCCTGCGGAATCTTCCCTGGGCGCGGCCCAGTTCCCGGGAATCGCCTTGTCCTGGGGTGCCGGGCGCGTACAGGGTGGCGGTCTCGGTGTTGCGTTCCGGGATCTCCACCCGCTTGCCGGACCTGGCCGCCCTGCTCTTGGCCGCCTCGATGGCCTTGGTCAACCACTGGAGTTCTGCTGGGCGGCCGGGAGGTGTTCTCCTTGGCCGTCGGTTCGGGGGCGGGGTGGGTTCTTGAGCCCAGGAGGGTACGGCGGGTTGCCCAGGTTCCGTGTTCCAAGTGACACGAGACGGGGTGACCTACTCATGGGCGGACGAGGAAGATCGCCGCCTCCACCTGCTTGTTCCTCCTCTGTGAGGGGCGGCAGGGCGGGGATCCTGCCGATAGGAAGATCTTGAGTCATGAATTGGCCTAGATTTTCGGGGTAAGGGATCCGGCGTGGGAGTGGTGGGGTCGATGGGCAGTGTCATGCGGGGCGCCGCGGCGGGGGCCGTCCTCCTCGCCGCGGTCGGATGTACGGCCCAGGCCGACGCCGGAGCGTCCGGCTCCCAATCCGGGACGGCGCAGCCCACGCCGACAGAGTCCGTACGGAGTTCCCGGCAGGACATTCGCGTCACGGTGGACCCGAAACGGATCGACGGCGGCTCGACCAAATCCAACGACATCACGGCGACCGTTCTCATCACGGCGGCGTGCCCGCTGCCGCGGGGTGGCCCTGAATATCGGGCGACCGCCAGGTCCGACGCCTTCACGGGCCTCGTCACGCTGGTGCCGCCGGCACGGCGGCCGGGGAAAACCGGCACGGCGACGTTCTCGCCCACCCCCGCTGCCATCGTGCCGGAGGTGCGCGGCAGCGCGGTGATCAGACCGAACGCCAAGCCGGGTGGCTACCGGGTGCAGGTGCGCTGCGAGGCCACCAACGACATCGGCGATGCCAGGTTCCGCATCGTCGAGCCCAAGCCTGAGCCTGAGTCGACTCCGACCAAGACGAAGAAATATCCCACCAGTGCGCCGCACGCGGGTGGCGGCGGCACGGCCGCGGGTGGCCCGGCCGACGATTCCGCCCTGCCGATAGGCCTGACCATCGCCGTGCTGCTGGCCGCCGCCGGCGTCGGCGTCGTCGTGGTACGCAGGCGTTCCGCGACCCATCGACCCGCGCCCCGCCGACGTTCTGGGGACTGACCTTGGCGGTTCCCACCCGGTGGGTGGTCGTGGCGGGCATCGTCACCGGGTTCGCGATGTTCGTGCTGGCCGGTCCCCAAGATGACACCGAGAGCGGTGCGGCCCGGCCCCGCCGGGCGGCGTACGTCGTGCCCGAGCGGATCGACATCCCGGCGCTGAAACTCCAGGCCCCGCTGGTGAAGCTCGGTCTGACGGCGGAGGGGGATGTCGAACTGCCGCCGTTCGACAAGCCGTCGGCCGCGGGTTGGTACACGGGCAGTGCCGTACCCGGCGATCCCGGCGCATCGGTGATCATCGGACATGTCGACACCAAGACGGCGCCCGCCGTGTTCTTCCACCTGCGCGATCTGAGCGCGGGCGCCGCGGTGAAGGTGCTGCGCAGCGACGGCACGACCGTGTCGTACCGGGTCGATTCGGTGGAACGCGTGCCCAAGGAGCGGTTCCCGGCCGAGCGTGTCTACGCGGAGGACGGCCTGCGGCTGATCACGTGTGGCGGTTCCTTCGACTGGTCGCGGCATGAATACCGGGACAACGTCATCGTCTACGCCTCCCGGGTCGGCTCCGCCTGATCCGCGCGCGATCCTGATCCGGCGACTGCGAGATCACGGGGGGAGTGGGGCGGGAATGGGATGGGGTGGGGCGGGTGAAGGACTACGCTTGACGTTCGTGCTTGTCTTGGCCTTCGACACCGCGACCCCCGCCGTCACCGCGGCCCTGCACGACGGCGATTATGTGGTGGCCGAGTCGACCACCGTCGACGCGCGCCGCCACGGCGAGCTGCTCGCTCCCGCGATCGAACAGGTCCTGCGAGACTCCGGCGTGAGACTCCGGGACGTCACCGCGATCGTCGCGGGGACCGGACCGGGGCCGTACACGGGCCTGCGGGTAGGCCTGATGACCGCCACGGCGCTCGCCACGACGATCGGGGCGCCGGCGTTCGGGGTGTGCACGCTCGACGCGATCGCGTACGCGACCGGGCAGACCGGGCAGACCGGAGAGATCGACGGGCCGTTCCTGGTCGCCACCGACGCGCGCCGCAAGGAGGTCTTCTGGGCGAGGTACGGCGACGCGGTGACCCGCCTCGACGGGCCGCGCGTCGACCGCCCGGACGACCTCCCGCCGGACCTGCCCGTGGTCGGGGCCGGTGCCCGCATGTACGCGGAGACGATCGGCGCCGACCGGGTCGCGGGCCCCGAGCATCCGTCGGCCGGCGCGCTGGCGGCCCTGGCGGCCGGGCGGCTCGCCGGGCTGACAGTCGAGGAGGCCGCCGAACTCGCCGAGATGCCGGACGGCCGCATCGACTCGGTGGAGAAGGCGCGTGAGCTGGGCGTGCTCGGCCCGCCCCGGCCGATCTATCTGCGCAGGCCGGACGCCCAGATCCCCGGAGCGCCCAAGCGCGTGACGGCGTGAGCGTGGTGGACCTGTGACCGACGGCACTTCGGGGCGGAGCGGCACGGCCGGACAGACCGTCGTGCTGCGCCAGATGCGCATTGAGGACCTGCCCGCGGTGATGGAGATCGAGCGCGGCACGTTCCCGGCCGACGCGTGGAGTGAGTCGATGATGCGAGGTGAGCTGCGGGACCAGCCGCGCACCCGGCACTATGTGGTCGCGGAGGCGGGTGGGGAGATCGTCGGATACGCCGGGCTCGCGGCCGCGGCCGACCAGGCCGACATCCAGACGATCGCGGTCCTGGCCGGGCACCGCCGCTCCGGTGTCGGCGCCGCGATGATGGACGCGCTGGTCGCGGAGGCCGTACGACGCGGCGCGCGGTCGGTGTTCCTCGAGGTGCGCGCCGACAACGCTCCCGCACAGGCGATGTATGAGCGGTTCGGTTTCCAGCCGCTCGGGCTGCGGCGACGCTACTACGACGACGGGACGGACGCGATAACGATGGTGAAGGAGCTGGATCGAACGGGGGAGCGCCATGAGCAGGACTGACGAGCCGATCGTCTTGGGGATCGAGACCTCCTGCGATGAGACCGGCGTGGGCATCGTCCGCGGTCACACGCTGCTGGCCAACACGATCGCCTCCAGCATGGACGAGCACGCCCGGTTCGGCGGCGTGGTCCCGGAGGTGGCCTCACGCGCCCACCTGGAGGCGATGGCGCCGACGGTGGAGGGCGCGCTGGCCGCGGCGGGCCTGCGGCTGTCCGACGTCGACGCGGTCGCGGTCACCGCCGGACCCGGCCTGGCGGGCGCTCTGCTGGTCGGGGTCGCCGCCGCCAAGGCGTACGCCATGGGCCTCGGCGTCCCGCTCTACGGGGTCAACCACCTCGCCGCGCACGTGGCCGTCGACCAACTCGAACACGGCCCGCTGCCCAAGCCGGCGATCGCGCTGCTGGTCTCCGGCGGCCACTCCTCGCTGCTGCTGGTGCCCGATGTCGCACAGGACGTGGTCTCGCTGGGCTCGACCGTGGACGACGCGGCCGGCGAGGCGTTCGACAAGGTCGCGCGCGTGCTCGGCCTGCCGTTCCCCGGTGGCCCGTACATCGACCGGGCCGCCCGTGAGGGCTCGGGTACGGCTGTCGCGTTCCCCAGGGGGAAGTACGACGACGGCACGCTGGACTTCTCCTTCTCCGGGCTGAAGACGGCGGTGGCCCGGTGGGTGGAGGCACGTGAGGCGGCAGGAGAGCCCGTGTCGGTGGCCGACGTGGCCGCGTCGTTCCAGGAGGCGGTCGTCGACGTGCTCACCCGCAAGGCGCTGCAGGCCTGCGCGCGGTACGACGTCAAGGATCTCCTGATCGGCGGCGGAGTGGCGGCCAACTCGCGGCTGCGGGTGCTGGCGCAGGAGCGCTGCGACGCGGCGGGAGTGCGGCTGCGGGTGCCTCGGCCCGGGCTGTGCACGGACAACGGCGCGATGGTCGCCGCGCTGGGGGCGAACCTGGTCGCGGCCGGTGTGGATCCGTCCTCGCTGGACATCCCGGCTGATTCATCCCTGCCGATCACGACCGTTCACGTCTGAGCGACCACCGGTCAAACCAGGCCCCGGCCCGTGATCTTGCAGTCGTGAGTGCAAGATCACGGGACTGGGCGGTGGGGTATTTTATTTGATCACGGGATCTTGGCCGGCCGGCAGAGCAGGGCATATGGGCGATCTTCGATTCGGGTAAGGGCGATTACCGCCGATTTCGCCCCGGAAAGCCGGAGGTCTTTACGCAGTCGTTCGATATCGACCGCCGATCCGCGTTTCTTGATGGTGACGTTCCCGATGCCCCGTTCCCGCAGCGCCGCGCGCAGCCGTTTGAGTGAGAAGGACATGACGTCGGTGATCTCATAGCATGCCGCCCATTCGGTCACGACGGCGTGGTCACCGGTGATGTAGGCGATCCGCGGGTCGAGCAGGTGTCCTTTGACGATTTCGGCGACCTCCGCCACCAGATGCGCCCGGATCGCGGCTCCGTCGGGCTCGTAGAGGTACCGTCCCACCGGTCCGGCGGCCACCTCGGCGCCGGTGGGCGTCAGCGTCGCCCCAGACGGCAGCAGCGTCGCCCGCCGGCCCTCCGTGCCCGTACCGGTCCAGATGGCCGCCTCCTTCACCTCGCCCTTGTAGGAGACCCATTCGGCCTCCGCGCCGTCCGGGATGAACTCGTACGGGATGCCGGGGGCGACCTTCACACAGGCGGCAGGCGCCCGGGCGACCAGTTCGAGCACCGCCGGCCAGGCGGGGGAGTAGGCCATCGGGTCGAAGACGCGGCCCCTGGCGCTCCGCCTGGCCGGATCGGCGAACATCAGGTCATATCCGCGGGGATCGCAATCGGCGGCGTCCGCCGTACGGACCCGGACCGGGGCGGGCAGGCCCGGTGAGGGCGGGCCCGGTGAGGACAGGCCCAGCGCGGCGGCGTTGGCGCGGGCGACCTCGGCGGTGAGCGGGTCGAGATCCACCGCGTCCACCGGGCAGCCGGCGCGGGCGAGCGCGACGAGGTCGCCGCCGATCCCACAGCACACGTCGAGCACCCTCGGCCCCGTTCCCGGCCCCGCTTCCGTCGCGATGGCCGACTGCGAGCCGAGTGCCGCGATCCGGCGGGCGCGGTGTGCGGCGACCTCGGCGCGGGTGGCCTGTTCGAGGCCATGTGGGGTGAAGTACATGGCGGCCGCGTGCGCGCCGAACTTGGCCTCGGCCCGGCGGCGCAGCGTCGCCTGGGTGAGCGCGGCCGAGGTCAGCGCGGGGGAGTACGTCCTGCGCAGCGCCGTGACCGCGGCGACCGGCTCGGCGCCGGCGGCCACGAGATCCACGGCCTGGGCCAGGGCCCGGCGTCCTTCGGGCGCGAGTAGTTCGCGAAATGCGTCGAGGTCCACGCCCACCGACGCTACCGCTGATCGGCGGCTTCCGGTCATGCCCCATCTGACCTGCGAGGCGGGTTCGTGTTGACTGTCCGGGCGCACTTGCATACTGTTTCGTGTTGGCACTCACCCATAGAGAGTGCCAACTGCGACGAGACTGGTCTGACACCCGCGACGGCAGGCCGCTGGTCGCCTCTTCAGCTCATTCATCGCAATCTGAAGGGGAGGTCCGATCGTGACGACCGCCACCAAGGTTCCCGTTAAGCCGCTTGGCGACCGCATCGTGGTCCAGCCGCTTGAGGCCGAGCAGACCACCGCCTCCGGCCTGGTCATCCCGGACACCGCCAAGGAGAAGCCGCAGGAGGGCAAGGTCCTCGCGGTGGGCCCGGGCAACTGGGACGAGGACGGCGAGAAGCGTATCCCGCTCGACGTCAAGGAGGGCGACGTCGTCCTCTACAGCAAGTACGGCGGCACCGAGGTCAAGTACGGCGGCGAGGAGTACCTGGTGCTCTCCGCTCGCGACGTGCTCGCCATCATCGAGAAGTAAGCCGCGTACGGCATGCGGAGCCCCGGGTCACGTGCCCGGGGCTCACTGCTCAGAAGGAGACGTGAATGCCCAAGATCCTGGAGTTCGAAGAGGACGCGCGGCGCGCTCTCGAGCGTGGCGTGAACGCCCTCGCCGACGCGGTCAAGGTGACCCTCGGCCCGCGCGGCCGCAACGTCGTCATCGACAAGAAGTTCGGCGCGCCCACCATCACCAACGACGGCGTGACGATCGCGCGTGAGGTCGAGCTCGACAAGCCGTACGAGAACCTCGGCGCGCAGCTCGCCAAGGAAGTCGCGACCAAGACCAACGACATCGCCGGCGACGGCACCACCACGGCGACCGTGCTGGCCCAGGCGATGGTCCGCGAGGGCCTGCGCAACGTCGCGGCCGGCGCCGCGCCGCTGGCGCTCAAGCGCGGCATCGACGTCGCCGCCAAGACCGTCAGCGAGCGGCTGCTCGACAGCGCCCGCCACGTCGAGGACAAGAAGGAGATCGCCAATGTCGCGACGATCTCCGCTCAGGACGCCAAGATCGGTGAGCTGATCGCCGAGGCGTTCGACAAGGTGGGCAAGGACGGTGTCATCACCGTCGAGGAGTCCAACGCGATGGGCCTGGAGCTGGAGTTCACCGAGGGCCTCCAGTTCGACAAGGGCTACCTGTCGCACTACATGGTGACCGACCCCGAGCGCATGGAGGCCGTGCTCGAGGAGCCGTACGTCCTGATCCACCAGGGCAAGATCTCCTCGATCGCCGACTTCCTGCCGCTGCTGGAGAAGGTCGCCCAGACCAAGCGGCAGCTGCTGGTCATCGCCGAGGACGTCGAGGGCGAGGCCCTGGCCGTCCTGGTGACCAACAAGATCCGCGGCACCTTCACCTCCGTCGCCGTCAAGGCGCCCGGTTTCGGCGACCGGCGCAAGGCCATGCTGCAGGACATCGCGATCCTCACCGGCGGCCAGGTCGTCAGCGAGGAGGTCGGCCTCAAGCTGGAGCACGTCGGCCTCGAGGTGCTCGGCACCGCCCGCCGCATCGTGATCAACAAGGACAACACCACGCTCGTCGACGGCGCCGGTGACGCGCAGGCGATCGAGGACCGGGTCCGCGAGATCAAGCTGGCGATCGAGCAGTCGGACTCCGACTGGGACCGCGAGAAGCTGCAGGAGCGGCTGGCGAAGCTCGCCGGCGGTGTCTGCGTGCTGCGGGTCGGCGCCGCCACCGAAGTGGAGCTCAAGGAGAAGAAGCACCGTCTCGAGGACGCGATCTCCGCGACCCGCGCCGCGATCGAGGAGGGCATCGTCTCCGGCGGCGGCTCCGCGCTGGTGCACGTGTCCAAGGAGCTGGACGACCTGGGCCTGTCGGGCGACGAGGCCACCGGTGTCGGCATCGTGCGCAAGGCGCTGGTCGAGCCCGCCCGCTGGATCGCGGAGAACGCCGGCATGGAGGGGTACGTCGTCGTCTCCAAGATCTCCGCGCTCAACGCGGGGGAGGGCCTCAACGCCGCGACGGGCGAGTACGGCGACCTGGTGACCCAGGGCGTCATCGACCCCGTCAAGGTGACCCGGTCGGCCGTGCAGAACGCCGCGTCCATCGCCGGCATGCTGCTGACGACCGAGGCGCTCGTGGTGGACAAGCCCGAGGAGGAGGCCCCCGCCGCCGCCGGCGGCCACGGTCACGGCCACGGTCACGGCCACTGAGCCTCAGCCCATGATGCGCTGATCATCGGACCGCGGTCCGGTGACGCGAGCCGCGTACGGCTCCCGCCTCCCGAGGCGGGAGCCGTACTTTTTTCCGGCCACCACCGGCCGAATAAGCGGCAATTAGGGACAGGCCGTTGGAATGTTCCAATGTTTAGTGGTCGTCCGATTACTTATTGTTATCGACGCGTCAATGTGACCAATCCGTAGCCGTCAACCATGACGACATGAACGATCGTGGCGGGCATCATGCCTAACGTGACCGAGGGACGCGTCGCCGACGCCGCAACTGGGGTAAGGCTTGCGACGAGATCGGATGAGTCCGACCTCAGGGAACTGACGAGCCTCGCCGTACGGGGAGATCGCGCCGCGATCGAGTCTTTGCTGGGACATCTGCGCCCGATGGTGGTTCGTTACTGCAGAGCCAGGCTCGGCAGGGTCTCGGGTCACTATCACATCGCGGACGATGTGGCCCAGGAGGTGTGCATCGCCGTGCTGTCGGCGCTGCCCCGTTACCGCGACATGGGGCGCCCGTTCGCGTCGTTCGTGTTCGGGATCGCCTCACACAAGGTCGCGGACGCGCTGCGCAGTTCGGTGCGCTCGGCGGTGCCGACGCAGGACCTGCCGGACGGGCCCGACGAGAGGCCTGGGCCCGAGGAGACCGTGGTGCGTTACATCGAGGCGCAACATGCGCGGGCCCTGCTCTCGCGGCTTCCCGAACACCAGCGGGAGCTCCTGATCCTGCGGGTGGTGTCGGGGCTCTCGGCCGAGGAGACCGGTAATGTACTGGGCATGTCACCAGGTGCCGTCCGGGTTGCCCAGCATCGCGCTCTCGCCAGATTGCGGCAGATCGCCGAGCTGGAGTCGATTGCTTGACCGCCCACGTGGAGGACGACACAGCGCTCACCGACACCGTCCTCGATGCTCTCGCACGTCGCGAGATCGTGGAGTCGGACGCCGACCCGGCCGTCCGGCTGCTCAGTGATCCCGCCATCCGGCTTCTCAGAGCGCTCGTCGCCGACGTCGACGAGACGGGCGAGGTGGCCGACTACCGGCTCTCCTCCGTGTCGATCACGCCGTCCACGTAGCCTCTGGCGTACTCCCAGCTGACGTAGTTGGCCGGGTCTGGTCGATAGGCCGGTTCGTGCACCTGTGGCCGGCCGTTGTCGATCATCTGCCGTAGGTTGCCGCGGAGCAGGTCCCAGTCGAAGTAATGCTGGTCGCCGCACTCCGGGCAGTCGAGAACCAGGCCGAGCACGCCCTGAGGCTCCAGCAGGGAGCGGAAGACCTCCACGTCGGCCAGGTCGGTCAGCGCCTCGTCGCGCTCGGCAAGGGTCAGCGGCTCGGGGTCGTCCGGCGCTCCGAGCTCCCCTGCGGGGTCGTTGGGGTCATCCGCGAAAGGATCGCGGGGGACGTCTTCCAGCACGCATCCCACCCTATGGCTACGACCGACCCAGCGGTGGAAAGTGAGCCCCGGCCGACCGGAGTCGGAGGGGCCGAACATTCGTGGCGTGCGCCCGCCGACGACGGACTTCGGCGTCGGCCCATGCCGGCTGTCAGATTCGCGGCGGCACCCACCCCCATGTCCAAATATTTCTTGTAAAAATCCGGAAATGTGGGCCGCCGTTTCTGGGCCGGCATCTATTTGATCTTCATGTCATGTCGTTCGCCCTCGCCGTCGTCGTGCCGCTGACTATGGCCGCCGCACACGTTCAGCGGATTTCCGCGCAGGCATTGCGCATTGACGGTCCGTGACGCATTATTGACTTTGCGTAAGCACGGTGGCCGCGTCACTCGGGCGCGGAGGGGGGTTCGATGGCTGCGGCCGGTGCGATGCCCGTGAAGGTGGGGGGATCATTCGTGATCCCCCCACTTTTGGTTTGCGCGCGACCCATAGACTGACGTCGGTGCTGCGGAACAACCCTCCCGCCAAGGCAGGACGGGTTGGCGCAGGAGGGGTCGGCGCAGGAGGGTTGGAGATGGCCAAGTTCACCGAACCGGGGCTCACGTTCGACGACGTGCTCCTCGTTCCCGCCTATTCGGATCTTCAGCCGGGTGAGGCCGACACCACGACTCGTCTGTCGCGGAGCATCATGCTGCGCATCCCTCTGGTGTCCGCGGCCATGGACACGGTGACCGAGGCCCGGATGGCCGTCGCGATGGCCCGTCAGGGCGGCATCGGGATCCTGCACCGCAACCTCTCGATCGAGGACCAGGCCCAGCAGGTCGACCTGGTCAAGCGTTCGGAGGCGGGGATGGTGACCAACCCGGTGACCTGCTCTCCGGATGACACGCTGGCCGATGTCGAGCGGCTGTGCGCCACGTACCGGATCTCCGGTGTACCGGTCATCGACGCCGACGGCATGCTGGTGGGGATCGTGACGAACCGGGACATGCGGTTCGAGACCGACCACAGCAGGCCGGTCCGCGAGGTCATGACCGCCATGCCGTTGGTGACGGCCCTCGTCGGGGTCTCCCGTGACGAGGCCTTCCTGCTGCTCCGGCAGAACAAGGTGGAGAAGCTCCCGCTGGTCGACGAGGCCGGGCGGCTGCGGGGCCTCATCACGGTCAAGGACTTCATCAAGAGCGAGCAGTATCCCCTCGCCACCAAGGACGCCAACGGGCGGCTCATGGTCGGCGCGGCCATCGGCGTCGCGGGCGACGCCGAGCAGCGTGCGGCGGCTCTCATCGAGGCCGGGGCCGACGTCATCGTGGTGGACGTCGCCCACGGGCACTCCCAGGGCCTGTGCGACATGGTCGCCAAGGTCAAGGCCAACGCCAACGGGCGGGTGGACGTGGTCGCGGGCAACGTGGCCACCCGGGCCGGGGCCCAGGCCCTGGTGGACGCGGGCGCCGACGCGGTCAAGGTGGGCGTGGGCCCCGGCTCCATCTGCACCACCCGCGTCGTCGCGGGCGTGGGAGCCCCCCAGCTCACCGCGATCTACGAGGCGGCCCGGGCCTGCGCACCGGCGGGCGTGCCGGTCATCGGCGACGGAGGCCTGCAGTACTCGGGGGACATCGCCAAGGCGCTGGCCGCCGGCGCCGACACGGTCATGCTGGGCTCGCTGCTCGCCGGGTGCGAGGAGTCGCCCGGCGACCTGATCTTCATCAACGGCAAGCAGTTCAAGTCCTACCGGGGCATGGGCTCGCTCGGCGCCGTACGGAACCGCGAGCGCGGCGGGGAGTCCTTCAGCAAGGACCGCTACGCCCAGGCCGAGGTGTCCGGGGAGGACAAGTACATCCCCGAGGGCATCGAGGGTCAGGTGCCCTATCGCGGCCCGGCCGCGGCGGTGGCCCACCAACTCGTCGGCGGGCTGTGCCAGGGCATGTGGTACACCGGCTCCCGGACGATCTCCGAGCTGCACGAGAAGGCGCAGCTCATGCCCATCACGGCGGCGGGCCTCAAAGAGAGCCACCCGCACGACATCCAGATGACGGTCGAGGCGCCGAACTACCACCGGCGCTGACACCACGTTCAACGGCCAGGAAGAAGAGAACAGGCGGCGATGAGTCAGGTGGAGATCGGGCGCGGCAAGAGCGGACGGCGGGCGTACGCACTGGACGAGATCGGCATCGTGCCATCCCGGCGCACCCGCGATCCCGAGGAGGTCTCGATCTCCTGGCAGATCGATGCCTACCGTTTCGGCCTGCCGCTGGTGGCGAGCCCGATGGACAGCGTGGTCTCCCCGGCCACGGCCATCGAGATCGGCCGGCTGGGCGGCCTGGCCGTGCTGGACCTGGAGGGGCTGTGGACGCGCTACGACGACCCCGCGCCGCTGCTGGAGGAGGTCGCCACCCTCGATGAGGCGGCCGCGACCCGGCGGCTGCAGGAGATCTACACCGCGCCGATCCGGGACGACCTGATCGGACGGCGGATCGAGGAGATCCGCGCCGGGGGCGTCACGGCGGCGGTACGGCTGTCGCCGCAGCGGACCGTTCAGCACCACAAGGCCGTGATCGACGCCGGCGTGGACATCTTCGTGATCCGCGGCACCACGGTCTCCGCCGAGCACGTGTCCGGCCGGGCCGAGCCACTGAACCTGAAGCAGTTCATCTACGAGCTCGACGTCCCGGTCATCGTCGGCGGCTGCGCGACGTACACGGCCGCGCTGCACCTCATGCGGACCGGCGCGGCGGGCGTGCTCGTCGGGTTCGGCGGCGGCGCCTCGCACACCACCCGTAACGTGCTGGGCGTGGCGGTGCCGATGGCCACGGCGATCTCCGACGTCGCGGCGGCCCGCCGCGACTACCTGGACGAGTCGGGCGGTCGGTATGTCCACGTGATCGCGGACGGCAGCATGGGCGGGTCGGGCGACATCGCCAAGGCCGTCGCCTGCGGCGCGGACGCCGTCATGGTGGGGTCGCCGCTCGCCAGGGCGACAGACGCCCCCGGCCGCGGGTTCCACTGGGGTTCGGAGGCGCATCACCCCGAGCTGCCGCGCGGCAGGCGGGTCGAGTTCGGCACGATCGGCACGCTGGAGCAGATCCTGCACGGCCCGTCCGTCGTGGCCGACGGTTCCATGAACCTGATGGGCGCCCTCAAGCGCACGATGGCCACCGCCGGCTACTCGGACCTCAAGGAGTTCCAGCGCGTCGAGGTCGTCGTCGCGCCGATCCAACCCTGAGCCGATCCAGCCCTGAGCCGATCCGACTCTGGCGTGACGCGCTGAAACGCGTGGGCGGGCGCCCGGTCTCGTGGACCGGGCGCCCGCCGCTGTTCAGCTGGGCTGAGTGATCCAGGTGCCGCGCTTCATGACGCCGTCGACCTGGAGATCGTCGCCGAGCACCACGAGATCGGCGTCCTTGCCGACCGAGATCGAGCCGACCCGGTGGTCCAGGCCGAGGACGCGGGCGGGCGTGAGCGACGCCATCAGCGCGGCGTCGACGAGTGAGGCCCCCATTTCCCGAACGGTCCGCCGGAACGCCACGTCCATGGTCAGCGTGCTCCCCGCGATCGAACCGCCCCCCGGATCGCCCCCGGCCAGTCGCGCCACGCCGTCCGTGACATCGACCGTCATCGGGCCGAGCCGGTAGCGCCCGTCGCCCATGCCCGCGGCGCCCATCGCGTCGGTGATGAGCGCCGTACGGCCCGGGCCCGCCTGGTGCGCGGCGAGCCGCAGCATGGCCGGGTGGACGTGGACGCCGTCGTTGATGAGCTCGACCGTGATCCGCTCGTCCTCGAGGAGGGCGGCGATCGGGCCGGGAGCGCGGTGGCCGAGCTGCGGCATCGCGTTGTAGAGGTGGGTCGCGACCGTGGCCCCCGCGTCGATGCCGGCGATCGTCTGCTCGTAGCCTGCGTCGCAGTGGCCGATGGCGGCGATCACCCCCTCGGCGGCGGCGTCCCTGATGACGTCAAGGGCATCGGGCAGCTCGGGGGCGATCGTGAGCATGCGGACGTGGCCCCGGCCGGCCTTGAGCAGCGCCCGGAACTCCGCCCGGTCCGGCTCGCGCAGCTTCGCGGGGTCGTGCGCGCCGCACCGGGACTTCGCGATGTACGGACCCTCGAAGTGGATGCCGGCGATGACTCCCTGCTCGCACAGGTCGGCCAGGGCGGAGGCCGCCCGGGTCAGCGCCTCCGGCGAGGCCGTGACCAGGCTGGCGATCGAGGTCGTCGAGCCGTGCCCGAGGTGGAAGGCCGCGACGGCGGCCGCGGACTCCGGATCCCCGTCGGGATAGGACCCGCCCGCCCCGCCGTGGGTGTGGATGTCGACGAACCCGGGCACGATCACCCGTCCGCCGAGGCTGTGGCCGTTGCCGTTCCGGGGGCCTGTCCCACGCCCGATGTGCGTGATCCGCCCGTCCTCGATCGTGAGCCAGCCGTCGTGCACCTCGTCCGGGGTCACTACGCGCAGATCCGAGAGAGTCATGCTCATGCGCCCCATCTTTCCGCTTCCGTGCGGCATCCGCCGTACTGGGTGGGCTCGCGTGGCACGGATAGATTTAGGGTGATCGCAAAATATCTCGCAGTGTGGAGAGTCGATGTCGCCGACAGAGGTTCAGTTGCTGCCCGGCACCGTCGGCGCCGATGCCCTGGCCGAGCTGACCGATATGGTCAACCGGGTGTACGCGGCCGCGGAAGCGGGCCTGTGGGTGGACGGCGCCGCCCGTACGACGGTCGAAGAGATGTCGGAGCTCGTCCGTGCCGGGGAGATCGTGGTGGCCCGGATGGACGGCCGGATCGTCGGCAGCGTCCGGGTGCAGCAGCTCGAGGACGGAGTGGGCGAGTTCGGCATGCTCGCCATGGAGCCCGAGCATCGCGGAGCCGGCATCGGCCGGCAGCTGATCGAGTTCGCCGAACGGCTGAGCCGTGAACGCGGGCTGGCGACCATGCAACTCGAGGTGCTGGTCCCCCGGGATTGGCGGCATCCGTTCAAGGAGTACCTGAACGGCTGGTACACCCGGATCGGCTACCGGATCGTGCGCATCGGCTCCCTCGAGGAGACCAACCCGGACCTCGTCCCGCTTCTCGCGACCTCCTGCGACCTCCGCATCTACCACAAGAACCTCAGCCCCGCGCCTGTTGGCGGCGAGCCGTGACCCCCCTCACGGAGACCCGACCCGAGTAGGTGCCGAGCACGTCGAGGTATTCCTGAGTTCGGCCCTCTCCGGGCTGTCCTTCATGCGCTTCATCGCCGCGGGATGACCGTCCAGGTCGGACCTTTACCCGAAACGAACGGTGGTGTCCGGTACGGCGATGCCGTACCATCCGTCTCATATACGAAATCGTAGACGACACTCTCCGTCCCCCAACCCGAGAACAGGTCCCCTCATGGAGATGACGCTCGACACCTCGGCAGGATCCGCACGGACACCGCGATTGCTCACCCCGGGCCGGCTCTTCATCGGCGGGGCATGGCGTCCGGCATCGGATGACCGGGTGTTCGCCACGGTGGACCCGGCGACCGGCGAGGAGATCGGCTCGGTCGCCGAAGCGACCCGGGCCGACGTCGGCGACGCGGTCGCCGCGGCGCGGTCGGCGCTGCACGACCCTGAGTGGGCGGGCATGTCCCCGGCGGCGCGCGGGCGGCTGCTATGGCGGCTGGCCGACCTGATCGAGGCCAACGCCGACGAACTGGCCCGCCTGGAGACCCACGACCAGGGACAGCCGTTCGGCATCGCGCGGCAGATCTCGGTCGGCGGCACGGCCGAGCACTTCCGCTACTTCGCCGGCTGGACCACCAAGATCGAGGGCGCGACGATCCCGGTGTCGTTGCCGAACGTCATGAACTACACGCGGCGTGAGCCCGTCGGCGTCTGCGCATTGATCACCCCATGGAACTTCCCGCTGATGATCCTCGCCTGGAAGCTCGCGCCCGCGCTGGCCTGCGGCAACACGGTGGTGATCAAGCCGGCCGAGCAGACCCCGCTGACCGCGCTGAAGCTGATGGAGCTGTGCGAGCAGGCGGGCATCCCCGCCGGAGTCGTCAACCTGCTCACCGGCGGCCCCGACGTCGGCGCGGCGCTGGTCTCCCACCCCGGCGTGGACAAGGTGTCGTTCACCGGCTCGACCGAGGTCGGGCGCAGCATCCTGCGCGCCTCGGCGGACAACCTGGCCCGCGTCACGCTCGAACTCGGCGGCAAGACTCCGGTGATCGTGGCGGCCGACGCCGACATCGAGCGGGCCGTGGCCGGCTGCGTCCAGGGCGCGATGTTCAACAGCGGCCAGGTGTGCGCGGCCTATTCCCGCTTCTACGTGGACGCCCGCCGCGCCGACGAGTTCGTCGAACGGGCCGCCGAGATGGCGGGCCGCATCGTGCTGGGCCCGGGCATCGCGCCCGACACGGAGGCCGGTCCGCTGGTCAGCGAGGAGCACCTGCGACAGGTCGACCGATACGTGCGCGAAGGGGTGGCCGCGGGGGCGGAACTCGTCGCCGGCGGTGGGCGCGCGGAGGGCCCGCTCGCGGACGGGTACTTCTACCGGCCCACGGTGTTCAGCGGCGTCGATGACGGGATGAGCATCGCCCGTGAGGAGATCTTCGGTCCCGTGATGTCGGTGCTGACCTACGACGATCCGGATGAGCTCGCCGGGCGGGTGAACGACAGCCCGTACGGCCTGGCCGCGTCGATCTGGACCGACGACCTGTCGACGGCGCACCGGATGGCCGCCGATGTCCGGGCCGGGGCGGTGTTCGTCAACATGCTGCACACGCCCGACCCGGCGGCGCCGTGGGGCGGCTTCAAGAGCAGCGGCTTCGGCCGCGAGATGGGCGCGTACGCGCTGGATGTGTACACCGAGGTCAAGGGTGTCTTCATCAACCTCGACCCGCACTGACGACCTCGACTCGAACTGGACGAAAGGATGAGCATGGCGACGAACCGGGAGATCATCGAAGCGCATTACGCCGCCTCGGCGCGTGGGGATCTCGACGGCATGTTGGCCGACTTCGCCGACGACATGAGCTGGACCGAGATGGCCGGCTTCCCGTACGCGGGCACGTACGTGGGCCTGGACGAGATCCGCGAGCAGGTGTTCGGCCGGCTCGGCGCGGACTGGGACGGTTTCGACGCCACGCCGGAGCAGGTGATCGACGGGGGTGACGGCAACGTGGTGACGCTCGGGCGCTACACGGGCACATACCGGGCGACGGGCAAGTCGATGACGGTGCGGTTCGCCCATTTCTGGCAGGTGCGAGACGGGCGCATCGTGCGCTTCGAGCAGGTGACCGACTCCCACCTGGTGCGCCAAGCCATGCAGTAGCAGCAGGTCTGCGTAATAACCGACATTTGGGTAGATCCTTGGGAAAGGGGGAGTTAACCAGGATTCCCGGCGTGCTACTCGCGGGTAGATTTACCACGGCAGAGGCGAAAAGCCGTACAGAGGGAGCCCTATGTCGGTGAGGATGGGCGCGGCGCGGCTCGGCCCCGCCGAACGCGCCTCCGCGTTGGCGCGGATGGAGTCGCAGGAACTCGACCTGGTGGTGATCGGCGGTGGCGTCGTCGGGGCCGGGGTGGCCCTGGACGCCGCGACCCGCGGCCTGTCCGTGGGGCTCGTCGAGGCGAGGGACTTCGCCTCCGGGACCTCGTCCCGGTCGTCCAAGCTGATCCACGGCGGGCTGCGCTACCTGGAGCAGTTCGACTTCGACCTGGTCAGGGAGGCCCTGCGGGAGCGGTCGATGCTCCTGCAGCGGATCGCCCCCCACCTGGTGCGGCCGGTGCCGTTCCTGTTCCCGCTGACCCATCCCGGCTGGGAACGGCCGTACATCGGAGCCGGGATGATCCTCTACGACACGCTCGGCTTCTCCTTCGGCGCCGGGCGCGGGGTGCCCGGGCATCGGCACCTGACCAGGAAGGCCGCCCTGCGGGTGGCCCCCGCGCTCAGGCGGTCCGCGTTCAGCGGGGCCGTGCAGTACTGGGACGCCCAGGTCGACGACGCGCGCTACGTGATGACGATGCTCAGGACGGCCGCGACGTACGGCGGGCACATCGCCTCGCGCGCACAGGCGATCGGCTTCCTGCGCGAGGGTGAGCGGGTCACCGGCGTTCGGGTACGCGATCTGGAGACCGGCGCCGAACTGGACCTGCGCGCCCGCCAGGTCGTCAACGCCACGGGGGTGTGGACCGACGAGATCCAGCAACTCGTCGGGGGACGCGGCCAGATCCACGTCAGGGCGTCCAAGGGCATCCACCTGGTGGTGCCCCGCGACCGGATCCACTCCCTCACCGGGATCATCATGCGCACCGAGAAGTCGGTGCTGTTCGTCATCCCGTGGGGTCGCCACTGGATCATCGGGACGACCGACACCGAGTGGACGCTCGACAAGGCGCGCCCGGCCGCGTCCCGGGCCGACATCGACTATCTGCTCGATCATGTCAACTCCGTGTTGTCGGTGCCGCTGACCAGGGACGACGTCGAGGGCGTCTACGCCGGGCTGCGGCCGCTGCTCGCCGGGGAGTCGGAGGAGACCTCCAAGCTCTCGCGCAAGCACGTGGTCGCGCATCCGGTGCCCGGACTGGTCATGGTGGCCGGCGGCAAGTTCACCACCTACCGGGTGATGGCCGCCGACGCGGTGGACGCGGTGGCCCACGGTCTCGACCAGCGGGTGCCGCAGTCCTGCACGCACCTGGTGCCGCTGGTCGGGGCCGAGGGCTTCCAGGCGCTGTGGAACTCCCGCCACCGTCTCGCCGGCTCGTCCGGCCTGCACGTCGCCAGGATCGAGCACCTGCTCAGACGCTACGGGTCCATGATCGACGAGGTGCTGGCGCTCATCGATCGGGACCCCTCGCTCGGCCGGCCGCTGACCGGCGCCGACGATCATCTCCGCGCCGAGATCGTGTACGCCGCGACGCACGAGGGCGCCCGGCACCTCAACGACGCGCTGACCCGGCGCACGCGGATCTCGATCGAGACCTTCCACCGGGGCGTGGCGGTCGCCCAGGAGGCCGCCGAGCTCATGGCGGGACCGCTCGGCTGGGACGCCGACCAGATCAAGCGCGAGGTCGATTACTACACCAAGCGCGTCGAGGCCGAGCGGGCCTCCCAGGAGCAGGACTCCGACCAGGAGGCCGACGCGATCCGTCTCGGCGCCCCCGAGATCGTCCCCATAGCCTGACCCCGTGTCGAGAACACCATGCAGGCTCGGCAGCCACTGAAATACGGTTAAGCGAACTGTATTTCAGTAGCGAGGTGATCGCTCGATGGTGGCCAAACCGGGACACATCTTCGACCGGGACTGGGAGTGGGAGGCGCTGACCTCCTTCGCGACCGGGGCTCAGGCGGAGGTCGCCTTCGGCGTAGTCAGCGGCCGGCGCAGGCAGGGCAAGACCTTCCTGCTCAAGAACCTGGCCGAGGCTCTCGGAGGCTTCTACTTCGAGGCGACGGAGGGCACGGAGATCGAGCTGCTCCGCCTGTTCGGGATGGCGCTGGCCAGGCACACCGGCTCCCCGGTGGGCTACCCGTTCGCGGACTGGCGGGACGCGCTCACCTTCTTCTTCTCGCTGCCCAGGGACCGTCCGATGCCACTGATCATCGACGAGTTCCCGTATCTGATGAAGGCGAACCCCGCGCTTCCGTCCATCCTCAAGCAGGAGATCGATCTGCGCGGCCGCACACATGGCGGAACCAGCAACGCACGGGTGCTGATCTGCGGTTCCGCGCTGTCGGTGATGGGCAAGATCCTCGCCGGTCAGGCCCCGCTGCGGGGGCGGGCCCGTCTGGAGCTCGTGGTCCAGTCTCTGCCCTACCGGGACGCCGCCGAGTTCTGGGGCGTGTCGGACGATCCACGCCTGGCGGCGATGCTCCACGCGATCGTCGGCGGCACCCCGGCCTACCGGGACGAGTTCGTGCTGGGAGACCGGCCGACGTCGGCCGAGGACTTCGACGGATGGGTGGTCCGCACGGTCCTCGATCGGCGGACGTCTCTCTTCCGTGAAGGCCGCTACCTGCTGGCGGAAGAGTCCGACATCCGTGACCCCGCCCTTTACCATTCGGTTCTCTCCGCGGTCGCGGAGGGGAACAACACCTGGGGCGGCATCGCGGGGCACATCGGCTACAAATCATCCGATATCGCCCATCCGCTCAATGTCCTCGAGGGCTGCGGGCTGCTGGTCAAGGAGAAGGACGCCTTCCGATCGGGACGGACGCGCTACCGGATCGCGGAACCGCTCATCACCTTCTATCAAGCGATCATGCGTCCGGAGTGGACGGACCTCGGCCTCGGCCTCGGCGAGGAGGTCTGGCGTCGCTCCCGGCAGCGCTTCCTGTCCAAGGTGATGGGGCCGCATTTCGAGACGCTCTGCCGGGAGTACGCGTTGCGCTATGGCAGGGAGCACTTCGGTGAGGGCGGCATCGGCGAGATCGCGGCCGGCACGGTGGCCGACCCCGCGGCCAAGACCCAGATCGACGTGGACGTGGCCGTCCTTGGCCCGGCCTACCCCGGCGAGCCCCGGACGATCAGATCCCTGGGCGAGGCCAAGTGGGACAAGGTGATGGGCCTGCGCCACCTGGAACGCCTCCGCCGAGCCCGCGACCTGCTGTCGGCCAAGGGCTACGACACCTCCGGAACCGCACTGGCCTGTTACAGCGGCGCCGGCTTCGACGGCGACCTCCGGGCCGAGGCCCGCAAGGACCCCGCCGTCCTCCTCGTGGACCTGCCCATGCTGTACGGCCAGGCCTGACAAGGAGTGCGTCTGATCGACGAGGGGTGGGACCGGTAGGAACAACTTTCAGCGAGCGTGCTCGTCGGCGTGACCGAGATTCAGCGCGACCGGTAAGCATCCGCCCGATGCTGAACAGAGGCCACCTGGACCACGACCTGGCCATCGTCGATCAGATACAGCACGCGGTAGTCGCCTCGACGCGCCGACCACTGCGGGGCCAGAGGCTCGTCCAGTGGCTTGCCCACGCGATGGGGGTTGTCCAGCAGCGGTCCTGTGATGAACTCCCACACGGCAGGCACGATCTTAGCCGGCAGTCTCTCGGCGAGATCCTGCTTGGCCCGGCGGGTGAGCCGGAGCTCGTACCGCTCACTCACAGACGACCAGACCGGCGAAGCTCGGCTTCCACCTCAGCCTGGGAGTACACCCGTCCGGCCGCCAGGTCGGCCAGTCCCTCCCGGATAGCGGCCACTGTCTCGTCATCGGCGAGGATCTCGATCATCTCGCGCATCGTGTCATAGTCGTCTGCCGAGAGAAGCACGGCAGCGGGCACGCCGTTGCGAGTGATCGTGAAACGCTCGTGTGTGCTTCCTGCTGATTCGACGATGCCGGACAGGCGGGCACGTGCGTCCGCCAGAGGAACTACTGTCGCTGTCATGTACAGAATTATAGACAAGTCGGTGATGGGATTCCAGCACGGCTCCCGTCGCCCGGGCGGGAGCCGTACGACATCGGTCAGGTGAAGGGGATCCACGTCTGGTCGGCGAGGGTGTCGATGGCGCTGACCTTGAGGCCGAGGTCGGAGACCGTCCACACGCTGTCGCCGATGACGACGCAGCGCCGGATGCCCTGGTCGGCGGGGGCGAAGTCGGTGCGCTGCGGCTTCGGGGCCGCCGGGTGCTCGATCAGGCCGGCCCTGGCGATGCCGTCGTCACCGACCCGCAGGACCAGCGCCGCGCTCCCGTTCGGGCCGTCGCCGGTCCAGTTCATGAGCGGGAGCATGGCCAGGCGGGACGGCTCCCAGTAGAGGAAGGCGTGCGGGTCCCACTCGACCTCGGAGCCCGAGTCCCGCTGGTGGAAGCGGGACAGGAGCCGGGGCCGGGCCGGGTCTGCCACGTCGAACAGCGAAATCTGGGTGCCCTGCGCGCGGCCCTGCTTGTCCGCCTCCTGACCGATGCCGATCAGCCGCCCGGGACCACCGGGATGGAGGTAGGCCGAAAAGCCGGTGATCTTCAGCTCTCCGGTGACCTTCGGCGCGGCCGGGTCGCGCAGGTCCAGCGTGTACAACGGGTCGGTCTGCCGGAACGTCACCACGTAACCGAGGTCGCCGATGAAACGGACCGAGTAGATCCGCTCGCCCCGGCCCAGGCCGGTCACCTCACCCTTTTGAGTCAGTGTGTCGGCGTTCAGCACGTAGACGCCGCTCTCGCTCCTGCCGGGGCTCGCGCCGAAGACCTCGGCGCCGCTGGTCGTCGCCACCCGCAGGTTGCCCGCGTTCTCGGACAGTGAGTACTGGTTGAGCAGCCGTCCGGGCACGCTCCCCGAGGCGACGTACCGCGGCGTGCCGATCCCGCTGACGTCGAACCGGTGCACCTCCGTACGCTCCGGCGGTTCGGCCGCCCCGCTCGCACGTGCCTCGCCGGAGGCCGCCGGCCCGCCGAACCACCACCGGGGGTTGCTGGTGACGTAGAGGCTGCTCCGCGTGCCGTACACGGTGTCGCCGTCGGCGGCCACACTGATCGGCGCGTCTGCGGCGAGCCCGCCGTTCAGGTCGCCGTTCAGGTCGATGGTGTGGATGGTCAGCATCGAGGTTCCGGTGAACTCGGCCGGGTGGCTCACCCGGTCGCAGCTCACCCGCTCGGTACGGCTCGCGCCGCCGGACTCGATCTCGTACGTCGGCAGCCACGCGTCGATGGGCGCGGCCAGCACCGCTTCGCGGTTGCGCTGGAGCAGCTTCGGCTCGGGCGTCTCCGGCTCCTGCTGCGGGAAGACGATCTCCGGCTGAGATCGTACGACGATCCGTACGGTCGACCCGACCTGGCGGGCGTCGACGTGCGAGCCGTTGACGGTCATCGCGCCGAGCACCTTCGGCTGCGCCCCGGACAGGTCCACCAGCACATAGCGCGGCCCGGTCGGCCCCGGGCGGACCTTCGCCGTCGCACCGAACGGCAGGATGCCGCCGCCCTCGAACAGCACGAGCGCGCGGTCCCCGGAGACGAGCAGATCGGCCGGGGCCCAGCTCTGCTCCTCAGGAACGAGTCGCAGCGTGCCGGTGACCTGCCGCGTCGCGGTGTCGATCACGCGGAGCACACCCCGGTTGACGATCATCAGCCGCTTGCCGTCGGTCTTCACCAGGTCCGGCTCGTCCACCCCGGCCTCGTGCACGTTGGTGGTGGAGTACGACTGGCCGCCGGTGTCGGAAAGGGCGGTCGGCAGCTGCTTGCCGGCGGCCACGCTCTCCCGGGCGAACATCGGAACCATGGTGTCGAGGCCCCACGGCGTCACGTGTTCCGCCGTGGCGGCACGCAACCCGCTGAGCATCTCGTCACAGTTCGGATAGGAAACCAGCCTGATCTGGCCGGTCAGGTCCACCGACGTGGGCTCGGCCGGGCCGGATGGCGGTGCCGTACGGCCTCCGGAGCATGCCGCGGTCAGCAGCCCGGCGAGGGCGAGCACGCCCGCCGTACGCATCAATGTCCTCATGCCCCTACCACGGATAGGTAGATCCGCCGGTTCGCCGTCCCGTCGTCTTGAAGGTTTTCTTACCGATCAGTAGCCAGTTTTTCGACGCCGGAATATTCTTCCGGTATGGCTGCCACGATTCGGGCACTCGACGCCGCGTTGGTCGATCGGGTCCTCAAACATGTCGCCTCAGAGGGTAAAACCACGGAGATCCCGGCGCCCTTCACCGGGGAGCCGCTGGCCGAGGTCCCGGTCTCCACAGCCGAAGACGTCCGTACGGCCCATGCCCGGGCCAGGGCGGCGCAGGAGGCATGGGCGGCGCTGCCGATCAGGGAGCGGATCGAGCCGTTCCTGCGCCTGCACGACGCGATGCTCGACCGCCGGGCGGAGCTGCTCGACATCGTGCAGTGGGAGACGGGCAAGGCGCGGCGGCACGCGTACGAGGAGGTGCTCGACGCCGCGGGCTGCACGCTCTATTACGCGCGTCGCGCACCGGGGCTGCTGTCGCCGCATCGGCGGCAGGGCATCTTCCCGATCGCCACCAGGGTCACCGAGCTGCGCCATCCCAAGGGCGTGGTCGCTGTGGTCAGCCCGTGGAACTACCCGCTGGCGCTGGGCGTGAGCGACGTGACCCCGGCGTTGATCGCGGGGAACGCGGTGGTGCACAAACCGGACACGCAGACCCCGCTGTCCGTGCTGTGGACGATCGACCTGCTGGTCGAACTGGGCATGCCGCGCGACATCTGGCAGGTGGTGCTGGGCGATCCGGCCGACATCGGCGATCCGCTGCTGGACGGCGCGGACTATGTCGCGTTCACCGGATCCACCCGGGCCGGTCGGAAGATCGCCGAGGAGGCCGCCAAGCGGCTCATCGGCTGTTCACTGGAGCTCGGCGGCAAGAACCCGATGATCGTGCTCGACGACGCCGACCTGGAGGTGGCCGTGCAAGGGGCCGTCCGGGCCTGTTTCACCAACGCCGGCCAGCTGTGCATCTCGATCGAACGGCTCTACGTGCACGAGTCGATCGCCGACGCGTACTGCGACAAACTGACGCGGACGGTGCGGAACATGAAGATCGGCGCGAGCCTGGACTGGGACCTGCAGATGGGCTCGCTCACTTACCGGCGGCAGCTTGAGGCGGTGTCCGCGCACGTGGCCGACGCCGTGGACAAGGGGGCCAGGGTGCTGGCCGGGGGCAGGGCGCGACCCGATCTCGGCCCGCTGTTCTACGAGCCGACGATCTTGGACGGGGTCACCGAGGAGATGTCCGTCTGCCGCGACGAGACGTTCGGCCCGGTCGTCTCGATCTACCGCTTCGCGGATGAGGACGAGGCCGCCGAGAAGGCCAACGACACGCCGTACGGCCTGAACGCGTCCATCTGGACCGGTGACCTCGCCAGGGGGCGGGCGCTCGCCGCCCGCCTCAGGGCCGGCACGGTCAACATCAACGAGGGGTACGCCTCGGCCTGGGGGTCGCATGACGCGCCGATGGGCGGGATGAAGGCGTCGGGCCTCGGCCGCCGCCACGGGACGGAGGGACTGCTCAAATACACCGAGGGCCAGACCATCGCCGGCCAGGCCACCTGGCTGGGGTTCGAGCCGATCCTCGGCATGACGTACGAGAAGTACGCCGACACCCTCGCCGTCGTCCTCAAGACGATGAAGCGCCTCCACCTCAGATGAAATCCTGAAAGGCTCGACATGGACTACGACGTCGTCGTCATCGGGTCGGGGTTCGGGGGGAGTGTCGCGGCGCTCAGGCTGACCGAGAAGGGATATTCGGTGGGCGTCGTCGAGGCCGGCCGGCGCTTCGACGAAAGATCGCTACCGAAGAACTCCTGGCGGGCCAGGGACTTCCTGTGGGCCCCCGCGCTCGGTCTGAAGGGCATCCAGCGCATCCACGTCCTGCGTGGCGCGAGCGGCGTCATGGTGCTGGCCGGAGCGGGAGTCGGCGGCGGTTCCCTCGTCTACGCCAACACCCTCTACCAGCCGCTCGACCCGTTCTTCGCCGACCCCCAGTGGAGCCACATCACCGACTGGAAGGCCGAGCTCGCCCCCTACTACGACCAGGCCGAACGGATGCTCGGCGCGGTCATCAACCCCACGATGACCCCGGCCGACGAGGTGATGCGCAAGGTCGCCGAGCGGATGGGCGTGGGCGACACCTTCCATCTCGCCCCGGTCGGCGTCTTCTTCGGCGAGCCCGGCGTGGAGGCCGACGATCCGTACTTCGGCGGGGTGGGACCACGTCGACGCGGCTGCACCGAGTGCGGCGAGTGCATGACCGGCTGCCGGCACGGCGCCAAGAACATGCTGATCAAGAACTACCTCTATCTGGCCGAGAAGGCCGGGGCGAAGGTCCATCCCGAGACCACGGTCACCGGTGTCCGCCCGATGGAGGGCGGCTACGAGATCGCGGTCCGCCGTACCGGCCCGTTCGGCCGCACCCGCACGCTCACCGCCCGCCAGGTGGTCTTCGCGGCCGGGACGTACGGAACCCAGCACCTGCTCCATCGGCTCAGGGCGACCACGCTGCCCCGGCTGTCACCCCGGCTGGGCGTGCTCACCCGGACGAACTCCGAGGCGCTGCTCGGCTTCGAACGCCTCACCCTCAAGGGCGACAAGCTCAACCGCGGCGTGGCGATCACCTCGTCCATCCACCCCGATCCGCAGACCCACATCGAGCCCGTCCGGTACGGCGACGGCTCCAACGCGATGGCCGCGCTGCGCACACTGCTGGTCGACGGGGGCGGGCGGGCGCCGCGCTGGCTGAAGTTCCTCGGCGCGGCCCTCCGGCGGCCTCACCTGCTGCCCCGGCTGTTCAACCTCAGGCGCTGGTCGGAGCGCGCGATCGTCGCCCTGGTCATGCAGGCCAAGAACAATTCCATCACCGTCACAGCACGACGTGGCCGGCTGCGGGCCGGACCCGGCCACGGCGAGCCGAACCCCACCTGGATCCCCGCCGGTCACGAGGCCGTACGGCACGCGGCGGAGGAGATCGGCGGCATGCCCGGGGGCAGCTGGCTCGACCTGTTCGACATTCCCGCGACCGCGCACTTCCTCGGCGGCTGCGCGATCGGCGACTCGCCGGACACCGGGGTCATCGACCCCTATCACCGCGTGTACGGCTATGAGGGGTTGCACATCGTGGACGGCTCGGCGATCTCCGCGAACCTGGGGGTGAACCCCTCGCTCACCATTACCGCCCAGGCGGAGCGGGCCATGGCGTTCTGGCCCAACAAGGGTGATCGCGATCCGCGTCCCGCGCTCGGCTCCGGTTACGTACGGCTCTCGCCCATCGCGCCGGCCCGTCCGGTCGTTCCGGCCTCCGCGCCGGGCGCGCTCCGCCTGCCCATCGTGGAGATCACCCACAGCCCGGGCTCTGGAGCCGGTGATCTGTCAGGACCTTGGCAGTGACAGGGCGGGCATCTGCGGCTGGCGGAGATACTGCCCACGCTAGAGGTGCTCTGTCCATCAGATCTACCTGGGGAATGCGCTCATCATTGCGGTAGCCCGTCAATCTGGAAGATCTCAGCGTCCCAGGTGTGCTCGTTCATGCCGTCAAAGAAGGACTGCCAGGGGGTGGCCGAGAAAGCGTCGCGCAACTGCTCGAAGTTCTCCAACGTCTTAGTCGCTGGCCTGCCCTGCTTTCTGATCTTCTGTTGTACCTTCACCGGTGTCACGCCCAGCCTCCTGAACACCCGGGCCAGGACGGCGTTCAAGCCCTGTGCCAGGTCTTCGTAGGTGATGGTGAGCGCGTTGTCGGGCATCGATCGCTGCTGGGCAAGCACGGCCTCGGCGGTGGAGGCGAACCAGTCATGGCAGTGCTTGGCATCGAGAGCGAACGTGACGGCGCTCGGCTGTGAGACGGCCTGGTCCGCCTCCACCATCCAGTTCCCAGTGCGGAGCGCGAGCGTGTGGGACACCAGCTGTTCGAGAAGGTTCCTGCGATACAGATGCAGCCGGGCCAGGGAGGAATCCTCCGCCAACAGCTCCCATACCTCGCTCCACGCCCGGCCGCCGCGCCCGTGGCCGAGGTGGAGAGGGAACCCGGCGGCCTGTACGCCATGCTCCTCTCGCCACAGCATCCGAAGGATGCTCCGGGCCGGCGTGGTGAGATCATAGGGGAAGTGGTGGACGGCCTTGTCGTTGAACGGCTCCCAGGCGCAGCGCACCCCCGGATGCTGCTCCAAGCTCGTGCGGAGCAGGTGGGTGCCGGTGCGCGCCTGGCAGAAGACGACGAATCTGTTCATGGATGGGGTCCGCGACACGCCTCAGCCAGAGCCCAGCAGGTGTTCGCGATTGGCGAGGATGTACTGAATGTCCTCCCGGTAGGCGTCGGTGTGCCGTTCGTCGCGCTGGCGGTCGAACCAGGGATCGCCCAGTCGGATCTTCGTCTCGATATAGGCGGCGATGGAGGAGAGTCGGACGATGAGCAGGTCGAGCAGCTCAGCCGGGGTAACGCCGCGCCCGTAGGCGTCGGCGAACAACCGCAGCCGTGCGGCTTGGTCGGGCACGAGGTCCCAGCCGAACGCCTTGGTGGAGCGGGGCGCGGAGAGCGGGACGAATCGGTGGGCGGCGTAGCACAGGTCCCAGATCCGGTTCGACGGCCCGGCGAAGTCCCAGTCGATGATCGCTGCCACCCTGGCCCCGTCGTAGACGACGTTGTAGGGTCCGAGGTCGTTGTGGCCGATGCAGTCGACGTCGGCGGGGATCGTGGTGCGGTACTGCCAATTGCCGGGCTCGGGAGACACGAACCCGGTCGTGGCGTCATGCATGGCCCGGATGGTGCGGGCGACCTGCGTCAGCGCCTCGTCTGAACGCTGCTGCTCGTTGAGCGGGTAGGTGCCGGGTTGACCCGTGATGTAGCTGAGCGTCTCGGTCGCGTCGTCGGTGGACAGGAACTTCGGTGCTTGGGTGAACCCCACACGTTCGAAGTGGCGCAGCAGTGCCTGGACGTTCGGACTCCACGCGCCGGCGGCTCGCACCACGGTGTCGCCGTGACGCACGGGAGCGGAGTGATAGCCGCCGCGCAGTTCGTCGGTCATCGCCGGTCCTCTCGATGATCGGCACCCGGGGTGGGTGTCGGAAACAGTGATGTCCGCCGTGGCAAAGGGCATCGGACGGGATACGCCTCATGGTTGTCGATCTCGATCCGGACGTCGTCCAAGTACAGGACGGAGAGCCCTTTGCGAAGGCAGAAGTTCATCGCCTGCGCCCCGGTCTCGATGATCGGCTCGTTGTGGTCGTTGAGTGAAGTGTTGCAGAGCAGAGGCACGCCTGTCTGCGCGGCAAACGCGCTGATCAGCTCATACAAGCCGACGTCGTCGGAGGGAGAGACCGTCTGCACGCGAGCGGTGCGGTCGAGGTGGGCCACCGCCGGGATGAGGTGACCGCGATCCGGACTGACGGTGAACGTCTGCAGCATGTACGGGGAGATGCGGTCACCGTCGAACCATGTCGGCATCTGGTCGGCCAAGACGATCGGTGCCACCGGCCGCCACCACTGCCGCCTCTTCAGTGCGTTAAGCATGTCCCGTGAGGCTGGGGTCCGTGGGTCGGCGAGGATGCTGCGGTGCCCCAGGGCACGCGGCCCGACCTCCGATCGGCCCTGGACCCAGGCGACCGGCCCGCGGATCAGGTCCGCGACCGCCGTTTCCTTCGCGTACGGTGTCACCGAGGAGATGTAGGGGCGGAATTCGGCGATCATCTTCTCCGGCCGGCCGGTGTCTCCTCCCAGGTAGGCCCCGGGGAACTGGAAGGAGAACCCATCGGGAAAGCGGCGCAGGAACTGGGCCAGGGCGAGGCCGATCGACTGGCCGCAGTCGCTCACCGAGGGCGTCTCCAGGAACGTCGCGAACCCGAAGCGGTCCATCATCGCGCTGTTGGTCGGACAGTTGAGCGCGTATCCGCCGGTGATGGCGAGGGCGGTGTCGGCAGGGTCGATGTCGAACCGGTCAAGCGCACGTTCGATCGTCTGAGCGATCAAATCGACGCTCGTTTGCTGAACGGCCTTCATCACTGCGCTCGCGATGCTGTCGGCGGTCGAGAATCGATCGTCGATGTCCTCCAATCCTTCGTGCCCGGCTTGATCCACCAACTGCTCCAGCCGCCGGGCGATCTCCTCGTCCGCGTCGCGCCCATCTGCCAGGTGGCGGCTGTATATCTCCAGGCCCGTGAACGGATTGCCAATATCGGGAGCGAGCCTGGCGCTGCTCGCGGTGGCCAATGCCATCAGGGTTCCTTCGCGCATCCGGAAGGCCCGTGAGGCTGCGGAGTAGAGCTTCGCCGGAGAGGGGATCGGGAACAGTTCGAACGAACCGTGGTCGGCGTAGCCACCGACATACCAGTTCTGCGGCTTGCGCTGGACCACCGAGTCCGGGGTGTCGTCGACAGCCAGGCCGAGTACCCGGCCCTCGAAGAAGTGGCGGGTGTCGGAGAGCATTCCGCCCAGCAGGTGGCAGCGGCTGTGATACGGCAGGTCGGGCACGGCCGTGGCGACCACGTCATGGGCGCCCGAGCCCAGTCCGGGAGTCCCCCAGATGTCCTTGACGTCGCTGATCCGCAATCCGACGCCATGGAGGAGTTCGCTCAGCAACTCGTGGAAGGCCGACTTGTTCTTCAAGGCCACACCATGGTGCTTATAGCCGGAGATGCGCTCGAATTCCCAGACCGCCACCAGCTCCACCGCCGTCCCTCGCTTGAGCCAGGCGGACATGTTCTGGTCATGCCGGACCCATGATCGATTCTCGCCGGGGGCGCTTCCTGGAGGGGCGATGTACGCGGAGATGTAGAGCCCGTCTTCCATAGTGTGCCTCTCTTTCCGACTCGTTCTCACTGATGTCGCCGAGCGGTCAGCCAGCACGCCGGGAACATCGCGCGGACCGACAGGTCCTGCCTGTGCAGGAAGACCCTGCCGATTCGGCGTGCGGTCAGTCCGAGACCGGCCAGCAGCAGGATCAGGGCCTTGGAACAGAGGACCTCGCCCTTGCGTAGCTGCCTGGCCACGCGCAGCAGCGCGATGACGGCGCGTTCTGAGCGACTGTGTACGGACTCGTAGAAGTCCAACTCGTTGATGAGCTTGAGGATCGGAGCGAAGTCGACGATCTGGCTGCTCGACAGGCTGTGGCCTCCGATGTGAGTCACACTGACCGAGGTGTCGATCGCCACCCCCCAACCGGCCTTCCGCAGCCGGTGGCAGGTGTCGATGTCCTCGACATAGACGAAGTACCGCTCGCAGATCCCACCGATCGTCTCGATGGCCTGCGGACGCAGGACTAGGCATGCGCCGACCACCCAGCCGGTCAGATGTAGGTGCGGGGAGAGCTGCCGCGTGAGCACGTCGACCGGGGTCTCGTTGAAGACACGGCGGGTCTCGCTCCGCACGGTGCGGAATTGGTGCGCGGTGACCTGTTCGACGCCGTCCGCGGACAGCAGGACCGGAGACACCGCCCCGAGCCGAGGAGTGTCGCGGAGGACGGCGGTCAGCTTGAGCAGGTCGCCGGGGGCGATGAAGCAGTCCGGATCGAGAAGCACGACGGCAGATGGGCCGATGTCCTCATCTCTGAGATGCGCCAGCGCCTGATTCACCGCAGCTCCGTACCCTCGGTTGTGCTCGTTGCCGATCACTGCGTCGGCCAGTCCCAGTCGCTGGAGTGCCTGCACGGTGTCATCGCGGGAGCGGTTGTCCACGACGACGGTGTAGAACGGCTCGGCGTTCTCGCGGAAGGGGCTCAAGCAGCGTGCGACTGTGGCCGCCGAGTTGAGCGTGACCGTGATGACGGCCACCGGGCCGTCAGCCATGTACGGCCTCCTGGTAGATCTGAAGCATTCGGGGGAGCACCCGTTCCCAGTCGCCCTCCGCGAGGAAGTGCCGTGTCGACGGGGCTCGGGTCTGCTCGCGGAGTTCTGGGTCGTAGGGTGCGGTCTCCAGGACCTCCGCCAACCGGTCGCCGAATTCCAGGGCGCCATCGGCTGGGTCCGGCAGAAGGATCGCCGGGGTGTCACCCAGGGCCTGCGGTGTCCCGCCTACCGCCGTCGCACACACCGGCGTCCCGCACAGCAGAGACTCCACGTTCGACAGACCGAACGGTTCGTAGATCGCCGGGGACACATGGAGCGCGGCCTTGGAATAGAGCTGCCGCATTCCCCGGCGGCCGAGCCCGGATTCGAGCCAGACGACGGTGTGCCGCTCAGGAACCTTGGCGAGCCACGCACGAAACTCGGCCGCGTCCGCATCGGATTCAGGGGAACCGGCACGCGCCACGAGGGTTGTCGGCCGACGTAACCGCCGCAGCGCGGCGAACAGGTACCGGTAGCCCTTCTGCTTGCTGATGCGGCCGGTCGCCAGGACGAACGGGCGATCCCAGGGGAGGACCCGCTGAGGCAGCGCGTCACAGGCGTCGTCGTGGTACCACTGCGCAACCTCGTATGCGGGCGGAACCACGTGACTGCGTTCGATGCCGTAGTGCTTCGCCAAGTCCCGCGCGATCGCCTCCGACACGCAGATCACGGTTGACGCGGCGTTCAGGGCCGCCATCTCGGTGTCCACCGCCCGCTCGAACAGGTCGCCGTGTCGCGCGGCCCGCCATGGACGGTCGGCCTCGATCGAGTGCACCGTGCTCAGGTAAGGGCGACCTGACCGCATCGCCGCGATATGAGCCGCCATCGAGTGCGTGTGCACGACTTGCCCGAAGGTCTCTTGAGCGAAGGAGTCGGCCAGAGTGCGGTGGACCCGATACCGCTGCGACCGGGCAGGGGCCGGCAGAGGGATGGACGTGCTCTGCTCTCGGGGCGAACCCCTCAGCAGAGTCACGCTTACATCGGTGACCCGTGACAGATGGCGGTGCAGTTCGTAGACGTGGATTCCGGCGCCTCCGCGGACCAAGGGCGGGAATTCGCTGCTGACAAGGTGGATGTGCGGGACGGCGCCATCCCTTCCCCCGTTCATGGTTTCTCTCCGACCACGATGTCCTGGAAATCCAGGTAGCGGGCGTTCCCGCGCCATGAACCCCACTTGATGTCCAGGAGACGGATGCCGACCGAGTCGCACATCTCCCGGATGTCGCTCTCGCGGTAGTTGATCACGTGCTCGTCGCAGTCGTCGTGCTGGACGCGATATCCGTCGCGTTCGTAGGGGAAGGCGTAGCGGGCAGGAGCACCGATCGGCCCCACCGCGGCCGGGTTGTCGGGGCTCAAGAAGAACGTGCAGAGCAGTCTCCCGCCGGAGGCGAGGATCCTGCTGCATTCTCCGAGGTAGTTTGCGATCTCGCCGGGGAGCATGTGGGTGAAGACGGAGTTCGCCATGACGATGTCGTAGCGGTCGTCATCGGCGGGCAACGTGATCGCTGAGGCATCGTGAGATCCGTTCGGCGTGTAATAACCATTCCGAACGTCGATGTGGCGGAACCTCAGCTTCCTGTCCCGCGATGAGAGGTTCCGGCGACACCATTCGACCGCCGCCTCACGCGGGTCGACACCGATGTATTCACCGGTCTCGAGGTACCCCACCAGCGGCCAGGTCTTCCTGCCCAGGCCGCAACCTATGTCGAAGATGCGACTGGCGGGCGTGAGACCGGCCAGCGCCTTCAAGTGATCGAGATAAGCGAGCCCGTTCCGGCGGTACACCCATCGGCTCGATGGGCCTTCGTACATCATCTTCAGAGGCGGCCACGGCTGCCTGGGATACCGGAAGGAGACGTATCCATCGGCGACTTTCAGCGCGAGCCGGGCGAGTCGGGTGGGTCTGCTGCTCTCCAAGAAGGTCGAGTACCTGTTCATGAGGCGCTCTCCATGGTCAGCAGCGAGCGCTGCGCGACTCTGCGGTAGAGGCGCAGGTGCTCCTCGACGACGACGTCCTCGCTGAAGCGCTCAACCGACTTCTGCACCAGATCCGGTCGCAGGTAAGCGAGATCGTCCACGGTCATGGCCAGGGACTCCACGTCATGCCTGACGAACCCCGAGACGCCGTCCGCGACAAGTTCACTACATGCGCCGAGGTCGAGCGCGAGCACGGGCGTGCCGACAGACATCGCCTCCAGCATGACCAGACCCAGCGGCTCAGCAGGTCGGGAGAGGAAGAGCAAGGCGGCGCTGGTCCGCAACAGCAGCAGTCGAACAGGGTCGGCCACCTCGCCGACATGCACCAGTCGTCCGCCGAACCGGCTCCTGACCTCAGCGAACCACGTCTCGTTGCGGTGAGCGAGCGGTCCGGCGAGGATCAGCCGGCGACCCGTCGCAGCCGCGAGCCGGCACGCATCGACGATCCCCTTCTCGGGACGGACCTGTCCCAGGACCAGCAGATCCTTCGAGCGGGCTGTATCACGATCCAGTGACGGCGGCATGATGATCGGCCGTCCCCAACCTGCGAAGCCAACGTGCTTCAGGCCCCGGGCCTGGAACTCGGAAAGGTAGGCGAAACGGGCCGTCGGCGAAGCGGCGGGCAGTCGGTTGGTGTGCAGTGTGGTCACGACAGGGGTCGCGACGTACTTCTCAAGCCACTCGATCATCTCCGGATCGTGGTTGTGGACGACGTCGCACCGGGAGAGGACGTTGGCGTACCTCGCCATGTGCTCCGGATCCGGCGTTCCTCGACGCCCCACGTATGGCACCTCGAATGAGCGCGGCGACACGCGTGACCCCTTGGCGACCACGGTCAGTACCTCGACGCGCCGGCTCAACGCGACGGCGAGGCCCGCGACGATCCGACCGACCGCGCCGTAACCGGCCGGTGGAGTGTGCTCCCGTTGCAGGCCTATAAGGGCGATTCGCATTGGTGGTTCCGCCTCCTTACGACGTTCGATCTTCGATGCATGACAGAGCGCGACCTCGGCGATGTCCGATCATGCTCGACCCACCTCAGGGGCGCTGGGGCGAACCTGCTGGTCTGTCGGCTCGCCGTGCTGGCTTGCGGCCTTCACGATGGCGTCGGTCAGGCAGGGACCGGGCCCCAACACTGCCCAGATGATCTTTCCGTCGCCGAGGAGGTCTACTCCGACGTGCTCGGCAAGCTCGGCGACCAGGTACAGGCCGCGCCCACTGACGGCGTCAGGGGCGGGAACCTCTGCGGGGAAGTACGGCAGGGCGGTGGAGTAGTCACGCACTTCCAGCCGGACCCTGCCGTTGAGCAGGACCATCCGCAGCTCAAAGCGCCGGTCTCCAGCGTGCCGGACATTGCTGCACAGTTCGCTGGCGACCAGCATGCCTTGCTCCACGAGTGCCGACATTTCCCATAGGCGCAAGTGGGCCGCCACCTGGTGGCGGATCGGCCCCATCGCTTCGCTGCTGAACCGCTGATGCAAAGAGAACTGACCGTACGGGAGCGGCGGTTTCTCCCTGATTGCGGTATCCATCGCCCCTCCATGGGTGGCAGGTATACGGCAGGTCGTGTCGCACTCCGGGATCAACGCGGCAGGACCGGGGGTACGAGAAAGATGATGAAGGGAAAGCAGCTCTCGCGCAACAGATACGAGGAGAAAGTTTCTCCTGAGCAAGTGAGCGTGTAGCAAGATGCCGGATTGGGCTACCCTTCTCCCTGGGAGGTCTTCATGCCGGAGGTCAGAGCTACGGTGCGTCGTCGACGCCTGGGGCGAGAGCTGGAAGAGCTCCGCCATGCGCAAGGGCTGACCCTGGAGCAGGCCGCCGAGCTCCTGCAGCGGCCCAAGACCTCCCTCAGCAAGATCGAAAACGGCAAGCAGCAGCTGCCCGTCCGTGACGTGCCGTTCATTCTCGATAGCTACCAGCTGACCGACCCAGCGCGCCGCGAAGAGATCATGGAGCTGGCGCGCAAGGCCGCCCAGCGCAACTGGTGGCAGCAGTTCAAAGGCGTCGTGCGCGACCCTTTCGCCGACTACCTCAGCCTTGAGGAATCCGCCACCCGAATCTTCAAATGGTCACCGCTGCTCATCCCCGGGTGGTTGCAGACCGAGTTCTACGCGCGCCGTGTCGTCGCGGCCAGCCGCATGTGGCAGACCGACGAAGAGATCGACAAATTCGTCCAGTTGCGCCTGAATCGCAAGAAGGCGGTCATCGACCGCGACGATCCCCCCGAGCTGTGGGTCGCCCTGTCAGAGACGGCGGTACGCCAGCGCGTGGGCGGCCCCGACACCGCAGTGATGAAGGAGCAACTTGAGTATCTGTGTGACATCGCTGCCGACCGCCGCTACTCCCACGTCCAGATCGTGCTGCTGCCGTACGAGGCAGGTGAGCACGCGGGTCTGGAAGGCAGCTTCACCCTGATGCACTTCGACTCCGGCCCTGCGATCGTGTGCTTGGAAGCACTCACTTCGGCCCAATATCTTGAGGATGAAGACGCCGTGAAGCGATACACCACAGCCGCCGAGCACCTTCGCTCCGCCGCCCTGTCCCCTCGCGATACAATCGCGGCACTCAGTAAAATGATCAAGGAATTGTGACGAGATGTCTTCTCACCCCGCATCTGAGGCCATGACCTGGACCACGAGCAGCTTCAGCGACGGTGGAGCCAACTGTGTCATGGTCGGCCGCGGCGCCCCGGGCGTCGTAGGCCTGCGCGATTCCAAGTTCCCCAGCCTGCCGGCCATCGTGGTCTCCGCCGAGGCGTGGACACACTTCGCCGACTTCCTGCTGGCCGCGCCCGTCGACCACTGCCCTATCGAGGCCATCCCACAGGGCAAAACCGACCTCTATCAACTCGACCTTGCCGGAGCGACCTGGATCAGCGCCCCGAAGGGCCTAGTGAGCGACCGGGTGCAGATGGCGTCCTTGCCGGGCGGTGCCGTCGCGCTTCGCCACCCCGCTGATGGGGCGACATTGCGCTACACCCGCGCCGAATGGATCGCCTTCATGCGCGGCCTTAACGCCGGGGAGTTCGCCACTCAAGCAGCCGCCTAACACGCACTGCTGGAGTTGCCCCGGGCGAGCAGCCTTTGAGACGAAGCCCGATCAGGTCGGCCTGCACTAAGCCGCCCGGCCGTACGGTGACCATCTTCTCCGCCCTCCGGGCCGTACGGTGACCGGCCTTGGTCCGGCTCGGCTAATGGGCGACGGCGGGGGCGTCAGGCGGGCACATGGCCTCGCGGCAGGTGTTGTTCCTGACCACGGCCAGCAATGAGCAGAGCGTCTCCACCTGTTCCGGTGTCAGGCCGTGGGTCAGTCGCCGCTGGACCTCATCGGCGATCCTGCGCACCTCCGGGCGCAGCGCGTCGCCCTTGGGCGTCGTGCTCACGATGCTGAGGCGCCGGTTGGTGGGGCAGGGGGAGCGGCCCACCAGTCCGCCCCGCTCGAGGCGCTGCAGGCTCTTGGTCATCGTCGACATGTCGATGCCCAGGATCGCGGCGAGCTTGTTCTGGAACTGCGGGCCGTTCTCCCACAGCGCGATCAGCACCCGATCCTGTCCCGGGTAGAGGCCGATCTCCGCCAGTAGGGCGGCGTGCAGGACCCGGTGGCCTCGCGACGCCGCGGCCATCAGGCAGCTGAGGCTGTCGGGGTCTTCCTCACGCGACACCGAACATGCCGTCGTGTCGTGAACCAGCGGCTCCATCATTGCGGGCCTCACCATCTCGGGGCCTTCTTACGCTACCAGGGTACCGCTTGCATATTGGCCGACCAAGTTGTACAACAGTTCATGGCCAACCAAGTTGGTTGACCAAATTGGCCGCCCAAGAAAGGGTTTCGCGTCATGCTGTTCACGTCTTTCGACCTCGGCTCGCTGCACCTGCCCAACCGCCTGGTCATGGCGCCCATGACCCGTTCGCGGTCATATGTGGACGGGATTCCCTCGCCCTTCGCACCTCTCTACTACGCCCAGCGCGCCTCGGCCGGGCTGATCATCACCGAGGGGGTTCAGCCAAGCCCGGCGGGCAAGGGCTACATGGACACCCCGGGGCTGCACACCGACGAGCAGGTGGCCGGGTGGCGCGAGGTGACGGACGCCGTCCACGCCGCGGGGGGCCGGATCTTCGCCCAGCTCATGCACGCGGGCCGGGTCGGCCATCCCGACAACACCGGCGCGGTCTCCGTCGCGCCTTCGGCCGTACGGGCGGCCGGGCAGATCTTCACCCCGAGCGGGCCGCAGGAGCTCCCCGCCCCGGTGGAGCTGTCCACCGCGGAGGTGGAGGCGACCATCCGGGACTTCGTCGGGGCCGCCCGTCGAGCGATCGACGCCGGATTCGACGGCGTCGAACTGCACGGCGCCAACGGCTATCTCATCCACCAGTTCCTGTCGCGGAACGCCAACCTGCGTGACGACCGCTACGGGGGATCGGTCGCCGGCCGGATCAGGTTCGCCGTGGAGGCCGCCGGGGCCGTCGCCGAGGAGATCGGCCCGTCCCGGGTAGGGATCAGGATGTCGCCGGCCAGCGGCGCCCAGGACCTGGTCGAGGACGACGCCCACGAGGTCTACCCTGCCCTGGTGTCCGAGCTCGCCGAGCTCGACCTGGGCTACCTGCACCTGGTGGCGACAGGCGGAGACGACCTCAGCCGGCGGATCCGCGACCTGTGGCGAAACGCCCTCATCGTCAACGACCCGGCCGGCACCGATCCGGCCGTCACCGCCGCGAAGTGGCTGGAGTGGGGCGCGGACGTGGTCGCGCTCGGCCAGGCGTTTCTGGCCAACCCGGACCTGCCGCTGCGCCTTCGCCTCGGCGCTCCGCTCAACGAGCCCGACCTCAGCAAGGCATACGGCGGCGACCACCGGGGCTACACCGACTATCCGTCGCTCACCCTGCACCCCTCAGCCGTCTGAGCGGCCGCCATCGGGCGGGCTGTGTGGTGGCGGGTCGCCGATAAACTGGCATTGCCGCTCGCTGCCTTTGGGGGTCACTTTCCGGTGTCTGACTTCGACACGGTTCTTGTGGTGGATTTCGGTGCGCAGTACGCGCAGCTGATCGCCCGCCGGGTGCGTGAATGCCACGTCTACTCCGAGATCGTCCCCTCGACGATGCCGGTGGCGGAGATGCTGGCCAGGAAGCCCAAGGCGATCATCCTGTCCGGCGGCCCCTCCTCGGTGTACGCGGAGGGCGCTCCGCCGGTGCCCGCCGGCCTTTTCGAGACCGGGGTGCCGACGTTCGGCATCTGCTACGGCTACCAGGCGATGGCCCTGGAACTGGGCGGAAAGGTGGCCAGGACGGGGAGCGCCGAATATGGCGGCACCTCGCTCAGCGTGCTCCGGGAGGGCGCGCTGTTCTCCGGGCTGCCGGCCACCCAGTCGGTCTGGATGTCCCACGGTGACACCGTGACGGAGGCCCCCGCCGGGTTCATCGTCACCGCCTCGACCGAGGCGACGCCGGTCGCGGCGATGGAGGACGTCTCGCGTGGTCTGTACGGTGTGCAGTTCCACCCCGAGGTGCTCCACTCCGAGCACGGGCAGGCCGTGCTCAAGCACTTCCTCGAGGCGGCCGGCTGCCGTCCGGCGTGGACGATGCTCAACATCGTCGAGGACGCGGTCGAGGCGGTCCGGGCACAGATCGGCGACGGCCGCGCCATCTGCGGCCTGTCGGGCGGCGTGGACTCCGCGGTGGCCGCCGCGATCGTCCAGCGGGCCATCGGTGACCGTCTGACCTGTGTGTTCGTCGACCACGGCCTGCTGCGCAAGGGCGAGGCCGAGCAGGTCGAGCGGGACTTCGTCGAGGCGACCGGCGTGAAGCTGCGCGTCGTGGACGCCGCCGAGCGGTTCCTCAAGGCGCTGTCCGGCGTGACCGATCCGGAGGAGAAGCGCAAGATCATCGGCCGGGAGTTCATCCGGGTATTCGAAGACGAGCAGCGCGCGATCCTCGCCGACGGCCCGGTGGACTTCCTCGTCCAGGGCACGCTCTACCCCGACGTGGTCGAGTCGGGCGGCGGCACCGGCACCGCCAACATCAAGTCCCACCACAACGTGGGAGGCCTGCCGGAGGACCTGAAGTTCGAGCTCGTCGAGCCGCTGCGCACGCTGTTCAAGGACGAGGTGCGGCGGGCCGGTGAGGAGCTCGGCCTGCCTCCGGCGATGGTCTGGCGGCAGCCGTTCCCCGGCCCGGGCCTCGGCATCCGGATCGTCGGGGAGGTCACCCGCGAGCGCCTCGACCTGTTGCGGGAGGCGGACGCCATCGCCCGCGAGGAGCTCTCGCGGGCCGGCCTCGACCGCGACATCTGGCAGTGCCCGGTCGTGCTGCTGGCCGACGTGCGGTCGGTCGGCGTGCAGGGCGACGGTCGCACCTACGGTCATCCGGTGGTGCTCAGGCCGGTGACCTCCGAGGACGCGATGACCGCCGACTGGGCCCGGGTGCCGTACGACGTGCTGTCGCGCATCTCGACCAGGATCACCAACGAGGTCAGTGAGATCAACCGCGTCGTTCTCGACATCACCAGCAAGCCCCCCGGCACCATCGAGTGGGAGTGACACCCCCAGGAGGAAGGGGTGGATCTTTCGGTGTGGTTTGTGTAGGGCGGGTATGGTATCGCGGTGATTGTCGCTCAGCCCGATACCGCCTCGTCGACCACATCGGGTGGCCATAATGCCCGGCTCGGCTGGCTTGACGCGTTACGCGGGCTCGGCGCGTTGGCGGTGGTCGCCGAGCACACTCCGTGGTTGATGCCGTCGCTGCGGCCAGACTGGTTCAGCCTCGGCATCTACGGCGTTCTGGTTTTCTTCCTGGTCAGCGGCTACATCATTCCGGCGTCGCTGGAGCGCAGGGGCGACGTCCGGGCCTTCTGGATCAGCCGGTTGTTCCGTCTCTATCCGATCTATCTGCTGGTCGTCGGTGTTGTACTCGCCCTGGCCTTCTGGATGCCGGTGCGTCATTCCGTGCCGCGCCATCCCTCCGCGGTGGCCGCGCACGTGACGATGCTCTTCGACGTCGTGCATCAGGGTGGCATGGCCAACACGATGTGGACGTTGTCGTACGAAATGGTGTTCTACCTGATCGTGTCGGCTCTGTTCATGCGCGGGGTGCACACCCGCAGCGGGACGTTCGCCATCGTCTTCGGCGTGGTCGCGATCTGCGCCGGACTGGTGCTGTCCGGGCCGCTGCTCCCCGACCACTGGCCGGCCATCGTGTCATGCGTGCTCTTCGTCGCGGGCATGGTCTGCCTGATCTCCGGCCGATTCCGCGCTGTCGCGGCCTACACCCTGGGGTTGATGGCCCTCGGGCTGCTCTTGTTCGGCAGCTACGTGCCTTGGTTCGGAGCGGCGATCCTCGCCGTGATGTTCACCGGGACGGCCATCTACCGCTGGGAGCAGGGCACCGGCGGTCTCCTGCCGGTGGTGGTCTCGGCGGTCCTGGTGGCGGTCGCGCCGGTGTGGTCGATCCAGGCGGGCTGGTGGTGGGTGCGGCCCGGCGCGTGGATCACCACGTTGGCCCTTGCCGGCGGCACCTTCGCCGTCGGCATGGCCCTGCGCGGACGGACCGTGCCCGCGGTGCTGACCTGGCTGGGACTGATCAGCTACTCGGTCTATCTGCTGCACGTTCCGCTGATGGCGTACCTCAACGCGTCGGTGGGTGACCTGCGCGCCGCGCCGGTCGTCGTCCAGATGGCCCTCATACTCGGCTACCTCGCGGTGCTGCTGTGCGTGAGCTGGTTGACGTACCGTTTCGTGGAATCCCCGGCGCGGCGCCTCGGCAGGTCGTTGATCGGCCGCGGTGTCAGCCTTCGGTCCCGTCCGGGAACTCCGGGGTGTCCGAATCGTCCGGCGGCGTCTCGGGATACACCTCACCCGGGGTGAGCTCCTGGCCTTCGAGCAGCTTGGAGACCGTGACGAAGTGGTATCCCTGCTTGGTCAGCTCCCGCAGCACGGTGGGCAGTGACGAGGCCGTCTCCTTGACGGTCTCGTGCATCAGGACCACGGCGCCCGGCTCGGCGATCTCGAGGGCTTTCGAGGTGAGGAACTCGACGTTGCGATAGTCCTTGATGTAGTCCTTCGTGGCGACCGTGCCGGGGACCTGCACCATCCCGAACTTGGCCACGATCTCCCGGGCCTCGTCGGGATAGAGGCCGCCGGGGGCGCGGAACACCACGGGGTCCTTCCCCGTGGCCTTCTTGATGATCCGCTGGGTGTCCCGGACCTCCGCGTAGATCTCCTGGGAGGTCAGGTCGGTGAAGTACTTGTGGTCCCAGCTGTGGTTGCCGATCTCGTGGCCGTTCTTGGCGACCTGGCCGACCATCTTGAGGTTCTTCTTGACCCGATTGCCGATCATGAAGAACGTGGCCTTCGCCTTGTATTTCTTCAGGACCTTCAGCAGGGTCTCGGTGTGCTCCGCCGGGCCGTCGTCAAAGGTCAGCGCGATGCACTTGTACGTCGCGCAGTACGGCTCCTTGGCGGCCCGGCTCGCATGCGAGGGTGTGGCGATCGCCGTCGTCAGCACGCATGCGACGGCGACGGGGATCAATCGACGGAATGCCATGGTGGGGATGCTCCTCGGGGGATCTTTGGACCAGCATCGTAACGGGTTCGCCTGGGAGGCCCCGTAAACCTTCCGCCAAGAACAGCCGTATGACGGCCTATTCACCCCTTCCTTTCGCGATGCTGTCCCGGTCAATGTGACGCGGGACGGCCGGAGAGACGACCGGCCGATGACCAGAAGGAGGGCGGGTGACCCGAGACGCCGCCACCCGAGTCGCCACCATCCGGGCCACCACCATCCCGGGCGCCGTGCGAGCCGTCGGCCGGGACGCGCGTACGTGGGGTGCATGCATCGGGTTCGAGTCCTGCCCCGAGTTGCTCGACCGCCTCTTCGAGGGTTGTCCCGGCCCCTGGATCCGCCTGGCCGAGGTCGGCCCGGACCCGCTCGCCGGAACCGGTGCCGCCGTCGACGCCTCGGCAGAGGCCGAGCCGTACGACTCGGTCGTCATCGCGGCACGGGCCCTGGCCGACGTGCGCGGGGCCGTACCGATGCGCGAACTGCTGCCGCGGGCCCGGCGCGTGCGGGTCGTGGTGGCGGAGGTCCCGTCGTGGGCGCTCCAACCGCTGCCGGTCGCGGGGCAGGGCGCGACCTGGCGACACCTGGTGGATCTGCGGGTCAGGCGCAGAGCGCGGGGCTGGCAGGTGGACGCCAGGTTCGCCGAGCCGGTGGCAGCGGGCGAGGTGCTCGCCCATGTCGCGCACGGACTCTTCGGGGCGCGCCGCCACCTGACCCAGCCGGTGATCGGCCTGGCCGGGGTCGGGGCCGCCCGTTGGCGGCCCGGCGACCCCAACGCGACGCCGGCGCCGCCGCGGGGGCCGGTCCCGGAACGGCGCGACGCCCCCGGATGCGATCTCCTGCTGCTTACCACCGAGGAAGACGCGCTGCCCGAGGCCGCGCTGCCCACGGACACAGGGCATCGGGGCACGCGGCCACCGGGCGGCCCGATCGCTTTCGTCGCCCGTCGCCCCCCGGAGTCTCGGCATCCCGACCCGTGCCCCGAGATGCTGCCTCCGGTGGACGAGGCCGTGATCAACCCCATCGGATTTCGGCCGCAGCCGTCGATGCCGTTGGCCGCGCTCGTCGAGCACGGCCCGGACCTCACTGTGACCTGCGGCTCCGACACGCTCGTACGGCTTCCGCCGGGCGGCGGCCTCACCGACGTCGACGTCGCCCGGCTGCGCGACGTGCGGGGTGTGGTGGTGCCGGCCCTGGAAGGAAGACCCCTGGTCGCGGCCGGGATCGTCGCGGCCCTGGCGGCGGCCGGGATCCCGGTCGTCACCGACGCCGACGCCGAGCGGGACGCCGCCCTGGGGCCCGAGCTCGCCGCCGCGCTGGCGGCGGTCGAGCCCGGCAGGCTCGGTTCCGACCTCCACCGGGAGGAGATCAGCATCATGCTGCGCCGCCGCGCGCTGCGTGTTCACGGAGCGGTGGCCCGCTGGCGCGGCATCGTCGCGTCCGCCGGGCTGCCCGTGCCGCCGGAGCCGTCCGTCTCGGTCCTGCTGTGCACCCGCCGCCCGGAGATGATCCCGTTCGCCCTCGATCAGCTGAGGCTGCAGCGCGGGGTGCGGGCCGAGCTGATCGTCGGTCTTCACGGGGTGGCCGCGAGGGAGGCGGTGATCGATGGCGGGCCCTTCCCGGTCACCGTCATCGAGGCTCCGGCCGAGTGGTCATTCGGCGAGGTGCTGAACCGGATGGCGGCGGTGGCGTCCGGATCGTTCCTGGCCAAGGTGGACGACGACGACTGGTACGGACCCGATCACCTCGGGGACCTGCTGCTCGCGCAGCTCTACTCGGGAGCCGACCTCGTCGGCTCGGCCGCCGAGTTCGTCTACCTGGAACCGATCAATGTGACGATCAGGCGCTCCATCGGGACCGAGCGATTCGCCCCGCTGGTCGCCGGGGGGACGATGCTGGTGGCCCGGGCCGCGTTCGAGGCGGTGGGCGGGTTCCGGCCGCTGCCGCGCACGGTGGACGGTCAGTTGCTCGAGGCCGTACAGGCGGTGGGCGGGCGGATCTACCGCACGCACGGGTTCAACTACGTCCTGCGCCGCCGCGCCGCACGGGGACACACCTGGCAGCAGCCGCTGCCGTCGTTTCTCGGCTCCTACCAGGACCAGTGGCGCGGCCTGGCCTTCAACGAACTGATGGTGCGGAGATGAGCTGAATGACGATGTCATGGACACCGGCCCCTCTAATACCTTGGGCCACGCCGACCCCCACGGACCCGCTCGAGCCGGCGGGCCCTCGGACCCTTTCGAACCCTCTGATCCCGCACAACGATTACGGCGTGCTCGGCACACCGCCCGAGCCGGGCGGGTGGACGCCGGAACTGTCGGTGAGCGTGGTGATCCCCGCATACCGGGCAGAGCGGACGTTGCCGCTGACGTTGGCCGCTCTGGCCAGGCAGACCTACCCGGCCCACCTGCTCGAGGTCGTCGTCGTCGACGACGGCGAGGCGCCCATGGGACCCCTGCCCGATCTCGTGCCGTGGCGGACCCGGGTGATCCGGCCGCGTCCCGGCGTCTGGGGCAAGCCGAGCGCCTGCGCGGCGGGCGCCGAGGCGGCCGACGGCGACGTCGTCCACTTCCTGGACGCCGACCTCGTGCTGTTCCCCGAGCACGTGGAGGCGCAGATGCGCTGGCACCACCTCGCCGACTACCTGGTCGTACTCGGGCATCTGCGGTTCGTGCCCGGACTCGACGAGGTGCCCGTCGGCGAGGTGCTGGCGGCGATCGAGGCCGGCGCGGTGGACAGGCTCTTCGAGGGCGGCACGCCGCAGTGGACGATGCGGCGCTGGGATGAGACGGCGGATCTGCGGGAGGCGGGTCTTCATGCCTTCTCCGTCACCGTCGGCGCCACGCTCTCCGTCCGAGCCGAACTGCTGCGGGCGGTCGGCGGGATGGACCGCACGCTGGTGCTCGGCGAGGACACCGAGCTGGGATATCGGCTGGCCCAGGCGGGCGCGGTCTTCGTCGCCGATCGCGCCGCTCGCAGCCGGCACATCGGCGAGTCCACGGTGATGCGGCGCGAGCAGGACGTGAAGCGGCACAACTGGCCTTACCTGGCCGAACGGGTGCCCGCCTTCCGCTGGCTGCGCGGGCATCCCCACCGCCGTTATCTCGTCCCGTACGTCGAGGCCGTCGTGCGTGTGGGAGACGCCTCGTTCGAAGAGATCCGGGCCACGGTCGACGGTCTGCTCGCGAGCAAGCTCCCCGATGTCGCCGTGAAGATCGTCGGCCCGTGGGGACGGCTCGGCGACGGACGACGCGATCCGCTCGACGACCCGTGGCTTGACCTGCGTCTCGTCCGCGGATGCTATGAGGGGGAGACCCGGGTCGCCTACTGCGAGAGCCTGCCCGAGGACTGCGCTCCCGTCCCCTTCAGATTCCACTGCCCGCCGGGTTGGGTGCCCTCCCGTAACACGCTCGGCTCCCTCATCAAGTTCGCCGACCAGCGCTGCCTCGGCGTCGTCTCCGTCGCACTCGAGGAGTGGGAGCCGGCTGCGCCGGCGGGGGGACCTGAGATCGTGCACGCCCGGCTGGAGCGTACGGCGGCGCTGAACCGCGCCCGATGGTGTGCCCGATGGTGTGCCCGAGGGAGTGCCGACGGGAGTGTCGACGGAGGCGCCGCCGATCTCGGTGACCTGGACGATCTCGTCCACGAGATGTTCGGCACGCTGTGGGTCGCCGGGGACACGTGGGGCCTCGCGCGGGCCGGGACCGTCGCCGCGCTGGTACGGACGCCGCGCAAGATCCGAGAGCAGCCCCGGAAGGACCCGCCGAGCCGGGTTTCCGGGCTGCGCGGGGTTCGGGGGCTTCGCAGGGTTCGAGGGCTGCGCAGGGTTCGAGGGCTTCGCGGTGTCGCGAGGTTGAGCCGTACGGCACGGCTCGTGCGGCGCCGGCTGCGCGCCATGGTCAGCCCGGGGTGAGGGGGTTTCCGACATTCCCCGGCCCGTCACGGTCGCCACGGAAGTTCCGCCCGAGTTGGAAGGACCCGCCTGTGCCTCGCCTCAGCGTCATCATCCCGATCTACGAGGTGGAACCCTACCTCGCCGCCTGCCTGGAGTCGGTGGCCGCCCAGACCTGGCGTGACCTCGAGGTCGTCATGGTCGACGACGGGTCCCGCGACTCCAGCGCGCTGATCGCCGCCGCCTTCGCCGAGCGGGACCCGAGGTTCCGGCTGGTCAGCCAGGAGAACGCCGGACTGGGGGCGGCGCGCAACACGGGGGTGCGGCACGCCACCGGCGAATTCCTGGCGTTCCTCGACAGCGATGACCTTCTTCCGGTCCACGCGCTCGAATATCTCCTCGCCGCCCTGCTGCGTACCGGCTCCGACCTGGCCTCGGGCAACGTGCTGCGCTTCGACGGGCGGCGGACCCGGCAGTCGGCGCTGCACCGCGCGGTCTTCGCCCGGCCCGCCATGGCCACGCACGTCACCAGGCAGAGCGCACTCCTGCGCGACCGGTTGGTCACCAACAAGCTGTGGCGCAGGACGTTCTGGGAGGCGGGCGGGTTCGCCTTCCCAGAGGGGGTGCTGTATGAGGACATCGCGTTGGCGCTACGCGGCCACTTCCTCGCCCGAAGCGTCGACCTGCTACCCGCGCCCGTCTATCTGTGGCGGGTGCGTGACCGGTCGATCACCCAGGACAAGACCCGGCTCGGTCATCTGGAGGACCGGTTCGCCGCGGTCCGCTCGGTCCGGACGTTCCTGGCCGAGCACGGTATGCGGGCGCAGATCCACGCCTGGGACCAGACGGTCCTCGAAACCGACCTGACGAACTTCGTCGACGTGCTCGACCAGGCCGGCGGCGCGTTCCATGACCGGTTCCTCGAGTTGGCCAACGACTATTTGGACGAGGTGGCCGCGCCGGTGCTCGACGGGCTGCCCGCGCTGCGGCGGCTGCAGTGGCACCTGATCAGGCAGCGGCGGCTGGCCGACCTGCTCGACGTCCTGGCCTGGGACCGGCGGGTGCCGCCGGACGAGCGGTTCACCCGGCGGCTGTGGGGCTACCACCTCGACATCCCGCTGCTGCGGGAACGAGAGCCGAAGGTCCCCGCGGCCGTGTCGCGGGTGCGCGACGAACTCACCCCGCGCACCCGGATCGACGCGGTCAGATGGGAGGGCGGCAAGCTGATCGTCGAAGGCCGGGCCGCCCCCGACTGCCCCCGGCCCGTTCGGCGCTATCACCAGCAGATCTTCGCGACGCTCGTGCACGGCAGACGGCGCATCCGGGTCCCCGCCACGGTCATCCGTACCCGTGTTTCGGCCAAACCCAGATCACGGCGAGACTGGGGCGGCTTCCGGCTGTCGATCGATCCGGGGTCGCTGGACCGCCGTCCCGGACTGTGGCATGTCGAACTGCGCGTGATCCACCGGGGTCTCCCGCTGCGCCGCGCACGGCTGGCCGACTCGCGCGCGGTCTGGGCGGACCGGGCCGGGCAGCGGAGCACCGGCCGTGACTTCTCCGTGGCGCCGCTGCTGACCGAGACCGGCCACCTCGCGCTGCGCGCGGAACGGGAGATCGCCAGAGCAGTCACGCAGAGCATCCGGGACGGCAGGCTCCGCCTGGTCGGCCGCGCGCTTCGCGACCTCGGCCCGAAGCCCTCGCTCCTGGTCACGCGGCGGCCGGGCGGCGTTCCCCTCTCCTGCCCGGTCAAGGTCGACGGGTGCACCTTCGAGGCCGAGGTGGATCTGCGCGAGGTCATCGGCCGCGGCGCCCTCGGGAACGGCACTCTCGGGAGCCCGTACGAGATCCCGGGCATCTCGGGCATTCTCGGCGAGGAGCCGGCCGTGTGGCGCGTCGAGGTACGGACGGCGGACGGGGCCGTCACACCGGTCACCGCCGCCGACGATCTTTCGATCGGCCGGTACGGCACGGCGGGCCGGGAGATCGTCGTGCTGCCCGACCACTCCGGCTGCCTGATCCTCCGCGATCAGCCCGTCGCCGCGTTCGCCGACCTCACCGAGTGGCTGCCCGGGGGTGAGCTGCTCGTCGAGGGCGGGTTCGCCGCGCCGTACGGCCCGGCGGCGTTGGTGGTCCGCTCGACCGAGGGGACGGACGTACGGCTCGCACCGATCGAGGGAGCAGGCAGCCGGTTCCGGGCGCGGCTGGTGCCCGAGGAGGTCGATGCCCGGCGGCTGCCGCTGCCCCGCGGCCGATACGGCCTCGCGATCAGGGTCCGCGGCGACGATGGCGGCGACGGCGCCGGTGGTGGAGCCGGTGGCCTTACGCGGGATCTGCCCATCGAGCTGGACGCCGACGAACCCCTGGTGCACGAGACGGCCCGCCGCACGTTCGAGCTCGCCGCCGACGGCGAGGGCCACGCCCTGCTGACCGTGGGCAGCGACCTGTCGCCGAACGAGCGCGGCAAGAAGGCCCAGCGGGAGCTGCGCACGAAGGCCTACCCGGCGATGCGCGGCAGGTCACTGCGGCCCGCCATGCTGTTCAGCGGCAACAGGGGGACGCGGTTCGCCGGGAGTCCGAGGGCGATCTACGAGGAGCTGCGGCGGCGAGGGGTGGAGCTGTCGTTCCTGTGCGAGGTGCGCGACGGCCAGGTGGCGCTGCCCGACCCGGTCGAGCCGGTGCGGTCACGGGGGCGGGAGCACTACGAGGCGCTGGCCCGCTGCCGCTACATCATCACCGACCACGACCTGCCGCCCTGGTTCGAGCGGCGGCCCGACCAGACGGTCGTGCAGACGTGGCACGGCCCGCCCGCCGCCCTGGCCGCGCCCGAGGAGGGCCGGCGGCCGGTGCGGAGTGCCGGGCAGTGGACCCACGTGCTGTCGCCCGGCCCCTGGTGGACGCCGCGGCTGCGGGAGACCTTCGGTTTCACCGGCTTCGCCGGCCGGGTGCTGGAGACCGGCCTGCCCTGCGACGACGTCCTGGTCGAGCCGAACGGGGACGCGGTCGAGGCGAGGCGGCTGGTCAGGCGGAGGCTGGGCGCGCCCGAGGAAACGAAGCTCATCCTGTACGTCCCCGATGATCGCGGGGGACAGGGGGATCGCGGGGGGCAGGGTGATCGCGGGGGGCAGGGGGATCGCGGTGGCGTTCCGCTCGATCTGGAGCGAGTCCGGGCCGCCCTGGGAGACGGCCACCTGCTGCTGGACCTGTGCGCCTCGACCCACCCCGATCCGCACGAGTTGTATCTGGCCGCCGACATCCTGGTGACCGGTCACCCCGGCGCGATGTTCGACTTCGCCGCGACGGGCCGGCCGATGCTGTTCCATGTCGAGGCGAACGCGGGCGGCAACGGCATCGAGGATCTGCGCCCGGAGGTGCCCGGGCCCGTCCTGCGCACCGCGGACGAGGTGATCGAGGCGATCCGCGAGGCCGACGAGGTCGCCGAGAAGTACGCGAGCGCGCTGGAGGCGTTCGTCGCGAGATTCCGCCCGCTGGCCGACGGCGCCGCGTCCCGCCGCGTGGTCGACCTCCTCCTCAGTTGACGCGAGCAACCTGCATTCTTCCTGGTCTCGGTCAGGTTTGTCGGCGGGTGTCGGCAAAGGGGCCGGTGTAGGTGAAGGCCCATCGGTCGGGGCCGATCTGGCGGCGCCTGTAGTGGTCGGGGTGCCGGTAGCGGTCCCGGTTGTGGTATTGGCACATAGGCCCAAGTTTGGCCAGGTCGGTGCGGCCGCCCTCGCTCCAGTTGTCGATGTGGTCGACTTGGCACATGCCGGCGGGGAGGGGGCAGCCGTCGACCATGCAGGTGGTGTAGCGGGCGGCGATGGCGCGGCGTTGGGCGGGGGTGGCCAGCCGGACTTTACGGCCCATGTCCAGGACCTGTCCGTCGGCGTTCATGACCATCCGGACGAGGGCGGAGGTGCGGGCCAGACGGTGGATGTCGGTGATCGGCAGCAGTTGCCCGGTGGACAGCAGTAACCCGGGCAAGGTCCGCAACGCGGCCTGCAACTGCCAGTCCATAACTTCGCCGAGTCCCGCTTCGCATGACTCACGCTCGGGCGCCCTGTTTCCTGAGCTGTCCCGATGAGTCTCCTCCGGATGCGCGGACTCCTCCCGGCCGGGTCGCTCCCGGTCGGTCTGCGATCGCCAAGGTTCCTCCGCGTGGAGGTCCTCAAGGCCGGGCAGGACGTCTCCACCGTCGTATGGTGGGCCGTTTCGGGGGTCGTCAGCGATACCGCCCCGTGGGTGGTCACTATCCGCGTATGCGGGCTCGGGTTCATCCCCGGTGCCCGCGCCCATCCGCGTACCGGGACCGGGGCGCACGAGCCCGAAATGATCCGATCCATACCCGGGATCGCCGATATCAGGCGATCCGGGATCGGGCGCACCCGCCTGGCTGTCCACCGGGTCATGTGCCAGGCCGTCGTCCCGCTTGATGTCCTGGCCGAAGGTGCCAGGTGCGGTGCCACCAGATGCGGGGGGACCGGCTGCGGGGGTGTCGGCCGCGGGGGTGTCGCCGTCACCGGTCCCACCCGTCCGGGCAGCCGCCGTGTCGTCCGCAGCGTCGTCCGCCGTGTCGTCCGCCGGATCGGAGTCGTGGAGTCTGCCGCTGGCTTTCAGGTCACCGGGTGGAGGGGCGTCGGATGCGGCGCTGGATGGCCGCGCGCTGTCTGCGGACTCGTCGCCTTCACCGGTTCTGATCGTCGAGCCGTCGTCCTCCCGGGCTGTGGCGCCGGGTGTGGGATCGTCGGGGAGGGATTCGGCGTTGACCAACACCAGCAACTCCGCTGTGATCTCCTGCTCCAGGAGCGCGATCAGCGCGTCGGCGTTGCGGACCCGAAGAGGGCGGTCATCCCCCCTGGCCTTGGGCTTGGCATAGGCGTCCAGGAGCGTTCGCAGGCGAGCGGCGGCCTCCCTCGGCAGACGGAACTCGCCCTCCAGCCCGCCCGTGTCGGTCTCCCGGATGAGCAGGAACCTCGAGTCGTAGTCGGCGTTCGCGTCCTTGATCTCCCCATCGGGGTCCAGAACGGCCCGCAGGTACCGGCCTGCCTTCGCGATCTCATCCGGGCCGGCGGAATCGGCCAACTCCAGCAAGATCGTCTCAGCCTTGGCCGCGTCTTCATCGCTGAGCCGGGCGGTGGCCGCGCAGATCGCCGACACCACCCCCTCGGTCAAGCTCCCGGCCGAAAACCTTCGGCGAACCTCCGGTAGTCGTTCCAGTTCGGTGCCCAGGGCCACGATGTGATTGGCGTTGCGGCGGCTCATCCCACAGGCTGAGCGCAGCCAGGTCTTGGTGGAGGCATGCCCATGCTCACGAGCGGTCCCGGTGGCGTGTACCCGCGCGATGCGTGCCGCGATCGCCGCCTCCAACCGATCCCGCGCGAACACCAACTCCTCCACCTGCGCCAGACACTGCCGAGGTGAATCCGGCACCGGGGTCAACGCCAACGCCAGCGCACTCTCCCGGACCTGGCTCACCAGCGGCCATGAGGCTCCCGCATCACCATCCCCATCGGATTCGGCATCGTCCTGTTGACCATCCCGGGCCTGGCCGTCCCCAGTTCGGGCTTCACAAGTCTGGGCAGCATCACCGGCGGGGTGGGTGTCCTCGTCGACGGCGTGCCTGGTCTCACGGCCGACCGCAACGTCAGGCGCACGGCCAGGAACATGGCCGGCCGCGGGGCCAGTTATGGGAACGCTCTCACTGCCGCCGCACAGGTCGCTTCCACGTTCACCTGGACGCATACCGTTCGAGGGCACAGCGTTGGTGCGGACGGTGTCCGACGGCACGGCGTGGGGGAGTGTGATGGTTGGGGACATGCCGGGGGCGGTGGTAAGCCAGTCAGACCAATCGGCCCATGATGCGGCATCCGCCGACCCGCCGGAGAAATGGGCGACGGCACGTGCCGCCGCATCGGTTTCCACAGTCGCCCACCACTGCGGTCCCAGCAATGGCTCGGCATGGGAACGTGACAGATCTGGGTCGCACAGATCCCCATCGAATCGATCTGTGGTGAATCGATTCCCGGGTTTCGTCTCCCATGCCTCCGGCTGCACCGGTCTCCCTCCCCTCCAAAATCGAACGCCTGTAGCAATTCTTTCACACATTTTTCGTTATTGGCAACAGCTCGGCCTGGGAAATTCAATGAAATTACGAGAAGTGAATAGGTGTTCGTACATTATTTCCTTGATGTGTCATCTGTCGCGATAGGCCCTAATTTGGCGCGATCATCTGATGATCTCCATGAAGATCGTTAGCTCCCTCCCTTGGGTGCGTTCGCATACTGCGTTCGCATACGGGGTGCGCGGGGCAGCGTTCGAAGTTGGCCGGGTCGTTTGTGCCGCCGTTGGCCTGGGTGATGATGTGCCCTGCGTGATCGGGTTGTCCGGTGTGGCGTGTCTCCCGCAGGCCGGCCCTCACGCTCTGGGCAGGTGGTGCACGTGCATGGCGCGTCGATGGTTTTGAAGCGGCGGGTGCGGCACGTCCACCGCAGAGCAGGCCCCGCAGGGGCAGTCGCCCATGAGCGAGGCGGACATCGCCGAGCCTGCCGGGTCAAGGAAATTCCAAGCGACGGCAATGGGGTCCTCTGAATCGGCGGCGTCCGGTGACGTTGCGTAGGCATCCTGTCACTTGTGATGACGCCGCCAGAACGCTCAATGATCGACGCCTCTGCCGACGGTGAGGAGTATGTCGCGGCGTGTCTCGGTTCACTCTGCGATCACGCCGAGGACCCGGCGGGGCTGGCGCGGCTCGCCGCCGACCTCGTTCCGGTTCTGGCCCGTCTGGATCCGGAGGTCGTACGCGAACTGCCGGCGCTCAGGCGGCTCCAGCTCTTCCTGGTGACGCGCGGTATGTGGGAAGAGTTGGCGGAGGTGCTGCGGTTCGCCGAGTCGGACATCGCGGATCGCGGGGTGGTCCGGCGTGGGCTGCTGCGGCGACGCTGGTGTCTCGACTATCCGCTCCTCGGGGACGGCCGGATCCCCGCCGACCTCTTCGACGCGCGGCGCGACTTCGAGCTGCGCGCGTGCGTCGACGACGTACGGCACCGCGACGGCAGGCTCGTCGTCGCGGGCCACGCCTACATCACCCACCTGGACAGCCGCCGCAGCCGGATAGAGGTGTGGCTCCAGCATGGGGGCAGTCGTATCGAGCTGCCGATCCGGCGAATCTCCAGACCGGACGTGACCGCCGACTCCCGGCAGTCCGCGGTGAACCACGACGACTCCGGCTTTCTCGCCGAGATCGAGCTGCCCGCGCTGGCCCGGTCGGCCCGGCGGGCCGGCTGGCGTACGGGCCGCTGGGCGCTGCGTGCCCGGGTCACGGCCCGCGGCGTGACCCGGGCGGGCCGGGCGACCGGCGGCCGGCACGCGGGGGAGCGGACCTTCGACGCGGATGGCCTCACCGTGGTGCTGGCCCGGGACCGCGGGCTCATACTCCAGGATGTCGCTCCCCGCCAAGATGATCACGCCTGGAAGGGGGACAGGGCCACCGGCCTCCAGTGGACCGACGCGCACGAGCTGGTGTTGACCGGGACGGGCGACGTCGACGCCGATGTGATCATGCTGGTACGCGGGCACGAGCGGCACGCCTGGCCGGTCCACCGGGAGGGAGACCGCTGGACGGCGACCATCGGCGAGACCGCGTCCGGGCTCCCGCTGCGAAGCGGCACCTGGCGGGTGCTGACCGGCGGGGGGCCGGTGCGGTTGGCTCAGGCCCTGGTGGCCGACCTGCCTGAGCCGCATGGGACCGCGGTCCACGAGGTCTCCCTGCGGACCACCCGGTCCGCCGAGCTCCGCCTCGCCGTACGGCCCGGCCTCGGCCCGCACGAGCGCGGGCCGTATTCGACGCGCCGACGCCGCGAAGCGGCCCGCCGGCGCACCACCCGGCTCGTGGACGCGGCCCTGTTCGACAGCTACGGCGGCGGGCAGTACTCCTGCAACCCCCGCGCGATCTCTGAAGAGCTGGCACGGCAGCGCCCCGACATGGAGCTGGTCTGGGTGACCCGCGACGGGCAGTTCACCGTGCCGGCCCGCGACGGGCGGATGAGGGTGCGCACGGTCCTGTACGGCTCACGCGAGCACGAGGAGGCCCTGCACACCTGCCGTTTCATCGTGGCCAACCGGCGCACCCAACCCGGATGGTACGGCAAGCGGCCCGGCCAGATGTTCGTGCAGACCTGGCACGGCACGCCGCTCAAGCGGCTGGGCCGCGACCTCGCGGGCATGCGGTACGCCCAGCGGGTGCGCGAGGAGGACCTGGGGCGTCATGTCGCGGCCTGGGACGTGATGCTCTCGCCCAATCCGTTCTCGACGCCGATCCTGCGCCGGGCTTTCGGCTACGCGGGTGAGGTGCTGGAGTCCGGCTATCCCCGAAATGACCTGCTGTTCCGGCCGGAGCGTCGGCGGTCGGCGCGAGAACGTCTGGGCGTCCCGGAGGACCGCCGAGTGATCCTCTACGCGCCGACCTGGCGGGACGACGAGCTGATCCACCCTGATGGGTCGACGGCGTTCGACGTCGGCCGCGTCGCCGGGACCCTGGCCGAGGCGCTGGGTGGCAGCGACATGCTGCTGGTCCGGGCGCATTATCTGGTCGCCGACCGGGTCGCGTTCCCCGGCACTGCCCTTGATGTGTCGAGATTTCCTGATATGGCGGATCTGCTAGCCGCCGCCGATGTGCTGGTGACCGACTACTCGTCGTCGATGTTCGATTTCGCCGGTACGGGCAGGCCGATGGCCTTTCTCACCCCGGACCTGGAACGCTATCGGGACGAGGTGCGAGGTTTTTACTTCGACTTCGAGACCGAGGCGCCCGGGCCCATCGTGCGTACGGCCGACGACCTCGCTCAAGTCCTGAAATCCGGCGACTTCACCTCGTACAAAGCCAGATATCAGGATTTCAGCGAAAAATTCTGTCCATGGGATGACGGGCAGGCATCCGCGCGAGTGGTGGCGCGCATGCTCTCATGAGGCGGCCGTACGCGATCGCCGCGCCGGCGGGCCTCGCGCTCGTCGCCGGCCTGTGGGACCTGGCATCACCGCCGGTCTGGCGGGATGAGGCCGCTACCCTGAGCGCGGCCATCCGGACGCCGCATCAGCTGCTCCACCTGCTCCAGGCCGTCGACGCGGTCCACGGCCTCTACTACGGGCTCATGCACGTCGTCGTGGCGCTGTTCGGGACCGGCGAGGTGGTGCTGCGGCTGCCCTCGGTCGTCGCCGGGGTGCTGGCCGCGGCCGGCGTGGGCGCCCTCGGGCGGGCGCTGGGACACCGGCGGGCGGGCCTGTACGGCGGGATGCTGATGGCCACGATGCCGATCTTCTCCCGCTACGTTCAGGAGGCCAGGCCGTACCCGCTGACCATGGCCGCGACCATCGGCGTGACCCTGCTGCTGCTGCGCGCGGTACGCGGGCCGTCCGCCGCCGCCTTCACGCTGTACGGCGTCGCGCTGGCCGCGCTGGGCTACGTCAACCTGTTCGCGTTCCTGGTGGCGGGGGCGCACGGCGTTTATGTGGCGCTGTCGAGGGGGCCGGTGTGGCGCTGGTGCGGGGCGGCCGCGGGGGCACTCGCCGTGGTGGGGCCGCTGGCGTGGCTGGCGTCGCGGCAGACCGCCCAGATCGGCTGGATCCCCCGGCCGGGTCCCGCGGAGACGGGCATGCTCGCCGTCCAACTCTTCGGCGACGTCGGCGCCGCGCACCCGGCGTGGCTGGGCGTCGCCCCACTGGCCTGGGCGCTCGCCCTGCTCGGCATCGCAGATCGCATGCGGAGCGGCGGCGGACGCGATCTCCTCGCGCTGGCGGTGCCGTGGCTGCTCGTGCCGCCGCTGGTGCTGCTGGCCGTCTCGTGGGCTGCCCACCCCGTATACGTGTTCCGCTACGTGTTCTGCTGCCTTCCCGCGGCCGCGCTGCTGGTCGGGGCGGGGCTCGCCGCGCTGCCCTCTGTGCTGTCCCACGCCCTGGTCCGGTGGGCGGCGGTAGCCGTACTGGCGGTGGCCTGGCTGGGCCTGTCGATCCCGGGGCAGCTCGCCGCCCGGGGGCCGGACGGCCGGCAGGACGACCCGCGCCCGGTCATGGTGCTGCTCGCGTCGGCCGCGCGGCCGGGGGATGGAGTTCTGTTCGCCCCGGGCAAGGCCAGAAAGTACGCGGTGGTGTATCCGGGGATCTTCGAACGCCTCGACGACGTGGCGCTGGCCCGCTCCCCCGAGAGCGACGGCAGCTTCCGCGGCCGGGAGGTCGGCCGCCGCGTGCTGGCCGACCGCCTCGCCGGTGTGCGCACCATCTGGGTGGTGGGCCACACCGGAAAGGCAGCCCTTTCGAGCAGGCGGTTCGACCTGCTGCGCCGGTCATTCGTCCCGACCGGTCGATGGACCTTCCGCGGCCTGTTCGTCGCCCGATACTCGGCTGGATCGAGCCCCGGATCGAGCCCCGGATCGAGCCCCGGATCGAGCCCCGGATCGAGCCTCCGATGGAGCCCCGGCCCGAACCGTCCGCTCAGCTGAGCTCGAAGGGCGCCGGAGTGGGGAAGTACGCCTCCAGGAAATCGGCCAGCAGGGCGTCCTGCTCGGGCGTGGTCGGGGCGGTGTCGTTGAGGCAGAACACGTCGTGTCTACGGCGCGCCAGCATCCGATGCAGCTTGCCCGGGGTCTTCGGCACCGACAGGTCCACGTACGTGTAGTCCACGATCCCCGGCACCGCCCGGCCGGTGAGATAGGCGTAATAATGCGCCAGCGACGAGACGGCCGAGATGTCGGAGGTCGTGCGGAACGTGCTGCGCGCCGTCGCCTCGAACTCCGCCGCGAACCGTTCCTCCATTTCGTACATCAGCGACCTGCGCAGCGCGTACGGCACGTGCTTGAGCTTCTGCGTCAGCGTTCGGCCGGACAACTGCTCCAGGATCCGCCGGTTGTTCATGCCGGCCGCGTGGACCGGGGACTCCTCATGCTCCGGCGCTCCGAACGGGACGTGGACCAGGCTGAGGAAGAAGCGGGTCACCCCGTTCGCCTCGAAGAACGTGTGCGGTGACAGCGGGCGGCCGAGGAAGAAATCGTCGTTCAGGTAGAGGAAGTGCTCCGACAGCCCGTCGATGTGATGGAGTTGCGTCTCGATCGCGTGGGAGTTGAACACCGGCAACGCCGAGGAATCGGTGAAAATCTCCTTGTGGTCCACCACCGTCACCATCGGGTGCGAGCCGTCCAGCCACGGAGGCGTCTGCCCGTCGGTCACGATCCACACCCGATTGACCCAGGGGGCGTACATCCACAGCGAGCGCAGCGAGTAGCGCAACTCGTCACGGCTGGTGAACCGCGCCTCCGTCGTGGCCATCTCGCTGAGCCCGCCGAAAGCCGTCCGCGCCCCGCCGAGCGCCTGGTCGCGACGGGCGCGCCACGCCGGGTCGGCGCCGTCGACCCAGGTGTAGACGGCGTCGATCGGGAAGTCGATGTCGCTCAGCAGCCGCCGGGTGAACTCCGGCCGGGTCGGATAGACACGGGCGCGCTGGGCGGTCGACACGAGCGTGTTGAACAACTCCTCGCCGCCCTCCACGATCTCGCCGTCGGCCGGGACGACGTCGCAGGCGCCGTTCGGCCTGGGCGCCACCAGCGCGCCGCCCTCGCGTGACCAGAACTCCAGATCGCAGCCGTGCTCCGCGCCGAGCGCCAGCGTCCGCGACGGGCTGGTGAATTCGATGGCCAGCCGCACGATCGAGGCGTCCCGCAGGATGGCCGCCGCGCGCCGGATCGGGCGCATCGGCTCGGTGTCCGCCGTCCGCGGCACCTGCCTGCCGTACGGCTGCGGCACGGCGAGCAGCGGCAGGGCGCCGCACCGGGCGAGCGCGTCGAGCGCACGGACCCGCTCGCCGGCCTCGACCGCGACCACCGGGGGGCGACCGGGCACCGGCCGGACACAGAAGAAACCCACCCCGGCATCGGACAACAGCGAGCAGACCAGGTCGAGCGTCTCGCGCCGGGCCTGTAGCGGACTCGCATCCGCGCGGACCAGCGCCGCGCGCGGCGCGGTCTCCCACGATGGCAGCCGTCTCTGCAGCCGCCGACACAACGCAACAACCGCCATGGTCTCCCCCTTGAGCACGGACTGTAACCGATCCGCCACTCGTTTGGCGGTCGATTTACCTACTTCCCGCAACGGTCAAGAAGTCGCAACGAGATGGCCCACCTGTTTCCGATTTGCATGTGATCAGACACGCGCTGTAGTCATTCTTGCTGCATGGGACGTTTCACGCTCGACGACATCCTGGCGGCACGCAAGCCGAGAGACTCGTGGTGGACCGTTTTCATGGTCGATCCGCTCGCCTGTCGGCTGGCGTTGCTCGTGGCGAACCACACCAAGATCACACCTAACACACTGACCCGGCTGTCGATGCTGGGCGGCTTCGCCTCGGCGGCGGCGTTCCTCGAGGGCGCGCTGCTCCTGGGCGCGGTGCTGTTCTACCTGAGCTTCATGGTCGACTGCATGGACGGGAAGATCGCCCGGCTCAAGGGCACCGGCACGCCGTTCGGCCTCTGGCTCGACTACGTCGGCGACCGCATCAGAGTGGTCTGCTGTGCCTTCGGCCTGGGGTTCGGGGAGTACACCAGGACCGGAGACACCGACTACATGCTGGCCGCCGTCGGCATCGTCGTGCTCGACCTGTTCCGCTACATCAACGGCCCGCAGCTCAAGCGGGTCAAGGAGGCCACGCGCAGCCTGGCCCAGGCCCGAATGGACGCGGACTGCGTGTTCGTGGAGAGCGTCCTGGGCAGTCGGCCGCGCACCGAGGTCGGACAACTGGCGGACGAGGTCGAGGACGGCCGCAAGATCATCGACCTACAGAAGGAGTTCCATGCCCGGTTTCCCTGGTACGACCGGTTCCGGGTGTTCCTGGTCCGGCGGCGGGTGCGTACGCACGTCGTGAGCGGGATCGAGTTTCACGCCGCGGTGTTCGTGGTGGCCCCGGTGCTCGGATCATGGGCCCTGGTGCCGGTCACGATCGGAGCCGGCACGTTGCTGCTGGCCTTCGAGATGTCGCTCGTCTACCGCGTCTGGCTGGCCGCTCGGCAGATCCCGCAGAGCGAGCCCGAGAAGGAGAAGATCCTTGTCTGATTCGGCCGGTTCAGCCGGGTTTCACTGAATCGCATTCATCACGGGGGGATAGATCACATGCAGTCGGACAGGCCGATTTTCGTCGTCGGTTGCCCGCGTTCCGGCACCACCATGCTGCAGCTCATGCTGCACTCGCACCCGCGCGTCGCCGTACCGCCGGAGACCCGGTTCCTGGTGCCGGCCTACTTCTCGCGCCGCGCGTACGGCGACATGCGGCTGGCGGACAACCGCCGCAGGCTCGCCACCTGGATCGCAGAGGGACGCAACACCAAGTTCCGTGAGCTGGGCCTGGACGCGGGGGAGTTCGTCCACGCCGCCATGCTCGGGCCGGGCAGCTTCGGCTCGGTCATCGGGATGGTGTTCAAGTGCTACGCGGAGCGGTTCGGCAAGTCGCGCTGGGGGGACAAGCGGCCGAGCTACTACCGGCACGTCGAGATGCTGATGCGGATGTTCCCCGACGCCCAGTTCATCCACCTGATCAGGGACGGCCGCGACTGCATCGCCTCGCTGAAGGAGATGCCCTGGTACAAGCCGGACACCTTCCACGCGGCCGCCAACTGGGCCGAGGCCATCGACTTCGGCCGCCGCCACGCGCGCAAGCTGCCGGAGGACAGCTTCTACCAGCTGCGGTACGAGGACCTGACCGCCGATCCCGAGACCGAGCTGGCGAAGCTGTGCGCCTTCATCGGTGAGGACTACGACCCCGCGATGTGCGAGCCACGACACATGGCGGAGGTGGCGGTGCCCAAGCACAAGGTCTGGCACAGCAACACCCATCGCGAGGTCACCACGGCCCACGCCGGCAAGTGGGTCAGCAAGCTGGAGCCGTGGGAGATCTCGCTCTGCGAGGACGTGCTGGGCGAGCGGCTGAGCTCACTCGGCTATGAGCTGACCGGCGCGCCGCGGGCCGACCGCGAGCACGTGGCCGCCTTCAAGTCGGCGGTGAGCAAGCGTCGTACGGCACGGGCCCGCAAGTACAACCGGGACCGGCTGACCAGGCTGCGTGAGCCCGGCCCGACCGCCGCCCTGCTCACCGATGGTCAGCGCATGCTCGCCGGCCTCCCCAGGCAGCGGTCAGCGGAACTCCTGCCCCGCTGAGTCGCATCCTTCCCCGCCAACCCCCCACCCCACATCCCCCTCACCACACTCCCGAAACCCTCACACCACCCACTGAATGCGTGCCCACACCCCCATATGACCCCAACTCTCACGCCTCCGAGTGATGGGGGCGGAGAAGGCGGCGGAGTAGGTGGATCACGACCGCGAGCGCGGTCAGGGCTGCGAGTGCGGCCAGCGGGGCGGCCAGTCGCCGGACGAGCGGCCCGCCGGCGATCTCCAGGAGGTCGAGTGCCTGCTCCTCCGTGGTGCGGTGGCTCAGCGGGGAGTCCTCATGACTCGGCGCGGCGACCGTGGAACCACCCCCGACACCCGCCGGCTCGGCGTGATCGACAGCGGGGGGTTCCGATTCCGTGCTCCGCCCCGCGGGAATGGCGGTGTCCGTCGGCGCCGCATCCGACGGGTCCTCCTCGAAGAGCCCGGCGAGGTTCGCGGCGAAGCGGTCGATGAGCTTGCCGCCGACATCGGCCAGCACGCCCCGGCCGAACTGGGCCGGCCGCCCGGTGACGTTGAACGAGGTCTCCACGAGCACCCGGGTCCGCTCTCCCTCCGGGAAGAGCCGGGCGGTCACCTCGGCGCTCGCGGTGCCCGCGCCGCGGGTCTCCCGGCCCGACGCCTTCAGCGTCAGCGTGCGCCCATCAGGATCGACGTCCTCGAACGCCGCGCTGCCCCGATAGGTGATGGTGATCGGGCCGACCTTCACCCGCAGGCGGCCCGTGAAGGCGTCGCCGTCGACCGACTCCAGGGTCGCGCCGGGCAGGCACGGCGCGACCCGCTTGGCGTCCAGGAGGACCGGCCAGGCCCGTTCGGCCGGGACGGGAACCATGAAGTCGTGCTCGAACCGCAGTGCCACGGCCGGACTCCTTCCTGAATCTCTCTAGACCGCGCAGGCGGCCAGCAGGGCCCGGTGCGTGAGGACTCTGGCCAGGTGCGCCCGGTAGTCGGGCTGGGCGTGCAGGTCGCCGGGGGGATCGGCGCCCTCCGCCGCCTGCTCGGCCGCCTCACGCAGCGAGCCGTTCCGATCGGCCGCCACGCCGCGCACCGCCGCCTCCACGGTCACCGCCCGGACCGGAGTGGGACCCATGTTGGTCAGCGCGACCCGCGCCTCCTCGACGGTGCCGTTCGACCGGCGTACGGCGGCGGCCACCCCGACGGTGGCCCACGCCTGGGCCGTACGGTGGAATTTCTCGTAGTGGAAACCCCACCCGGGGCCGAGTTTCGGCACACGGGCCCCGACGAGGATCTCGCCGGGTTCCAGGGCCGGTTCGAGATAGTCGACGAAGAACTCGGCCGCCGGAATGATCCGATCCCCGAGGGATGACCGGGCCACGAGGTCCATGTCCAGGGCGAGGGCCACAGAGGGGAGGTCGCCGGCGGGGTCGGCGTGGGCCAGCGATCCGCCGAATGTGCCGCGGTGCCGTACGGCGGGGTCGGCGACGGTCGCGGTCGCCAGTGCGACCAGCGGGCAGTGCTCGTTCACGACCGGGGATCGGATCACCTCGTGGTGCGTGGTCATCGCGCCGATGAACACGTGGTCGGCGTGGTCGGCGATGCCGCGCAGCTCCGCGACACGGCCGACGTCGACCAGTGTCGTGGGGTAGGCGAGCCGCAGCCGGAGCAGCGGCAGCAGCGACTGGCCGCCTGCCAGCACCTTGGCCTCCTCCCCGGCATCGCCGAGCACGGCCAGGGCCTCGTCCAGAGACGACGGCCGGGAGTAGTCGAACGACGCGGGGATCATGCCGATGCTCCTTCCTCGTTCCGCAGCGCCCGATTCTGAAGGGCCCGGTTCTGAAGGGCCCGATTCTGAAGGGCCCGGTTCTGAAGGGTCCGCCACACCCGTTCGGGCGTGCACGGCATCCGCACGTCGCGTACGCCGTACGGGCGCAGCGCGTCGACGATCGCGTTGACCACGGCCGGGGTGGCGGCGATCGTGCCGGCCTCGCCGGCGCCCTTGACCCCGAGGGGGTTGGTGGTCGCCGGGGTCTCGGTGCGGTCCGTCACGAAGTCGGGCAGGTCGGCGGCGGACGGCAGCAGGTAGTCGGCCATGGTCGTGGTCAGCAGGTTGCCCTCCGCGTCGTACACCGCCTCCTCGAACAGCGCCTGGGCGATCCCCTGGGCGATGCCGCCGTGCACCTGCCCCTCGACGATGAGCGGGTTGACCACCTTGCCCACGTCGTCGACGGCCACGTAGGACCGGATCGTCGTCGCGCCGGTCTCGGTGTCCACCTCGACCGCGCACAGGTGCGTCCCGTGGGGGAAGGAGAAGTTGTCCGGGTCGAACGTCGCCTGCGCGTCGAGCCGTGGCTCGAACCCCTCGGGGAGGTCGTGGGCGGCGAACGTGGCGAGGGCGATCTCCTGGATGGTCCGCTCCGTGGTGGTGCCGCGCACCCGGAACCGGCCGTCGGAGAACTCGACGTCGTCAGCGGACGCCTCCATCAGGTGGGCGGCCACCTGCCGCGCCTTCTCCCGCACTTTCTCGCAGGCCTGGACCAGGGCGATGCCCCCGACGGCCAGCGAGCGGGAGCCGTAGGTGTCCATGCCCTTGTGCGACGACGCGGTGTCGCCGTGGATCACCGAGACGTCCTCGAACGGGACGCCGAGCGCGTCGGCCACGATCTGACTCCACGCGGTCACGTGGCCCTGGCCGTGCGGGCTGGTGCCGGTGACGACCTCGACCGTGCCGGTCGGGAGCATCCGGACCTCGGCGTGCTCCCAGCCGCCCGCGCCGTACGACAGGCTGCCGAGGACCCGGCTCGGCGCCAAGCCGCACATTTCGGTATATGTCGAGATCCCGATGCCGAGCTGGACCGGATCGCGGCGGTCCCGCCGGTCGGCCTGCTCGGCCCGCAGCTTGTCGTATCCGAACAGTGCGAGGGCGCGGTCGGTGGCCGCCTCGTAGTTGCCGGAGTCGTAGGTCAGCCCGGCGATCGTGGTGTACGGGAACTCCGAGTGCTTGATCCAGTTCCGGCGCCTGACCTCCATCGGGTCGAGCCCGACCTCGACGGCCAGCTCGTCCATGGCGCGTTCGATCGCGTAGGTGGCCTCCGGCCGGCCCGCGCCCCGATAGGCGTCGGTCGGCATCTTGGTGGTGAAGACGCCGGTGCACGTGAAGTCATAGGCGTCCATCTTGTAGATGCCGTTGTACATGAACGCGCCGAGCAGCGGGACGCCGGGCGTGACCAGCATCAGGTAGGCGCCCATGTCGGCGAGCAGGTCGACCTTGACGCCCCGGATCCGGCCGTCGCGTTCGGCGGCCACACTGATCCGCTGGAGCTGGTCGCGGCCGTGGTGCACGGTCAGGTTGCCCTCGGAACGCGACTCGGTCCACTTGACCGGCCGGCCCAGCCGACGGGTGATCAGCAGGCAGAGCACCTCCTCCGCCGTCACCTGCAACTTCGAGCCGAACCCGCCGCCCACATCCGGCGCGATCACCCGGAGCCTGTGCTCGGGGATCCCCGTGGTCAGCGCGAGCATGACCCGCAGGATGTGCGGGATCTGCGTCGCCGAATGCAGGGTGAACCGGTCGCCGTCGGTCTGCGCGACGACGGCCCGCGGTTCCATCGCCGAGGGGATGAGCCGCTGCTGCACGAAGGTCCGGTCGATGACGACGGGCGCGTCGCGGAACGCCTCCCCGATGTCTCCCTGGGCGAACTTCCAGGTGAACGCCTTGTTGCCGGACTCGTGGACTGTCGGGGAGCCCTCGGCCAGCGCCTCGGTCATGTCGAGCACGGGCTCCAGCGGCTCATAGTCGATCTCGATGGCGTCCAGCGCGTCCGCCGCCTTGTAGCGGTCGGTGGCGACGACGCAGGCCACCGCCTCGCCCACGTAACGGACCTCGCTCACGGCCATGGGCGGGTGATCGGGGATGACGACGTCCTCGGTGACCGGCCAGGCGCACGGCAGGCTCCCCTGCTCGGCGGCGAAGTCCGCGCCGCCGAACACCGCGACCACGCCGGGGCGGCCGCGCGCGGCCGAGACGTCGACGCGGGTGATCCGCGCATGCGCCATCGGGCTGCGCAGGAACGCCACGTGGAGCATGCCGGGAAGCTGGATGTTGTCGGTCCACTGGGTGCGGCCGGTGACCAGCCGCGCGTCCTCCTTGCGCCGGCGGGCCCTGCCCACCTCGCTCATCGTGTCGGTCATCGTGTGGTCACCCCCATCTCCCCGGCGCCACGCCGTACGGCACGGACGATGTTGCAGTAGCCCGTGCACCGGCAGAGGTTCCCCTCCAGGCCCTGGCGGATGGCGTCGTCGGAGGGGTCGGGGTCGTCCTTGAGCAGGTCGATGGCGGCGAGGATCATCCCGGGCGTGCAGTAGCCGCACTGGAGGGCGTGCTCTTCGTGGAAGGCCCGCTGCATCGGGTGCCAGTTCCCGTCACTCGACAGGCCCTCGATGGTGACGATCTCACTCTCATCCGCCTGGACGGCGAGCACCGAGCAGCTCTTCACGCTCTTGCCGTCCATGAGCACCGTGCAGGACCCGCAGTTGCTGGTGTCGCAGCCGATCGGAGTCCCGGTTTTTCCCAATCGATCTCTTAGGAAGTGGACCAGCAGCATCCGTGGCTCCACGTCCTCCTCGTAGCTGATTCCGTCGACCTTGACGGTGATCCGGGGCATGACGTCCTCCCCAAAAGCGGTGAGACCGGATATCAGCGAACGTACGCTCCGTATCCGTTTGGTCAAGCCCCCCACATCACAGAGGCGGCGATTCGTCTCACCCGTGGCCCCGGGATCAGTGACGCAGCGCCTTGGCGAGGATGGCGACGAACGCGGCGAACCCCAGCCCGCCGATGAGCACGGGGATCATGATGACGGGATCGGGAGCGGGGCCGATCAGGTAGCGGATGCCGACGCCGATGAACAGCAGTCCGCTGAGCAGCGCCATCCAGTCGGTCCGGTGGACCCGGCGGAGGCGTTCGACCTTCCGGTCAGGCGGCACGGCGCACCTCCACGTCGCCGATCCCGGCCCGCGCGTGGAGTTCGATGGTGGGCGCGTCGGACGTCCCGGTCACCTCGGGCTCGAGCACCCGGTCGAATCGGACGTCCGTACCGTCCTCGACCCTGTGGTCGATCTTCACCTCGCCCAGCCGGGCGTACCCGTGCACCTCCACTCGCGCGGTCGCCGGCACGATCACCGTGAGCTGCCCGACCGAGACCGACGCGTTGAACCTGACCCGGGCGCCGGGCCGGAGCGCGAGGTCGCTCAGGTCGAGCCGGCCCTCGCCAATGCCCAGCGTGTAGTCCGTCGCGGCCTGCGAGACGTTCACCGGGTGCCAGACGAAGCTGCCGACCTTCCTCGGAATGCCGTTCATCGTCGATCCA
>NZ_BOOG01000045.1 GCF_016863115.1 Sphaerimonospora thailandensis
AGGAGGAGACGCTCACCTGTGACCTGAACCAGGCGCGGCGATGGTATCGCTCCTACGCGGAAGAGGAAGAGGACATCGTGTGGGTCGCCGAGCAGAGGCTCGGCTGGGTCATGATGTTCACCGTGTCCGGATTGTTCCCGTGGCGGGCCCTTGAGTCGCTCCCGCAGCCGGGCGGCCGGGCCTATCATCTGCACTACTACGCGGGCGAAATCAGCGAACCTGCCTATGTCAATGGGGGCGAGTGGGAGGACATCCCCACGGAACACTGGGACCGCCCCATGGAGGAGGGAGCGGGCCTCGTCGGTTCCTCTAGCATCGCCCAAGAGATGAACTTCTACCTCGCCGCGCTGGCGTACACGACTGGCAGGTTCATCGACGGCTCCTGGTTCACCACGCCGGGGTTGCTCTGTCGTATTCCGGAAGGGGCGTGGCCGCGTGAGTGACCAGTGGGAGCTCCTGCTCGGCGCGGGACTGGGACGCGGATTTGCCGGCACCTGGGTCGAGTCGGGCGATGCCGATAGTGTGGCCGCTCTGCTCGGCGCGGATCTCGCCTCCCGCCAGGACTGCGACCTCGCCACCGCCATGGCCTGCTACCGGCCGATGGCCTTCACCGAACGCATATGGACCGGCCCGCACTCCGACGGCTGGACTCACGTCCTGACCATCAGCGGCCCACCCCCGGTGACCACGGGCCTGACGGAGGCGGGCCTGCGTTTCCTCCAGATCCGCACCTTGGACGGCTACGTCTACGATCTCTTCTACGGTGATGGCGTCACGACCGGCTGGGTGACCCAGCGGTGGTACGGGGAGATCATCGCTGAACCCGGCTCAATGATCGAGCCCTATGTCCGGGAGGTCGGCCCTCCCTCGGTCATCCCGGAGGTGGTGCGCTTCCGGCCCGAGGTCACCGAGCCCGAGAACCACGGGCGGGTCTGCCTGGAGGCCTATCTTTTCCTCGCCGGACGCATGAGCGGCCGATTCATCGACCGTGAGTGGTTGGGCGAGAAGAGGGCACTCTACACCGTCCTGCTCAGCGGGTGAATGACGATCCAAGGAAACCGAGAACCGAGATATGTCAGACCTGTCTGGCAGGCTCCAGGCATGGAGATGACACTGCAGCTGACGATCGACTGCGCCGACCCGCGGAGACTGGTGGCGTTCTGGAGCGAGGCTCTGGGATACGTGCCCGAGCCTCCGCCGGGGGGACATGCCACGTGGCGGGATTATTGGGCGGATATGGGGGTGCCTGAAGAGGAACTGTCCGCCGGCGCTGGCGACAGTCCGGAGTCGATCATCGACCCCATCGGGCAGGGGCCGCGGGTGTGGTTCCAGCAGGTTCCAGAACCCAAGGTCGCCAAGAACCGGGTGCACCTCGATCTGAAGGTGGGCGGCGGGCGCGACGTCCCATTGGCGATTCGCACGCAGCGGGTCACAACTGTGGTGGAACGGCTGACCACGGCTGGTGCCGCCGTGCTGCGGATCATGGATGAGCCGGACATGGAGTACTACGCCGTGGTGCTGCAGGACCCAGAGGGCAACGAGTTCTGTGTTGTCTAGGATTCGTGGCGCCCGTGTAGGCCCTGCCGCCTGCGGGGATGAAGGTCTATCGGAGTCGCCCGACAGGCCCGGACTGAACTCTAGTCTTCGCCGAGGTAGGCCTTGCGGACCTGGTCGTTGCCGAGCAGGGCCTGCCCATGGTCTTCGAGCACGATCCGGCCGGTCTCCAGCACATAGCCGCGGTCGGCGAGGGTGAGCGCGGCCTGGGCGTTCTGCTCGACCAGCAGGATCGTGGTGCCGGCCGCCTTGAGTTCGGCGACGGTTTCCATGATCTTCTGCATCATGATGGGGGACAGGCCCATGGACGGCTCGTCGAGCATGAGCAACTCGGGTTGGCTCATCAGCGCCCGGCCCATGGCCAGCATCTGCTGCTCGCCGCCAGAAAGCGTGCCGGCGGCCTGTTTGCGGCGCTCGCCGAGCACCGGGAACAGGTCGTAGGCCCGCTGGATGTCACGCCCGACCCCCGCGCCGTCACGGCGCAGGTAGGCGCCGAGCAGCAGGTTCTCCTCGATCGTCATGCGGGGGAAGATGTGCCGGCCCTCCGGTGAGTGCGCGAGCCCCAGTTCGACGATCTTGTGCGCTGGGGTGCCGTCGATCCGCCGGCCCTTGAACCTGATCTGCCCGCCGGCGGGCTTGAGCAGTCCGGACAGGGTCCGCAGCGTGGTGGTCTTGCCTGCGCCGTTGCCGCCGATCAGCGTGACGACCTGACCCTGCTCGACCCGGAAGCTGATCCCCTTGACAGCCAGGATGGTGCCGTAGGCGACCCGAAGGTCGTCCACCTCGAGCATCGCGGTCATGCCTGCTGCTCCGATCCAGCCGGTGTGCCGATGTAGGCGGCGATCACTCGCTCGTCGTGCTGCACCTGTGCCGGGCTTCCCTCAATCAGCTTGCGGCCCTGGACGAGCACGGCGACCCGGTCGCACAGCGTGAAGATGAACCGCATGTCGTGCTCGATCACCACCACGGCCAGGCCGCGGTCCCGGATCTTGAACACCAGGTCCTTCGTCTGCGCGGTTTCCAAGGGGTTCATTCCGGCGGTGGGCTCGTCCAGCAGCAGCAGGCCGGGGTCGCTGGCCAGGGCCCGGGCGATCTCCAGTCGCCGCTGGTCGCCGTAGGGCAGGTTGCGGGCCAGGTCGTCCGCCGCGTCGGCCAGGCCGACGAAGTCGAGCAGTTCCCGGGCCTGGGCCTCGGTCTCCCGCTCCTCCCGCCGGTACTTCGGGCCGCGCACCAGCGCCGAGAGCGCCCCGACGGTGGTACGGCAGTGCCGGCCGACCTTCACGTTCTCCACCACGGTCATGTTGGGGAACAACCGGATGTTCTGGAAGGTGCGGGCGACGCCGGCCTTGGTGACCAGGTCCGGCCTGCCCGACAGCGGCGTCCCACGGTAGATCACCTGGCCGGCCGTGGGCACGTACATGCCGGTCAGGCAGTTGAAGAACGTCGTCTTGCCCGCGCCGTTCGGGCCGATCAGCCCGACGATCTCCTGCTCGCCGACCGTGAAGTCGACGCCGTCGACCGCGGTCAGCCCGCCGAAGCGCATCGTCACCCCGGACACCCGCAGCACCGGCTTGTGGGGCGTGTCCCCGACGGTCGCCGTCATCGCGCCCCCTCCGCCCGGGCCTCCCGGCCGAGCTCCTCGGAGATCTCCTCCTCGTGGAACTCCGCCTTCCGGCGCTTGTTCGCGATCACGCCCTCCGGCCGGAACCGCATCACCAGCACCAGCGTCACACCGAAGATCAGCAACTTGTTGTCCTGGAAGAACCGGAACTTCTCCGGCAGCAGCAACAGCACCACGGACCCCAGCAGCGCCCCGGTGACCGTGCCCATTCCGCCGAGCACCACGGCGGCGACCAGGAACGCCGAGTTGAGGAACTGGTAGGAGTCGGGGGTGATGGAGGAGATGGCGTGCGCCTGGATCGTCCCGGCCATCCCCGCCAGCGTCGCGCCCAGGGCGAAGGCCAGCAGCTTCAACCGGAACGTGTTGATGCCCGCGGCCTGCGCGGCCACCTCGTCCTCGCGGATCGCCAGCCAGGCCCGGCCGAGCCGGGAGTTGTTCATCCGCGAGAACACCAGGATCACGAACGCCATCAGCACCAGTTCGAGGAAGAAGTAGTTCGCGAAATATCCCAGGTTCATGCCGAAGACCGTGTGGGACTGGCCGAAGTCGATCCCGAGGAACTTCAGGTCCGGGATCCCCGGGATGCCGTTCGGGCCGTTGGTCACCTGCGGGCCGGTGCTGCCGTCGAGGTTGTTCACCGTGATCCGGAAGATCTCGCCGAAGCCGAGCGTCACGATCGCCAGATAGTCGCCGCGTACCCGCAGCGTCGGCGTGCCGATGAGCACTCCGACGATCGCGGTGATCACCGCGCCGATCACCACCGTGACCGCGAAGGGCGGATTCCAGCCGATCGTGCTCGCCGCCGCCCCGGACAGCAGCGCCCCCACGTAGGCGCCCACGCCGAGGAACGCCACGTAGCCCAGGTCCAGCAGCCCGGCCAGGCCCACCACGATGTTCAGCCCGATCGCCGTCGTGGCGAAGATCCCGACGTTGACCATCACGTTCAGCCAGTGGTTGTCCGAGCCCTGGGTGAACGGGAACGCCGCGGCGACGAGGAACGCCGCGGTGACCGTCACCCCCCGGTGCCGCGTCCCCACCTCGGAGATCCATGAGACCAGTCCCAGCCGCCAGGCCGCCGTCAGGGCGCCGCCCAGGGCGACCAGGAAGCACAGGAAGATCTCCCACTCGGGGATCGCGAGCGCCTCCACGAAGGCGGCCAGCGCGAGGCCGAGCACCAGGGCGATGATCAGGAACTCCACCCAGTCCGGCAGGCGGTACGACCACACCGCCGGGCGGTCGTCCGGCAGCAACCGGCCGGCCACGACGAACACCGCGGCGGCCAGCAGGGCTGCCCAGCCGCCCCACTCGACGTTGATCAGCCCGCCCAGCTCGACGCCGATCGCGAGGACCGTGAACGCCGTGACCAGGAAAACACCTGACGCGAGCACGCGTACCGCGCCTCCGGCGCCGCCCGGTGCCAGCACCCGGCGCAGGGGACTGACCTCGAGCAGCAGCAGCACGATCGCGACCAGCGCCAGCACGAGCACGTAGACCTGCGCCCCGCCGGGATAACCGTAAATCGTCAGATTCCCGGGAAACGCGCTGCCGTACGACCAGGCCAGGAAGGTCGACGCGAGGCTCAGAACAGCACCCAGCAGCGCCGCCGCACGGGCCGTCGTGGCCGGTACGCGCCCCCGGGCCCTCTCGATCAGCCGCCGCCGCGCGGTGGTCACTCCGCTGCCGCTCATGCCCGGTCCGCCACTCGCTCACCCAGCAGCCCCTGCGGCCGGAACACCAGCACCAAGATCAGCAGTGCGAAGGCCCACACGTCCTTCCACGCCCCGCCGCCGAACTGGCCGGGGATGTACTGCACCGCCATCACCTCGACGATGCCCAGTGCGAATCCGCCCACCACGGCGCCCTGGATGTTGCCGATGCCGCCGAGCACCGCGGCGGTGAACGCCTTCAACCCGGCGATGAACCCCATCCGGAAGTCGATCTGTCCCAGGTACAGCCCCTGCGCCATCCCGGCCACCGCCGCCAACGCCGCCCCCAGCAGGAACGACATCACGATCACCCGGTCGATGTTGATCCCCATCAGCCGGGCGGTGTCCGGGTCCTGCGCGGTCGCCTGCATCGCCCGCCCCATGCGGCTCCGCCGTACGAACAGGGTCAAAGCCACCATGCAGATCACCGAAACGAGCACCACCACGACCGAGGCGCGGTCCACGCTCGCGCCGAACCCGATCGGGATCGGCGACCCGGTGATCAACTGCGGAAAGGCCAGCTTCGAGCGGGCATCGGGGTAGTAGAGCCGCACCGCTTCCTGCAGCGCGATCGACACCCCGATCGCCGTGATCAGCGGGGCCAGCCGCGGCGCGTTCCGCAGCGGCCGGTACGCGAACCGCTCCATCGCCACCGCCACCGCCACCGCGGCGATCATGCCGCCGAGCAGCATCAACGGCAGTGCGATCCACAGGCTCGTCCCGTCCGGCAGGATGTACCGGTACACCGTGAACGCGCCGAACGCGCCGATCATGAAGATCTCGCCGTGTGCGAAGTTGATCAACTGGATGATGCCGTAGACCATGGTGTAGCCCAACGCGATGAGGGCGTACATGGCACCGAGCACCACTCCGTTGGCCAACTGCTGCACGAACTGGGTGAGCACCCGAACCTCCGAGGACCCGTCACCACACCTGACGGACTACTTGAAGGTGTCGGTGTGGGCGGGGGCCCACTTGTCACCGTCGACCTTGTAGACCGTGAGGATCTTCGTGGTGTTGTCGCCGAACTCGTCGAACGCCACGTGCCCGGAGGTGCCCTCGAAGGAGATGTTCTGCACCGCCTGGATCGTCGCCTCGCGCACGTCCTTGTTGATCTCCGTCGCGTCCTTCAGCGACACCTTGAGCCCGTTGATGATGGCGTTCGCCGCGTCGAACGCGTAGGCGCCGTACGCGGAGTACGACTCGCTGAACCCGGCCTTGTCGTAGGCCTCCACGAACGCCTTGGCCGAGTCCAGCGACTCCACCGGCGCGCCCACACTCGTGCCGAAGTCGCCGACGGAGGTGTCGCCGCCGAGTTCGATGTACTTGGGGTCGACGATGCCGTCGCCGCCCATCAGCGCGACGTTAAGCCCGCGTGCCTTCATCTGCCGGCTCAGCGGACCGGCCTGGGGATACTCCCCGCCGTAGTAGAGCAGGTCCGGCTTGGCCGCGGCGACCTTGGCGATCACCGACGAGTAGTCCGTGTCATCCGGGTTGATCGTCTGCTCAGAGACGACTTCGCCGCCGAGCGCCTTGAACTCCTTGGTGAACTGCGCCACCAGGCCGACGCCGTACGTCTTCTTGTCGTTGATCGTCGCGATCTTCTTGATGCCCAGCGTGTTGTAGACGTAACGCGCGCCGAACGGTCCCTGGATCGCGTCGGTGGTGCAGGTGCGGAAGTAGTTGTGGTACGGCCGCTTCGGATTGTCCAGGTCCTCGCCCATGGTCAGCGCCGGACCGGTGTTGCCGGGCGACACCTGGACGATGCTCGCCTTGTCGAGCACCGGCATCACGTTCTGGGCCACGCTCGAGTTGTACGTGCCGACCACTCCGGCGACCGCCGTGTCGTCCGCCAGCGTGCTGGCCGCCTGCTGGCCCACCTGCGGGGTCGCCTGGTCGTCCTCCGCGCGCAGTTCGATCTTCCAGCCGGGGATGGCGTTCTGCTCGTTCGCCTGGCGGATCGCCAGATCGACCGAGTTGCGGATGCCCAGCCCGATCGCCGACAGGTTGCCGGTCAACGGGGCGATCACCCCGATCTTCACGACCTTCTGGTCACCGCCGGACCCGCTCCCGGTCTCGTCGGCCCGAGTCCCGCAGGCCGCCAGCGCCAAGGCGCCGACAACGAGCAGAGCACCACCTTTGACAACCGAGCGCCGACGCACCATGTCCTCCGGAAGTTCGATAGGGGAAAGGGAAAATCGCGACACGATGCCGAGGACGCTACTCGCGATGTCGGCCGACCTCGCGAGATCGTTCTAAACCGTTACTCTTGCGTTATTCCGCGCGATCGAGCACCTGTCCGTTGGGCGTAGGGTCTATCCGAAGGGGGTTCAGGTGCCGCGCGTCCGGGAGGTGGAGGTCTTCAGGATGACCCTGCCGTACGGCAGGCGTCCGGAGACCACGCTGGTCAAGCTCACGGACTACGGCGGCATGACCGGCTGGGGCGAGGTCGTCGGGCCCGCACCGCATGTGGAGCGGTCGCTTCCCGCGCTGATCGGCGTCGACTGGGAACACCCGGCCGAGCTCGGCCAGATCCCCGGCGGCTCGGCCGGCGACATGGCGTGCTGGGACCTGTGGGGCCGGATGAACGGCGTCCCGCTGGCGCACGCCCTCGGCGGAAGCCGTACCTCCCTCATCGGGACCGTGCGGCTGGCCGCCGACCGCTCGGTCGAAAGCATGATCGCACGGGTGAACCGGCACGTCTGCGCGGGCTACGGCCATGTGACGCTCGACATCCACCCGGGCTGGGACGTCGAACCGCTCCGGGCGGTCCGCGCCGCCTATCCCGGTCTGGCCATCGCCGTCGACGGGCGCGGCGCCTACGCCGGGATCAGCCAACTCGAGGCGCTGGACGCCTACGGCATCGTCGCCATCGAGCGGCCGTTCAAGGATCTGCTGACCAGCGCCGACCTGCAGGACCGGGTGGCCGCCGCGGTGGCGGTCGAGGTCGGTTCCGTGACCGAACTGGACGAGGCGGTCGGTCTGAACGCCGGTCGCGCGCTGCTGCTGCGTCCCGCGCTGCTCGGCTCGCTCGGCGCCGTACGGCTCGTGCACGACCACGCGGTCGCCGCCGGATGGGACATCATCTGCGCGGGCGGGCACGGCGCCGGTCTCGCCCGGGCCGCCACCGTCGCGGTGGCGAGCATGCCGGGCTGCTCGATGCCGAGCGACGTCGCCGAGCCGCCGCGGAGCGCCCAGGTCGTCCTCCCGCCCGTCGACGCCTCGGGCGGCGTCGTCGCCGTGCCGCTCACGCAGCCGGGCCTCGGCCACACCGTGGACGAGACGCGGGTACGGCGCCTGGCCCGCGAATCCTTCCGCGTTTAGGACACGACCTAGACGCCGCAGCCGTCGGAGATCGGGGCGGTGGTGGACGGGGCCGCGGAGAACGGCGCACGCCACCTGGGGGCGGGGCGGGCCTCGATCGCCTTGGCGGTGAGCTCGCGGATGCGGTCCCAGTCGGGATGGGCCGTGCTGATCATTGGCGGCATGAACTGCAGGCTCGTCACCCCGGCCTGCTTCACCTTCCAGGCGAGCGGCACCAGGTGCTCCAGCATGGGCCGGGGGATGTCGGTACGGACGACCCCCCGGGCGGCCGCGGCGATCCGGGTGAAACGTCGCAGCACGGTCGCCGGATCGGCCTGGGCGAGCAGCGCGTTGAACACGCAGCGCTGCCTGCGCATGCGGGCGAAGTCGTCGCTGTAGGTGCGGGACCGGGCGTACCACATCGCCTCGGCGCCGCTGAGCCGCCGGGTGCCCGCCGGGAGCACGCCCTCGTCGTACCGGCCGAACACGATGTCGTGGTCGACGGTGAGCACGAGGCCGCCGAGCGCATCGATGATCTTCGCGAACCCCCAGATGTTGACCAGCGCGTACCAGTCGATCGGGATGCCGAGTGTGTACGCCACGGTCTGCTTCAGCGTCTCGGCCCCCATGCCGCGGCGTCCGCCGAACAGCTCGGGGTGATCCTCCGCGTACTGCCACACCGAGAACAGCAGGTCCTCACGCCAGCCGGGTTTGGACTCGGGGAGCTCGAAACCGTAGGGGAAGCGCCGCTCCATCGGGCTGCCCGGGGGGAAACGGACGTGCTCCAGGTTCCTCGGCAGGCCCAGCAGCACGGTCCTGCCGGTGTGGACGTCCACGCTCGCCACGTTGATGCTGTCGGTCCGCATGCCGATCCGGTCGCGGCCCCAGTCTCCGCCGAGCAGGAGCACGTTGATCCGTCCCCGGCCCACCCAGGGATCGCCGGGCCGGCCCGGTCCGGTGTCCGACGCGCCGAAGACCGAGTCGAGCGTCTGCTGGGAGACGGCCAGATATCGGGCGGCGAGCGCGAACGGCGCCGCCATGGCCACCGCAAGCGCCCCCGCGATCAGCCCGGTGGCGATCTGCCCCGGGTACGGCAGCCGCCCCGGCCGCAGCACGAAATATGAATGAATGATCAGGGAGAACCACGCGACGGCGACGGCCCCCGCGACCGCGGCGATCTGACTCAACCAGTTGAGCGCCCGCCCGGCCAGCCCCGCGTCCGCGCCGGCGGCCACCAGGACCATACAGGTGACGGTGGACAGATAGGTGAGGAGCAGCACCGTCCCGGTGCGCCGCCACCCGGCCCGCAGGTGCGCGGCCCCCGGCAGCACGGCCGACAGCGCCACCCAGCCGATCAGCGCGGCGCCCCGCCCCGCCTCCTCAGTCGTTTCTCGCCCCTCAGTCGTTTCTCGCCTCGTGGACACGCCTCCATCGAAGCGGTCACGCCGGGGGAAAGCCCGGCTCGCTGAGCCGGGCGGGAGACTCGATACCGCCATTTGACGCTCACCAGGGAATGGCGAACAGCCCGAAGTAGGCGGCCGTGACCAGCAGCAGCGCGGTGCCGCCGAGCACACCCGCCAGCACGCAGCGCTGCCAGAGCGTCGGCTCCCACCCGGCGCGCAGCGCGGTCATGACGGCCGCCGCCGCCGTCACCTCCTGCACCAGCATCACCACGGCGAGCAGCCGTACGACCAGCCACCCGGCCTGCACGGCGGGCCACGCGCCGGCCTGGTTGACCGAGAACAGCACGATCAGCGTGATGAAGGCGATGACCGCGGCCAGCTCGCCCAGCCCGACCCAGGCCATCCGGCGCAGCCGCCGCCGGATGGCGGGCCACCTCTCGAGGTCCGTCTGGAGCCGGGGATCGCGGGCCCGAAGGCGGACGACCATCTCGGTGACCGGGGCGGCGACGTAGCCGACTGCGGCCAGGCAGAGGGTCAGCCACAGAATGGTGGTGTGGCCGTACCAGGGCGCGGACGGCACGTCGCTGGCCTCGAACCGCTGGACCGGTGTCGCCCCGGCCAGCGCCACCGCGGGTTCGGCCGTGCCGGGCAGGTCCCTGATCCAGTTGGCGAGCGTCGGCAGGTACGCGGGCGCGTACGGCCCGCCGCCGATCCGCATGGCGTGATCGGCGCGGGCGAGGAAGCGGATCGTGTAATCGGCGTTGCCGCCGTCCCGGAGGGCGTTGACGAGCGTGTCGGTGCTCTCCACGAACGGGATGGACGGGTCGTCGGTGCCGTACAGGGCCAGGACGGGCTGCCTGATCCCGCGCAGCGCGGGGACCCCGTCGTGGCGGAGGAACTCGAAGCCCACCCCGCCCATCGCGCGGGTGAGCAGGTCGCGCACGCCGGGCGGGGCGTGCAGGCGCAGCAGCTGCTCGTTCAGCGCCCAGGCGACCTGCCGCATCGGCGAGACGTTCGGCGAGGACACCAGGACGACGAAGGCCGCCTCCCCGGTGCCGGCGGCGATCGGCACGACCCAGCCGCCCTCGCTCACCCCCCATAACCCCGCCCTGGCGGGATCGACGTCGGGCCGCTGCCGCAGCACCCGCAGCATGCGCAGGGCGTCGTCGGCGAGCAGTGAGAAGTCGCGGTGCGGGAAGGAGTAGCCCACTGTGCGCTTGTCGTAGGCGAGGGTCACGATGCCCGCCCTGGCCAGCCACTCGGCCTGCTGGTCGAACTCCGAGCCGTTGCCCGACCCCGAGCCCTGCACGAAGACCATCGCGGGGTGTCTGCCGGACGTCAGCGGATATCTGATGACGGCCTTCAGCGTCTCGTCGCGGGCCGGCACCATGACCGTCCGGGTGTTGATCGGCGCGGTCGCGGCGACGGGCCGGGTCTCGTTCGCGGGCTGCGGCGGAAGGGAGTGGAAGCTCTCCGAGGCGGCCAGCGGGGCGGGGTCGAACGTCGGGGGCGAGAGCAGGTAGCCCAGAGTGGCCAGTATCAGCATCAGGATGCCGGCGATCATCCCAATCGTCCCCCGGCCGACGTTCATGAGCCCGCTCCCGGTACGACTTCGATACCGAGTCCAGATTAAGTCATTACTCGATTTCGGGCGTGGGTATATTTTCCGACCGTCGGGGCGACGGGAATGCCACGAACCTGTTAGCTTCCTGCGACATGCGTGTCTTGCACAGCTCCGACTGGCATCTGGGCAGGTCCTTCCATCGGGAGAGCCTGCTGGACGCTCAGACCGCGTTCGTCGACCACCTCGTCCGGACCGTACGAGACGAGCGGGTGGACGTCGTGGTGGTGGCCGGCGATGTGTACGACCGGGCGCTGCCGCCGGTGGACGCGGTGGCGCTGTGCGACGAGGCGCTGGCCCGGCTGAAGGAGCTGGGCGTGCACACCGTGCTGATCAGCGGCAACCACGACTCGGCCGTACGGCTCGGCTTCGGCTCCGCCCTCATGGAACGGGTGCACCTGCGCACCGACCCCGACAGGGCCGGGGAGCCGGTGCTCATCGACGACGTGGCGTTCTTCGGCATCCCCTATCTCGAGCCCGAACTGGTGAAGGACCGATGGGAGTTGGCCGAGCGCAGCCACACCGCCGCCATCCGCCATGCCATGGACAGGGTCCGCGCCCATCCGGCCCGGCGTAAGGTCGTGCTCGCCCACGCCTTCGTCACCGGCGGGCAGGCGAGCGACAGCGAGCGGGACATCAGCGTCGGCGGGGTGTCCCACGTGCCGCTGAACGCGTTCGACGGCATCGACTACGCGGCGCTCGGCCACCTGCACGGCCGGCAGACGATGAGCGAGACCGTCCGCTACTCCGGGTCCCCGATCGCCTACTCGTTCTCCGAGGCCGGTCACGTGAAAGGCTCCTGGCTGGTCGACCTTCCGGCGGAGGGCGCCGCGCGCGCGGAGTTCGTCCCCGCGCCCGTCCCGCGCCCGGTCGGCACGCTGCGAGGGCACATCGACGACCTGCTGACCGACCGGCGGTACGCCGATCGGGAGGGGCACTGGCTGCAGGTGACGCTGACCGACCCGGTCCGGCCCAGGGAGGCCATGGAACGGTTGCGCCGCCGCTTCCCGCACACCTTGGCGCTCTCCTTCGAGCCCGATGGCCCGTCCGACGCCCCCGCCCGGCCGGTGAGGATCGACGGGCGCGCGGAGATCGACGTGGCGCTCGACTTCGTGCGCGTGGTGCGAGGCGAGCCGGCCGATGAGGCGGAGGCGAGCGTGCTCGCGCAGGCCGTGGAGGCCTGCCGGATCGAGGAGGCGTCATGAGACTGCACCGCCTGCGGCTGACCGCGTTCGGCTCCTTCCCCGGAACCGAGGAGGTCGACTTCGACGCGCTCGGCGAGGCGGGGCTCTTCCTCATCCACGGGCCGACCGGCGCGGGCAAGACCACCGTGCTCGACGCCGTCTGTTTCGCCTTGTACGGCAGGGTGCCCGGGCAGCGGGACAAGGCGCGAACCCTGCGGTGCGACCACGCCCCGCCGGACCGCGGCCCCGCGGTCGTTCTCGACTTCACCATCAGGGGCCGCCGGCTGCGGATCACGCGGTCGCCCGCGTGGATGCGCCCCAAGCTGCGCGGCACCGGCCTCATGGAGGAGAAGGCCAAGACCCTGCTGGAGGAGCACATCGCGGGCGAGTGGACGGCCCGCAGCACCCGCAGCGACGAGGCCGGCCACCTGATCAACGACCTGATGGGCATGACCGCCGAGCAGTTCTGCCAGGTCGTACTGCTCCCGCAGGGCGACTTCGCGCAGTTCCTGCGGGCGAGCGGGGACCGGCGGGCCGAGCTGCTCGAGCGTCTGTTCTCGGTGCGGTTCTTCACCGACCTGGAGAAGTGGCTGGCCGATCACCGCACCGAGACCGGACGCCGGCGGCAGGCGCTCCGGGACGCGGTCGTCTCGGTGACCGACCGCATGCGTGGTGCGTCCGGCGCCGAACTGCTGGCGGCGCTCGATCAGGGGCTCGATCAGGGGCTCGATGCCGCCGATGAGGGTGACGAGGACGCGGCGGCGGGAACCGACCCGGCGGACGACCCGCTCGCGTGGTCCGCCGCGTTGCTCGCGGCGGCGGCCGAGATGGTCACGGCCACCGCGGCCGAGCGGTCCGGGGCGGCCGCCGCGCTGACGGCCGCCCGGTCCCGGCTGGAGGAGGGGCGGGCGCTGGCCGAGCGCCGCCGGCGGCACGCCGCCGCCCTGGCCCGGCGCGACGAACTCGCCGGCGCCGCTCAGGAACGGGCCGACCTGCGGTCGATGCTCGACCAGGCGGCCAGGGCCGACCGGGTGCTCCCGCTGATCCGCCAGGCCGGCCAGCGGGCCGAGGCGGCAGACAAGGCGCGGCGGCTGGCCGGCGACGCGGTCGGTCGCGCGCTTCCCCTCGTCGCCGGCGACTCCCCGACAGACGGCTCCCTTCGAGACCGGGAGCGGGAACGCCGGGCCGAGATGACCAGGCTGGAGCAACTCCTGCCCGATGAGTCGCGGCTGACCACCGTCCGGGCGGATCACGACACGGCCGAGCGCCGTCTGGTGGAGCTGACGGGGCTGGCGGCCGAGGCCGCCGCGCGCCTGGCCGTCCTGCCCGGTGAGCGGGAGCAGGCCGAGACGCGGCTGACGCAGGCCAGGATCGCCGCCGCCCGGCGGGCAGGGCTGGCGGCCGAACGCGACGCGGCCGAACGCGATCTGAAGGAGATCCGCCGCCGGGAGGCCCGCGCCGCCGACCTGGCCGACGCCGGAGCCGCGGCGGCCGCCGCCCTCGCGGCGTTGCCGACGGGCCTGTCCGCCGGGGACCTGTCCGCCGGGGACCTGTCTGCCGGGGACCTGTCTGCTGGGGACCTGTCTGCTGGGGACTGGGCCGCCGCCGACCTGGCCGAGGCGGAGCGGTCGCGCCGCGACGAGCTGGTCAAGCTGGAGGAGCGGGCGGCGGAGGAGACGCGTCTTCGTGAGATCGACGGCCTGCTCGCCGATGCGCGCCGCGAGGCCGAAGCGGCGGCCGAGCGGGAGGCCGCGGCGCTCGCCGGGCTGGCCGAGTCGCCCGCGGTGCTGCACGAGACCGAGGCCCGCCTGGGTGAGGCGCGGTCGGCCGCCGCCCGGGTGCCCGGCCTGCGGGCCGCCTGCGACAGGGCACGGGAGAGGTTCGAGTCGGCACAGGCCAGAGACACGCTGATGGCGGACCTGGCGGAGGCACAGGCGGCACGCCGGGCGGCGGTCGACGCGGCCCAGCAGGCGCGAGACGCGCTCCAGGACGTACGTCGCGCCCGCATCGACGGCATGGCGGCGGAGCTCGCCCGCGAACTGGTGCCCGGCAGTCCCTGTGTGGTCTGCGGATCCAGCGAGCACCCCGCCCCCGCCGCGCCGGCGGACTTCGCACCCACGGCCGAAGACGAGCAGAACGCGCAGGACGCGTTCGAGGCCGCCCGGCAGCACAGGGAGGCGGCCGAGACGCGGGTCGCCGGACTGGAGGCCCGTCTCGGCGAGATCGCCGGCAGAGCGGAGGAGCTGTCGCAGGACGAGGCCGCCGAGCTGCTCACCGGGGCGGAGTCGGAGCACACGGCGCAGCGGGAGGTCGCCGCCGGTGAACCGGTGCTGGCCGCCGAGATCCTACGGCTCGCCGCCGAGCTCGCGGAGCTCCGCGGGCAGGCCGAGGAGGCCGGCCACGCGCTGACCGGGCATCGAGCCCGCGAGCGCGAACTGCTGGCCGAGCGCGACCGCCTGTCCTCGCGCCTGGCCGACGCGTTGGGCGACGACCCCGACGTCCGTGCCCGGCGGGACAGGATCGAGACCGAGGTGGACCTGATCACGGTCGCCGTCGACGCCGTCGCGGCCGCCGCCGCGGCGCGCACGGCGTACGAGGAGGCCCTGGCCGCCGCCGGTCCACAGGAGGAGGGCACGGCCGTAGGTGCCCTCGAGGCGGCGCGGGAGGCGCTGCGCGCCGCGGACGCCGAGGCGGCGGAGGAACCCGAACTGGCCGAGGAGACGCGGCGGCTCGCGGCGGAGCTCGGAGAGGTGGAGGAGCGCGCCCGGACGGCGGAGCTCGAGACGGCCGAGACCAGGACGCACCGCGATCGGCTCGCCGAGGAGGAGCGGCGGCTGGCCGCGCTGCTCGACGCCCACCGCGGCGAGGACGCGTCCCTGGCCGCACGGCTGGACCGGCTCGCCGCCGAGGTCGCGCTGCTCCACGAGGCGGCCGAGGCGACGGCCACGGCCGAGATCGCCGAGCGGGAGCGGGAGAACGCGCTGGCCGCGGCGCGGGCCGCCGCGGCCGAGGCGGGGTTCGCGACGGTGGAGGAGGCCGGGGACGCGGCGCGGAACGAAGCCGATCGCGAGGCGATGGACGAGCGTCTGCGGCGGTTCGCCGCCGACGAGGCCGCCGTCGAGGCGCAGCTCGCCGATCCCGAGCTCGCCGCCGCCGCGGCCGCGCCGGACCCGGACGTGGCGGCGCTCGAAGCCGAACACGAGCGGGCGGAGCGCGATCATGAGACGCGGCTGTCCGCCGCCGACCGCGCCCAGGGGCGGTACGGCCAGCTCGCCGGGCTGGCCGGGGAACTCGGCCGCGCCCACGAGCGGTACCTGCCCGCCGCGGAACGGTACCGCCTCGCCCAGCGCCTGGCCGGGCTCGCCGCCGGCACCTCCGCCGACAACCAGTACCGGATGCCGCTCTCCTCGTACGTGCTGGGTGAGCGGCTCGGCCAGGTGGTCGCGGCGGCCAACGTGCGGCTCGACCAGATGTCCGCGGGGCGCTATCTGCTGGAACATCATCTCGGGCGGGTGGCGGGCGACCGGGCCCGCTCGGGCGGCGGCATGGCGCTGCGGGTGCTCGACGGCTGGACGGGTGCGGCCCGCGATCCGGCGACCCTGTCCGGCGGCGAGACGTTCGTGACCTCGCTCGCACTGGCCCTGGGCCTCGCCGACGTGATCGCCGACGAGGCCGGGGGTCCCGAGATGAGCACGCTGTTCGTGGACGAGGGGTTCGGCACGCTCGACGAGGAGACCCTCGACGATGTGCTCGACATCCTGGACGGCCTGCGCGAGGGCGGCCGGGCCGTGGGCATCGTCAGCCACGTCGCCGAGTTGCGTACGCGCATCCCGGCTCAGATCCGCGTCGTCAAGCGTCGCTCCGGTTCGATCCTCAGCGGGCCGTCAGCTCGATGAGGTGGCCGCCGATGAGCATGTAGCCGCCCGCGGCGAGGGCGGCGACGGAGACGAACAGGAAGAACACCACCCAGAGGCCGGCTGGGACACGGGTGAGCCGGGCGAGCTGGTCAGGATCGGAGTCCGGGGTGCGGCCACGCCTCCGCTTGGACCGCAGCTCCAGAATCGGGCGTACCCCGCCGAGCAGCAGGAACCACACCCCGGCGTGCGCGCAGGCGGCCCGAACCTCGGGCGGGGCGAACCAGGACAGCGCGAAGATCGCACCGCCCACGACGAGCAGCGCCACGGCGCCGAAGAAATTTCGGATCATCAGCAGCATGCAGGCCAGCAGCGCGAGCACGGCCCACAGCAGCAGCGTGACGTGTCCGGCGGCCAGCAGCCAGGCGGCGCCGAGCCCGATCAGCGAGGGCGCGACATAGCCGGCGGCCGCGGTGACGATCATGCCGGGGCCGGTCGGTCTTCCCCTGGTCAAAGTGACACCGGAGGTGTCGGAGTGGAGGCGGATGCCGCTCAGCCGGCGGCGGGTCAGGACGGCCGCAAGTGCGTGGCCTCCCTCGTGGGCAATCGTGATCAGCCCTCGGGTGGCGTGCCAGGCCGGGCCGTACGCCACGAGCGCGAGGGCGGCGCACCCGGACAGCACGATCAGCCACAGTGGGGGAGGAGGCTGGATCGCGGTCAGCTCATGCAGGTTCAGGGGGGTCACCTCCGCCCGAATCGTACGGCTTTCCGCGGCCGGCGTCCTAAACCCGACGGGCGCCCATCCGGAGACGGGCGCCCGCGAGGAGAGGCTTCAGCGCCTCAGTGGTTCATGAATTCAGCGCCTGACCCACACGTAATCCCGGTGGGAGTACGAGCGCTTGGCGTCGGCGTTGCCGGCGAAGACGACCCGCCAGGTGCCGGACCGCGACGCCTTCTTCTTGGTGTAGAACTTGCCGGAACCGTTGGTCCAGGTGTGCCTCACGGTCTTCCAGCGGTGGGTGCCCGCCTTCTTGAACTGCACGATGACCTTCTGGTGGCCGTAGCCGTCCCAGCCGCGATCCCAGATCTGGAGCGTGCCCCGGAAGTACATGGTCCGGCCGCGCTTGACGGGCTCGGGACCCGCGTTGAACTTGACGATGCGGGTGGCGGCCGACCGCGGGATCACCACTACCGGCGGCTCGGGCGTCCGCACGCGCACGTGGTCCGCCGTGCTCACCGAGCCCCGTACGCCGTACGAGCCGGCGTACTCGGCCCGCCACCAGCCGGAGGCCGTGGCCGTCACGTCGGCCTGGAACCGGCCGCGGTAGTCGGTGCGGTCAGAGGTGACGTACCGCCAGCCGTAGCCGCCGTCGGGCTTGAACATGATCTTCACCCGCTGGCCGCGGTGGCCGTCCCAGTCCCACCGGTCGCCGATCTGCAGCGTGCCGCGCAGGTGGAGGGTCCCGCCGTCGGCGACGGGCTCGGGGGAGGCGTCGAACCCGGTGATGCGGCTGTCGCGTGCCGAGGCCCTGACGTCGACGCGGTCGCTGTCGCTGACCGCGGCCTGGGAGTCGGAGGTCCCGGCGAACTCGGCCCGCCACCAACCGGACCGCCAGGCCCGTTCGTTCGTCCAGAACCTGCCGTGCGAGTCGGTGGTGACCGTCGCGACGCGGCTGTAGGAGCCGCCGAGCGGCTTGAACATGATGTTCACCCGCTGGTCGCGGTAGCCCTGCCAGGCGCCTTCCTTGACCTTCAGCGTGCCGCGGAGGTTGACCCTGTCACCCCGCCCGACCCGGTCGGGTGAGGCGTCGAAGTCCAGGCTCGTCGCCCGCTGGACCTGGACCTTGACCTGGAACGGCTGGGTCGCGCGGGTCGACTCGCCGTCCTTGGTCGCCGTCGCGACGAGCTTCCACCACCCGGGCCTGTCGGCGGACGTGAACGTGCGCGTCGCCGTGTAGGTGCCCGTCCCGCTGACGGTGAGGGAGACGTGGTGGCCGTGCGGGTCGACGAGCCTGGCCGATCCCGTGTCCGCGGTCTCGAAGGTGAACGTCGCCGTGGTGCCCGCGTCGGTGCTGACGATCACGGGGTTGGGCGACACCGCCAGGTGCTCCGGCGCCGGAGGCGCCGTGGTCGCGGCGGCGGGCAGCGCGATGAACATCGCGCCGCCCATGGCCACCGCCGCGACCAGGGCATGAATGCGTTTCAACATTTGCCGGCCTTCCTTGTGAGGGTGCTTGGTGCTGGCCAATGAGTAGACGTCCAAATAACGGCAAAGGTTCAGCCGTCTGACTTATTGTCATCAATCTGTGTCAAAAGGATCGGTCCACAAGCGAGAGCCGGTGGGCTGCGACATAATCAGGCGTGTGACGCGGGACGCTGTGGAGACGCACTTCGCCGAGGCCGTCGGGGCGCTGACGCCGGGGACGCCGAAAGATCCGACACTTCCGGTGCGGCCGGGCACGACACTGACCGGGATAATGTGCCGCGAGCTCTTCGCGGTCCAGCTCTCCAGCCGTCTCCTCGACGTCGCCGCCCGCGTGCTGCGCGAGCAGGACGAGGGCTTCTACACCATCGGGTCGGCCGGTCACGAGGGCAACGCCGCCGTCGCCGCCGCCCTGCGCGTGTCCGACCCGGCGCTCCTGCACTACCGCTCGGGCGCCTTCTACCTGGCCCGGTCGGCCCAGGCGGGCCGGCTGGCGGAGGAGGGGCTGCGTGACGTGCTCCTCGGGCTGGCCGCCTCGGCCGAGGAGCCGATCGCCGGCGGGCGACACAAGGTGTTCGGCCACCCGGACCTCGCGGTGATCCCGCAGACCTCCACGATCGCCAGTCATCTGCCCCGGGCCGCCGGCGTGGCCTTCGCGATCGAGCGGGCCCGGGCGCTCGACGTGCCGAGCGGGTGGCCGGCGGACGCGATAGCCGTCTGCGGCTTCGGCGACGCGTCGGCCAACCACGCCTCCGCGCTCACCGGGCTGAACACCGCGGCCTACGGCAGGTTCCGCGGCCTTCAGATGCCGGTCCTGTTCGTCTGCGAGGACAACGGGATCGGGATCAGCGTGAAGACCCCGCCGGAGTGGGTGGAACAGGCCAGGCACCCGCTGCTGGAGTATTTCCAGGCCGACGGCTGCGATCTGGCCGAGGCCTACGACGTGGCGCTGCGGGCCGTCGACCATGTCAGGTCCACCCGGGGCCCCGCGTTCCTGCACCTGCGCACCGTGCGGCTGATGGGCCACGCGGGCTCCGACGTGGAGATCGCCTACCGGACCCGCAAGGAGATCGCCCAGGACCTCGAGCGTGATCCCCTCGTCGGTACGGCCCGGCTGCTCGTCGAGGCCGGTCTCGCGCTGCCGGACGAGCTGCTGGACCGCTACGAGGCCGAGCGCGACCACGTGCTGAAGCTCGCGATGGAGTGCACACGCCGGCCGCGGCTGGTCTCGGCCGAGGAGGTGATGGCGCCCATCGCGCCGCGCCGTCCCGACGCGGTCGCCACGGAGGCGGCGCGGGTCGCCCCGGATCGGGACCGGGCTTTCGGCGGGACGATGCCGGAGCTCGAGGGCAGGCTGACGTTCGCCCAGGCCGTCAACCGGACGCTGGCCGACGCCATGGCGCTCGACCCGGGGATCGTGGTGTTCGGGGAGGACGTGGCACGCAAGGGCGGGGTGTACGGCGTGACGCGGGGGCTGCTGCGCAGGTTCGGCGCCGAACGCGTCTTCGACACCCTGCTGGACGAGCAGGCCATCCTGGGCCTCGCGCTGGGCGCGGGGGTGTCCGGGCTGCTGCCGGTGCCCGAGGTGCAATATCTCGCCTATCTGCACAACGCGCTCGATCAGATTCGCGGTGAGGCGGCGACGTTGCAGTTCTTCTCACAGGGGGCGTACCGCAATCCGCTCGTCCTGCGCGTGGCATCATATGCGTATCAAAAGGGATTTGGGGGACATTTCCACAATGATTCCTCACTTGCCGCATTGAGGGATATTCCCGGCATTATTCTCGCTTCGCCGGCTCGGCCGGACGACGCCGCCGCGATGCTGCGGACCTGCCTCGCCGCGGCCCGCGTGGACGGGAGCGTCTGCGTCTTCCTCGAACCGATCGCCCTCTATCACACCCGCGACCTGTTCGAAGAGGGCGACGGCGGCTGGCTCGCGCCGTACGCGCCACCGGCCCGCTGGGCGGAGACGCACGTGCCCGTCGGCCGGGCCCGCTCGTACGGCGAAGGCCGCGATCTGACCATCGTCACGTTCGGCAACGGGGTCAGGATGAGCCTGCGGGCCGCGGTGAAGCTCACCGCCGAGGACATCGGCTGCCGCGTGCTCGACCTGCGCTGGCTCGCGCCGCTGCCGGTGGCCGACCTGCTGCGCGCGGCCGAGCTCACCGGGCGGGTGCTGATCGCCGACGAGACCCGCCGCACCGGCGGCGTCTCGGAGAGCGTGATGGCCGCGCTGCTCGACAACGGCTTCACCGGCCCGATCGCCCGGGTCACCTCCCGCGACAGCTTCGTCCCGCTCGGCGCGGCGGCGCAGACCGTCCTGATGTCGGAGGCCGACATCGAGCGGGCGGCCCGTGAACTCCTCCATAGATAGAGCGGCGGGTGCGGCGAGTCACCGCCCGGGTGACCGGCCTCGACCTCCCTGGGAGGCTGGTGCGGGCGCTCGACGGGCGGGAGATCGCCTACGACACGCTCGTCGCTGTTGGCCACGAATAGCCCGATATGGAGCAGTAGCGTGCATTTAGTCCCTATTTCCTTTTGTGGACTGATCGGCATAATGGCTGGATGCACCATGCGGAACTCGGCGACGTCCCTCTTCCCCTCCAGGCCGTCGCCGGGCGCGCCGCGGGCCTGTCCGCGTCCTGTGATGTCGCCCTCGAGCCCGAGGGCGTCGGCGTGGTCGGGGCGAAAAGCTTCTCCACAATTTTCAGCCCGTTTGTCGGAAATGCGGCCGATCGACTGGTTGCCGAATGTTCGTGCCTGAAAGACGACCTCGACCTGGCCCAGATCCGTGACCGGTTCGCCGCTGACCTGTCTGCCATGCTGGTGCGGATCGCCGGCCGGGTTCTGGCGTTCGAACTCGACGCGCGACGAGCCGGAGGACGGTTGTCGGGCGCCACGCCGGCTGAACGCTTCGCCGACTTCGTGCGTCAGATGACCAAGGGCGGGCTGGACGCGTCCCTGAAGGCATATCCGGTGCTGGGTGAGCTGTTGGCCCAGGCGGCCGATCGGGCAGTAGACAGCGGACAGGAACTGCTGAAGCGGTTCGCGGCGGATCATCTGGGGATTCGCGAGTCGCTGGGGTGCGAGCCGGGAAGCCTGGTCGAGTTCACGGCCACGGGAGATCCCCATCTCGGGGGCCGGGCGGTCTCGGTGCTGACCTTCGACACCGGTGTGAAGATCGTCTACCGGCCGCGACCTGTGGAGGCTCACCTTCGCTTCAACGAGGTCGTGCGGTGGCTCAACGGCCGTGCGCCCGACCTCGGGCTGCGGACCCTGCGGGTGATGGGCGGAGAGCGGTACGGCTGGGCGGAGTTCGTCCAGCCGCGGCCCTGTGCCGATGTGGCCGAGGTGGAGGCGTTCTATCGACGTACGGGCGGGCTGCTGGCCCTCCTCTACACGCTCAACGCCGGCGACATTCATTACGAGAACGTCATCGCCTGCGGCGACCAGCCGGTGCTGGTGGACGTCGAGACCCTCTTTCATCCGGTGATCACCGGCACCGCCGTGATCGATCCAGCACTGCTCGCGCTGCACGACTCCGTGCAGCGCACGGCCATGTTGCCCACGATGTTGACCGGTGACCAGGGTTCGCTGGACGTGTCCGCACTGGGCGGAGACAAGGATTCGGTCTATCCGTTCTCCGCCGCCGCATGGCAGGACGCGGGCACGGACGAAATGCGGCTGGTGCGCGGGCCCGTCCGGTTCGCCGGGGCGGACAATCGGCCGCGACTGTGCGGTGTGGACGCCGACCCGGCTGATTACGCACCGAGTCTGCTGGCGGGTTTCCGCGAGGCTTACGAGGCCATCGTGAGTGGACGGGAGGAGCTGGCACGCGGGCTGCTACCCCGTTTCGGTCAGGTCAAGGTGCGGATGCTGTTACGACCGACGCGTGTCTATGACGAATTGCTCACGGAATCGACCCATCCCGATGTGATGGCGGACGCCGCCGGTCGCGATGAGGGCTTTTTCGAGCTGCTGCGGGCGATGTCCGTGGACGACTCTGCCCGATTGGCCGCGATACCCGCAGAGCGGGCTGATCTGCGGGCAGGAGATATTCCCTACTTCTGGGCGAGTCCCGGCTCTCGTGCGATCTACGGAGGCGACACCGGCCGATTGCCGTGGGAGTTGCCCCAGAGCGGCCTGGAGTCGGTGGCCGGAAAGCTTTCGAGGATGGGACCTGCCGACCGGGAACGGCAGGAGTGGGTCATAGCGGCGTCGCTGGCGACGCGGGTGGGTGGCCGAGGGCACGATCCCGGCGCACCGGTCGACGCGGGGCCGCTTCAGGCCGAGGAGAAGCCCCGTCCCGAGCTTCTCCTCGCCGCGGCCGACAGCATCGCCGACCGGTTGTGCCGGACGCTGTACCGGCAGGGCAGGGCCGTCAACTGGCTGGGGCTCGAGGCTCTGGACGATCGCCGCTTCACGATTATGCCGTTGGGCGGCGGATTGGCGACCGGATACCTCGGGGTAGCCCTGTTCCTGGCACAGTCGGGTCACGCCACCGGCACGTCCGGCCATATGGAGATCGCCCGGCAGGCGTTGGAGCCGATTCCCCGGCTGCTGGAGACCCTGGCGGCCCACAGGCCCCTCCTCGACGTCGTCGGATGCGGTGGTTTCGGTGGCCTGGGCGGCATGGCGTACGCGTTATCCCAGCTTGGAGACTTGCTCGGCGATGGTGACGTGGCCGGTTGGGTGGAGCCGGCCGTGGAGCTCGCCGGCGCCGCGGTCACCGACGAAAGCCCGCTGGACGTCTATGACGGCGTGGCAGGCTGTCTCGCCGCCATGCTCGCCGTTCACGACGTCACCGGGTCGCCTTCCGCCGCGCGTCTGGCCGGCGAGTGCGCGGAACGACTGGAGCCGGCGGCGCCCTCGGCCGACCTGCCGCCGGGATTCGCCTTCGGGCTGGCCGGGGTCGGCTGGGCACTCGCCAGATATGGGTCGAGAACAACCGGCGCCGACCTTCTCGAACGGGCCGCCCAGTCGGCGGAGGGGCAGACCTGGTGCCATGGACTGCCCGGAGTCTGGTTGGCGTTGGCCGACGTTCTCCCCGATGCCCTGGCGCTCCCCGATGACCCGGCGTCGTTGCCCCCTGTCCTCGACGTTCCCCTGGGTGGGCACGGCTTGTGCCACGGAGAGCTGGGGAGCCTGGAGGCGCTCAGCGTCCTGGCGGCTCGGGGAGATCAGGCGGCTCGGCGGTCCCTGCGCCGCCGCGTCGGCAGGCTGCTCACATCAGTGAACAGCGGCGCACGTTGTGGCACACCTGGCCACATCTCCACTCCTGGGCTGCTTGACGGCATGGCCGGCATCGGCCATGGGCTGCTCAGGCTCGTCGCACCCGAAAGCACCGCATCAGTGCTGCTGCTGCGGTCATCCTCTGAAAGGAGAGAAAAGTGAATGAGCAGGTGACATCGTCAGATGAGCGGGCGGAGCACCCGGTGAGGGGGAGGGCCGCCAGGTTGATGGCGACGGCCAGCCCCCTGACGCGTGCGTTGGTGCTGGCCGGGCTGACGACGGCGGCAACGCTCGTGCTCCGGTCGCCGGAGAGCGCCGCAGGCGCGGCTGTGGCGATGCCCCCGGTCGATGGCGACTCGGAAGGCTTCCTCCCCATCTCGTTCAGCATCCGGTGAGTGGCCACGAGAAACGTGACCGCTCACCGGGATAACGATGAGTCCGTTGACACGCGATCCCGGTGTACCGCATGGCGGTGGATATTCTGCCGCCATGCAGTACAATTCGCCACTCCTGATCGGTCGAGACCGTGAGGTTGATCTGCTCGATACGCACCTGGAGGCGGCCAGGAAAGGCCGGGGCGGCACGGTCGTCATCGTGGGCGATCCCGGTATCGGCAAGTCCCGGCTGACAGCGGAATGCCTTCACCGGGCCGGCGAGGCGGGTATGAGGACGCTGCGCGGACGCGGCAGCAACGTCAGCGCGGATGTCCCGTTCAAACCACTGAGCGAAGCCCTTTTCTCCTTCGCCAGGTCCCGGCGGCCGCCCAGCGATCCCACCCTGGCTCCCTACCTACCGGCGTTGACCACGCTGATCCCCGAATGGCGGCAGGACGGGGCCGCCACCCATCTTGAATCGAAGACGATCCTGGCCGAAGCGGTGTTGCGACTGCTGACGGTGATAGGTCGCGACACCGGTTGCCTGCTGGTCCTCGAAGATCTCCACGAGGCCGACGCCGACACGCTGGCTTTGGTCGAATATCTGGCCGACAACCTCGCCGAAGTGCCCGCCGTCGTACTCGTCAACCTGCGTGGCCACGCCGGCCCGGCCCTCACCCTCGCTTACGCGTGCGCGCAGCGACAGGTCACCGCAATGATCGAGCTCTCGCCGCTGTCGCCGCCGCAGACAAGACTGTTGGCCGCTGCCTGCCTCGACCCCCCTGGTGACATCCCGTCGCCGCTCATCCCACGTTTGGAGCGTGAAACAGACGGCGTGCCGTTCCTCATTGAGGAGTTCATCGGCGTGATGGTCGGCATGGGTGCGTTGCGGCACGACGGCGAGCAGTGGCAGCTGAGCACCGACACAGCGACCCAGGTGCCGACCACGCTGGCCCGAAGCATCAGCATGCGCCTCACCACGCTTGCGCCGAGCACTCGCGATCTGCTCCGGACGGCCGCCATGTTCGGGCTCCGGTTTCCGGTCCCGGTCATCCAGGAGGCCGTCGGACTGGGTGATCACGAAATGGCGGCGTTCCTGCGCTCGGCGACCACGGCGCGGCTCATCACACCGGATGATGGGTCCTCCGGCGAGTGGTATGCCTTCCGGCACACGTTGACGGCCGAGGCCCTGATCGCGTCGCTCATCCCCGCCGAGCGCGCGTCATTCGCGAAACGGGCGGCCGACGCGCTCGAGCGTCTGCATCCCGACCTGCCCGGCGAATGGTGCCAGATCGCGGCCACCCTGCGGCTGGCCGCCGGGGACACCGCGGCGGCGGCGGGCCTGCTCGCGGAGGCGGGCTCCCGGTATCTGAACAGCGGTGCCGCCAACCTCGCCGTGACGATGCTGGAACGCGCCTACGCCCTGGAGGAGACGGCGTCGGCCGATCTGCGGGCGCGCACCCTCCAGCAGCTCCTGCATGCGCTGACCGAAGGCGGCAGGGTGGACAGAGCCCTCATGCTGGTCAAGGGCCTCTCGCTCGCGGACGATCTGACCATGACCATCCGCCATGAGATCGATCTACGGACAAAGCTGGCCTGGGTGGCCGCGGAGACCGGCGAGATCAGCGATGGCCGCGCCCACGTGGCGGTGGTACGCAGGCTCCTGGGCGCCTGCCCCGATGAGGCCCGTACAGCCGCCATCGACGTGATCGAGGCTGAGCTCCTGATCCCCGACCATGGGGTGCTCCAGCACTGCACGCAGGAGATGACGGTCGCGGAGGGCCTCGCGAAGCGGGCGGCGGAGGTCGCCGAGCGCATCCCGCTGCCCGAGGTCGCCTGCCAGGCGTGGGAGCGCATGGCGATGCTCTCCCGAGTCCGGGGATTCGACGAGCCCGACCGGTGCCTGACCCGGATGCAGGCGATCGCGGAGGCTCACGACCTGACGTTGTGGAAGCTGCGCGCGATGCTGCGTCTGGCGGGCAACCATGGCATGCGCACCGGGGGCAGCGAGCCACTGGAAGAGGTGCGCCGGTCGGCGGCTCGGGCGGGTGCGATCAGCCTTGTGCACGGCGCGGAGGCCACGCTCGCGATGGCACGGGTGCTCCGCGGGGAGTACGCCGCCGCCGATGAGATCGCCGCTTCCTGCATCGAGACGACCATCCGACTGGGCCACACCGCCTATACCCAGTACCTGCTGCTGGCCCAGGCGACTCTCGCCGCGCATCAGGCCAGACGCTCGGACATGGAGCGCGCGCTGGTGGAGTTTCGCCGATGGGGCGGGGAGCAGAGCCTCCACATGCCGGTGGTCTACGGTCTGTGCCTGGCCATGTGTTCGCTGCTGGAAGAGGACCGCGACCGCTGTCGCGAGCTGCTGACGCGAGCCCGGGAGTGGGAGGACGAACATCCCACGATCTACTACATGACCGGCCGGTACGGCCTGGGCGTGCTGATGGACGCGCTCACCTCCGAGGTGGGTCTGGCCGAATGGGAGATCGCTGAGAAGGAGCCCGCCGCCGAGCTGAGGTGGAATCGCCATTTCCTCTACCTGGCCAAGGCGGTGTTGTTGGGCAGGCAAGGCGATGCCGAGGGCGCGATGGGCGCGCTGGAGGTGGCTCGCTCCGCGGCGGAGCCGTATCCGCTGGCAGGGCATCTGGGACTGCGGCTGATCGCGGAGCCGGCCCTGGCAGACCAGTGGGGAGAGCCGCTGGCCTGGTTGCGCACCGCCGAGGAGTATTTCCATCGGGCGCGAATAACCGCGGTCGCCGGAGCCTGCCGCTCACTCCTGCGCGAGGCGGGGGCCGCCGTGACCTACCGCCGGACCGGTCACGATGAGTTGCCCGCGCCCTTGCGCAACCGAGGGGTGACCGTGCGGGAGCATCAGGTGCTGATCCTGCTCGCCGAACGGCGCGGCAATGTCGAGATCGGCGAGAGGCTGTTCATCTCGCCACGAACGGTGGAAAAGCATGTGGCCAGCCTGCTGTCGAAGACGGGGCTGCCCGACCGGGCCGCCCTACGTGAGTACGCGGCCACGCTCGCGCGGTAGACCGCCCCGTGATGAGAGCGAGCGGCATGACGCGCCACGTGAGCGGTGGACGGCTCAACGGCCCCCGTCCACCGCTCAGGCGCTGCGGACTCAGTAGGTCCAGGTCCACGTCCAGGTCCAGGACACGGTGACGGTCAGAGTGATCGACTCGTTCGCGTCCTTGACGGCGGCGGTGTGCTGTTCGTGGAGGATCGCCTCGGTGGAGGTGTAGTTCGCGTAGCCGGCGATCAGTTCGTTCATCGGATTGCTCCTTGTCAGAAGGTGACGGTGGCGGTGACGACGGTGTAGGGGTAGGCGGTGATGGAGTAGGTGAGGCTGGGAACCTGGATCACCGCGATATCCGCCTGAACGGCGGCGTTCTGCTGTTCGTGGAGGATCGCCTCGGTGGAGGCGTAGTTCGCGTAGCCTGCGATCAACTCGTTCATCAGGCCATTCCTTGTCAGATGCTGACGATGGTGTAGGACATCGAGATCGTGAGCGAGAACGAGTTCGAGAACGTGATCAGAGAGACCTCCTGCTGAACGGCGGCGTTCTGCTGCTCGTGGAGGATCGCCTCGGTGGAGGCGTAGTTCGCGTAGCCTGCGATCAGTTCGTTCATCGGGCCGCTCCTCGTCAGATGGTGACGGTGATGGTGATGGTGAAGGTGAGCGTGATCGAGAGCAGCGCCTGCTCGTGCTGAACGGCGGCGTTCTGCTGCTCGTGGAGGATCGCCTCGGTGGAGGCGTAGTTCGCATAACCCGCGATCAGTTCGTCCGTCATCGAAACCTGCCTGTCGTTTGCGAGTAGGGCCGCGCCGAGGCACGGCCGGCCGGGTGCATTCCGGGTCCGGGCACTACCCAAACAAATCGCCACTCGGGGGGAAATGGCGAAAGTCTGCGTATTCCAGACTCGCCTGACCTGTCATAGACCTGCAGGACACTGCGGTTCTCCTGCTATTCGGGGCGCGAATGCCCGTCATGCCGGCAAGCTCTTGTCAGGCACCTGTCATATGCCTGCTGCCGGTGAGTTATTGCGATATCGCGTCACTCTGGAGCCTCCCTAGGGTTCCGGTCATGGATGTGAGAGAGGAAACCGGCCAAAAGACGCCGATGACGGCACGTCTGGTGCCGGCCAGGCCCATGAGGCGCCCGGCCGAATTCACGCGAACCATCGCCTCGGTCAGCGGCGCCACCCCGATCGTGGCTGACATGCAGAGCTTCGTCGGACGCAACGACAACTGGCGAGTCCCCACCGTCGAAGCGGGCGACCTGTTCGTGAAACGCCTGAGAGGCGATCGCGCTCACGTCGAGGCCCGGATGCGCCGGATGCTCGCGTTCCAGCAGGTGATCGCCGGGCACCGGGCAGACGAACTGCGTACCGTGCCGTTCCGCGGCAGTGACCTCGAGCACGGTCTGCTGGTCTTCGACTACGTGCCCGAATCGCGCACCGGCGCCGACCTGCTCGCCAGCGGTGAGCTGGACACCGAGAGGGCCTACCGGATAGGCCGGATTCTCGGCGAGATCCACCGGCTGCCCAGACCGGCGGCCGATCTCCCCGAAGGCGTCGAAGGCCGCAAGGCGACCGCCTTCTACGCGCTGAGCCCAGAGGACTACGCCAACTGCAGCGGGGGCGAGGTCGAGGCCTGGGCCATGCTCCAGCACGACAAAGTGCTGGTGGAGGCGCTGAACCGGCTGCACCGCACGTCGGCCGAGGCCCCGGCCACGGCCGTGCACGGAGACATCAGGCTCGACCAGTTCCTGTTCGCGGGCGACGACCTCTACGTGGTCGACTGGGAGGAGTTCCGCTACTCCGATCCGGCGCGTGACGTCGGCAGCTTCGCCGGCGAATTCGTCCACCACGCGGTGGTGCGCATGTTCGCCGAGCTCGACGTCGATCCCGGCCTTGCCCCCGGCGCCGCCCATGAGGCCATCGTCGCGGCCGGCGACCAGCAGCTGGCGAACGTGCGCGAGCACATCCGCCGCTTCTGGTGCGGTTACCGGGAGGTCGCGGAGATCGACGACGGTCTGGCGGTCCGCGCCACCGGATATATCGGCTGGCACTTCTTCGACCGCCTGCTCGCGGGTGCGGTGCACGGCGGCAGGCTCAGCGCCGTCGAGCGGGGCACGGCCGGGATCGGGAGGAACGCCCTCATCCAGCCTGAACGATTCGCCGCCACCATCGGCCTTGGAGAGGACTGACACCATGACGACCGTGCACACCGGCCTGCTCGACGAACTGGAGCAGACTCTCGGCGGCCTGCGCATCGACCACGAGCGCAAGAGCGTGACCGTCGGCGACGAGACGATCTCACAAGACAGCCAGACGCGCCTGGGCCAGGAGCTCGGCGGGGTGCTTTACCGGCACTGGCACTCCGGCTCCGGACGCCGCCCCGATGATCGTGACCCCCGCCGGGACTACGACTTCGAGGACCTGCTGCGTGAGGCCACCCCGCACCGCACGAGCAAGACGCCGGCGATCGTGAAGTCCGCCCTGCTCGACGGACCGTTCGGCCAGCACGCCCTGTTCGACGTGGGGCGGGTCCGCCTGCGGATCCCCGGGGCCGAGGTGCTGTCCCCGTTGCCCGAGATCGGCACCAGGACGACGCTCGACCTGCCCTCGATCCGCCCGGCTCTCTCCCCGGGTTTCTTCCTGGTCGACGGCTCGGCCGGCGGCCACGCGTCCGGCAAGCACGTCCTCCGGCTGTACCTGCACGTCGACGAGGCGTCGACGGCTCCGGCCGTGTGGCAGGCCGTACTCACGTATCTGGAGTCCCAGGGGGTGACCTATCGGGCGAAGGTCCTGGCCAGGGCGGGCTGGTACCCCCGGCGCGACGCGATCGTGGTCTACCTCACCGAGGAGTCATGGCACACGGTGGACGGCGTCGTCGACGCGGTCAGACACCTGCCGGGGCTGAATCCCGAGCACTCGGTCATGACCCGTCCGATCGCCGACGGAGTGGCCTTCGGCTGGGAGCCGCGAGACGCCCGGATCGGCTGGGGCCGCATGAGCCTCGGCCAGCACCGCACCGCCGTGATCGCCCACGCGGTCGCCGCGCACCTGTTCCAGGGCGTGGATCTGCCTACCGCGGTCGCTGACGCCTTCATCGAGGCCAACGTCGACCCGCGGGCGCCGTACCGCAACAACGACAGCCCCGACTGGGCTCCGACCACGTCGGGAGCGGTGTCATGACGTCCACCCGTGTGTCCTTCATGTTCCCGCAGCAGCCCACCGATCCGGACGCGATCGTGCCGTACGGCCGGCTCGTGCCGGAGATCGGAGCGGAACGGCTCTGGCTGGGCCAGTCGCTGCGCATCGAGTCGCATCCGGCCCTGGCCTACCTGGCGGGCACCGGCTGCCGGATCTCGGTGGGCATGGCCGTCGGGCTGATCGTCCTGCGGCACCCCTACGACGCCGCTGTGCAGGCGCGTTCTCTCGCCCGGCTGATGAACAATCCTGTCGCCATCGGCTACGGCGCGGCCTATCCCCAGTTCGTCAAAAGCGTGCGGGGAGCGCCCTACGCCAAGCCCGCCACCGCCGTGGGGGAGTTCATCGACATCGCCCGCAGGTTGGCCAACAATCAGGCGGTCGCCCATGACGGAGAGCACTTCAAGGTGCACGCCAGGCTCGCCCCGATGGAGACGCCCAAGGTGGAGATCGGGGCGGGTGTGCTTCGCACGGGGATGGCGCGGATCACCGGCCGGAGCGGCGACCTCGCGATGACGTGGCTGACCCCGCTGAACTACCTCGAGAACGTCGTGATGCCGGCGGTGGCCGAGGGGGCACGAGGGGTGCAGGCGCCGCCTCGCATCGTCTCGGTGGTCCATGCCGCGGTGCGGCGGCCCGGACGCAACCCGATGCTGCTCGCCCAGCATGGCAGCATCAGCCACCTTCAGGCCCCCCACTACACGGACATGCTGCGCAAGGCCGGCCTCGATGTGGACGCCTCCGACCCGGTCTCGGGCGCACGCGAACTCGTCCAGGAGGGGATCTACCTCTATGGCGACGCGTCCCACATAGCCGACGAGATCGCCAAGTTCCACGCGATAGGCGTCGACGAGGTGGTCATCAACCCCACCTCGGTCAGCAACATGTACGGCACGCAGGCGACCATCGAGGATCTCCGGGACATATTCGCCGCGCTCGCCGAGCGGCGAACCCGCACGACGCGGAAGGGAGAAGCCGATGTCACGTCGTCCGGAATCGCCGACGCTGCGGCTGCTGTCCCGGTCGGTTAGGTCCCGGCGTGGCCGGCTCTCGGCCGCCATCATGCTGGCGCTGCTGTCGGCGGCCTCGGGGGTCGTCGCACCCCTGCTGATCGCGCGCATCCTCAGCGGAATCGGCGGCCGGCACACCGACCTGACCGCGCCGATCGTCCAACTGGTCGTATGCGTGCTGGCCGGGGCGTTCGCCGGCGGCTGGTCGTCCTACCTGCTGAGTTCGGCCGGTGAACGCGCCATCGAGGATGTGCGCACCGCGGTGGTGCGCCACGCCGTCCGGCTGCGCGTCCCGGTGATCCGCCGCATCGGGGTGGGCGAGATCGTCTCGCGGATGGGTCCCGACGCGGCGCAGCTACGAGCGATCACCGATACGGGCGTCACCGTCCTGCCGGTCTCGGCGGTCATGGTGGCCGCTTACATCACGGTCATGGGGCTGCTCGACTGGGTGATGCTGGCCGTCACCGTCGGCACCTTCGCGGTCGCCTCGATCGCCATCCGCGCCTTCCTGGTCGGCATGCGGAAGGCGGCGCAGAGCCAGCAGGCGGCGCTCGGCCGCCTGGCGCAGTCCGCCCAGTCCGTGTTCACCATGATCTCTACCGTCAAGGCGTACCGTGCGGAAGACCGTGCGGTCGAGCCGCTGCGGGAGGCGACCGGCGCGGCGGCCACCTCGGCGATCCGGGCGGCCCGCGCGCAGGCGGCGATCAGCCCGCTCATGGGGCTCGGCCAGCAAATCGCGATCATCGGTGTTCTCGCCGTGGGCGGCATCCGCCTGTCGTCGGGCGCGATCGACATCGCCGGCTTCGTCGCCTTCCTGATGTACCTCTTCCAGCTGGTGAACCCGCTGATGACCCTCGCTCAGGGCGCCGGCAGGATCCAGGTCGGAAGGGCCGCCGCCACCCGGGTCGACGAGGTGCTCGGCGCGGAGGCCGAGCCGTCCGACGCCGGGCCGGCGCCCGCGCTGCCTCCGCAGGCGCCCGCTCTCCGGCTCCGCGAGGTGGATGTCACACTGGCGGACAAGCTCGTGCTCGACAATGTGTCGCTCGAAGTGCCGCGCACGGGCGTCCTCGCCGTCGTCGGGCCGTCGGGGGCGGGCAAATCCACCCTGCTGAACGTCGTCGAACGGTTCACGGAGCCGAGCAGCGGACATGTCGAGCTGCTGGGCGCCCCCCTGGACGCCTGGCCGATCGGTGAGGCACGGCGGCGGATGGCACTGGTCGAGCAGGACCGGACGATGCTCAACACGAGCATCCGGCGGAATCTCACCCTCGGCCGACAGGACGACCCGACCGACGAGCGGTTGCTGGACGCCCTGCGCGCGGTCGGCCTGGAGGAGACCGTACGGGCACTGCCGGATGGGCTCGACGCCGTCCTCGGCGAGGGCGTGCAGATGTCCGGCGGCGAAGAGCAGCGATTGGCCATCGCCCGTGCGCTGCTCACCGACGCGGAGATCCTCCTGCTCGACGAGCCGAGCGCACACCTGGACGGCGTCAACGAGATGCGGCTCGTCGACCTGCTGGCACGGCTGGGCCGCGAGCGGGCGGTGGTGGTCGTCACCCACCGTCCGTCCACGATCGCCGCCGCCCGATCCGTCGCCGTCATGGAGGCCGGCCGTGTGGTGGCCGTAGACGATCACGAGACCCTGCTGGCCACCTGCCCGGCCTATCGGGCGGTGGCCCACGATCAAGGCGAGGCCGTCATGGCGGCCGCGCTCTCGTAGCCGGCGAAGGAGCCGGCGGAACAGGAAACTCGACATGCTCATGACACCTGCGCGCCTGCCGATGGAGGTGGTGAGCCGTCGGCTCCCCGGCGGGGCGACCGTGATCGTCCGGCCCGACCCCCTGCTGGGGTTCGTGGCGCTCAACGTCTGGCACAGCACGGGCTCGATCCACGACCCCGCCGGGCGATCGGGGCTGGCGCACCTCGTCGAACACGTGATGTCCGACCCCGCCGAGGGCGCGGCCGAATCCGTTCAGCCGAGCGGATCCACCCAGGCGACCACCGCCTACGAATGCACCAACTACGTCGACACCGGGCCGCCCGAGACGCTGCCCGAGCTGCTGTCCAGAGCCGTGGAGCGGATCAGGCGCGGCAGGGCGGGCATCACGGCCGCAGGCCTGGAGCGGCAGCGCGGAATCGTGCGGGAGGAGATCCGCCAACGTGAGGAGTCCGGGCGGTTCGGCTCGGGGCTGCGGCGGAGCCTACGGCTGCTGTTCGGCGCGGACCATCCGTTCGGCAAGCCGCCGCTCGGGGACCCGGAAGAGATCGCCGAGATCACTCCGGTCGATGTCGAACGGTTCATCGAGTGCCACTACGGGGCCGCACGCCTCGTCGTGTCGATCGTCGGGTCCGTCCATCCCGAGCACGCCATGGAGTTGGCCGCACGCCACCTGGGCGGACTGCCCGCCGGACCCCGGCCCGAGACGCCCGTGCTCTCCGGGCCGGAGGCCGGCGGCTATCGGCGAGAGGATGTGCGGGAGGGGCAGCGGACCGGGATGTTGCGGTACGCCTTCGCCCTCCCCGCGGCGGGCGAGCACCTGTCGGCGGCGGGCGAAGTCGTCATGGCGGCCCTCGCGGGCGCCTCGTGGTCGGTGCTCGGAGCCGATCTGGCCGACTACTACCGGCTGCTGGGTTCCATGGCCCAGCATGGTCGCTGCGGCTGCGGCCCGTCGCTCGGGCTGATCAAGATTGTCGCGCCGGCGGGTGTCGACCTGTGTGAGCTCGAGGATGCGGTGACCACCCGCCTGGCCGACCTGGCCGGCACCGGCCTGCGCGAGGATGTGCTCGCCGCGGCGAAGGCCAAACGCGGCAAGGAGCAGTTGGCCGTGCTCGGCGGCGCCCGGACGTGCGCCGAGGAGCTGTGCCGTGAACAGGCCTGGTCCGGCGACCCCGCCGGGGTGACCGGCCGCCTGGCCGCCGTCCGCGCCGTGACCGCCGACCAGGTCGCGGAGATCGCCGCAGGATCGCTGGCGCGGCCGGCGGTCGTCGCCTTCCACACCGACCCTCTGGGGAACCCCACATGGATCGCATGACCGCCCCGCGAGCCTGGCGCTTTCCGGCCGCACGCACGTTCCTGCTCGACAACGGGATGCGAGTGAAGCTGGTGGACATGCCGGGCCGGTTCGTCGCATCGGTCGCCGTCGTCGTCGGCCTGCCCACCGCGGTGGAAACCCCTCGGACCGAGGGAGTGGTGGGGGCGTACTCCGCGATGATGCTCGCCGACGCGCCGCATGCCAAGGCCGGCCCGGTGAGCGACGTCGCGAAGGCCGGCGGAATGATCACCACCAAATGTGGTCATCGAGGCCCGGCGGTCCTGGCGGACTGCCCCGTGCTCGAACTGCCGCGGCTGTTCGAGGCGCTCGCGGCCATGCTGCTGCGCTTCGAGCCGACGGCCCGCTCCTTCGACGCCCACCGGCGTCTGGTCGCCGCCGAACTCGCCGTGGAATCGGATGACCCGGCCGGTTTGGCCAACAAGCTGCTGCACGAGTCCGTGCTCGACCCCGCGAGCCGGTACAGCCGCCCGATGAGCGGCACCGAGCGGTCGTGGCAACACCTGAGCTTGGCCGACGTCGTGGAGTTGTACGAGACTCAGGTCGGCCCGCGGCAGATGACCTTGATCGTCGTCGGCGATCTGTCGATGCTCGACGCGGCCAAGGCCGTCGCCGACGCCTTCGGCGGCTACCCCGGCCGGGACCGCCCCCCGGTGGCCGACCGACCGCCGACCCCCGGCGGCGGGCCGCGACTGCTGTGCCGTTCCGGGCGCGGCGGACCGCAGACCAGGTTGATGCTGGGATGCTTCGCGACAGACCGTCTGGATCCGCGGTGGCCCTCGGCCAGGGCCGCGGCCGAACTGCTCGGGGCGGGCCCGAACTCCTTGCTCAATGCGGAACTACGCGGCCGCATGGCCCTCACATACGGGGTCGAGGCGAGATTCCTGCCGTTCTTCTCGGGGGGAATGTTCGTGGTGAGCGGAGCGGTGGATGCCGAGCACAGTGAGCAGGCGGCAGCGGCGATCCTGCGGGTGCTGCACGAGGTCCGCCACGGCGCGGTGGACCCCGACCTGTTCGAGCGGGTCCGCCGCCGCATGATCAGCACCGCGGCGGAGATCTACGAGTCCACTCTGGCCGTCGCCCAGCAGTACACGGAACTCGTCTCATGCGGGATCGACGAGTCGTACATCGATGATCACCTCGACCGGCTCGGCTCTTTGGACGCGGCGCGGATGGCGGACGATTTCCGCGGTCTCGTCGATCCCGGCCGGCTGCACACCGTCGCCGTCGGCCGGTTCGACCCTCGTGCGCCGGCGCTGGCCGGGTCCGGACTCGACGGACTCGGGTGCGCCTGACCCGGGTTCGGCCCGGCGGGAGGGACACGACCTAGGGGCGGGTGGCCTCCGCCGGGGTGGCTGCGGATTCCAGGTCGTGCACCCAGCGCGCGACCTGCACCCGCGAGTTGCAGTCGAGCTTCCGCATGACCTGGCGGAGATGGTTGATGACCGTCCATTCAGAGATGCGGAGCCGACGCGCGATCTGTTTGTTGGTCAATCCCATGGCGACCAGGCTCGCCACCTCTGATTCGCGGGAGGTGAGCTCCGACCGCTCCTTGAGCAGGTGCGGATCCGCCGTTCCGAGGGGTGCCATGCCGGGGCGTCGAGACATGGCGGCGCCCGTTGGGTTGCCATTCCAGCGGCGCTGCAGGATCTCGCAGAGCAGATCGACGAGGTCGACGGAGGCGCCCGCCGCCGACCACCGCTGCAGCGAAATCGCGCCGATGCGGATGGAAAGCCGTCTGTCCGCCTCAGCCACGACCGACCACCACGCTGAGGCACCGTCAGTCCGATGCGCGCAGGTCCGGCTGATCGAGCCGGAGACCATCGCGAGATCGATGCCGTCCTGGTGCGGATCGCGAGGATGGTGGTCCTCGATCACTGTCGCGACCGCCGACATCGTCGCCGCCGGCCCGAGCGGCAGCAGTTTCGTCAGAGCACGCTCAAGGTAAGGACGCGTGTCGCCCAATCCGGTGGCGCACGCGGCCACCGCCCGCCACAGCAGCAGGGAACCGGCGGCGTACTCGTCGCCGTTGCGCATGGCTTCGAACAGTGCCGTGCGGCACTCGGCGTCGGCCCGCTCGAACAGCCGCATCCGGGTCAGACACGCGATGTACTCGCTGACCGACTCGCTCAGCCGGGTGAGATCTCCCCGCTTTCTGTCGGCGCTGACACATTCGGCCAGAGCCTCGGCCAGTTCCTCGGACCCGCGACCGTCGCAGACCAGATTGCCCAGCAGCGCGATCTCCGTTCTGTCCGGAACCGCGAGCCTCGACAGGTCCTCGAAGCAGACCTCGGCCGCCTCCTGCTCCCCTGCGGCGGCGAAGACCCGTACGGCCAGCTCAGCCAGCGAATACCGTTCCTGCGCAGTGGCCGGGACATATTCCCGGATGATGGGCAGGAGGTGCGGGAGCAGTTCGGTAACCCCGCAGGTGCGGGCGAGCAGCGGCAGGGCATCGCACATGAGTGCGACTGCCTGGGCATATCTGCCGTTGCCGACCAGCTCTGTGATCGCACATCGCATGTTGCGCTGCTCATACTGGAATTCCGCGAAAACGGTGCGCTGCGACTCGGCGAAACAGCCGGCGGCCATGCGTCTGATGTAGGCGGAGAGGTAGTCGGCCTGAGACTGCCGGATGGCCGCGAGCGACACCTCGGGTTGGCCGGCACACCAGCTCGCGACCGCGAACCCGGTCACCCGCAGGTGATAGCGGCCACGGGATTCGCCCTGGCCGGGCTCGGCGCCGAACACCAGGCCGCGCTCGACGAGCGAACGGGTCAGGCTGTCGATGTCGCAACGCGGCAGTGAATGCCGCAGGACGCTTATGCCGGCGCCGCCCGGCAGAGCGAGGATCGACGCGAGGACGACCATCTCGTCGCCGGTCAGGCTGAGGTGGGCGGAGTCTGTGTCGCCGAGGAGCTCGGCCAGACGATTGCGGGGGGTGTCCTCACTCACCGACTCGTGTACGGCCGTCAGGCCGTGCCGGGCGACGAGGTCGGCGAGCATGTCGACATCCGACGGGATGCCGAACGAGGCGGCGCAGATGCGCGTCACGCTGCCGATGTCTTCCGGAGCGAGAGTGAATGTCGGGTCGCGGCGCCGTAGGCGGCGGAGGAAGAAACGCACCACCTCACTGGAGTGCGCCGGATCGGCATCGGACGTGATCTGGTCCACCGGGCCGCTCAGTGGCCGTATCGGCAGGGTGAGCACCCCGTCCAGCTCGTCCTTGCGGTGCGTGGTGAGGACGATGCGGACCTGCGGGTGGCGATGCGGCAGCTCCAGCAGAGCGCGCCGTCGGCCGGGGTCCAGGAATCCGATGTCGTCGACCAGGACCACCAGGTGTGACCTCGGACCAATCGCGCCGATGGCCCTGTCCAAGTGCTCGAAGAGGTCACCTGACGGCTCCTGGTCTCCTGCGGAGGCGGCGAACACGGCGATGTCGTCGAATAGGGACAGATGTTCGCGCAGGCTGGCCAACAGCTTGGTCTTACCGATACCGGGGCAACCCGTCAGTGCCAGCGCCCGGGTGTCAGCAGAGAAGAGCCAGGTGCGGACAGTCTCGAGAGCGCCGCTTACCTGTGGGAGATCCAGGCTTTCCGCGTCCGGGCCAGGGTAGTCCGGCCACGGCTTCTCCCCGGTACGGCCGCCGACGAACCTCGCACGAGTACCTTTTGCCTGCTCACCGGCTCCGGTGGTTGTCCTTAGGTTCACGGAGGCCAGTATGGGGTCGCAGCTCGCACCCACACATGGGGGCAAAGCCCCCATAATCTGCCACGAGTCAACGTGGACAAACCGAGGGCACTCATGTGAGCCCTGGGGACGCGAGTGCGCCGCGGGCCATCTGGTGCAGCAGTTCGGCCATGGCTTCGGGCGGGAGCTCCCCGGCGCTGCGCGGGGTGGAGTTGAGCAGGCCGAAGACGGCGTGGGTGGCCGCGCGCAGGCGTGCCGGCGGGCAGGAGGGGTGCAGCTCGGTCAGCACGGTCACCCATTCCTCGACGTAGAGCCGCTGCAGCCGGCGGATCGCCCGGCGGGCGTGTTCCGGCACGTTGTCGAGTTCGCGCTCGTGGACGCGGATGAGGGCGGGCTCGCCCAGGGCGAACTCGATGTGCCCGCGCAGCAGCGCGTCGAGCGCGGCCTCGGCCCGGTCGGCCGTGGTGGCCAGCCGGGCACCCCGCTCGTGCAGCCGCTCGCTGATGTCGAGCAGCATCTCGGCGAGCAGCGCCTCCTTGCCGCTGAAGTGCCGGTACAGGGCGGGGCCGGAGATCCCCACCGCCGCGCCGATCTCCTCGATCCGGACCCCGTGGAAGCCGCGCGCGGCGAACAGTTCCGCCGCCGCCGCCAGGATCTCGGCGCGGCGATTGCGGGTAGGGGTGGCCATGGGCCCCCATGGTAGACGAAGCAAGTTAATGATGGTTAACATCCGGGCATGAGCGTGAATCCCTGGCCGGCGCTGGAGAGCCGGTGCGACCCCGGCGGCGAGCCGTACAAGCGGAACGCCGAGGCGAACGAGCGCCTCGCGGCGGATCTGCGCGAGCGGCTGGCGGCAGCGGCGCGCGGCGGCTCCGAGCGGGCCCGCGAGCGGCACGTCGGGCGCGGCAAGCTGCTGCCCAGGGACCGGGTGGACACGCTGCTCGATCCGGGCGGCCGGTTCCTGGAACTGTCGCCACTCGCGGCGACCGGGCTCTACGACGACCAGGCCCCGGCGGCCGGGATCATCACCGGCATCGGCCGGATCTCGGGCCGCGAGTGCGTGATCGTCGCCAACGACGCCACGGTCAAGGGCGGGACGTACTACCCGATCACGGTCAAGAAGCATCTGCGCGCCCAGGAGGTCGCGCTGCACAACAACCTGCCGTGCGTCTACCTGGTCGACTCGGGTGGGGCTTTCCTCCCCAAGCAGGACGAGGTCTTCCCCGATAGGGAGCATTTCGGCCGGATCTTCTACAACCAGGCCACGATGTCGGCCCGGGGCATCCCGCAGATCGCGGCCGTGCTCGGCTCGTGCACCGCCGGCGGCGCGTACGTCCCGGCCATGAGCGACGAGGCGGTGATCGTCCGCGGCCAGGGCACGATCTTCCTGGGCGGCCCGCCGCTGGTGAAGGCCGCCACCGGCGAAGAGGTCACGGCCGAGGAGCTGGGCGGCGGCGAGGTCCACTCCCGCGTCAGCGGCGTCACCGACCACCTCGCCGCCGACGACGCCGACGCCCTGCGGATCGTCCGCGACATCGTGGCCACCCTCGCCCCGCGTGCCCCACGCCCGTGGGACGTCGCCGCCACCGAGCCGCCGGCCTGCGACCCGCGCGAGCTGTACGGGATCATCCCCACCGACACGCGGACGCCGTACGACGTGCGCGAGGTGATCGCCCGGGTCGTCGACGGCAGCCGGTTCCTGGAGTTCAAGGCGGAGTACGGCCCGACGCTCGTGACGGGCTACGCCCGCATCCACGGACACCCGGTCGGGATCATCGCCAACAACGGCATCCTGTTCGCCGAGTCCGCGCTGAAGGGCGCCCACTTCATCGAGCTGTGCGACCGGCGCGGCATCCCCCTGGTCTTCCTGCAGAACATCAGCGGCTTCATGGTCGGCAAGGCCTACGAGCACGGCGGCATCGCCAAGCACGGCGCGAAGATGGTCACGGCGGTCTCCTGCGCTCGGGTGCCGAAGTTCACCGTGATCACCGGGGGGTCGTTCGGCGCGGGCAACTACGCCATGGCGGGCCGCGCCTACTCGCCGCGTTTCCTGTGGATGTGGCCGAACGCCCGCATCTCGGTCATGGGCGGGGAGCAGGCCGCCACCGTCCTGACCATGGTCGGCGACGCCGACGCGGACGAGATCAGGGCGCAGTACGAGCACCAGGGCAATCCCTACTACTCGACGGCCCGCCTCTGGGACGACGGGGTGATCGATCCGGCGGACACCAGGACCGTGCTCGGCCTGGCGCTCGGCGCCGCCGCCAACGCCCCGCTCGAACCCGTCGGCTACGGCGTCTTCCGGATGTGAGGCAGTGAGGCAGTGATGTTCGCGAGCGTACTGATCGCCAACCGGGCAGAGATCGCGGTCCGGATCATCCGGACGCTGCGGGCCATGGGCGTCCGCTCGGTCGCCGTCCACAGCGACGCCGACCGCGACGCCCGGCACGTGCGCGAGGCCGACCTCGCCGTACGGCTCGACCGCGGCTACCTCGACATCGACGCCGTCATCGAGGCCGCCCGGGCGACCGGGGCCGAGGCGATCCACCCCGGGTACGGATTCCTCGCCGAGAACGCCGAGTTCGCCCGCCGGTGCGCCGCCGCCGGGCTGGTGTTCGTCGGGCCGCCCGCCGAGGCGATCGAGGCCATGGGCGACAAGATCCGGGCCAAGGAGACGGTCTCCCGGGCCGGGGTGCCGGTCGTGCCGGGTGGGGCGGAGCCGGACGACGACCTCGTGGCGGCCGCGGCCGCGATCGGCTTCCCGGTGCTGGTCAAGCCCTCGGCAGGCGGCGGCGGCAAGGGCATGCTGCCGGTGTGGTCGGCCGGCGAACTGCCCGCCGCGCTGGAGTCGGCCCGTCGTACGGCGCTGGCCGCTTTCGGGGACGGCACGCTGCTGATCGAGCGGCTGGTGGAGCGGCCCCGGCACATCGAGATCCAGGTCCTCGCCGACGGCCACGGCAACGTGGTCCATCTGGGTGAGCGCGAGTGCAGCCTGCAGCGCCGCCACCAGAAGATCATCGAGGAGGCGCCCTCGCCCCTGCTCGACGCCGACACGCGGGAGCGGATGGGCGCCGCGGCGGTCGACGCGGCCAAATCCGTCGGATATGTGGGCGCGGGGACCGTCGAGTTCATCGTGTCCGGCCGCCGGGAGCACAGCGGGGCGCCGATCGGGTTCTCCTTCATGGAGATGAACACCCGGCTGCAGGTGGAGCACCCGGTGACCGAGATGGTGACCGGCCTCGACCTGGTGGAGCTCCAGCTCCGGATCGCCGCAGGGGAGCCGCTGCCCTTCGGGCAGGAGGACGTACGGCTGCGCGGCCACGCCGTCGAGGCCCGCGTCTACGCGGAGGACCCGGCCAGGGACTTCCTGCCCACCGGCGGCCGGATCCTGGCGCTGCGCGAGCCGGCCGGGACGGGCATCAGGGTGGGCGGTGCCTATGGCGACGGCGTTCGCGTCGACTCTGGACTGGCCGAGGGCATGGCGGTCGGTAGCGACTACGACCCGATGCTGGCGAAGGTCGTGGCCTGGGCCCCCGATCGGGCGGGCGCGCTGGCGGCCCTCGACCGGGCGCTCGGGTCGACCGTGCTGCTCGGCGTGACCACGAACGTCGCGTTCCTGCGCGGCCTGCTGGCCGATCCCGGCGTCACCGCGGGGACTCTCGACACCGGCCTCGTCGAGAGGCACACGGCCGAACGGCACACGACCGAGGCGGCCGTGCCCGACGAGGTCCTCGCGGCGGCCGCGCTCGTCTTCCAGGCGGGGACCGGCCATCCGGCCGGGGATCCGTGGGATGTCGCGGACGGCTGGCGGATCGGGGAGCGGGCGTGGACCCTCCACCGGCTCGGCGTGCCGGTGCGGGTGCGCGGCCCGGTGGACGACGCGGAGATCGAAGTTAATGGTCGTTCACTCGGCCGGGCGCGGCTCGTGCTGCGCGACGGCGAGGCGGCGGTCACGGTCGGCGGGGTCACCCGGCGGTACGCGCTGGCGCGGGACCACGGCGCGCTCTGGCTGGGCGCGCTGTGGCACGAGGAGGGCGGCCACGCCTGGCGGATCACCCGGGCCGAGCCCGGGCGGGACCGCGAGGCGACCGCTCACGCCGGAGACGGGGTGGTGCGCAGTCCGATGCCCGGGACCGTGCTGGTCGTGAAGGCGGCGGAGGGCGACCCGGTGACCGCGGGCCAGCCGCTGCTGATCGTGGAGGCGATGAAGATGGAGCACACGCTGACCGCGCCGGTCGACGGCGTGCTCGCCGAGCTGCGGGCGAGACCCGGCCAGTCCGTGGAGCTCGACGCGATCCTGGCGAGGGTGACGGCATGCGAGTGACGATCTATGAGGTGGGGCCGCGCGACGGCCTGCAGAACGAGTCCGTGACCCTGCCCGTCGAGGTCAAGCGGGAGTTCATCCGGCGGCTGGCCGAGGCGGGCCTGACGACCATCGAGGCGACCAGCTTCGTGCACCCCAAGTGGGTGCCCCAGCTCGCGGACGCCGCCGAGCTGCTTGCCGACATGCCGCGCGAGCCGGGTGTCCGCTATCCGGTGCTGGTCCCCAACGAGCGGGGGCTCGACCGCGCGCTGGAGCACGGGGTGACCGACATCGCGATCTTCGGTAGCGCCACCGAGTCGTTCGCGCAGCGGAACCTGAACCGGACGCTGGAGTCCCAGTTCGAGATGTTCGCCCCGGTCGTCGAGCGGGCGCTGGCGGGCGGCATGCGGGTCAGGGCGTACGTCTCGATGTGTTTCGGCGACCCCTGGGAGGGCCCGGTCGCGCCCGAGCAGGTGGTGCGCGTGGGCCGGCGGCTGCTCGATCTGGGCTGCTACCAGCTGTCGCTGGGCGACACGATCGGCGTGGGCACGCCCGGCCACGTGGACGCGCTGCTGGACGCCTTCGAGGTGGCCGGCGTGGGGCCGGACCGTCTCGCCGTCCACTTCCACGACACCTACGGCCAGGCTCTCGCCAACACCCTCGCCGCGCTGCGCCGGGGGATCACCGTCGTCGACGCCTCCACCGGCGGCATCGGCGGCTGCCCGTACGCCAAGAGTGCCACCGGCAACCTGGCCACCGAAGACCTGGTGTGGATGCTCGACGGTCTCGGCGTGGAGACCGGCGTCGACGTCAGGTCGCTGGTGGCCACCAGCCGGTGGCTCGCCGACCTGCTCGGCCGTCCGAGCCCGTCCCGGGTCGTCCAAGCTCTTTCCAAGGAGGCGTAGAAGATGCTCAACGACGAGCACATCGAGCTGCGTAAGTCCGTCGAGGAGTTCGCCCGTGAGGTGGTGGCCCCGGTGATCGGGGACTACTACGAGCGGTGCGAGTTTCCGTACGAGATCGTCCGGAAGATGGGCGCTATGGGGCTGTTCGGCCTGCCCGTCCCGGAGGAGTACGGCGGCATGGGCGGCGACTACTTCGCCCTCTGCCTCACGCTGGAGGAGCTGGCCAGGGTCGACTCCTCGGTCGCCATCACGCTGGAGGCGGCGGTCTCGCTGGGCGCGATGCCCCTTTTGCGGTACGGCACGGCCGAGCAGAAGGCGCGCTGGCTGCCGAAGCTGACCTCGGGGGAGATGCTCGGGGCCTTCGGACTGACCGAGCCCGGCGGCGGCACCGACGTGCCCGGCGGCATGCGGACGACGGCCGTGCTGGACGGCGGCGAATGGGTGATCAACGGGTCGAAGGCGTTCATCACCAACTCGGGAACGGATATCACCGGCTTCGTCGCGGTGGCCGCGATCACCGGTCGCGAGGGCGGACGGCCGGAGATCTCCACGATCATCGTCCCCTCGGGCACACCGGGCTTCACGGTGTCGAAGAAGTACTCCAAGGTCGGCTGGTCGGCCTCCGACACCCGTGAGCTGTCCTTCACCGACTGCCGCGTGCCGGAGGAGAACCTCCTCGGCGAGCGCGGCCGGGGCTACGCGCAGTTCCTGCGCACCCTCGACGAGGGCCGCGTCGCCATCGCCGCCCTGTCCGTCGGCCTGGCGCAGGGCTGCGTGGACGAGTCGCTGCGGTACGCGCGTGAGCGCACGGCCTTCGGCCGGGCGATCGGCGGCTTCCAGGCCATGCAGTTCAAGATCGCCGACATGGAGGCCCGGGCGCACACGGCCAGGCTCGCCTACTACCACGCGGCCGAGCGGATGCTGGCCGGCCTGCCGTTCAAGAAGGAGGCCGCCATCGCCAAGCTCGTCGCGTCGAACGCGGCGATGGACAACGCCCGCGACGCCACCCAGGTATTCGGCGGCTACGGTTTCATGAACGAGTTCCCCGTGGGCCGGTTCTACCGGGACGCCAAGATCCTGGAGGTCGGCGAGGGCACCAGCGAGGTGCAGCGCATGCTGATCGCCCGCGAGCTCGGCATGGACGCCTGAGCCGGTTGGAGCGTCAGATATAGTGCCGGTCTCGCCGTGGGCACGCGGGAATGGACGTTTTCCCCCGGGTAAACCTAGAGTCTTCCCATGACGTCTGGTCAGCTGATGCTCCGTAAGGCCGAGAAGTCCGACGCGGATGAGATCTTCGCGCTGGCGCGTGAGTTCGCTCTGACGTTCCGGCCGGAGCGTGCGCCGTTCGACGCGGCCTTCCCGCGGCTCCTCGAGAACGAGGACACGCTGCTGATCGTGGCCACGCTCGACGGGGCCGTCCGGGGCTATCTGCTCGGCTTCTCGCATCTCACGCTGTTCGCCAACGGCCCGGTCGCCTGGGTGGAGGAGGCGATGATCGACAGCGGCTACCGCCGCCACGGCATCGGCCGCAGGCTGCTCGTCGAGTTCGAGACATGGGCGCGTTCGCGGGGAGCCGGCTACGTCGCGATGGCCACCCGGCGGGCGGCCGAGTTCTACGGCGCCCTGAAGTACGAGGTCGCCGGCACCTACTACCGCAAAATGTGCAAGTAACCACCCCAGCCCCAGGTTTCCCTCCGAGTCCCCCCTCCCCGTGTTCGCAAGATCACGAGGTGAGGGAGGTGAGCTGGGCGTCGAGGCGGTAGCCGTCGACGGTCACGTAGACCGAGTCGCCTGGCTGGGCGTTGAGCCGCATCAGGACGGGCTGGAGGGAGTCGAACACCGGCTGCCGGTCCCGCCAGACAAGCACGACCGCGTTGTCGCCGGGCCCGGTGACCGACAGCAGCGTGCCTGGCCGCATGCCGAGCTGGGCGGCGTACCCCTCGGGGACCGCCACCGGCCCGCCCCGCAGGTGCTCGCTGGTGACGTCGATCCGCTGCCAGCGGCGCGGGTCGGAGGCGGGGCCGGAGGACGGGCGGGGACCCGGCACGAGATGCGGCCGGGGCTGCTGGCGCGGTTGCTGCTGGTGCGGTTGCTGCCGGGGCGCCCCGCCGGTGAGCGCGTTCAGCGCGGCGAGCGCGGTGGCCGCGTCGGGCCCGTTGTTCGCCTGCGAGGGGATCGGTACGCCGCCACGGTGCTGGTGGCCGTTCGCCCCGGGCGTGCGGCGGGGCAGCGGCGCGGGCTTTTCCGGCTGCGCGGCGGGCGCCTCCGGCCGGGGCATCGACTCCAGCCAGGCCCTGGCCGAGTGCGCCCGGATGCCGAGTCGGCCGAGCAGTTCGATGACGTCGGCGTCGGCGGGCTTGCCCGTCAGGAGCTGCCGGGTCTTGTCCCGCAGCCCGAACAGGTCGCCGACGACGAGCCAGCCGTCCTGGAGGCGGCGGTCGGGCATCAGCGTGACGAGCACCCGCCACAGCGGCACACCGAGGGCCGGCACCTCGACCGGGTGGGAGGGGTCGGCGGCGATGAGCTGGTCCTGGGTGGCGGCCGCGCCGAGCCACTCGGTCAGCCCGAACAGGTGACCGGTGAGAGGTGCGGAGTCTGAGGAGCGCAGCCACTGGAGCACCCGCTCTTCGGCGGCCCGCTGCGCGTGGGACAGGGCATCGCGGTCGACGTTGAGGTTGTGGGCGAGCTCGCGAAGGCCGACCGGCTCGGCCGCGAACAGCCGCTGGGCCGCGACGGCCCTGGTGAGCGGGTCCCAGCCGCGGAACAGTCCGTCCACGAGCACGACCATCGGGTGTTCGCTCGGCGGCGGCGGAGGCTCGGGTGCGGCCATGGGAGCAGCCGTGGGGGCGGCCATAGGGGCGGCCGTGGGGGCGGCCGTGGGGGCCGGTACGGCTGCCGCCTGGGCCGCGGCGGCGGGTTCCGCCCCGGAGGAGGCGAGGTGGCCGAAGATCTCCCGGAAGACGGTGGCGAGAATGACCTCGGGGGAGGCGGGAGCGGCGGGGGCCTGCAGGTCGCAGGGGGTGAGGCGGCGCAGCCGGTACCAGCCGCCCAGGCCGTTGACCAGCGAGCGGACCGGTTCGGGCCAGCCGGGCAGGGCCGGGTCCACGGTGTGCACCTGCAGTGCGGGAAGCAGGTCGGTGAGCGGGAGATGGTCCCAGCGGCCCACCGCCAGCCGGGCCAGCCGCTCGCAGAGCCAGTCGACACCGGTCGCCTCCATGGCCCGTCCGAGCGTGATTGAGGCCCACCAACCTCCGGGCAGGCGTGGGTCGGCCAGCATTTCGGCCACCTGCTGCGGACGGCTCCAGCGCAGGGCGGGAACCATGTCGCTCAGGCAGATCCTTGACTCGGCGTCCATCGGTTTGACCGAACCCTCCCGCGAGTGACGCATGGTGCTAATGGTGCAGCTTACGCCGCTGACGAGCAATTGGTGTCAATAGGATAAAGTTCGCGGCGACCGGTCGGCCACAGGTCGGCCGCCGACCTGCGCGACTGCCGCCGATCCCGCCTCGCAGCCCTTCCGGAGGGCGTCTTCGGGAGCCAGCCCGGACAGCAGGCCGGCGAGGAGGCCCGCCGCGAACGCGTCTCCCGCGCCCGTGGAGTCGACCACGGCCGCGGCGGGTGCGGAGGCACGCGCGATCACCCTCCCGCCCCGGGCGAGCAACGCCCCCTCGGCCCCCAGTTTCACGACGGCCAGGCCGTACCGGGTGCTGAGGACCTCGGCCGCCGTGTCGGCGTGCCGTTCCCCGGCGAGCAGCAGGGCCTCCTCCAGGTTGGGCACCACGATCCCGGCGGGGGAGGTCTCCCGGAGGAACCGCTCGGGCCCGAAGCCGCGCAGGAATCCGGCCGAGGCCGGGTCCACGCTGATGGTCACGCCGCGCCCGGCCGCCTCCCGCATCGCCAGCCGGGCCAGCTCCAGCCCCGGCGCGGCGAACAGCGTGTATCCCGACAGGTGCAGGTGCCCGACCCCGTCGAGCAGCGCGGGCGTCCAGTCGGCCACTCCGATGCGGCCGCCGGCGCCGCGGTTGGTGAGCATGGACCGCTCTCCCTTTCCCGGCCCGGCGGCGCCGTCGACCATCGAGATCACGATCGCGGTCGGCTGCTCGGGGTCGATCCGCACGTTCGGCCGCACCCCGGTCCGCGCCAGCTCGGCCGTGTGCCACTCGCCGGTGTCGCGGCCGGCCCGGCCCAGGAAGCGGGTGTCCACGCCGAGATGGGCCGCCCAGGCCGCGGTGTTCGCGCCCGAGCCGCCCGGACGCAGCGTGATGTCGGCGGGTGTGTCGGTGCCGGGGGCGACCGGGTGCGCGTGCAGCGCCACGACGTCGGTGACGACGTCGCCGATCACCAGCAGACCGGTCATCAGTTCCCCCCGACCATCAGATTCGCGCGGTCCAGGACGCCGCGATCTCGGCGGCGAGGCGGGTGTTTCCCCGTACGGCGGCCAGGTTGGCCTCCAGCGACGCGCCGCCGGTGCCCTCCACGAGGTACTCCAGCAGGAACGGGGTGATCGCCTGGCCGGTGACGCCCCGCTCGTCCGCCGCCCGCAGCGCCTCGGACAGCACATGATCGTGCAGCGCCGGGTCGAGCTGCAGTTCGACGGGGACCGGGTTGGCCACGATCAGCGCGGTCTCCGGGCCGTCCAGCGCGTCCTGGGCGCGCATGATGCCCGCCGTCTCGGCCGGCGTCTCGACGCGCCAGTCGACCGGCTCGCCCGAGCTGTGCAGGTAGAAGCCGGGGAAGTGGTCGGTACGGTAGCCGACGACGGTGACCTGCCTGGTTTCCAGGCGCTGCAGCGTCGCGGGCACGTCGAGGATCGACTTCACGCCCGCGCAGACGACGGTGATCCTGGTACGGCTCAGCATGTCGAGGTCGGCCGACTCGTCCTGCACGGCCGTCCAGCCCCGGTGCACACCGCCGAGTCCCCCGGTGGCGAACACCCGGATGCCGGCCCTCGCGGCGAGGAACGAGGTCCCCGAGACCGTGGTCGCGCCGCTGAGGCCCAGGGCCGCCGCCGGAGCGAGATCGCGGAAGCCGAGCTTGCGCAGGTCCGGCTCGGTGGCGATCCGCTCCAGGCCGGTCTTGTCGAGACCCACGTGCGGCACGCCGTCCAGCACCGCGATCGTGGCCGGCACGGCCTCCGCCTCCCGGACGATCCCCTCCAGTTCCAGGGCGACCTGGAGGTTGCGGGGCTGGGGCAGCCCGTGGGAGATGATGGTGGACTCCAGCGCCACGACCGGCCTGCCGTCGGCCAACGCCCCGGCGACCTCGTCGGATACCCGCATGACTCTCCTGTGTTTGAGGGAATTTGTCCGCTTCGGGACATTATGCCGGTCATGACGTCTTCTGGGTGAGTTGCCGGCCCCGGGGCTCAAGAACCGTCGTTCACTGGCCGCCGCGTACCGGTCCGTCCCCGTACAACGCCGCGAGGTCGACCAGGAGCAGGTCACGGCGTCGAGCCGCCGCCTGCTGAACATCTGGGTGGAAGCCGTGGAGGGAACACAGGACCAGGGAAGCGTCCTCAGTGTGGTGGCCCAGGCCCGCCAGCAGGTCCCGGATGTGTTCGAGGCGTCCCACGTCCCGTACACCGCGCGGCTGGATCGTCGCCTTCGCCTCGCCTATGAGAGTGATCCGGGCATGGGCCGACTGGGGACGCTCGCCTGGAGCGAGCGCGAGCACATCCACCTCATGCTTCGTCTTCGCCGCCGGGTCGGGCACCTCGGTGGAGCCCACCACACCGATTCGGAGAGCGGTCTCGTCGGGAGCGAAGGCGCGGGCCCACCGGCGGACGAGGTCCTCGAAGTGCGGTCCAAGAATCCTGGAGTGGAAGGTGGGGCGGGACTCCTGCCATGCCTGCCGGGCGCGGCCGTGCTCGACCATGTCCACGAGCGGCAGGGTGATCAGCTGGTTGAAGCGGATCACCGGATCGGCGACGGTGATCACTGGGTTGCGGGCCTTGAGGAGATCCTGCGCCTTGTGCAGGTAGCCCGCCGACTCGAGCACCTCCAGTGGGGCGATCACAGTTGAGCGCTGGCGTTCCAGCAGGCCACCGATCCGCGCCGGGGTGGAGGCGCCCTGTGCGACCGCGGACAGCAGGTCGTAGTAGAGGGTGCGATGGGTGATTCGCGGGTCCTCACGCAGCAGGAATTCCGCCTCGACCCGTGAGTAGAGGGCACGACCGGGGTCGAGGAGTGTGCGCTGGATCCAGTCGTCGAACTCCGCCGTGCTCTGCGGACTTCCACCGGGCGCGAGAGGCCGGTAGCCGGGAGCGCCGCCCACGCAGGCGTTCACCAGCAGCGCCACCTCGGGATCGTCGACGTGCCAGTGTTCCCGTGCTGTGCGGTAGTCGAACGCCTGCAGGCGCAGGTCGAGCATGGCCCGGCCGCGCAGCGGCTTGGTGCCCGACAGCAGCTCGTTCATCACGCTCATCGCCGAACCGCACAGGACGATCCGCCCGCCCGGCGCCTTTCCCGACTGCGAGCGGTCGTAGAGCAACTGCAGCAGTCCAGGGATCTCCGGGGAGTGCTGGAGCAGGTAGGGCAACTCGTCGATCACCAGCAGCGGAGCCCCGGGCGCACGGTTGACCACATCCAGCGCGGTGGTCAACACCTCCTCCCACCCCTCCAGACGCAACGCACCCGCGCGTACGCCCGCGTGCTCGGCCACGGCCTCGCTGAACCGCTGCAGGGCCAGGACCCGACCCTCCTCCTGCACGGCGGCCAGGTACAGGCCACCGGCCGCCTCCGTGAGGGCCTCCAGCAGGAACGACTTCCCGTTGCGGCGCCGCCCCGACACGATCGCCACGCGCAGCTGCGGTGCCGGATCCTCCATGAACTCCCGAAGCAGCGCCCACTCCCGGTCCCGATCCAGCACCCGGGTCGGCTTGCCCAGCTGTTCAGCCATGCACCTACCACTTTCGTCATGGTCGACCCATACGGATTCGGTTAAGGTCAACCATAACAAGCGAGGGTGCTGCTCAGCCGACCGTCCAGGAGGGAGGCCGCTTCTCCCGGAACGCCCGGATGCCCTCCTGGCCCTCCGCCGAGGTGAAGCGCTCTGCCGACAGGTCGGCCATGCGGCGCAGCCCCTCGTCGAACGACATCAGCGGCACCTCCCGTACGAGCCGCTTGGTCGCGGCCAGCGCTTCGGGGCCGCCGCGCAGCAGCATGTCCGTGTAGCGGGCCACCTCGGCGTCTAGGTCGCCGGCCGGCACGGCCCGGGTCAGCAGGCCGATCTCCACCGCCCGGCGGGCGTCGAAGACCTCGCCGGTCAGGAAGTACTCCGCCGCCGCGCGGGGGTCGAGCCGCCGCAGGCAGGTCACCGCGATCATCGCTGGGGCCACCCCGAGACGCACCTCGGTGAACGCGAACGACGCGGTGTCGGGGGCGATCGCGAAGTCGCAGGCCGCCACCAGGCCGAGGCCGCCCGCACGGGCGGTGCCGTTCAGCCGGCACACGACCGGCTTGGGACTCTCCCAGATCAGGCGCAGGACGTCGGGAAAGGACGCGGTGACCGGTGCGCCGCCGCTCCGCTGCTCCTTCAGGTCGGCGCCGGCGCAGAACACCGGCCCGGCGCCGGTCAGCACGATCACCCGGACCGACGGCTCGGCCAGGACCAGGCTCAGCGTGTCGTTCAGCTCCGCGAGCAGCCGGGCCGACAGGGCGTTGCGGTTGTGCGGCGAGTCGAGTGTGATCGTCGCCACCCCGCCCGCCTGCTCCCGGCGAACCAACGGTTCCATCAAGCCCCCTCGGTCAAGGAAAGATCGGCTGCGATGAAGGTCAACCGCAGTGCGACCACCCGCTGCTCCACGTGGTGGATCCGTACCCGCCGCCCCAGGTGACGCACTTGCGCGCCGCGGGCAGCCTGAGCGGTCCCGCGTACACGGTATAGGTGCCGGAGTCGGTGGCGGATCCGCCGTCCTTCACCTTCAGCACCGCACTCATCTTGATCTTCCCGGGGACCACGTGCTTCGACAGCGTGATCACGCAGTTCCTGCCGGTGGACGCGTCGTAGAGCAGGTAGGTGGTCGCCTGGCCGCCGTAGGCGTGCGAGTCGATCACCTTGAAGCCGGCCCCGCAGACCCCTGCGGCGGTGTACGGGTTCGGCTTCGGGGGAGGCGTGGGGGAAGGTTTCGGCGACGGTTTCGGCGAGGGCTTGGGAGCAGGCGTCGCGGACGGCTTGGGCGGAGGCTCCGGTGACGGCGTGGGAGAGGGCAGCGGCGACAGGCTCGGTGAGGGCTTCGGTGAGGGCTGCTGGGAGGGTTTTCGCGACGGGGACGGTGACGGCCCCCGCGAGGGGACTCGCGTCGGCATGGACGTCGGGTCGGACCGCCTGATCGGGGCGGCGGTATGCCGGGCACCGGGCGTGGGCCGCTTCCGGGCCGATGGAGAGGAAGACGGGGCGCGCGGACGGGACGGCACCTGAACGACATCCGCCGGTGTCCGGCCCGGTTCGGCCACGTCCGTGGTGAGCTTCTCCATGGTGGCCTGTCCGCTCTCGCCGCCGCTGAGCGACACCGCGGTCGCGGTTCCCGCCGCCGCCACCGCGGCAACGGCCGCCAGGGTCAGCGGCAGCACCGGCGTGCGCCGCCTCCGCCGCCTCGCGGGATGCCCGTCTTCCGCCGCACCGGGCCGTACGGGCGGCATGCGCACGGGCACGGTGGGCCCGCCGGTGAGCTGGGTGACGATCGCCTCGGCCGAGGGGCGCAGCGCGGGGTCCTTCGCCAGGCAGGCCGCGACGAGGTCCCGGAGCGGCGCGGTCAGCAGACCGAGGTCGGGCTCGGCGGTCAGAATGCGGGTGATCACGGAGGGGATGGAGTCCGCGCCGAACGCGGGCCGCCCCGTGGCGGCGAACACCATCGTGACGCCCCAGGCGAACATGTCGGCCGCCGATGTGGCCGTTCCCCCGCTGAGCAGCTCCGGTGCCAGGTAGGACGGCGTGCCGATGGTGGTGCCGGTGGCCGTCGCCTGGGGCGAGTCCAGTGCCCTGGCCACCCCGAAGTCGATCACGACGGGCCCCTCCGGGCCCATCAGCACGTTCGCCGGCTTGAAGTCGCGATGGGTGATCCCGGCCCGGTGGATGGCGACCAGCGCGGTGGCCGTGCTGATGGCGAGGCGTTCGAGGGCCGCGCCCCGGCGGGGACCTTCACGCTCCACCAGCTCACGCAGCGACGGCCCGGAGACGTACTCGCTGACGATGTACGGTCGGTCGCCGGCGAGGTCGGCGTGCAGGACCGGCGCGGTGCAGAAGCGGGCGACCCGTTGTGCCAGCGCCACCTCCCGCAGGAACCGCTGCCTGGCCTCGCGGTCGATGACGAACCGCTGATGCGGCAGCTTGACCGCGACGGGTTCGCCGGTCGGGCCGCGGCCCAGGAAGACGATGCCCTGGCCGCCCTCGCCGATCCGGTCGACCAGTTCGTACGGCCCGAGCCGGCTCGGATCACCTGCCTCTAGCGCCACCATTGCCCCCGTTTAGCACCAAACAATGTGACCTGGCCGGAAACGTTAGCAGCGGTCAGGGAGTGTCCCGTGAAACTTCGGCGACCGCGGGAGGAAAGAAGATCCACGGGACAGGACCTTAGATCGCCTTGCCCGGGTTCAGGATGTTGAGCGGGTCGAAGACCTGCTTGATGCCCTGGTGGATCTCGGTGACCACCGGGCCGGTCTCCAGGCCGAGCCAGCGTCTCTTGATCACCCCGACGCCGTGCTCGCCGGTCAGCGTGCCGCCGAGCGCGAGGGCGGCCCGGAACACCTCGTCGGCGGCGGCCCACACCTCGGGCGGCGGCTCGGCCAGGCCCCGCTCGAAGATGAACACCGGGTGCGTGTTGCCGTCGCCCGCGTGCGCGACGGTCGCGATCTTGACGCCGTGCCGGGCCGCCACGTCCTCGATGGTGGAGATCATGTCCGGCAGCACCGACCTGGGCACGCACACGTCCTCGACCAGGCACTGGCCGAGCCGCTCCTTCGCCTGGTAGGCCAGCCGCCGCAGGCCGATCAGTTCGTCGGCCTCCTCCGGGCTCGACGAGACGGCGACGAACGACGCCGCCTCGCACAGCTTGGCCATCTGGTCCGCCGAGCCCTCGGACTGGGCGATCAGCATCGCGCGGGTGCCCGGCTCCAGCCCGATGTTCTTCCACTCGTCGATGGCCTCCAGCGTGGTCCGGTCCATCAGCTCGAGCAGCGACGGGTTGCAGCCGGCCGCGATGATCGCGGAGACGGCCGACGCCGCGTCGCGCAGCGAGGTGAACTCGGCGGCGACCGTGGCGAGCTCGGCGGGTGCCCGCCGCAGCCGCAGCGTCGCCGCCGTGATCACGCCGAGCGTGCCCTCGGAGCCGACGAAGAGGCCGGTCAGGTCATATCCGGTCACGCCCTTGACGGTCCGGCGGCCGGTGTTGATGATCCGCCCGTCCGCGAGCACGACCTCGAGCCCCAGCGTGGAGTCGCGGGTCACGCCGTATTTCACGCAGCGCAGCCCACCCGCGTTGGTCGCGAGGTTGCCGCCGATGGTGGACACCTCGTACGACGACGGGTCGGGGGCGTACATCAGCCCGTGTTCGCGGGCCGCCCGGTCCAGGTCGGCGGTGATGACGCCGGGCTCGGCCACCGCGATCTCGTCCTGGGGCGACAGCTCGCGGATCCGGGTCATCCTGGCGAGCGAGAGGATCAGGCAGCCGTCGGTCGCGGTCGCGCCGCCGGCGAGGCCGGTGCCCGCGCCGCGGGGCACGACCGGCACCCGGTGCTCGGTCGCCCAGCGCATCGTCGTGACGACCTCGTCCCGAGACTCGGCGAGGACGACGCCGAGCGGCCTGCCCGGCGGCACGAAGGTCCGGTCTCTGGCGTACGACTCGGTCACGTCGGGGTCGGTGAGGACCCGCCCGTCCGGAAGTGCGGCGATAAGGTCTTCCACGCCTGGACTTTACGGCATGTTCCCGGCAGCGGTGGTAACCGGAACTTTACCTAAGTTTCCGGATAGATCACGGTTTTACAACCGTTATTGGTTCTCTTTACTTTTTCCCTTAAGGTCCCGATGCGCGCTCATCCCGGCGCGCCGAGCATGGGCGTCCGGGAACCCCGGACGGGAAGGGATCTCGTTGTCCAACAGACTCCGGCGTCTCGCCGCGATGGTGCCCGCGCTGGGCCTGGCGGCCGGTGGCCTGGCCGCCATCGGCGCGGCCACCCCCGCCGCCACCCCCACCGCCGGCTACCAGCCTTCGGCGAACGACTACTACATCAACTACGCCCCGCCCCGCATCCAGAGCGACACCACGCTCACCGAGGAGCGGGTCCCCGACAAGAGCGCCCGGCGCACGCTGGCCCTGGCGCACTCGGTCGACCGCAAGTTCGCCATGGGCAACCCCGTCGCCGCGCGGGTCCTCGCGAAGCATGAGCGGGAGGCCATCAGGACCGGGAAGAACCCGTGGGACTTCATCTACAAGAAGGCGAAGACCACCAAGAAGGCCAAGCTCCTCACGCTGCTCGTCGAGTTCAACGACCAGGCCAACGACGACTTCTCCGGCTGGTCGCACCCCAAGACGATCAATGACGTCAACGACTGCGTCACCGAGCCGCCCGGCACGAAGCTGAACGGGCCGCTGCACAACAACATCCCCGACCCGGCGCTCGCGGCCGGCGGGGGCAAGGACAACAACACGATGTGGGTGCCGGACTTCAGCACGGCCCACTACAACGACATGCTGTACAGCTCCAGGGGGATCACCAAGCGGGTCCGCACGGACCTGACCGACCCCCGGGACGGCCGAAAGGGCATCGACCTCTCCGGCCTCACGATGAAGAACATGTACGAGGAGCTGTCGAAGGGCGCCTACACCGTCACCGGCGAGGCGGTCGGCTGGATCAAGGTCCCGCACTCCGAGGCATGGTACGGCGCGGGCAAGTGCGGCACGATTCCGCAGGACATGTCGGGGCACCCCGACAACCCGCGTGGCCCCGCCCAGCTCGCCATCGACGCGGTCAACGCCCTCGCGGCCCAGAACCCGTCGTTCCCCTGGGCCGACTACGACAAGGAAGACACCTCCGACTACGACGGCGACGGCAACTATGACGAGCCGGACGGCGTCATCGACCACCTGGTGATGATCCACGCCGGTGCCGACAAGTCCGGCGGCGGCGGCGCCGAGGGGACCTACGCGATCTGGGCGCACTCCAGCAGCGTGGCCGGCGGCTACACCGTCCCCGGCACGAACGTGAAGATCTCCAACTACATCGTGCAGCCGGAGGACTCCGGCGTCGGCGTCTTCGCCCACGAGTACGGCCACGACCTCGGCCTGCCGGACCTCTACGACACCAGTGGCAACGGCGACTCGGCCGTGGACTTCTGGGACCTCATGTCCAGCGGATCCCACGCCGGGCCGATCATCCAGGCCATGCCCACTCACATGGGCCTGTGGGACAAGTGGGTGCTCGGCTGGGCCAACCCGAAGATCATTGAGCCGGGTGGGCGCAAGCAGATGATGGTCGTCGGCCAGACCTCGCGTACGCCCAAGGGCACCGAGGACGGCGTGCGCATCAACCTGCCGGACAAGCACGTGGTCATGTCCACTCCGCACAGCGGCGCCAACCTGTGGTGGTCCAACAACGACCAGTCGTGGGGCGACTCCAAGCTGACCAGGACGGTCGAGGTCCCGGCCGCCGCGGACGCGAAGTTCCAGTGGTGGAGCGACTGGAGCATCGAGCAGGACTGGGACTTCGGCTTCTTCGAGCTCTCCGCCGACGGCGGCGCCACCTGGACCGAGCAGAAGGTCTACTTCGAGGGCGGCGCGCTCGCCAGCACCGGCGACGACTACGACGACCCCAACAAGCGCCTGCAGGACTACGGCGGCAAGAAGTACGGCATGACCGGTGAGAGCGGCGGCTGGGTGCACCTGTACGTCGACCTCGCGCCGTTCGCCGGCAAGACCGTGCAGGTACGCTTCCGGTACGCCACGGACGCGGCGGCCATGGAGCGCGGCTGGTTCAACGACGACTTCTCGGTCACCGGCGGCGGCGCGACCGTCTGGAGCGACGACGTCGAGAACGGCGCGAACGGCTGGACCGCCACGAAGGGCACCTTCACCGACACCACCGGCGCGGGCTGGGTGGCCCACTCCGGTGAGCTGAAGGCCGCGCAGTACTACCTGGCCGAGTGGCGAAACCTCGACGGGTTCGACAAGGGTCTGCAGTACACCTACGACACGACCTTCATGCGCGACAGCGCGTGGAAGGTGGAGAGGATCAAGTACAACGCGCCCGGCCTGCTCATCTGGTACCGCGACGCCGCCCGCAACAACAACAACGTGTCGGACCCGGTGTTCGACCTGCCGTCGGTCGGTCCGAAGGGTCAGCTCCTCCTCGTGGACTCGCACTTCGAGCCGCTGCGCCGTACCGGCGAGGCGGCCGCGAAGGACGGGAGCGTCCTGAAGAACCTGCCGTCCCGCCCGCAGTCGTCCAACGCGGCGTTCAACTTCTTCGGCACCTACCCGTTCAAGGAGTGCATCGAGGGCGAGCCGTTCGCGGAGTACTGCACCTCGTTCGGCAAGCTGCCCGCGGTGAAGACCTTCACCGACGCCAAGGGCTGGTACCCCGGCCTGGAGATCCGGGACGGCGCGCTGTACTTCCGGCACCGTGACGCCTCGGTCGTCCTGCCGTCCAAGGACAACGAGCCGTACACGACCCGGATCGTCCACCCCGACGGCTCCCCGGCCACCGAGCTGTACGGCACCGACATCGGCGGCCCCATCCTCGGCACCGGCAACCCGGGCGACGCGGGCAAGCAGCTGGGCGTCCAGGTGCGGCTGCTCAGCCCGCTGCCGGGCAACACGGCCGCGCTCCTCTACGTCACGCCCGCCAAGAAGTGATGCCTGACAGGTAATGACAAGTGAAAGCAACGCCTAGCATGTGATCATGCGCACCAAGGCGGAGCACACGGCGGCCATCCACGACAAGCGGATGGCCGCCGTCGTCGTCAACACCAGGTCACGCCGGGGCCGTCGCCGCTACCCCGAGGTGCTGCGGCTGCTCCGGGCCGGGGGCTTCCGGCTCACCGGTGTGCACGCGGTGACCGACCCGGCGCGGCTGCGCGACACCATCACCGGCGCGCTCGTCGACGAGCCGGATCTGCTGATCGTCGGGGGCGGGGACGGCACGCTCAGCAGTTCGATCAAACACATCGCCGGTCGCGACGTCGCCCTCGGCGTTCTGCCGCTCGGCACCACCAACAACTTCGCCCGCAGCCTCGGCCTGCCCCTGGACCTGGCCGGCGCGATCAGAGTGCTGACCGGGGGCAAGGTCGCCGACATCGACCTCGGCATGTGCGGTGATCGGCCATTCGCCAACCTGACCAGCTTCGGCGTCTCCGTCGAGGTGGCCGGGACCGTGAAACCCCTGGTCAAGCGCGTCCTCGGCCGCGCGGCATACCCGCTGACCGCGTTGCGGATTCTCCCGCGCCACCGGCCGTTCCGGGCGTTCGTCACGGTCGACGGCGTGCGGCACGCGCTGATCACCCACCAGCTCAACATCGCCAACGGCCGTTTCCACGGCGGCTGGCAGATCGCCAAGGACGCCGGCATCGACGACCACAGGCTCGTGGCCTACCAGCTCGGCTCGGGCAAGCGGCTGCGGCTGGTCGGCGAGACACTGGTCAGGGCCACCACCGGCAAATGGCGCAGCCTCGCCGGCGGTCCCTTCGTCACCGGCAGCGAGATGCTGGTGGAGACCGACCCGCCGATGGCCGCCGACATCGACGGAGAGGTGCGGCTGCGCACCCCGCTGCTCATCAGGACGATCCCCAACGGCGTCCGCGTGATGGTCCCGGCGGACTTCGTCGACACCTGATTCCTACTCTGTGAAGGACCGGTAGGCGGGCCGCAGCAGGTCGAGGAGCGGAATGTGCCGCGCCTTCACCGGCGGTGGATCGAGCGCCCGCAGCAGCAGATCGGGCGGCGCCTCCGAACCGTCCGAGGGACCCGGGGGCGGGGACAGCCGCGCCGGCGAGGCACCGGGCTCGTAGAAGTCGTCGATCCGCTCGGCGAACGGGACGTCGGCCACGTCGAGGAGCCCGGGCTTCCCGCCGCCATCGACTTCGCCGCCATCGACTGCGCCGTCGTCGTTTCGGCGCAGGGCGTCGAGCAGGGCGTCCCTGGCCATGCCCCGCCAGGCCAGCACCAGGAACGGGTCGTCGTCGAACGCCTCCGCCAGGACGTACAGCACGGCCGACAGGTGCTTGCACGGGAAACCCCAGTCCGGGCAGGAGCAGTCCATCTCCAGCCCCCGCTGTTCGGGGAAGAGCGGCAGCCCGCAGCCGCGGAACACGTCCTCGATCTCCGGCGGCATCTCCCCGGCGAGCAGCTTGGCCCGGTGGAGCGCCTGGCCGGCCAGCGCGCCGACCAGATCGTGCCACTGCTCGCGGCCGTAGGCGGTGATGCCGACCGTCACGCGGTACGGAGTCCTCCGCGACCCCTGCACCCGGGCCTTCACCAGACCCGGCCCGATCTCAAGGTCGAGGACCTGGCCGGAGCGGGCGTAGGAGCGGCCGCGGCTGAGCCTGCCGGAGTCGCAGACGCGCTCCAGGATGTCGACGAACCTGCGCGACCACCACTGCTCGCCGATCGATCCGCGCCTGTTACGCACCCGGATGCCGCCCTCGACCCTGATCGGCCGCGACGGCTCGAACCAGCCGGACTGCTGCCGTGCCATCACGCCACCGCCTCGGGACCGAGCCGGAACAGTTCCCGCAGGCTCTCGGTGGACAGGGAGGAGATCCAGTCCTCGCCCGTGCCGACCACGCTCTGCGCCAGCGCCAGCTTCCGTTCGATCATCTCGTCGATCCGCTCCTCCAGGGTCCCGGCGCAGATGAACTTCCTGACCTGCACGTTGCGACGCTGGCCGATGCGGAACGCCCGGTCGGTCGCCTGGTTCTCCACGGCCGGGTTCCACCACCGGTCGACGTGGATCACGTGGTTGGCGGCGGTCAGGTTGAGCCCGGTGCCCGCGGCCTTCAGCGACAGCAGGAAGATCATCGGCTCGTCGTCGTTCTGGAACCGCTCCACCAGCGCGTCGCGCCGCTTCTTCGGCAGCCCGCCGTGCAGCCACAGCACGGGACGGTCCAGGTGGGCCGTCAGATACGGCTGCAGCATCGAGCCGAACTCGGCGTACTGCGTGAAAACCAGCGCCTTGTCGCCCTCGCCGACGATCTCCTCGGCCAGCTCCTCCAGGCGGGCCAGCTTGCCCGAGCGGCCCGGCAGCCGGGAGCCGTCCTTGAGCAGGTGCGCCGGATGGTTGCACACCTGTTTGAGCTTGGTCATCGTGGCGAGCACGTTGCCGTGCCGTTCGATGCCCTCGCTTGCGGCGATCCGGTCCATCATGTCCTCGACGATCGCCTGGTAGAGGCTCGCCTGCTCCGGCGTGAGCGTGCACCAGACCTTCATCTCCATCTTCTCCGGCAGGTCGGAGATGATCGTCTTGTCGGTCTTCAGGCGCCGCAGCACGAACGGCCCGGTGGCCCGCTTCAGCGCGGCCGTCGCCGCCTCGTCGCCGTGCCGTTCGATCGGCTCCTGGTAGCGCTGCCGGAACGCGGCCGCCTGCCCGAGCAGGCCCGGATTGCAGAACTCCATGATCGACCAGAGTTCCGCCAGGTGGTTCTCCACGGGGGTGCCGGTCAGCGCCAGCCTGGTCCGCGCCGGAAGTGACCGTACGGCCTGGGCCTGCCTGGCCGCACTGTTCTTGATCGCCTGAGCCTCGTCGCAGACGAGCCGGCCCCAGTCGAACCCGGCCAGGGCGTCGCGGTCGCGCAGGGCCGTGCCGTACGTGGTGAGGACGAGGTCGGCGGCGCCGACCCGCTCGGCCAACTCCTCGCCGCGCAGCCGGCCCGCGCCGTGGTGGAGGTAGACGTCCAGCGACGGGGCGAATCTGGCGGCCTCCTTCTGCCAGTTGGTGAGCAGTGACATCGGGCACACCAGCAGCGTCGCCCCCACCGGTTCGCCGGATTCACGCTCTTTAGTGAGGAGTGAAAGTGTTTGGGCGGTCTTGCCCAAGCCCATGTCGTCCGCGAGGATGCCGCCGAGCCCGATCTGGGACATGAAGCTGAGCCAGGCCAGGCCGCGCTCCTGGTACGGCCGGAGCGTGCCGCGGAAGGCGGCCGGAGTCGTGACCGGCTCGAGACGGCGGTCGGCCTCACCGGACAGCAGGTCGCCGAGGAGGCCGTCGGCGTCCACCTCGATCAGCGGGAGGTCGGCGTCCCCGCCGTCGACCACCTCCCGGAGGATCTCCCCGACGGTCGCCTGACCCGAGCCGCGGCGCTCCACGGCCTTCAGCGCGGCGTTCAGCTGCCGGGCGTCCAGCTCGACCCATTGCCCGCGGACCCGGATCAGCGGCACCTTGAGCCTGGCCAGCTCGGCCAGCTCCGCCTCGCTGATCGTCTCGTCGCCGATGGCCAGCTCGGCGCGGAAGTCCACGAGCTGCGCCAGCCCGAACCCCTGGTCAGCGGCGGCACCGGGTCCGCTGGGTGAGCGGGCGGTGAGCTTGAGACCCAGCCTCGTACGGCCCGCCCAGGCGGGCAGCTGCACGCCGAACCCGGCCGACTGCAGGAGCGGCGCGGCGTGGCGGAGGAAGTAGAAGGCTCCCTCCACGTCCAGCTCGATCCGCGCCGGCCGGGCCTCCCGGAGCGCGTCGTCGATCTTCGGGTAGAGGCGGGCTGCCCGGCCCAGGCCCGCGAGCAGCGTCTCGTCGGGGCGCCCGGGCAGTCCGGGCAGGCCGGGTATGGTCTCGCCGGCCCAGACGAGGGGAGCGGGCACATAGAGGCTCGGGTCCTCGGCCGACTGCAGGGCGAACTCGACCCGCCACGCGCCGGCGTCCGCTGCGGCCGGGCGTTCGCGATATTCGCCGGCGATGTCCGGACTCGGCGACGAGCCGAGCTCAGGATCCGGCTCCGGCTCGACGGGTTCTGCCGGCTCGACGAGGCGGAAGCACACCTTGACCGGGCCGTCGAGCTGGTGGGCGGCCCGGAACCACTCCTGCAGCGGCAGGGCCAGCTTCTCCGCCTCCTCCTGGCTCACACCGGGGAGCGCCGCCGCGTCCCCGGTCAGCGCCACCGTCCACCGGTCGGCCAGCGGACTGCGCCGCCCGGGACGATGCCCGCCCAGCAGGCGCTCGGGCAGGGCCTGCCGTGCGGCCGCGTCGGCCAGGCACGCCAGCGCCTCGATCAGCACGTGGGCGGAGGGCCGTTCCTCCCGTACGGCACGGCACACCGGCGGCATCGCGGCGGCCAGCTCCCGGAAGCGGGCGGCCTGCGGCCCGGTCAGCACGGGCCGCCAGCGCGCCGCGTAGCCGTCGTCCTCTGCGACGAGCTGGGGCAGCACCCGGGCGCGCCGTACCAGGTCATGGGCGTGCGCTGCGACGGCGGCGAGATAGCGCAGCGACGGCCCGGCCGTCGGCGGCGGCTCGAACGCCGTCGTCAGCGGCTCCGCGGTCAGCATGCGCAGCGCGGGACCCGGCTCGACCAGCAGCGCGGGCACCCGCCACGACCTGATCCTGGGCTGACGCGCGCCGACCTGGAGGCCCGTCTCGGGGGAGGGCAGGGGGCCGCCGGCCGAGCTCGGCAGCAGCAGCACCGCCTCGCCGGACACGGCCTTGCCCGCCGCCTCGGCCGCCGCGTCCCCCCAGTGCGGCAGCTCGGCGGTCAGTGCCGCCGCCGAAGCGGCGAAGGGATGAGGGCGGAGCCTGGCCCGGGAGGAGGTGACGAGCTCCGCGGCCGTCGTCTCCTCGGCCCAGAGCACGAGCCTCCCCCCGTCCCAGGCCGCGTGGATCACGAGCATGCGTCTCCTCCCGCCCCCGGCTCCTCCCGCCACCCCCGGAACGCTAGCAGCGAAGCCCGCCTCCCAGCGCCGTCACTTTTCCGGCATGCTGGACTCGCATACGACGATCACGAGGAGACCGGCGATGACCTACACGCTCGGCACACAGCCCGCGCCTCGGCGCACGCCGCTCAGCGCGGAGGAGAAGGTCAGGGCCGAGGCGGCCTTCGTTCCTCTCGTCGCCGAGCACCTCGCCGCCAGCGGTCGGTTCCGGATCAGCGCCGACACCCCGGACATGGTGGAGCTGTTCCAGGCGGTCGCCCGCAGGGTGGGCGACATGCTCCAGCGGCCCGTGGTCAGCTACGCCAACGGCACGGACATCGTGATCACCTTCGGTCAGGAGCAGACGCCCGGCCTCACGCCGCGTTAGTCACGAGACGGGTGGCCCCTTGATCGACAAGCACTCGTTGTAATTATGTTGTAACGTTTCGTGTCATGCCGTCCCCCCAGCACGACACCC
>NZ_BOOG01000046.1 GCF_016863115.1 Sphaerimonospora thailandensis
TTCAATCCGGTGGTCGCGCGGGCCAAGAAGGACGGCCTACGGGCGCTCGGCCAGTTCATCTACTTCGACGCGATCATCATGCACGGCGACGGCGACGACCCCGAGAGCTTCGGCGCCATCCGGAAGAACGCGCTGAAGAAGGCCGAGCCTCCCGCCCGGGGCGGCGACGAGACCGCCTATCTGAACGCCTTCCTCGACGCGCGGAAGAAGGCCATGCGGGCCGAGGCGGCGCACGAGGACACCAGCCGGGTGGACACCGCCCAGCGGGTCTTCCTCAGGAACGGCAACCTCGACCTGGACCCGCCGCTGCGATGGAAGGTCTACGGTGACCCGTACCGGATCGACTGACACCTTCGGGTACGGCCCTGCCTGCGGCGAGAGCCGACCGTCTTTGCCGCTTCGGCCGACAGCGAGCCGAAGGACTCGATAGGCTCCCGACCGCTTCAGCGAATGCCAGGGAGGCTGTCGTGGCTCAGGGGACGCAAGAGGTTGAGGTTAAGTACCGCGTGGCCGACCTGGCGGCGCTGGAGGACGCGCTGGTCCAGCGCGGGGTGTCCCTGTCGGCCACGATACGGCAGGACGACCAAGCGTACGCCGAAGATGGCTGGAGCTATGGAAATAGCAAGATCGGGGTGGCGTTCGCACGTCTGCGTACCCAGCAGGGGCGGCATCTGTTCACGGTGAAGAAGCCGCTCGACAACGAGATGGCCTGCCTGGAGCACGAGACCGAGGTCGCCGACCGGGAGCAGATGCATCAGGCCGTCGTAGCGATGGGCTTCTACCCGACGGTCCGGATCGTGAAGACCCGGAGGACCGGGGTGCTGGGCGACATGTCGATCTGTATCGATGAGGTGGAGCACGCCGGGGTGTTCGTCGAGATCGAGCGGACAGTGCACGGCGGGGAGTCCGGCGCAGCCGTGCAGCAGGAGCTCGACGCCGTCGCGCGATCACTCGGCGTCGAACTGGAGCGTACGACCGACACCTACGACTCCCTCGTGCGTGCAGCCCTCGCCCCTGCCTAAAACAATGCGAGGGCATCCGGCCCGGATGGGGCGTCGCAGGGCAGCTTCGCCGCCTCCGCCTGCAGTCCCAGCCGGACTGCCGCGTGATCGGTCAGGCGGGTCTCGCGCGTCTCCTGAAGATAGGCGCAATCGCAGATGCGGTCGGCCAAGGCTGGGCCCACATGGAAGTAGTCATAGCAGTAGCCATCGCCGGTCCTGCCGATCCAGCTGTAGGCCTGAATGCCCGGCGAGCAGCGACGGTAGGCATCGAGGAAACCCCGGGCCTTGAGAGTTTCCAGCAAGCCGAACTCGAACGGGAGGAATCCCGAGTGGAGTGGCTGGTGATCGGCGGAGATCACATTGTAATCCCCGCCGATCACCAGGTGGTCGTGCTGCTCGGCGGGTAGTTCCTCCAACGCTTTGAGGAGGGAGCCGATGAAGGTTTCCTTGCGAGTGATCTTGTCTGCGCTGCGGTCTCGGCTAGGTACGTAGACAGCGAGGATCCACATCCGTGGACTCGTGTCTAGCGCCGCGAACGCGACCCGACCGGGGATACTCACCTCATCGAAGGGGTCGGGCTGAGTGTGAGCCAAAGGTATTCGGCTGACCAGCGCAGTCCCTCGCTCTCCGTCGATATCAGGTGTCTTGACCACGGCGTAGCCGACATTCCGGAACTGATCTAGCAGGTAGGACGTACCGGTCCCGGCGCTTGTTTCGGTGAGCAGGAACACATCTTCCGGTCGCCTGGCGAGCCATCGCAGCAGCAGCTCAGCACGCTCGCGTGAAGCGGCCCCGATGTTGACCGTCAGCGCTTGGACCACAGCCTTGTCACCTCATGCCCTCTCGATGTGCTCCAGATGGTGCAGGAGCGTCGTCACCACATCGTTTGGGTCGAGATCCTGGCAGTCGATCCGGGCCTGGTGCCAGCCGCGTTCTCTCAGGAAGTGGAACGCATCCTCGTAGAGGGCCAGCTCCTGCTGGGGTGAGCCGTCGTGTTCGAGACGCGACAGCCTCGGGCGATGGTTGAGCCGCCGCTGTAGAACCTCGTGAGTGTGGTGCAAGTAGAAAGATAGAGACGGCGGTGACACCTGCGCGTTGTATTGCCAGATCTCCTGGAGAGACAGGCCATCGAGGCGTTGCAGTACCAGCGAGGACTGCACATACCGGTCACTGATCACTACCTGCCCGGCATCCAGTGCCGGCTGGATCTCGTCGGTGATGTGCTTGTAGCGGTCCGCGGCCACCGCGAGGGCCAATGCTCGGCCTGACAGCGTGGATTCGCTGGCGCGGATCAGGCGCCCCAGCGGGGTATTCGACGGCTCACTGGTCACGTGGACGGACCGGCCGCGCTCGCGCAGCCGTTCGGCGAGGCGCGTGGCGGTGGTGGTCTTGCCGACACCGTTCGGGCCTTCCATGACGAGGAACAAGCCGCCGCTCATGACGGCCGGGGGGAGATCTGCAGCAGTGGCTTTTCAATGCGAGGGCACTGCTCCGTGTCGACTTCCCCGATCCGCTGGCCGTTCGAGATCAGCGCAGCGGGGCAGCCCTTGCCGCAGGTGCCGTTCATCGAGCAGCCGCTGCATGTTGGGTTCCCTCCCATGCTGAGCTTGGCACCCAAGTCGTAGCCGTCAAGGGTTTCGGCGATCTCCCCGTCAAGGATGTTTCCGACCAGGAAGTCGCTGTCAGGATACTGAGACTGTGGGGTACGGGCGGCGAACACGAGGTAGGGGCAGACGGCGGTGAGCCCGTCCGCGAAGACATAGATGAGTTTCCCGGCGTCGCAGCCCGCCAACGGTTTGGTGTCGTTAGGGAAGCGGATGTGCACGAGATCGATTCCGCGGTGACGGAACTGTTCGGTCACCTCGTAGATGGCGCGCATCTTGGTGGCGTCGGCGGCGAGTCGACCGCGGCTTTTCACGCCACGGCCGAAGGATGAGAGCGGGTTCATCAGGACGTATTCGGCATCGACCTCGACTGCGAATTCGCACAGTGCAGCGAACTCCTCGACGCCGGTGAGCGCGTTGGGGGTGGACAGCAACCCCTGGAGGATCCCCGCCTGGGCGAACGCGCGGGTCGTGGCCAACGTGGTGTGGAAGGAGGCGACGCTGCCCCGGAATTTCCCGTGGCTTTCGGGGCGGAACCCGTCGAAGCTCACGTTGATGTGCACGTTGCCGAGACGGGCGAGGTAGGAGATCTGCTCGTCACTGGTCTGCGTGGCGTTGGTGCAGATCCCGACCGGCAGTCCCATCTCTGCGAGGACGCGGCAAATCTCGAGGATGTCAGGGTGGACGAACGGCTCGCCGCCGGTAAGGGTCAGGCGTCGTACGCGGGCGCGCTGCAGTCGCGGGAACACCTTCTGCGTGAGGTCCTCCAGGCGCATGTGCTCGCCCCAGTCGCCGGAGGAGACGAAGCAGTGGGCGCAGTGGAGGTTGCAGCGTTCGGTGATCTGGATCAGCGCTTTGCGCTCGTTTCCGGTCACCGAGGTCCTGAAGTAGCAGGAGCTTGCATGGCTGTCGATGATGAGTGACCGCTTCACAGTCTGCCTCTCTTCGGGGGTTGCCGATCAGTTCCGGGATGGGGTTCTGGCCGGCTGATGGGGGATATCCACAGACGTGGCTGTCAATAATCCATTGATCCACAGCTGCCGGAGCGGCTGAAGTTACGTAAACGCTTGCCTTCTGTTGGAGGTGCAGTTTGCTTATTACCTCTGTCGTCTTGCGCGCTCATCTGTGTTGACGGATCTCGGGATGTGTCGGGTGAACTTCACTCCCATGGCCTTGACGAAGTCCTCGACCAGTTCCCTGGCGCGTCGTGCGACCTGCGCGTCGGCCGTCGCGCCGGTGAAGAACTCCCTGGTCACGTTGCCGTCGGCGTTGGGCAGGTAGCTCAGCAGCATGCGCTTGCCGGAGTCATAGATCTGGAGACCGAACGCCCGAACCTCGCCCACATAGCCGTACCTCAGTCCGAGTGGCCACTCCGGCTTCTCCCAAATGATGGTGAAGTCGTCCATTTCGCATCTCCTTTCGTTCGTGTTCATGCCGAAGCCAGTTCGAACCAGACCGCTCGTCCGGCATCGTCCTCGTACACTCCCCAGGCAGAGGCGATCTGGCCGACCAGCCACAGGCCACGGCCCCGGTCGCTGTCCTCAGCGGCACGCAGCATCCGCGGTGCTTGCTTCTTCGAGCCCTGGTCGATCACCTTGACTTGGAGCGCTCCGGGGCGGTGGGAGATGACCACGGTGATCCGCCCATCGGGGCGCGACCCCGAGTCCGAGTGGCGAACCGAGTTCGTCACCAACTCGCTGACCAGCAACAGCGCGTCGTCCACCCGCGTGTGGTCCGCCGCTTCCAGAAGCTTCCGGACGTAGAGCCGCGCCTGCGGAACCGACGATTCCTCGCCAGGCAGGTCGACATGCCCCAGCAGGATCACGTCAGATGGCGTCCGACCGACTTCTGTCCTGATCATCCAGACTCGCTTCGTTGTGGTCTAGGTGAATCCGATTCATGCGCTTTCAATTGGCGGCTGCGGATGGTTGTACGGCCAGGGTGCCGGAAAGTACCGAGACCGCGAAGACGAATTGGCACGCCACAGTAGTCCAAATGATGACGGTTTTCGGTCTAACCTGGACTTGTCTCGGATTGATGGTTAGATTGAATTGGAGAGCTTCCAACTCCCCCGAGGAAAAATGAACGAGGACTCACTTCCCGACTCAGGTTCTCCCCGTGTTCGCTTCGGGGCCGAGCTGCGCCGGCTACGCGAAGTCGCGCAGTTATCTCAGGCCGCCGTGGCATCTCGTCTCGGCTGCACTCAGACCCAGGTAAGCCGCTTGGAGCTTGCCAAGCGAACCCCGTCAAGGTCTGACGCCGAGAAGCTGGATCAGATATTTGGGATGACCGATAGGGGGTACTTTGCAGGGCTATATCGGCGTATTGTCTCTCGCTCGGGCGGGCCTGGCTGGTTCATGGGCTGGGTTGACGAGATCGAGCCAGCCGCCCTGGTTCTCCGGTCCTGGGATCCCCTTCTGATCCCAGGACTGTTGCAAACCGAGTCATATGCCCAACACATCTTCAGCCGAGAGCCTTGGATTACTCCCGAGGAGGTGGATGCGCGGGTTCAGGCTCGCATGCAGCGTCGGCAGATCCTTGACAGTGATAGTCCCCCTATGCTCTTGGTCCTGATGGACGCGGGAGTGCTGCGGCGACGAGTGGGTGGGCCGGAGGCGATGAGGGAGCAACTTGATTTCCTCCTCGAGGTGGGATCGCGTCCTGCCGTCTCCATCCAGGTCGTCGATCCGGAGTGCCTACCCGGGTTGGCGGGCGCATTCATGATCGCCGAACTTCCGAACGGGGAACCCGATACCGTGCATGTGGACTCTCCGGCAGAAGGCCAGGTCACGACAGACCATGAGATCGTGACCTCCATACGAAAGCGCTATGAAGCGATACGGCTATGGGCCTATCCTGAGCATGTATCGCTCAGAATGATCGAGGAAGTGAAGCACGAATGGACCTGAGCGCCGCCGTATGGCGCAAGTCGACGCGATCCTCAGGAAACGGCGGGCAGTGCGTGGAGGTTGCCTCCAACCTTCCGGGTGTGATCGCCGTACGTGACAGCAAGAACCCTGATGGTCCCAAGCTGCTCTTCGCCCCTGGAGAGTGGCGCGCCTTCATTGGGGAGATCAAGGACGGGCAGTTCGATCTGACCTGATCACCACGGTCGGCGGCGCCGCTGCTGTCCATCGCTACCTGAAACGCCCGGATCACCGTGATGATCCGGGCGCTTTTGGGTAGTCGGGCTAGCTTGTCTGTGGGGGCTGCTCCTCGGCTCAGAGGGTGTCCGAGAGGGCCTTGATGGGCATCTTGAGGTCGACCAGGAGGCTGAGGTCCTCCTCGGGGGTACGGCCCAGCGTGGTCAGGTAGTTGCCGACGATGATGGCGTTGATGCCGCCGAGCATGCCGTCACGCATGCCGAGGTCGCCCAGCGTCAGCTCGCGGCCACCGGCGTACCGCAGGATGGTGCGCGGCAGCGCGAGCCGGAACGTCGCGATCGTCTTCAACGCCTCGGTCCCCTCCAGCAGTGGCTGGTCGGCGAACGGCGTGCCCGGCCGGGGGTTGAGGAAGTTGAGCGGGACCTCGTCGGAGGCCAGCTCGCCGAGTTGCGCGGCGAACTCGGCCCGCTACTCCAGCGTCTCGCCCATGCCGATGATGCCGCCGCAGCACAGCGCTCCTCCCAGGTGTGGGTGGTCACGACCTTCGCAAAATGCGACCGCGCGGTCTCCAGGTTGTGGTTGTAGCGGTGCACGCCCATCTCGGCCAGTTCGTCCACCTGGGCCTGGGTGAGTATGCCGAGCGAGCAGGCGATGTTGATGTCGACGGCTTCGCGGATCGCCTTGACGCCCTCGCGAACCTGGTCCATGAGCCGCCGGTCGGGTCCCCGTACGGCCGCGACGATGCAGAACTCCGTCGCCCCCGTCTGAGCGGTCTCCACCGCGGCCTGGACCAGGGAAGGGATGTCCAGCCACGCGGCGCGCACCGGGGAGGTGAACTGGCCGGACTGTGAGTAGAAGTGGCAGTCCTCCGGGCAGCCGCCGGTCTTGAGTGAGACGATGCCCTCGACCTCGACCTCCGGGCCGCACCACTTCATCAGGACCTCGTGGGCCAGGGCGAGCAGATCGGGCAGCCGGTCGTCGGGCAGGGTCAGGCAGGCCAGGGCCTGGGCGGCGTCGAGGCCCCTGCCCTCCTCCAGCACCTGGACGCGGGCGATCTCCAGAATGTCGTCGTTCACTGCGCCCATTTCGTGGTCGCTGGGGCTCAAGCGGGCTCGTGGGGTCATGCGGAAAGCTTGAGGGTGGTGCGGAAGGTGGCGGCGTCGAACACTCCGCCCAGTGTCGGGGCGAGCCCCGCCCGTGCCGCGCGCCGGAACTCGGCCTGGTCGAGGGCGCCCGCACCCTCGGGCAGCACCCCGGCGAGCGGCCGGGCCGCGAGCATCTCCAGGTCGGCGACGTTGCACCGCTCAGCCAGTCCCGGCTCGGCCGGCCACGAGCCGATCACCACGCCGGCCAGTTCGAGGCCTCGGCCGGCCATCGCCTCCAGCGTCAGCGCGGTGTGGTTGAGCGTGCCGAGCCCGGCCCGGGTCACCACCAGTACCGGCGCCCCCAGCTCATGCGCCAGGCCGGCGATCGTGCTCCCCTCCTCGTCGAAACGGACGAGGAGGCCGCCCGCCCCCTCCACGATGACCAGCCGGTGCGACTCGGCCTGCTCCCGGACGAGTGTGGCCACCGAGGCGAGTGAGACCGGCGGCAGGCCCGACACGCGGGCGGCGGCGGCGGGCGACAGCGGGTCGGGATATCTGGCCGGTTCGAACGTCGTTCTCGCCCCCGACAGCCGGATCACCTCGTCCAGGTCTCCCGGCTCGTCGGCCGCCACCCCGGTCTGCGCCGGTTTGACCACGGAGACCGTCACGCCGCGTCCAAGGGCCATCGCGGCCAGCGCCGCCGTGACCACGGTCTTCCCGACACCGGTGTCCGTGCCTGTGACAACGATAATGCTCATTCACCGCAGCGTACGGCGTGGCGGCGGCCCGGCGGCGCAGGGCATGAGCGCCGGACGCGGCCGTGTCGCCGGGGCGGCGGTCGGCGCCGCCCCGGCGACAGCCGTACGACTCAGTGTGACGGGGGTCGTCAGGCGGCTCCGCCTGAGGGTCGCCGCAGGCGGGTGACGAACTTGTAGCGGTCTCCGCGGTAGAGCGACTGGGCGTACTCCACCGGGTTGCCCTCGGCGTCGAACGCGTGCCGGGTCAGCAGCAGCATCGGCAGCCCGACGTCGACCCCGAGGACCTGCGCGTCGTACGGCGTGGCGAGGACGGTCTCGATGACCTCCTCCGCGTCGGTCAACTGCACGTTGTAGGCGTTGTGCAGCGTCTCGTAGAGCGACGGATGGGCCTCCAGCTCCCGCCGCAGGCGGGGGAAGCGCCGGGCGGACAGGTGGGTGGTGTCGATCGACATCGGCTCGCCGTTGGCCAGCCGGAGGCGGTGTATGCGCAGGACGCGCCCGCCCGGGTTGATCGCCAGCCGCTGGCCGAGCGTCTCGTCCGCGGTGATGTAGCTGATGTCCAGGATCTTGGTGTCGGGTTCCAGGCCGACCATGCGCAGGTCACCCGTGTACGAGGTGAGCTGCAGCACCTGGGCCACCTTGGGCTGGGCGACGAACGTGCCCTTGCCCTGGATCCGCAGCAGCCTGCCCTCCACCACGAGCTCCGAGAGCGCCTGGCGGACCGTGGTCCGCGAGGTCTCGAAGCTCACCGCGAGCGCCCGCTCCGGGGGGAGCGCGCTGCCGGGAGGCAGGGTCTTCGTGAGCTCCAGCAGGCTCCGCTTGACGTCGTAGTACTTCGGAACCCGGGGAGATTCCTCGCTGCGCTCCGTCACGTATCCACCTTCAAATCGGCCACAGCGGTGAGCGCACCCCTGACCACCGCGAGATCATCCGACCCCAGATCGGCCCTCGCGGTCAACCTCAAACATGACCGTCCCTGGGGAACCGATGGCGGCCGGAAGCATCCGACGCGCACGCCGTGTTCGGCGCACACGGCGGCGGCGGTCACCGCCTGCTGTGGCGGGCCTAGCACGACCGGCACCACGGCCGCAGCCGGGTTCGGCTCCAGGCCCGGGGACAGGCCCAGCTCGCGGACCATCGCGGCCAGGGCACGCGCGTTGGCCCTCGCGCGTCCGGACAGGTCGTCGGCGGAGTCTTCAGGGACGCCGTCGAGGATGCCGAGCGCGGCCAGCGCCGCCCCCACACCGGCGGGGGCGAGTCCGGTGTCGAAGATGAACGAGCGGCCCGTGTCGATCAGCGTGTCGATCACCTCGGGTGCGCCGAGCACGGCGCCGCCCTGCGATCCCAGCGACTTCGACAGCGTGACAGTTCTCACTATGTCGGGACTGTCGGCCAGTCCCGCCTGGTGAATGGCGCCGCGCCCGCGCTCGCCCACCACGCCGAGCGCGTGGGCCTCGTCGACCACGAGCAGCGCGCCGTGCCGTACGGCTGCCGCGTGCAGTTCGCGTAGCGGCGCGAGATCGCCGTCGACGGAGAACACGGCGTCGGTGACGACGAGGGCGTGCTCCTCATGGCGGTCGGCCAGGACCTTCTCGACCGCCTCGGCGTCCCCGTGCGGGGTGACGGCCACCCGGGCGCGTGACAGCCGGCAGGCGTCGACGATCGAGGCGTGGTTGCCGGAGTCGGAGACGATCAGGCTGCCGCCCCCGCCCCCGCCTTCGCCCAGGGCCGAGGCCAGGCCGACGGCGGCCAGGTTGGCGAGGTAGCCGGAGGAGAAGACCAGGGCCCGGGCCGCGCCGGTGAACGCGGCCAGGCGCTCCTCCAGCTCGGCGTGCAGCCGCGTCGTCCCGGTCACCAGGCGGGAACCGGTGGAGCCGGTGCCCCACTCCCGGGTGGCGCGGACGGCGGCCTCAATGAGCCGCTCGTCCCGCGACAGCCCGAGATAGTCGTTGGAGGCCAGATCGAGCAGGCCGTCATGGTCGGGCGTGCGGGGGCGCAGGACGCGCCGCAGCCCGGCCGCCTCCCGCTGGGCGGTGGCCGCGAGGAGTCTGTCGAGTGGCCGTTTCATGGAGTGCATCTTGCCAGGTGGTGGCCGCCGATTCGCCTCCGGGCCGGATCCCGACGCATCATGCGAGGGTGCCAACTCTCAGCGACCTGGTGTCCCGGCATACCGCGCTCGACTCCGCGGATGTCGACTGGATCCATTCCCTGGTGTCGGACTGGCAACTCCTGGCCGACCTGTCCTTCGCGGACCTCATCCTGTGGGTCCCCCACCGGACCGGAACGGGCTGGGTGGCGGTGGCCCAGATGCGGCCCACCACCGGCCCGACCGTCTACCACGACGACGTCGTCGACGTCGTCGTGGCGAAGGGGGAGCGGCCGCTGATCGACATCGCGTGGGACGAACAGCGCATCTGCCGCGAGGGCGATCCCGACTGGTCCAGCGGTGTGCCGGTCCGGGAGGAGACGATCCCGGTACGGCGAGGCGGCGACGGCCCCCTCATCGGGGTCATCCAACGCTCCACCAACCTGTCGTCGGCGCGTACGCCGTCCCGCCTGGAGTTGACCTACCTGCAGAGCGCGTCAGATCTGGCGCAGATGGTGGCCGAGGGCAGGTTCCCGTTCGCCGGCGAGCAGCCGATCCTCGTCAGGTCTCCGCGGGTCGGTGACGGCCTGCTCCGGTTGGACAAGGGGGGCAGGGTGACCTACGCCTCCCCGAACGCGCTGTCGGCCTACCGCCGTCTCGGCCTGCACGCCGACCTGGTGGGCGCCGACCTCGGCAGGACCACGGCCGCGCTGTGCTTTTCCGACGAGCCGATCAACGAGGATCTGATGCTGGTCGCGAGCGGCCGGGCGCCCCGTGAGATCGAGGTGGAGAACGGCGGGACCGTGGTGCACCTCAGGGCCATCCCGTTAATCGTCGGGGGCGGCAGGATCGGGGCGCTGGCGCTCATCCGCGACGTGACCGAACTGCGCCGCCGCGAGCGCGAACTGTTGACCAAGGATGCGACCATCCGTGAGATTCATCACCGGGTCAAGAACAACCTGCAGACCGTCGCGGCCCTGCTCCGGCTTCAGGCGCGCAGGTTGAGCAACCCCGAGGGGCGGGAGGCGCTGAACGAGGCCGTCCGGCGCGTCGGCTCCATCGCGATAGTGCACGAGATCCTGGCGCAGATGCCCGAGGAGATGGTCGAGTTCGACGACATCGCCGATCGGGTGATCGCCATGACGGCAGAGGTTTCGCTGGCCCACGTCATGCCCAGGCGCGTCGGCGGGTTCGGTGTGCTGCCGGCCGCTGTGGCGACGCCGATCGCCATGGTCCTCACCGAACTGCTGCAGAACGCCGTGGAGCATGGCTTCTCGCACAGTTCGGGCAATTCGGGGAACGTGGCGGTGATCGTGACGCGCGAGGCGGACCAACTGGAGGTCGTGGTGGCCGACGACGGGCAGGGTCTGCCGCCGGACTTCGACCTGGAGACCACGGGGAGCCTGGGACTGCAGATCGTCCGCACGCTGGTCGAGGCCGAGCTGTCGGGCCGCCTGGGCATCGGCCGGAGGGCGGACGGGGGTACGGAGGTCAGCCTCAGCATTCCCATGCCGCCAGGATGACCGCGTCGTCCGGGCCGGCCGCTCTTCTGTAACGCTCTTCTGGAGGCGGCTTTTCTGGAACCGGCTTTCGGAAAACGCCGGGCTCTCTCCGAATTCCGGGGCCGTTTCAGTCAGTAAGCGCCCGGAAAAATCGCATTCTCACGTGGTGACCTGTTCGGGCCCGGAGTGAATACTCGGGCCCGAGGGGTCCGTGAGGCCGTGAGTCGCGCTGAGGCCGTCGCCATTCAGCGGAGTCAGACGCCCGCGCGGGCGCGCGCGCGAGCCGCACGGCGCTTGAGCGCGCGACGCTCGTCCTCGCTGAGTCCGCCCCAGACCCCGGCGTCCTGACCGGATTCCAGAGCCCACTTCAGGCACGAGTCGATGACCGGGCAGCTACGGCATACCTGCTTGGCCTCTTCGATCTGCATGAGCGCCGGACCGGTGTTCCCGATGGGGAAGAACAGCTCGGGGTCCACGTCACGGCAGGCAGCTCGGTGGCGCCAGTCCATGCGTTCCACTCCTTCGTCAAGCGGGGCCTTGCCGACCTCCGCTGGTCAACTTTGTGAAGTATTTCACTATCTATTGCGAACATTTGCCCGATCCAGGGTTCGGGCCGGGCATGTCCGCGTGATCGCCGGTGACCAATGCGGAGGCGGTGGTCTCCGCAAAGGTCCTACGTTCCGACGTCGTAGTTCAGCTTTTCAGTCGCACCAACACCACACAAGAGGTTCGGGGCAAGGTTTTGCCCGTCATAGCTGTCGGATGCGTCACATTGTGACAATCCGTCACGGTTTAGACCAGAACTTGTAATGCATCCGGGATAGAACGGAAGATCACCCATTCGTGTTCTCCCAGGTAGTCCCCGTCCAGTTGGAAGGCCACCGGCCGCGCGGCCAACAAGGTGAACTCGGCCTCGTCGTGAAACTGGACGAGGTGTTTACCCGCCGGTAATGCATGCCGTTCCCCGACGATTTGGCGGACGAGCGCCGCCATGGTCGGCAGGTTGAGCTTCCGGAGTCCCAGCAGATCGAGACCCGTCTCGAACGTGGCCAGCGGCGTGGGGTTGATCGGACGTGGTCCCGCGTAGGTCCAGGGTGTGGTGTTCGACACGATGGCGAGGAAGATCTCCTCCTCGTCCGGCCGGTTCGGACGCCGCAACCGGAGGGCGGGACGTCGGCGGTCCGTCACGAAGAAGTGGCGCACCGCTGTATTCACGTAGAGGGCGGGCAGGGCGCGCTGGCCCGTGCTCCGCAGCCCCTCCACGGCCCTGACGACCTCGGCGTCGTACCCAAGCCCCGCGCAAAATGTGAAATATCGAGACCGACGATGGCCTGGGCCCCCATCTGCCCCGGGATCGGGGCCCGAAACCTCGTCATGCCAGATGGCCTGGCCCAGCCCGATCGTCCGGCGCCGGCCGTCGCGCAGCGCCTCCAGCACGGCACCGGTGGCCTCGACCGGGTTGTTCGGCAGGCCCAGCGCCCGGGCGAACACGTTGGCGCTGCCCCCCGGGATGATCATCAGGGTCGGCCGCTCGCTCGCGCGCCGGTCGGGTTGCGCGCCGAGCAGCCCGTTGACCGTCTCGTTCATCGTGCCGTCGCCCCCCAGGACGGCCACCGCCTCGAATCCCCGGGCATGCGCCGTCCCGGCGAGCTCCATGGCATGGCCCCGGTACGCGGTCTCCTCAACGGACAGATCCACGGCCGCGCCAAGCGCCCGGATCAGCACGTCGCGGGTGCGTTCGTGCGTCGTTGTCGCCTTTGGATTGACGAGGAGGAGTGTCCGCATGTCCTGAAGGTTAACGAACGCTTTACCGCGGACGCCTGCGACACCACGGACGAATGAGCGTGGCGGACCAGGCGCCGCCGCCGCACGCATCGGTGCCGGGGCGCGGGTACTTACGGGTAGGGTTGGGCGGTGTGATCAGCCGTTCCGCCGACCGCCCCGTCACGGTGACCGTGGCCGCCGCTGTCCTGGCCGCCCAGGGCCTGCTCGTGCTGACCCTCGGCGGGTACGTCGCCGTCGAGACGCTGATCGGCAAGCCCACCGACACGATCACCAGCCTCGCGGTCGCCGGTTTCGGCCTGCTCGCCGGCGCCGGGCTGCTCTGGGTCGCCTACGGTCTGTGGCGGGTGCTGCGCTGGAGCAGGGGGCCGGCCGTCGTGACACAGATCTTCGCGCTGCCGGTGGCCGTCACGCTGATCCAGTCGGGACAGTACGGCTACGGCGTCCCGCTCGTGGCGGCGGCGGCCGTCGCTCTGGTCGCAGTGCTCGCGCCGACGTCGACGCGAGCACTGATGGGCGAGGACGGCCGCCCCGGCACCTGAGCTCAGTCCTCAGCGGTGAGGCCCTCGCGGAGCTGGGCGAGGGTCCGGGCCAGCAGCCGGGACACGTGCATCTGCGAGATCCCCAGCTCATTGGCGATCTGCGACTGGGTCATGTTTCCGAAGAAGCGCAGCAGCAGGATCCGTTTCTCGCGCGGCGGGAGCCGTTCCAGCAGCGGCTTGAGCGACTCGCGGTACTCGACGCCCTCCAGCGACTCGTCCACGATGCCCAGCGAGTCGGACACGGCCGGCGCGTCGTCGTCCCCGGAGTCGGGGGCGTCAAGGGAGACCGTCGAGTAGGCGTTCGCCGACTCCAGACCCTCCAGCACCTCCTCCTCGCTCATCTGCAGGTGCGCGGCGAGCTCGGCCACCGTGGGCGCCCGGCTCTCCCGCTGCGACAGCTCGCTTATCGCCTTGGTCAGCGAGAGCTTGAGCTCCTGCAGGCGGCGTGGTACGCGCACCGCCCAGCCCTTGTCGCGGAAATGCCGCTTGATCTCCCCGACGATGGTCGGGGTCGCGTACGTGGAGAACTCCACGCCCCTGGCCAGATCGAACCGGTCGATCGACTTGATCAGCCCGATCGTGGCGACCTGCGTGAGGTCGTCGAGCCACTCGCCGCGGTTGCGGAAGCGCCGCGCGAGGTATTCGACCAGCGGCAGATGGAGCTCGACGAGCTCGTCGCGGATGCGCTGGCGCCTCGGGTCGTCCGCGGGCAGCTCCGAGAGCTCCGCGAAGAGCGTGCGCGCGCGGACGCGGTCGGGCACGGCCGAGTCGCCGGAGGCCATGGCACTCGTCCTTTCCATCACGCCGGCCTCGCTGTGCCTCGGCGCTTGCGCAGGACGATCGCCATGTGGTCGGCGTGGTCTGACAGGGCGTCCACGTCGTCGGCGAGGGCCGTGAGGACCATCCAGGCGAAGTCCTCCCGGTTGGGGGAGCTGACCCCCACCGTGTTCACCTCGACCCGGACCGTCATCTCCTGACCGGTGAGCTCGAACTCCGCCAGAAGGTCGGTGCCGGGCACGGCGTGCCGGAGAAGCATGGCGCATGCCTCGTCGACGGCGATGCGAAGATCCTCGATCTGGTCGAGGGTGAAGTCGAGCCGTGCCGCGAGCCCGGCCGTAGCCGTACGCAGCACGGAGAGATAGGCGCTCACTGCGGGCAGCCGGACGGTGACGGCGTCGCGAATCCCGGTCAGATCCACCGCAGGCGTCTCGGTTTCCTCGGTCACGTTCCTCCTCGCCCCTTCGCCGCCGTCCCGGAGACCGACCTTCGCGGTCGGCTCTCAGCGGGCGGCTCTTTCGCAGTCGGCGCTTCGCAGTCGGCCCCATCGCAAACGGCTCAGTGCCCTGACTGCAACCTACCGCCACTCGCCTCCTGCTGCTCCGCTCCCCGGCCCTGATTATGGTGATCCTTGGCAGTAAGCGCCGGTAAATTCCCTGCTAGATCACCTTTCCGATTGGCCGCCGCGAAAATGAGCGGGCCCCGCCCGATCCGGTGACTGTGGAACCGGAAGATCGTGCGGGGCCGGAAGAACGCATAGCCTCAGGCGGCCTTGGTCTCCCAGAAGATCTTGCCGATCTCGTCGATCTTGGCGAGCAGCTCGTCCGCCTGGGCGGCGTCCACGGCGCCCTTGGCCCCGGCCGCGCCGGCGAGCTTGGTAGCGTCCCAGAAGAGCTGGTGGAGCTGAGGGTACTGCTCCAGGTGCGGGGGCTTGAAGTAGTCGGTCCACAGCACCCACAGGTGGTGCTTGACCAGCTCGGCCCGCTGTTCCTTGATGATGAGGGCGCGCGTGCGGAAGACCGGGTCGTCGTTCTCGGCGTACTTCTTCATGATCGCCTTAACCGACTCGGCCTCGATGCGGGCCTGCGCCGGGTCGTAGACCCCGCACGGCAGGTCGCAGTGGGCGGATACTTCGCGCTTGGGTCGCAGCAGTCGTGCGAGCATCGCAATCCTTCCTTAGGCATGCTGGTGACAGCACTGTCCAAGACCGACCTTACTCGTCCGGAAATGCTTGCGCTGAGGGGGATGATGCTGACCGCGGTGCGTGTCGCCGGGGACTCGATGCTGCCCGTCCTGCGGCCCGGAGACCTGCTTCTCGTCCGGCCCGGCGCGCCGATCAGGCCCGGCGACCTGGTGGTCGCCAGACGGCCGCACGGGCTGATCGTGAAACGGGCGTTCCAACTCACCGGGGAAGGGTGGTGGCTGGAGAGCGACAACCAGTCCGCGCCCGGCCGCCGGGACAGCTGGGACTTCGGCGCCGTTCCGGAATCCGACGTCCTGGGCAGAGTCGTCCTGCGCTACTGGCCCCGGCCGACCCGGCGTTTCCCGCCGAGCCCGCAGTTCTAGCCGCCGCGTTTACGGGCGCGGTAGGCGGCCACGTTGGCGCGGCTGGCGCAGCGCTCCGAGCAGTATCGGCGGGACCGGTTCGACGAGGTGTCGAGGTAGGCGTTGCGACAGGGGGAGGCCTGGCAGATGCCGAGGCGGTCGACGCCGAGGCCGGTGACCACGCTCGCCAGGCCCATGACGGATCCCACCGCCAGCGCATCGGCCACCCGCCCGCCCTCGGTCAGGTGCATGTGCCAGCGCTGGCCGTCGTGGCCAGAAATCTGAGGATGCACGGGATGTCGGACCAAGAGACCGTTGAGCCGCTCGACGACGTCGTCCTCGTCACCCTCGGCCGCGGCCTGGAAGACCCCGGCGAGTTCCTCGCGTAGCTCCCGCAGTGCGTCGAGATCCCGCCGGGTGACCCGGGCGGCCGACTCCCTGCGGCCCGTCTCATCGAGCAGTTCGCGCAACTCGGTGAGACCTCTGAGCTCGTCGCCCCTGTTGACCAGCAGGACGGCCAGCTCGGCATATGACGTCAAGTCCACTGGGACGCCTAAGTGCGTAAGAGATCAATTGTAAGCCGAGTATTACACGCGGCGCGTCCCAGGGGAACACCTGCCTCCAGACGAGTGAGCCGGCATGTGGCACAATCAGGGAACGGGTGACCCCCGTACCCCCTCATGAGACGCCCGTCCACGACGACGGCCTCGGGCGGCTACCGAAGCCTGGGCTCTTCGTTACATGCGGCGTCTACCGAAGGAAATCGTCCTTATGACACTGGGGTCGCTGTGACCGTTACACCTGTTTCTCTCGACTCTCTCGATCTGGACCCCGCCTTCGCCCTGCACCGCGGTGGCAAGCTGGAGGTCCGTTCCACCATTCCGGTCCGGGACGCGGACGATCTGTCGCTCGCCTACACGCCGGGGGTCGCCCGTGTGTGCACCGCGATCTCCGACGCGCCTGATCTGGTCAACGACTACACCTGGGTGTCGAACGTGGTCGCCGTGGTGTCCGACGGCACCGCCGTTCTCGGCCTCGGCGATATCGGCCCGGCCGCCGCCATGCCCGTCATGGAGGGCAAGGCGCTGCTCTTCAAGGAGTTCGGCAACGTCGACTCCGTGCCGATCTGTCTCGATTGCACCGACACCGAGGCGATCGTCGAGACCGTGGTCCGGCTCGCGCCCTCGTTCGGGGGCATCAACCTCGAGGACATCAGTGCACCGCGCTGCTTCGAGATCGAGAACCGGCTGCGCGAGCTGCTCGACATTCCCGTCTTCCACGACGATCAGCACGGCACGGCCATCGTGGTCCTCGCCGCGCTGCAGAACGCCGCGCGCCTGACCGGGCGCTCGCTCGGGGAGCTTCGCGCGGTCGTGGCCGGCGCCGGCGCCTCCGGCGTGGCCGTCTCCCGCATCCTGATCGGGGCGGGCATCGGCGACATCGCGGTCTCCGACTCCAAGGGCATCATCTATGCCGGGCGTGAGGGACTGAACCCGGTCAAGGCGGCGCTGGCCCGCGACAGCAACAAGCTCGGCCTCACCGGATCGACCGAGCAGGCGCTCGCCGGTGCGGACGTGTTCATCGGTCTGTCCGGGTCGACGGTGTCGGAGGAGGCCATCGCCTCCATGGCACCGGACTCGATCGTGTTCGCGTTGTCCAACCCGACGCCCGAGGTGGAGCCGGACGTGGCGGCCAGGTACGCCCGGGTGGTGGCCACCGGGCGCTCCGACCATCCGAACCAGATCAACAACGTGCTGGCCTTCCCCGGGATCTTCCGCGGGGCGCTCGACGTCCGGGCCACGGCGATCACCGAGAACATGAAGCTGGCCGCGGCCACCGCCTTGGCCGAGGTGGTCGGCGACGATCTCTCGGAGGCGTACGTGATCCCCTCACCGTTCGACGCGAGGGTCGCCCCCGCGGTGACCGCCGCCGTGGCACGGCAGGCCCGCGAGGACGGCGTCGCACGCAAGTAATCGTTGCGATCCGGGTAACCGGGGCCGGTGGGCGCACTTCCGCTCACCGGCCCCGCGCGTTTTCACGGCCGCGAAGATTTGGGAATCCCTTTAGGGGTTCACGGTCCGTGCTATAAAGAAAGCTCTCCGTTACCTATCGGCTATGTCTGTCCTGGTGAGGAGAGTCATGCGACGCGCCCCCGACTCGCCGTTCCAACGGCATCTCGCCGATGCCGCGCCGTCCCGTACCGGCCGGATGCCCGGCCTGCTGGCCGGGATCTTCTCGCTCAGGCCCGTGCGGTGGCGGGAGCCCGCAGAGGATTCCGGCACGCCGTGCGGAGCAGTGCCTCTCGGCCTCGGGCAGGAGTTCCCCCACTCATGGGAGAAGGGCGTGGCGAGCGTGACAGCACTGTGGCAGGCCGACGTCGAGCGGCGCAGGTTCCTCATCGACTCCACCTTCGTGCTGGGAGCGGGATCCGTGGGGGTCGGAGGCTGGCTGAGGAATCCCGCCCCCGACCGGCTCTCCGCCGACGGTCCGCGGCGCGTCGGGGTCTCCGACGTCGCCTCGATCCGGGAGGTCACACGTTCGTTCGGCGAGTTGGACAACCGGTTCGGCGGCGGCAGCATTCGCGGGCCGGTCGTGCGATATCTGCACACGGCGGTGACCCCGCTGCTGCGTGACGGGTCGTACGGCGAGGCGACCGGGCGTGCGCTGGCGACGGCGGCGGCCGAGCTGACCCGGCTCGCCGGATGGATGGCCTACGACCTGGAGCAGCACGGCCTCGCCCAGCGCTACCTGATCCAGGCGCTCGGGCTGGCCCGTAGCGCGGGTGATCACGGCCTCGCCGGCGAGATCCTCGCCGGGATGAGCCACCAGGCGATCTACATAGGGCAGCCACGCCACGGTCTCGAGCTGGCCGGGGCGGCGGTGGTGGCGGCCGAACGCTCCGGGGTGTTCTCCCTGCTGTCGGAGGCCCGGGTGCTGGAGGCGCACGCGTTCGCCCGGCTCGGCGACGGCACGGCGTGCGCCGCGTCCCTGCACGCGGCCGAGACCGCCTTCGACCGGCGCTCGCCCCGGGACGAGCCGAAGTGGATCGGCTACTTCGATGAGGCGTACCTCGCGGCCAAGTCCGCCCACTGCCTGCGCGATCTGGGTGACGGGGCCAGAGCCGTACGGCATGCCAGGCGGTCGCTGGTGATGGACGGGCGGTACGTGCGCGGCAAGATGTTCAACTTCTCCCTGCTGGCCTCGGCCCTCATCCAGCAGGGCGAGTTGGAGGAGGCGTGCGACGCCGCCACCTCCGCCCTGGACCTGGCCGAGGGCATTCAGTCGGTCAGGACCCGGTCGTACGTCGCGGACCTGCGCGGCAGGCTCAAGCCGTACGCGGCGCAGCCGCGAGTGTCGGCGCTGCTCGAACGCTGCGGCCGACCCGCGGAGAACTGCTCGCCGGTCGGCGCGGCGTGATTCAGGGGCTACGTCCTGTTACCTGATTCTGCCCGGAATCTGCGGGCGGAGTCGTAGACCGTGTAAAGCTCCCCGTCGAAATATGGGGACACGGCCGTCGCCGTACGGCCGGTTCCGGAGAAGCCGATGGTGAGGCCGTTGAGATAGCCGAGGCCGCGAGGGCTCCGGTAGGCGGCGAGCCAGGGGGAGCCGACGGCGTCCGTACGGGTCGGCCGCACGCCGATCAGGCCCGCCGCCTTGATGGCGGGATCCGCCGCCGCGAACGGCCTGCCGTACGAGGAGACGAGGGAGTCGCTTCGCCTGGCGTGACCGATGATGAGGAGAGGCCTGCCGATCCGGAGGTTGTAGGCGAGACCCTGCCCACCGACCCGATCACCGAGGCGCCCGGTGTCCGTGAAGCCCAACCCGTTCCCGGGCCAGGGCTCCGACCGCTCTCCGGCGTCGGCGCGGCGCGGCGCGAGCCCGTCGGTCACGCTGACGAACGCGTAGTCGCGGTCCGCGTCCCCGTAGGTGGCGAAGTCGCGGTGGGTGAAGGCCTGCCGGCCGATGTAGATGCCCCACGGCGCCCTGCCGCGGTGATATCCCGGGATGAACACCCAGTTGCGCAGCGTGGTGGCCGAGCCGGGCCGGATGTCGTAGACGCAGTGCCCCGCCGTCGCGACCAGATCGCCGTGATCGGAGCGGACGGACGTGGCCGAGCACCAGTGTGGCCGGCCGTCCGCTCCAATGAAGAACGCCTTGCCGATGGTCCTGGGCAGGTTGATGTTCTTGGAAGTGCCGCTCCGCGTACCGCTCCCGGCTTCGGTGGCGCGCGATCGGTCGCTCTTCGGCTCGGTGCGCGCGGCGGCGGCGGCGTCCTTCGCCTTCCCGGCCGCAGCGGCCGCCACCAGGCCCGGCTTCACATCAGGGCCGGGGCCGTCGAGCAGGGCACGCCTCGCGGTGATCCCGGTTTCTGGGGCGTACGGCGTCGCGGACAGGAGGGCGCGGCCACCGTGCTTCAACCAGAACGCGGCGACCGGGGCGGCCTGCGACGAAGTGGCGAGGGCGTGGCTCAGGGCGATGTCGTAGCCCTCCGCCCTGATGACCGGCGTGGGGGTCTGGAGAGGGACAGCCTGGGCTCGAACGGGGATCGGCACGCCCGCGGCGAGTATCAACACCGCCGCCACCACACCCCATGAGGGGAGGGGCATGCCCTTCACTGGAACTCCTCGCGCTGCGGCGCGCTTTCGGCACCGCATTCGTAAATATGTGGACGCAGAGGAAAACATACAGCGGGCAGACCGCGCATCGGAAACGAAGTCAGCCGGTGAACTCGCGGGTCGCCTGCGCGTACACGCGCTGGGTGAGCGTGCTGAAATAGGGCGCGGAGATGGCGTCGAGTCGGCCGCCGCCGGTCAGGTTCCAGGTCAGGCTGGTGACGCCGACGAGATGGCCGGTCCGCTTGACGCTGTTGTAACCGATCACCCAGGGGCCGCCGCTCGCCCCGGAGGTGAAGCCGCAGCCGGGCAGCCGTACCCCATGATCGAGTTGCCAGGTCGGCGCGCTTACGAGCTTCTTCTCGGTGGTGCCGGCACACCTCCTGACGACCTGTCCCGTGAACGGCCGGGTGCCGTCGGGCTGAGCGCCGGCGGGATAACCGAACACTGTCAGCCGTTGCCCGGCCGACTTGCCGGTGGAGAAGCGGAACGCGCCCACCTTGTCCTCGACCCGGCCCGTGTCCACCGGCCGGTACTTCACCTTGCCCGCCTCGGTGTAGGGCTGCCAGGTGAAGCCGCGATGGACGGTGACGAAGGCGTAGTCACGATCGAAGTCGCCCTTGCCCGCGAAGTCCTCGTGCATGTAGAGCGTGTGACCCACGAAGATCCCGGCGTCGGCCCTGCCGTCCTGATAGGACGGGATGAAGATCCAGTTCTCGACCGGCCTGTCCTGTGCCAGGGCGTACGCGCAGTGACCGGCGGTCGCCACCAGGTTGCGGTACTTCGAGTGCACCACGGAAGCCGAGCACCAGTACTCCTTGGCCCCGACCTTGAAGAACACCTTGCCGACCATGGGCGGGGCGGTGGCGGCCAGACGGTTTTCCGGCAGGGGCGTGACCGTCCTCTGCGCATGCGTTCGGCTCAGCTCGGCGGCGGAGGTCGTCGCCTTGCGTGTGGCCGCCGGTGCGGACGGCTTGGTGCTCGGTTCGTAGCTGCTCGCCTGCTTGAGCCGTTCTGGGCTCCAGTACGCCGCGACCCGTTCCATGTCGGCTTTCGCCGGTGCCAGGGGATATGAGCTGACCCCGTTCTGGACGAAGGCGGTGTTCTGGAGGGCGGCGGCGCTCACCTGAAGGGGTGGTGCGGCCGCGGGGACGGGCTCCGCCTGACTCGCGAGCACGGCGATCACACCCGCGGCGGCGAAGGCGCCACCGATGGCGAGTGTGAGATGCCTGGCCACTGTGACCTTCCAGTGTGGTGTTATGGATACTAAGGGGTGATTTTTCCAGATCCATACGGTTGCGGCACAGCTTTGTGGCCGCCTCGTTATGAAATCGGTGGAACCAAAGGGATCAGTGGTACGTCAGATTTGGCCATGGTCCGGGGTGGGCGCTTGATCGTGCCCGCCCGTCCCGGAAGGCTGACCATCAGCCGAAACGGGGGGATCCAATGAAGCCACTCCTTGCTCTACTGGCCGGTACGGCCTTCGCCGCCGGCATCGTCACACCCGCGCAGGCGGACGAGGGGCCGCCCGCACCCGCACCCGCATCCGCACCCATGCCATCCATCGCACGGACGCCCGTCGGCGTTTCCGAGTCCCGCACCGTCTCAGCTCCCGGGCCGATGACCCTGATCGGCCGGCCGGGCGCCAAGGGCGGGCAGAACCTCGGCGACGTCCGGATGATGCTCGTGACGGCCACCTCGGGAGGCGTATCCGAGTCCGACCTCCCCGACCAGTACGCCTTCCTGAACTGTCGGCCGGTGGGTGGTTCCCACCCGGGCGCGAAGGACGCGTGTGCGGCCCTGGCCAAGGTCAAGGGTGACCCTGCCAGCCTCCGGCCGGTTAAGGGGACGAACTGCCCCATGGTGTACAGCCCGGTCACGGTCACCGCCAATGGGATCTGGGACGGGAAGTACTTCTGGTACCGCCGCACGTACGGGAACAAGTGCGAGATGCGGTCTGTCGAGGGGGGCGTCTTCGCCATTTGACCCCACTGCCCGTATGAGGGGCGTAAAACCGATCGCGAGGGGGCACGATGGTTTCGTCCATCGAGCCCCCTCGTTCTGCTCGGCACGGCAGGGCTCAAAGATCGACTGAGGGGGTGCCGAGTAGGGTGCGGCTATGTTCGCCGTTACCGCCACGCAGATCGATCCCGACAACCCGCTGAAGGGGCTGACCCTCGGTGAGCACCCCGAGCCGACGGCCCCAGACGGTTGGACGACGGTCACCGTACGGGCCGCCGCGCTGAACCACCACGATCTCTGGACCCTGAAGGGCGTCGGGATCAGCCAGGACCGGCTGCCCATCGTCCTCGGTTGTGACGCCGCCGGCGTGGACGAGAACGGCAACGACGTCATCGTCCACTCGGTGATCGGCACGCCCGTGAACGGAGACGAGACACTCGACCCCAAGCGCTCCCTGCTCTCCGAGGTGTACGACGGCACGTTCGCCGAGAAGGTCGCCGTCCCGAAGCGCAACCTGGTGCCGAAGCCTGAGGCGATCTCCTTCGAGGAGGCCGCCTGCCTGCCCACCGCCTGGCTGACCGCCTTCCGGATGCTGTTCGACAAGGCCGGGCTGGAGCCGGGGTCGACCGTGCTCATCCAGGGCGCGGGTGGCGGCGTGGCCACCGCCTTGATCATACTCGGCCGCGCCGCCGGCTACCGCATGTGGGCGACCAGCCGGTCTGAGGAGAAGCGGGCCCGTGCCCTCGAACTCGGCGCCGACCGCGTCTTCGAGTCCGGGGCGCGGCTGCCGGAGCGGGTCGACGCCGTGATGGAGACGGTCGGCGAGGCCACCTGGCAGCACTCGCTGGCCTCGCTGCGCGCCGGCGGCCGGATCGTCGTCAGCGGCGCGACCAGCGGGATGGTCGCCCCGACGCAGCTCGCGCAGGTGTTCTTCCTGCAGAAGTCCGTGGTCGGGTCCACAATGGGCACCCGGGATCAGCTCGCCAGGCTGGCGGTCTTCCTCGAGCAGACCGGGGTGCGCCCACTGATCGATCGGGTGCTGCCGCTCACCCATGCGGAGGACGGCTTCGCCGCGATGCACCGCGGCGCCCTGTTCGGCAAGATCGTGTTCACCGTCTAATCGTCGTCTCCCCATCCCGTGATCTTGTGATTATGGGCTTTCCACTGGATCAGCTGGGTCCCAGAGTGTCGCGGATGCGCCGGGTGGCCTCGTCGAGCGCGGCCCGGCACTCCGCCAGGGCCGACTCGGTCAGTTGCCCGTCGTCGGCGACTCGCCGTACCTCGCCGACGAACTCGGCCAGCAGGCGTCCGAGCTCGGCGTCGGGGCCGGGGGTGCCCGGCCTGCCGATCCACGACCGGCTCTCTTCCCAGATGCGGCGCCACTCGCGCTGCCAGCGCTCGGCCTCCTCGCGCAGGTGGTTCTTGTGACGGCGCCACTCCTCCTTCTGCCGCCGCAGTTCCTCCTTCGCCTGCTCGTTCTGGCGCTTCCACTCCTCCCGGTTGGCCCGCCAGGCGTCACGCCCGCTCCGGTCGGCGTCGTGTTCGGCGTTCCTGCCGATGTCGCGGGCCATCTGGGTCAGCTCTTCCCGCAGCGAACGCACGGTCTGCCGTACGTCCTCCTTGACCTCCCGCGCGATGTCCTGCACCGAGGCGGTGATCTCCCGCTCCAACTCGGCCAACTCGTCCATCCGGTTGAGCAACTCGGCCCGCCCCTTGTCGGTGATCGTGAAGACCTTCTTGCCGTCCACGACCTCGTGGGTGACCAGACCCTCCTCCTCCAGCCTCGCCAGCCGGGGATAGATGGTGCCGGGGGAGGGGGAGTACACGCCGAGAAATCGGTCCCGCAGCAGCCGGATCACCTCGTAGCCGTGCCGCGGACTCTCCTCCAGTAGCTTCAGCAGGTACAGCCGGAGCCGTCCGTGCCCGAACACCGGGCTCATGCCATCTCCTCTTCCGCGTCCGCTTCCGCGGTCTCCTTGCTCAGCAGCGTGACGGCGCCGGACACCGTGCTCGCCGAGACGTACGCCATGCCGCCGCCGAGCCGCCCGGCGAGCGACTTCGATCCCGGGTGACCACCGTCGAGCCCGGGGAAGGCCGACTTCAGCCGGCCCGAGGCGGAACGCAGGGTGACATCGGCGTCGACCGACTGCGGCAGCCGTACGACAATGGCACCGCTGACGCTGTTCAGCGTGACATTGCCGGTCGGTGTCAGCCGCAGATCCGCCGTGATCCGGCCGGAGACGGTCTTGGCGTTGAGCCTGCGCGGTGCCCCGCCGGCGATGGTGAGCTCTCCCGACACGCTGGTGAAATCCATGTCGCCCGCCAGACCCCGGCTCTCCACCGCTCCGGAGACCGTCTCGGCGTGGACCTCGCCGCTCACCCCGTCGAGCACGATCTCACCGGAGGCGCTCTTGACGTTCGCGCGGCTTTCGAAGCCCGCCACCACGGCCGAGGCGGAGATCACCCCCACCTGCACCGGGCAGTCTTTCGGCACCGTCAGCGTGAGGGTCGTGGACTGCGACCCCGGTTTCAGCCAGTCGAGGATGCCGTCCCAGGTCAGATCCCGGTACGCCACGGTGAGCCGGCCGTCATCGTCCTGGGTCACTATCAGCGGTGATTTCTGGATATCGGTCACCTCCAGTGTGGGCGGCCCGTCGCTGGCCAGTACGGCCAGACGACCGGCCACGATCCGCACACTCAGACTGGTGACCGTGTCGAAGGTCAGTTGTCCGGGCTCCTGGACAGTCCATTGAGGCATTGCTCGACCCTTCCCATGCGAGGAACAGCACTCTCACAAGACACGATATATCGCGTCTCCCCAAAGTCAAGATGTATCGCGTTTGAGGAAGGGCGAGTCGGAGGGGGTGCTACTCGTCTTCGTCGAGACGGGCCAGCCAGGTGGCCAGCCGATCCACGGGGGTCTCGAACTCCGGGTTGAGGTCGACGAACTCCCGCAGCCGCTCGGCCAGCCAGACCATGCTGACCTCCTCCTCGCCGCGCCGGTCGGTGAGCTCCTCGATGCCCCTGTCGGTGAAGTACATGTCCTCTTTTCTCCAGTCAGCGGAAACCGCGCCTGCTCGAAATGTTCCTGTCCATGGGGAAGTCCCCCGCGATCGTGACCGTGGGGGACTTCCATCTTTCTCGTACGGCTCGCCGGGCCACGCACCGGGGGGCGCACAGGCGGCTAGCCGAAGATCTCCTTCAGCATGGCGGCCAGCTCCGCGTCGTGCTTGGAGTGCGAGCCGGTCGCCGGCGACGAGTTCGGCGTACGCGACACCCGGCGCAGCCTGCGGCCGCCCAGCAGTTCCGGCTTCTCCATCATCTTCAGGCTCAGGTACGGCCAGGGACCCATGTTGACGGGCTCGTCCTGGGCCCAGATCAGGTCGACGCCCGCTCCGTAGCGGTCGATCTCGGCGCTCAGCGGGTTCTCCGGGAACGGGTAGATGCGCTCCAGGCGGACCAGGGCCACATCGTTCCTGCCCGTCTTCTCCCGCTGCGCGAGCAGGTCGTAGTAGATCCTGCCCGAGCAGACGACGACCCGGGTCACGGCCGCCGGGTCCACGGTCGAGTCGCCGATGACCGGTTGGAACGAGCCCGAGGTGAAGTCCTCGGTCGCGGAGGCGGCCGCCTTGTGGCGCAGCAGCGACTTGGGCGTGAACACGACCAGCGGCCGGTGCCGGTTGGACCGCACCTGCCAGCGAAGCAGGTGGAAGTAGTTCGCCGGCGTGGTCGGCTGGGCCACCGTCATGTTGTCCAGGGCGCACAGCTGCAGGAAACGCTCGATGCGCGCCGAGGAGTGGTCCGGCCCCTGGCCTTCGTAGCCGTGCGGCAGCAGCAGCACGACCGAGGAGCGCTGGCCCCACTTCTGCTCACCGGACGAGATGAACTCATCGATGATCGACTGGGCGCCGTTGGCGAAGTCGCCGAACTGGGCCTCCCACGCGACCAGCGCGTCCGGCCTGACCACGCTGTAGCCGTACTCGAAGCCCATGGCGGCGAACTCGCTGAGCAGCGAGTCGTACACGTAGAACTTCGTGGTGTCGTGGTTGAAGGACTTGAGCGGCGTGTGCTCCTCGCCGGTCACCCGGTCGACGAGCACGGCGTGCCGCTGGCCGAACGTGCCGCGCCGGGAGTCCTGGCCGACCAGGCGCACCGGGTGCCCGTCGATGAGCAGCGAGCCGAAGGCCAGGAGCTCGCCGGTCGCCCAGTCGATGGCGTCATCGGAGATCATGGCGCCGCGGCGCTGCAGCACCGGGGCCAGACGCGGGTGGACGGTGAAGCCCTCGGGCAGGTTGAGCTGGGTCTCGATGACCCGCTTGACCGTCTCCTCCGAGATCGCGGTCTTGGTGTCCTCGTGCGACCACGGGATCAGCTCGTCCGGCTCCGGCACCACGACCGAGCCGGGCTCGAGCGGCTTCTTCGAGGCCTCGCGGGTCTCGGTGAAGGCCCGTTCGAGCTGTTCCTGGTAGTCGCGGAGCGCCTGCTCGGCCTCCTCGACCGTGATGTCGCCTCGGCCGATCAGAGCTTCGGTGTAGAGCTTCCTGGTGGACCGCTTGGCGTCGATCAGGTCGTACATCAGCGGCTGGGTGAAGCTCGGGTTGTCGGCCTCGTTGTGGCCGCGCCGCCGGTAACAGATCATGTCGATCACGACGTCCTTGCGGAACGCCTGGCGGTACTCGAAGGCGAGCCTGCCTACGCGGACGACCGCCTCGGGGTCGTCGCCGTTCACGTGGAAGATCGGCGCCTGGATCATCCGGGCCACGTCCGTCGCGTAGACGGAGGAGCGGGAGCTCGCCGGGCTGGTCGTGAAGCCGACCTGGTTGTTCACCACGATGTGGACGGTGCCGCCGGTGCGGTAGCCGCGCAGCTGCGACAGGTGCAGGGTCTCGGCCACCACGCCCTGACCGGCGAACGCCGCGTCGCCGTGGACGAGCACGGGCAGGACGGTGAAGCCTTCCTCGCCCCGCTCCAGCAGGTCCTGCTTGGCTCGGACGACACCCTCGAGGACGGGGTCGACGGCCTCCAGGTGGGAGGGGTTCGCCACGACCGATGCCTTGATCTTGGTGCCGTTCGCGCCGACGAAGTCGCCGCTCGCACCCAGGTGGTACTTCACGTCGCCGGAGCCGTGCGCGCTGCGCGGGTCGAGGTTGCCCTCGAACTCCCCGAACACCTGCGCGTAGGACTTGCCGACGATGTTGGCCAGGACGTTCAGCCGGCCGCGGTGGGCCATGCCGATGACGACCTCGTCGAGCTCGTCGTCCGCCGCCGCGCTGATCACCGAGTCGAGCAGCGGTATGAGCGACTCGCCGCCCTCCAGCGAGAACCGCTTCTGCCCGACGTACTTGGTCTGCAGGAAGGTCTCGAACGCCTCGGCCGTGTTGAGCCGGCGCAGGATGTTGAGCTGCTCCTCGCGGTCGGACTTGGCGTGCGCCTTCTCCACCCGCGCCTGGATCCAGGCCCGCTCCTCCGGCTCCTGGATGTGCATGTACTCGATGCCGACCGTGCGGCAGTAGGAGTCGCGCAGCACACCGAGGATGTCGCGCAGCTTCATCAGGGGACGGCCGCCGAAACCGCCCGTGGCGAACTCGCGCTCCAGGTCCCACAGCGTCAGGCCGTGGGACTTGATGTCCAGGTCCGGGTGCTTGCGCTGCTTGTACTCCAGCGGGTCGGTGTCGGCCATCAGGTGGCCGCGTACCCGGTAGGCGTGGATCAGCTCCAGCACGCGGGCCGACTTGGTCACGTCGTCGTCGTGGGTGGCCGAGATGTCCGGTTCCCAGCGGATCGGCTCGTACGGAATGCGCAGCGACTTGAAGATCTCGTCGTAGAAGCCGTCGGCGCCGAGCAGCAGCTGGTGGATCCGGCGCAGGAAGTCGCCCGACTGGGCGCCCTGGATGATCCGGTGGTCGTACGTGGAGGTGAGCGTCATCACCTTGCTGATCGCGAGGCGCGAGAGCGTGTCGGCCGACGCGCCCTGGTACTCCGCCGGGTACTCCATCGCGCCGACACCGATGATCGTGCCCTGGCCCGGCATCAGACGCGGCACCGAGTGGACCGTGCCGATCGTGCCCGGGTTGGTCAGCGAAATCGTGGTGCCCTGGAAGTCCTCCACGCCGAGCTTGCCGCCGCGGGCCTTGCGCACGATGTCCTCGTACGCCACCCAGAACTGGCGGAAGTCGAGGGTCTCCGCCTCCTTGATCGACGGGACGAGGAGCTGGCGGCTGCCGTCCTCCTTCCGCACGTCGATCGCCAGGCCCAGGCCCACGTGCTCGGGCTTGACCAGGACCGGCTTGCCGTCGACCTCCGTGAAGGAGTGGTTCATCTCCGGCATCGACGCGAGCGCCTTGACGATGGCGTAGCCGATCAGGTGGGTGAAGGAGATCTTGCCCCCACGCCCGCGCTGCAGGTGGTTGTTGATGACGATGCGGTTGTCGATGAGCAGCTTCGCCGGCACCGCGCGCACGCTGGTCGCCGTCGGCACCGCCAGCGACGCCTCCATGTTGAGCGCCGTACGGGCCGCGGCGCCGCGCAGCCGCTCCTCCGCCGCGCCGGCGGGGACCGGGGCCGGCTTCGCCTTCGCTGCCGCCGCCGGGGTGGGCCTGGCGGCCGGAGCAGCGGGCTCCGCCGGGGCGGGCCGCGCGGCCGGCACAGCCTGTGCGGCCGGTGTTCGCGTGACCTGTGCGGCCGGTCCGGCGGCCGTGGCCTTCGCGCCGTTCGGCGCCTCGCCCGGCACGCCCGTGGGAGCGGCGGCCTCAGGGGAAGCGGTCTTGCCGGTCCCGCTGTAATCAGCGAAGAAGTGCCACCAGGCCTTGTCCACAGACTCGGGGTCCTCGAGGTACTTCTGGTAAAGCTCGTCGACAAGCCATTCGTTCTGTCCGAAGCTTGCCAGCGGGTCTGTCCGCGACGACTCAGACGACACGGCGGAAATCGCCCTCTTCCGCAGATCGGCGTTGATGTTTGGTGAACCTGTCCCAGGCTACTCGCCTTAAAACGGTCAGGGACGCGTAGCTTGTTCCAGGCTCCGGCCCATCCTTCCAGGACCGATCGAACAGGTCACGCTCTCATGGCCCGATTGGACGATGAGATAGTACTTTCCGCTGGGCCATGCGTGTATCGGATGGCCGAAATCAAGCGACCATTCGAGACTCGATCCGCACCTGCGGGCTGATCTCGGCGAGCAGTGCGGCGAGTTCGTCACCGGACGCGGCCAGTTCCTCGAGCGACAGCGGCTCCAGCCGTTCGAGCAGGAACAGGGCGTCCACCGACTCCTCGGTGATCCTTGTCCGCACGCACTGCCGCCAGTTCCACCGGCGGCAGGTCACGCCCGCGTCGTCGCGCCACACGACCTCGCCGATATGCGGGTCGCCCAGCACCTCGTCGGACGGTTCGTCCCCGGCCGCCCGGACCAGGCGCGCCGTTCCCTGATAACGGCGCAGGTCCTCACCGCCGATCGGCAGGCCGTGCCGTACGGACACGGCGTTGTACGCGTCGACCACGAGGTTGATCTCGGGCAGCGGCATTCGCCGGATCAGGGCGTCGACCGACGGCCGGGTGCGCTGCGGCTTGGCGCCGAACGCGCGGTACGCGGCCCGCCACGCCTCGATCTTCTCGTGGTCGAGGGGTACGGCATCAGCCGCGGCGGCGGCCAGCCACCCGCGCGACCTGTCGTCGCTCGGTCCGTTGCGCAGCCCGTACGCGCAGACGACCAGCACGGCGAAGTCCGGACGCAGCGCCCTGACCGCCTCGTCCACCCAAATCTCGTTGATCACACCCCAACCCTATGGCTTCTGCAGGTCGAAGCGGATTTGTCCCTCCTGGCGACCAGCCCGTTCAGGCCTGATGATCTATCTCGCGGCGGCCAGCTCGGGCCAGCCGTGTACTCCGATGCCCGTGTCCGATCGGTACAGCTCGACCCCGGCGGCGGTGTAGGGCACGGTGTTGTCCGGTAGCGTGTCGATCGGGCTCCAGGTCAGGCCGCCGCACTTGCTTGGCTCGGCGTTGTACGGCTCGCCGTTCCATCGGAAGGCTGCGAAGAACACGCCGATCCGTGGCCGGCCTTCGGGGGACAGGTGGTGGACGACGGTGGCAGGCCGCAGGTCGGCCGGGTCGATGATGACGCCCACCTCCTCCCGGGCTTCGCGGATCGCGCACTGCACGACGGTCTCGCCTTCTTCCAGGTGCCCTGATGGCAGGCAGTACAGGCCGTCGGCGTACCCGGTCCCTTGACGTAGGCACAGCAGGATATGGCCGGCTCGCTCCAGAAGCACGTGGACATCGACGGTGACCTGGTACCTCTGCGACATGCCACACCTCCAGCTACTCCCGTTGCCGACGCGACCATAGCTCATTGATGCGTTCGGATACGGCCTGGACGGCGCCTTGCGGGGGAACGTCCCCGGTGTCCAGTCGGTATGGCGGGAACCCGTCCTCGGTGAGCACGTCGGCCAACTCGTCGTAGAGCCGGGCCTCCACGTGGCTGGACCCGGCGTGCTCGAACCGGGAGTGCGCGCCTCGCAGGGCCAACCTCTCTTCGAGGATGCCTGAGTCGGCGGTCACGAGCACGGCCAGGTCCGGCCGCAGCGCGAGCGCGTTGAGGCGACGGACGTACTCCAGGGGCACGCCGTCACGGGTCTGCAGGACATAGGAGGACGGCACGTATCGGTCGCAGAGAACGAGCCGGTCGGCCTGCAGTGCGGGCTGGATCTCCCCGGCCAGGTGGTGGTAGCGGTCGGCGGCGACCAGGCAGGCCAGCGCCGGCCCGGCGTAGGCGGCGGTCTGGTGGCGGGCGACCTGTCCCAGGGGTCCATCGGAGGGCTCGCGGGTTGCCGTTACGGGATACCCAGTATCGGCGAGGTGGTCGGCTAGGAGCCGGGCGAGGGTGGATTTCCCGGCGCCGCCTGGCCCGTCGAGGGTCACGAACAGGCCGGGCATCAGCTGCTCCCCTGGGTTCGGGCGTGTTGCTCGCGGGCGAGCTCGACGAGGTGGGTGTGGATCTCCTCCTCGGTTGCCTCGCCGAACTGGAGGCCGGAGGAGAAGTTGAACTCGTCTCGCCCGTGGAGTGCTTCGTCGTCGGTGCCGAGGTCGACGGGTGTGTAGTTCAGGAGCTGCTCGGGGGTGTAGCGGCCGGTGACTATGAGCCGGTCCCATTCGGGGGTGCCCGGGTAGGGACGGAACTGGAAGACGGATGCCCGGAACGTTCCAATACGGTTATCGGTAAGGTCCCACAGGCGGTGGATCAGCTCGACCGTCGCGGCCATTTCGGTCCGGGTCTCCGTGGGGAATCCGAGGATGAAGTAGCCCTTCACCTTGATTCCCCTGCGGGTGAGCCGCTCGACGACGCTGGTCACCATGTCGCAGGTGATCCGCTTGTCGATGTAGGTGAGCATGCGCTCGGATCCGCTTTCGATGCCGAGTGCGACCTCCCGTAGGCCGCACGCCGCGAGCAGATCCAGCGTGGCGTCCGGTGTACGGTGAAGGACGTTGATGCGGCCGGTCGCATCCCAGACCGCCCAGTCGCCGACGTGTTCACTGGCGAACGCGGCCATCATCTGGTCGATCACTCGGCGGGCGCCGAGGAACAGATCGTCGACGAACCGGAACGCGGTCACCTCGCCCTGATCGCGTAGCCGGTGCATCTCCAACAGGATGTTGAGCGGGTCGCGCACCCGGATCGTCACGTCGGGGTTCGCCGAGACGGCTGCGCCGCAGAACGAACAGTCGTACGGGCAGCCGCGGGCGCCCACCATGTTCGCCTCGATCCGGCCGTCACCCGCCCGGTACGGGTCCTGGGCGAGGTACGTGCGGTCGACGAACGGCAACGTGTTGATGTCCGGGGCCAGATAGTGGCCTGTCCCGGGGCGTCCCCCGGTCACCGGTGTGCCGAGGACGGGGTCGAGCCACATGACCCCTGGAAGGTCGGCACGGTTGCGGTGGTCGGCGAGAAGCCCGACAACGCGGGTTTCGGCTTCGCCAAGGATCAAGGCGTCGCACCGGGTCATGCGGGGGTCGGTGAGAATCCGGGTCGGCATCGCCTTGGCGTGGTGGCCACCGGCCATGATGTGGATGCTCGGGTCGACGGCTGCGGCGATCATGGCGCTGATCTCGTAGGTGGGTGCGAGCAGGTTGAATCCCACCCAGCGGGGTGCCACTCGGTCGATCAGGGCGATGGTGTCGGCGACGGGCAGGCCGGCGGCTTCGGCGTCGAGCACGGCGACGTTGTAGCCGCGGGTGGTGGCGTAGGTGGCGATGTAGGCCATCCCGAGGACGGGCAGCGTGTAGTCGTTGACCCGTGGTCGGACGGCATAGTCGCGGAGCGGGGCGTTGACGAGCAGCAGGTCGAGGGGGTCAGCGGGGTTGGGCCCCTGAATCAACGGGGGGTTTTCGGGCATGGTCGTCTCCCCACGCAAGGGTGAGCACGGTCAGGGTGGACAGGTGCGGACCGGCCAGTCGCCGCCAGGTGGCGGCGAAGCCGGGTTCGTCGGCAGGCCAGGCGCCAGCGGGGTCTGCGGCTGCGGCCCATGTGCGCACGGCCAGGTCGGCGTACGGGTAGAGCGAGAAGTCCCCGGTGTGGTCGGCGACGGCGGCGCCTGCGGTCCACGGGCCGATGCGGGGGACAGCCTGCAGGGCCTTGACCAGAACGTCGGCGGGCAACTGCGTCCATTCGGCGTGGTGGTCGAGGTAGGCGTCGGCCGCCGCCTGCAACGGCCGGCGCTTGAACGCCATCCCCAGGTCGGCGAACTCCTCGGCGGACATGGCGAGCACCCGCTCCGGGGTCGGCATCAGCGCGGTCGCGGCGACCTTGTAACCGGCTGCGGCCCGGAACATCTGATGCATCTTCCTGGCCTGCCCGGCGCGGATGACCTGCCGGATGATCGCGGTGGCCAGAGCGTCCCACAGGTCCGTGTTTCGCCACCGCCGTACCGGGCCGAGGGTTCGGAGTGCATGGGCGAGCCCCGGGGGGAGCGCGGTCAGGTCGAGGGTGACCGGCTCGTAGGTGTCCACGGGCGGGGCGTCTCCTGAACCGCTGATCAACTGTGACTCGCCCTCAGCGATGATCAGCCAAGTCCCGGCCTGGGTTCGCATCGCCCGGTTGAGCGTTCCGTCCGCAGTGTCCCAGCCGGGATGGTCAAGCATGTACATCGTGGTCTCCAGGGTTCGCCGTCGTTCCTGCGATGGCCGATTCGTGGGTGGGCCACGCCCGCGACACGGTAGTAGGGCTGATGAGTTCGGGATAGGGAGATGTGACGGTCGAGAGTTCACCTTGCGCGGCTCCTTACGTTCTTGCCCCTGGTACGGCCCTCGGACGCCCACACTGGGTTCTCTGGGGTCACCGCAGGCCCTCGGCCTTGTATTCCTGTTCGGCGATGACCTGGCCCAGCTCGCCCAGGTCGTCGGCGTCGACAGTGCGATACGCCCCTGCGCGCTCGGCGGCCGGGGGGAACGGCCGTGCTCTGGTCGCCCACAGCCGTCTGGCAGAGCTGCGCCATATCGTCCATTCGGGGAACCGCTCAGCCAGGGCCGCCATCGGGTCGGCCGCCCGCTCCTCCAGGTCGTGTTCCGATGTCATGGCAAGGACCGTAGATGACGCTCCGTGCTCACAGGGACACAGTTTCTGCCCCCTGGTTTCGGTCAGGCCATCAGCCCGATTTTGTCCGCGAGTTCGTGCGCCTGCCGCCGCATGCCGGGCAGTTCCGCCAGCTCCAGTGCCATCCTTCGGGCGTAGCCGTTGTAGCGGATCGTCTCCGGGGCGGTCTGCTGGGCGAGTTGCAGCGTGCCGAGCACCGCGGCGTGGTCGCGTTGCAGGTGGTGCGCCCGGGCTACCTCGATCAGATGGCGTCCCCTACGGGGTCGCGACGGGATCGGCGCGGAGAGCGCCCGCTCGGCCTGCCGCGCCGATTCGCCGCCCTGATGCAGCTCGACCGCGACCGTGACCGCATGCGCGCCCATGACGACCTGGGAGAAGCTTGTCCACGGCTGGTAGTAGTCGTCCGGCAGCCGGTCGGCCACTCGCCCGGCCTCTTCCCAGTGCCGCCAAGCCTCGCCGGCCTCGCCGAGGCGAGCGGCGGTGAAGGCCAGCTCGAAGCTCAGCGCTCCCCACATCGCCCGCAGTTCCACGCCCGCGGAGTCCATATGCGGCTCGATCGCGGCCAGGCCCTGCTCGTTGATATCCCAAGCGGCGTCGAGGTCCCCGGCGTCGCGGTGGGCCTGCCCGAGGAACCACACGGCGCATGACAGGGCAAGCGGGTCTTCGGACTCCTGAGCGGCGAGCAGCGCGCGGTCGGCCACCCGCCACAGCAGATCTTGGGCTGGCTGGTAGGCGAGGAACATCTGAGCGAGGCCATAGGTCTCAGCGAGCAATGCCTGGGCGCGGCGACGATCCTGCCCGGCGTACATGGCCGCAGCGAGTTGGGCGTCGCGGATCAGGTCGGGCAGGATCCGGCCGAGCGTGGTCCGGTGATCGGGGGAGGCGTGTCGAGCCCGCCATGCGGTGTCCAGCCGCGCACGGAGCGTGCTGAGCGGTTGCACGACCCCGGTGGGCTGCAGCGGTGCGGCGTTGATGGCGTGCCGTACAGCGTCCAGGGCGGGATGGCCGGGACCGTTGAACATCCGCACTGGCATGGACTGGTCGCCGGTCAGCTCTGACAGATCGCGAACCCGGAGCGCCTCGGCGAGCTGCAGCAGGATCGGCAGTCGCGGCCTCTGCTGCAGGCGGCCGGTCTCGACCTGCTTGAGCCAGGACGCCGATTTCCCGACCAGGCCGGCGAGGACTTCGCGGGTCATACCGCGGCGTTCGCGCAGGTAGCGGAGGCGCTGTCCGAGGGTGAGCGTCGGTCCGGTGAAATCATTCGCAGCGTCGTTCAAGGCCCTGCCCCTCCTGACGATCTCGGCAAGTTAAGCGTATGCCGCAGGGCCTATCGCAGGCGAGGCTTCGCTCAGCCCGGGCCGCCCGTACACCTCAACCATCTGTGGAAGACCATCGACGCCACAGTCGGCAGCGATCTGTGAAAGCCTGCCGCCATGGCAGAGGAAGGCGACCGGCCGAGCCGCTTCGACGGCGTCATCGGAACTGTGCCCGGCTTGACCGAGGTCGTGGACGTGGAAGCGAGCCGCGACGGCTGGAATGAACCTGAGCAGTAGGAATGGAACCGGCCGCCACCTCTCATGAGGTGGCGGCCGGGGTCTTATCGAGTCGGGTGTCCCCGCCGTCAGGCGCAGGCGGCGCCGTTCAGGAGGAACAGGTCGGGCGTGGGGTTGGCCCCGGGCGCCGAGACGCCGTTGAAGCCGAACGTCACCGAGTGTCCCGGCTTGATCTTCTTGTTGTGGTGGGCGTTCGCGGCGGTGACGGTCGCACCCTGCTGGGTGAGCGAGGCGTTCCAGTCGTGGACGACCTTCTGCCCGCCGAGGAACGACCACTTCAGCGACCAGCCGTCGATCGCCTTCCTGCCGGTGTTCTTGAGCGTCACCTGGGTGGTGAAGCCCTGCGGCCAGGAGCCGTGCACGGTGTAGGTCACCTCGCACGTCGGGGCGGCCGGCGGCGTACATTTTCGCAAAGGATTCTTTGCAAAGGATTCTTTGCGATGTTAGCTTGTGCGCCGGGGGTGATGGCGTGGATCGGGAGGTCTTCCAGGTGCGGGATCCCCGCACGCTGAAGGCGGTCGCCCACCCGCTGCGGGTGCGGCTGCTGGGGGCGCTGCGGACGTACGGACCGGCGACCGCGACCGAGTTGGGCGCACGCTTGGGGGAGAGTTCGGGTTCGACGAGCTACCACCTGCGGCAGCTCGCCCGCTACGGGTTCGTCGAGCAGGACCCCGAGCAGCGGGACCGGCGAGAACGGCGATGGCGGGCGGTCCACATGCTCACCTCGTGGAGCGACGCCGAGATGTCGGCGACCGCCGAGGGCCGGGATGCGGCGGCCTTCCTGCGGCGACGCCAGCTGGACGTGTTCATCACGAGGGTGGAGGCGTTCGAGCGGCAACGGGAGTCCTGGAGCGAGGAGTGGATCGAGGCGGCCGGGATGTCCGACCTGCTGGTACGGCTGTCACCGGCGGCCCTGACATCGCTGTACGAGCGGGTCTCGGCGCTGCTGCGTGAGGCGGCCGACCAGGGCCGGGATGATCCCGACGCCCGCACTGTCTCGTTCTCCTTCGCCGCCTATCCCCACCTGCCCGAGGGCGTACCCGAGCCTGCCGACCGGCCATCTGACGCGGGGGCCGGCTAATGATGACACCGGCGGCGGCCCGGAGACGATACGCGCTGATCGAGTTCCTGACGTGGCTGCCCCCGGGGCTGACCATGGCGCCGATGGTGCTGCTCATGTCCGTCCGTGGGCTGGACATCGCCCAGATCGGTCTCGTCTTCGCGGCCTACTCGGCCATCGTCGTCGTCCTGGAGCTGCCCACCGGCGGCCTGGCCGACGTCGTCGGACGGCGCGTGGTGCTGGCCGCCTCCGCCGTCGTGAGCGTGGCCGGGCTGATCACCATGGCGTTGGCCGACTCGGTCTGGCCGTTCCTCACCGCCTCGGTGCTGAAAGGCATCGCGCAGGCGCTGTCCAGCGGGCCGGCCCAGGCGTGGTACGTCGACGCGCTGCATGCGGCCGAGGGTCCGCAGGCCGATCTCAAACCAGGTTTGGCGGCCGGCGCCACGGCCGGGGCGATCGCGCTCACCGTCGGCGCGTTGACCGGTGGACTCCTCCCGCTCGTCGTCCACGGTGGGGCCCTCGCCGCGCCGGTCTGGGCGGCCGCGGGCGCCGCCGCGGTCCTCCTGGCGACCGTGCTGTGGGCGATGCCGGAGCCCCGCGGGGAGGCCGCGCGTGCGGGCGCCGCGAGGTTGACGGCGGTGCTCCGCGACGTGCCGGCGACGATCGCGGCCGGGATCCGGCTGGGGCTGACCGGTAGCGGGCTCGGGCGGCTCCTGCTGGTGTCCGTCGCCACCGGCCTGCTGCTCAACGGCATCGAGCTGCTGACCCCCGGCCGCCTGGCCGCGCTCACGGGCCGGGCCGACACGGCGAGCACGGCCTACGCGGTGGTCACCGCCCTGGGCTTCGCGGCCAACGCGGTCGGGAGCCTCGCCGCCCCGGCGGTCGCCCGCGTCGCCGGGGGTTCGGTGCGGGCCGCGGTCGCGGGGACGGTCGTCACGGCGGGTGCGGTGACCGCGCTGGCCGCCTCGACCGGCCTCGCCGGCTGGGCGGGGATCGTCACGGCCGGTGTCGCGTACATCGTGCTCTTCGCCGGGCTCTCGGTCGTAGAACTGCTGCGCGGCGAGCTGATCCACCAGCGGGTCGCCTCCGATCGGCGGGCGACCGTGATGTCGGTGGACTCGCTCCAGCTGAGGTTCGGCGGGATGATCTCATCTGTAGCCCTGGCGCCGCTGGCCAACGCCGCCGGAACGGGCGTGGCCTGGGCGGCCGCCGCTGCGATCATGCTCGGCTCGACCCTCCTCTATGTCCGGCTGCCCGCCCCGCGTCCGGCATCCGGGGACCCCCTTGTAGAACGAAATTCGGTTGGCGGGCACAATCAAGCGTGATCGGGGCTGCGAGAGGGGTGGGAGTCGATGGTCAAGAACGGTGTGACGGCGGCGAACGAGGAACAGCGCGCCGCCTGGCTCGACGGAGCGATGCCGCAGGTCGAGCGAGTACGGCCCGGCCTGTGGTCGCTCCCCGTGCCGATCCCGATCAATCCGTTGCGCTATGTCCTGGTGTACGCCTTCGAGATCCCGGCCGGCGTGGTGATCATCGATGCCGGATGGAACACCGACGAGGCCTACGCCGCGCTCGATGCCGGACTCCAGACCGCCGGATATGAGATCGGCGACGTCAAGGCTGTGCTGGTCACGCACATGCATCCCGACCACTACGGCCTCGCCGGACGCATCCGGGAGGCATCGGGCGCGTGGATCGGCCTTCACGAGGCCGACGCCCGTCTCCTGCACGACCGCTACGACGAAGACGCGATGGCCCCCCTGATCGACCTGCAGCGCCGGCAACTCGTCATGTGCGGGGTGCCCGACTTCACCGCGCAGGAACTGGCCGGGGCGTCGAAGGCGATCCGCGATTTCGTGACGATGGCCACGCCCGACCGGCTCATCGAGGACGGCGAACGGCTCGACCTGCCCGGCTGGGACCTGCGGGCACTGTGGACCCCCGGGCACACGCCGGGTCACCTGTGCTTCGTGGAGCCGGAGCGGAAGCTGCTGTTCTCCGGCGACCACGTGCTCGCGAGGATCACGCCCCATGTCGCCGCGCATCCCCAGTCGGGGCCGAACCCGCTCGCGGACTACCTCGACTCCCTGCGCGAGGTCGGCAAGCTCGACGTGGACGAGGTGCTGCCCGCGCATGAGTTCCGCTTCCTGGAGTTGGGCGCGCGGGTCGACTACGTGATCGCCCACCATGAGGAGCGGCTGGCCGAGATCGAGCGTGCCGTGGCGGAGTCGCCCGGTCTGACCTGCTGGGACATCGCCACCCGACTGACCTGGTCGAGGCCTTGGGAGACGATCCCGCTGTTCATGCGGCGGACCGCGAACAACGAGACGCTCGCACACCTCCTGTGGCTGAAGGCTCGCGGGCTGCTGACCCACGTGCCTGGCGAGCCCGGCCACCCCGACCTGTGGTCCTCCCCTTCCCCGTGATCTTGCGAATGCTCGCAGAGACGGTCGTTGACCTGACCGTTTCCCCAGAGAGGTCAGCCGATCTCTGGGCGGCGGGGGGTGGGCTCGCGGCCCGGCGGCTGGCGGATCCGCGGCCCGGGGGTCGGCGGCGCCGGGTTCTGCCGGGTGGCCGGATGCTCGTCGAGCGTGAACTCCTCACCATGGTGGGCCAGCGGCAGCGGGGGGCCTTCCAGGAGATGATAGGTCGTCGTTCTCTGGGCGATGTCGACCTGCAGGAGGCGCCCCCGGTAGCGCAGGCGGAAGCTCAGCCGGGTGATGCCCGAGGGCAGTCGCGGGGCGAACTGGATCCGCCCGCCGCCGGCGCGCATCCCGCCGAACCCGTCGACCAGCGCGATCCAGGAGCCGGCGAGGGAGGCCATGTGGACGCCGTCGCGGGTGTTGTGCTGCAGGTCCCGAAGGTCGACCAGCGCCGCTTCGCCGAGGTAGTCGTGCGCGAGCTCCAGTTGCCCGACCTCGGCGGCGAGCACCGCCTGGGTGCACGCCGACAATGACGAGTCCCGGACGGTCAGCGCTTCGTAGTAGGCGAAGTTGCGTGCCTTCTGCTCGGAGGTGAACGCGTCGCCGCACGTGTGCATGGCGAGCACGAGGTCGGCCTGCTTGACCACCTGCTTGCGGTAGAGGTCGAAGTAGGGGAAGTGCAGCAGCAACGGGTACTGGTCCGGCTTGGTGGCGGCGAAGTCCCAGACCGCGTGCCGGGTGAACCCCTCGCTCTGCGAATGCACCCCGAGGTGCTCGTCATAGGGGATGAAGATCGCCGTGGCGATGTTCCGCCAGATCGCGGCATCCTCCAGCGTCACCCCCAACTGCTCGGCACGGTCGGGATGACGGATGATCACTTCGGCGGCGGAGCGCAGGTTACGCTGCGCCATCAGGTTCGTGTAGACGTTGTCGTCCGCGATCGCGCTGTACTCGTCCGGGCCGGTGACCCCGTCGATGTGGAACCGCCCGTCGACGTCGTGGTGGCCGAGGGAGCGCCACAGCCGGGCGGTCGCGACGAGAAGAGGCAGGCCGATGTCACGCTCGAACGCCACGTCGCCGGTCGCGTCGACGTAGCGGGTGACCGCGTCCGCGATGTCGGCGTTGATGTGGAACGCCGCGGCTCCGGCCGGCCAGTACGCGGAGCACGCCTCACCGTTGATCGTGCGCCAGGGGAAGGCCGCGCCCTCCAGCCCGAACTGTGCGGCGCGCCTCTCCGCGAGCGGCAGGATCGACTTCCGCCAGGTCAGCACGTCGGCGGCGGGCTGGGGATGGGTGTAGGTGAGCACGGGCAGCACGAAGGCCTCGGTGTCCCAGAAGACGTGCCCGTCGTAGCCCGAACCGGTCAACCCCTTGCCGGGGATGGGCCGCTGCTCCGCCCTGCAGCCGGCCTGCAGCAGGTGGAACAGCCCGAAGCGGACGGCCTGCTGCACCTCCGTGTCGCCCTCGACCTCCACGTCGGCCCCCTCCCAGAAATCGTCGAGGAACCTCCGCTGCTCGGCGCACAGGCCGTCCCATCCGGCCAGCCGGGCGGCGGCCAGCGCGGCCACGACCTGGTCGTGCATGGCGGGCCGGGATCGCTGCGCCGACCATCCGTACGCGAAGAGCTTGGTCAGCCGTAGCCGCTGCCCCGGCTCCAGGGAGGTCGCGATCGTCACCCTGCTGACGTGCTCGCGGCCACCGGCGTCGACCTGGGTGTTCTCGGGGCCGTCGACGTCGTGCCACATCCCGGCCGCGACGCGCAGCCGGCTGGCTCGGGTGATGTGGACCATGACCGCCACCCCGTCCAACGCCGGCAGGTTCTCCTCCAGCACCAGGGGATCCTCCAGCGCGGCCGCGGCACGCGGGTCGGAGCCCGACTCGGGCAGGGTCTCGTTGGCCACCAGCTCCGACTGCACCACCACCTTCACCGGGTGGTCGACCGGCTCGACCTCGTAGCGGATGGCGGCCACCGCGCGGTGGGTGAACGACACCAGCCGGGTCGAGGTGAGACGGATCTCCCCCTTTGTGGGCGAGGTCCAGTGGACCTTGCGGGTGAGGGTGCCCGCTCGCAGGTCGAGGATCCGCTCATGTTCGTGCAGCGTGCCGTACCGCACGTCGAAGGGCTCGTCGTCGACCAGCAGCCGGATCAGCTTGCCGTTGGTCACGTTGACCACGGTCTGCCCGGACTCCGGGTAGCCGTACGCGGTCTCGGCGTGCGACAGCGGCCGCAGTTCGTAGACGGAGTTGAGGTAGGTGCCGGGAAGCCCGTGCGGCTCGCCTTCGTCGAGGTTGCCGCGCAGGCCGACATGCCCGTTGGACAGCGCGAACACCGACTCGGTCTGCGCCAGCACGTCCATGTGCAGTCGGCACTCCCGCACCGACCACGGTTCGACGATGAAGGCCGGATGCTTGATCACTGTGCCTCCCTGCTCGTCAGAGGCCGTCCGTCAGGGGTGGAGGAGCTGGGCGAGGTCTGTGATCACTATGTCGGCGCCGTGCTCGCGCAGCGCGTCCGCCTGCCCGAGACGGTCGACGCCGACGACGAAGGCGAAGTCTCCGGCGCGGCCGGCCGCCACCCCGGCCAGCGCGTCCTCGAACACGGCCGCCTCGCTCGGCTTCAACCTGAGCGCCTCGGCGCCCGCGAGGTACATGTCGGGGGCGGGCTTGCCTGCCAGGCCGCGCTCCTCAGCGACGACGCCGTCGATCCGCACCTCGAACAGGCCGGCGAGTCCGGCGGCGGCGAGCACCCGTTCGGTGTTGGCGCTCGACGACACGACGGCCCGATGCAGGCCGGCGTCCCGGACGGCGTGAACATAGCGGGACGAGCCTTCGAAGACCTCCACGCCGCGCTCGTCCAGCAAGTCCTGGACGAGATCGTTCTTGCGGTTGCTCAGGCCCTGCAGGGTGAGCGTGCCGGGCGGGTCGCCCGGCGCCCCCTCCGGCAGGTCGATGTCCCGCGCCTCCAGGAATGTCCGCGTCCCGTCGAGCCGCTTCTTGCCGTCGACGTAGTGCTCGTAGTCGGTCACCTCGTCGAACGGCACGAAGGGCACACCGGTCCGTGCCGCGTGCCCACGCAGGAAGTCGTCGAACGCCGCCTTCCACGCCGCTGCGTGGATCTTTGCGGTGCGCGTCAGCACGCCGTCCATGTCGAACAGGCAGCCCCGGATTCCGTCGGGCAACCCCAGCATCGCCTTCCCCGATCGGTCGATGTCCCGTCCCCGGTCCTCTTCCTGGTCATCCGTACCCTCCGGCCCCCGGTCCTATCGGTACGGATGACCTCAAGCGCGACCTTCTGCTGATAACAGCGAAGTTCGCCGAGGGCGCGCCTGTGAGGACGTGATCGACGTGGTCGGTGCGCCGCCATCGGGCGGCGCACCGACGCCTCTTACCTCGTGGACATCGGCGTGTCCCTCCGGCCGCCCTTGACGATCTCTTGGGACCGTAATAGAACACGTTTCAACAGGACGGGCGAACCGGGTGGAGCCAATGGAAGTGAATCTCGTCGACCAGGACTTCTACGCGCGGCGCGGCGCCCCGCACGACCAGTTCCGCCGGCTGCGGGCGAACGCGCCGGTCTTCTGGCACGAGGGTGACGCCGAGCGTGGCTGGCCCGGGTTCTGGGCGGTCACCAAGCACGAGGACGTCGTCCACGTGTCCCGCCGCTCGGACCTGTTCTCCTCCTATCGGAGGCTGGCGCTGTTCAACGAGTTGCCGGACGAGCAGGTCGAGCTGCAGCGGCTGATGCTGCTCAACCAGGACCCTCCCGAGCACACCCGGCGGCGCTCCCTCGTCAACCGCGGCTTCACCCCGCGGGTGATCGGCCGGCTGGAGGAGCACATCAGGGACATCTGCCGGCAACTCATCGACGAGGCGGAACAGCTGCCCGAGGTGGACTTCGTCAGGGACGTCGCCGCGCCGCTCCCGCTGTACGTGATCTGTGAGCTGCTCGGCGCCCCGGTGGAGGACCGGGACAAGATCTTCGAGTGGTCGAACCGGCTGATCGGCAGCGAGGACCCCGACTACGCCGCAAGCCCGGAGGAGGGCCAGGCGGCCGCGATGGAGGTCTACGCGTACGCCGACGCCCTGGCCGCGGCCCGTAAGGAGGCCGGCCCGAGGGACGACATCGTCACCAAGCTCCTGCGTCCGGACGACAGCGGCGAGGTGCTGGGCCAGGACGAGTTCGACCTGTTCGTGCTGCTGCTCATCGTCGCCGGCAACGAGACCACCAGGAACGCGGCGTCCGGCGGCATGCTGGCCATGTTCGAACACCCCGCGCAGTGGGCCCGGCTGGTCGCCGACCCGTCGCTGGCCGCGCGGACCGCCGACGAGATCGTCCGCTGGGTCTCCCCGGTGAACCTGTTCCGGCGTACGGCGACGGCCGACACGGAGATCCGGGGTCAGAAGATCTCCGAAGGGGACAAGGTGGTGGTGTTCTACGGCTCGGCCAACCGGGACGAGGACGTGTTCGACCTGCCCGACGTCTTCGACATCGCCCGCGACCCCAACCCGCACATCGGCTTCGGCGGCGGCGGGGCGCACTTCTGCCTCGGCAACCACCTGGCCAAGCTCGAGCTCAAGGTCCTCTTCGAGGTGCTGGCCGAGCGCTTCCCCGACATCCGCCAGACCGGCGCGGCCACCCGCCTCAGATCCAACTTCATCAACGGCATCAAAACCCTCCCCGTCTCCCTCCGCCCGTGATCTCCTCCCCCCTTGTGCCCGTGGGTGCGGGGTGTGTGAGGGGGTGGGGGGAAGGGGGCGGGTGTCAGGGCCAGGGGGAGCACTGGTCGGGGTCTCCGCCGTCTGACAGCAGGCGGAGGTCGGCCTCGACCATCATGGCGACGAGCTCCTCGAAGGACACGGTCGGCTCCCAGCCGAGCTGTGTCCTGGCCTTCTTCGGGTCGGCGCACAGCAGGTCCACCTCGGCCGGCCGGTGCAGCGACCGGTCGTGGACGACGTAACGCTCCCAGTCGAGCCCGACGGCGCCGAAGGCGGCCTCCACCAGTTCGCGGACCGAATGCGTACGGCCGGTGCCGATCACATAGTCCTCCGCCGTTTCGGCCGTCATCATCATGTGCATCGCGCGTACGAAGTCGCCGGCGTACCCCCAGTCCCGGCGTGCCTCCAGGTTGCCCAGGCGGAGTTCCGTCGCCATGCCCAGCTTGATCCGGGCGGCGCCCAGCGAGACCTTACGGGTGACGAACTCCGCCCCCCGCCGGGGGGACTCGTGGTTGAACAGGATCCCCGACACGGCGAACATGCCGTACGACTCGCGGTAGTTCTGCGTGAGGAAGTGTCCGTACGTCTTCGCCACGCCGTACGGGGAGCGGGGGTGGAACGGCGTGCGCTCGGTCTGCGGTGTCTCCCTGACCTGGCCGAACATCTCGGAGGACGACGCCTGGTAGAACCGGATCTGCCCGTCGGCCGACCCGCGCGAGCCGGTGATCCCCGAGCAGACGCGGATCGCCTCCAGCATGCGCAGCACGCCCATCCCGGTCACCTCGGCGGTGAGCTCGGCCTGCTCCCACGACATGGGCACGAACGAGATGGCACCCAGGTTGTAGACCTCGTCGGGCTGCACCTTCTCCACGGCGGAGATCAGCGAGCCCTGGTCGAGCAGGTCGCCGCGGACGAGCCGTACGTCCTGGAGCAGCCTGCGCACGCGCGGTACCCTCGGGTTGGCCTGGCCGCGCACGAGGCCCCACACCTCGTAGCCCTCACTCAGCAGATGCTCTGCGAGATAGGAGCCGTCCTGACCGGTGATGCCGGTGAGCAGCGCACGCCTGGTCAACGGTTCCTCCTCGCCTGAGCCCAACTCTGGTCTGTGATGACGCGAATGTACCGCCATGCCCGGCTCGAGGCTCCACCCGTCGGTCATTCGATGCTAGAACGTGTTGCACCGAATGACGTTCGGGTAGGCTAACCCCGCAGGTCCGGCGGTCTCTCGGTAAAATAGGGAGCCATTTCACCGGCCCTTCCCACACTAAGGTCAAATGGTAGGGTTCACTGCCAGCCCCTGCCGGGGGCACGGCTGGAAAGGGGTGCCGCTTGGCGGAGAGGCTGCGAGTCGCGCTGCTGTCCTACCGCAGCAAACCCACCTGTGGCGGCCAGGGGGTGTACCTACGCCACATCAGCCGCGAACTCGTCGCGCTCGGGCACCATGTCGAGGTCTTCTCCGGCCAGCCGTACCCGGAGCTCGACGAGGGCGTCATCCTCAACAAGGTCCCCAGCCTGGACCTCTACCGGGACGAGGACCCGTTCCGCGTTCCGAAGCTCCGCGAGTATCGCGACTGGGTCGACGTGCTCGAGTTCGCCACCATGTGCACGGCCGGCTTCCCCGAGCCGCTGACGTTCAGCCTTCGCGTCCACCGCGAGCTCAAGAAACGCGCCGGCGACTTCGACGTGGTCCAGGACAACCAGACGCTGGGCTACGGCGTGCTCGGCATCCAGCGGCATCTTCCGGTGGTCGGCACCATCCACCACCCGATCAGCGTCGACCGGCGGATCGAGCTGAAGGCCGCCAAGGGGTGGAAGAAGCTGTCGATGCGCCGCTGGTACGGCTTCGTCCGCATGCAGAGCTTCGTCGCGCCCCGGCTCAGCCCGATCCTCACCGTGAGCGAGTCGTCCCTCGCCGACATCCACCGCGACTTCGGGGTCCCACAGTCCAACATGCGGCTGATCCCGCTCGGCGTCGACACCCGGTTCTTCCATCCCCGCCCGCGGCTGCCCAGGCGTCCGGGCTCGATCGTGGCCGTGGCCAGCGCCGACTCTCCGATGAAGGGGGTCGCGACGCTGCTGCGGGCGGTCGCCAAGCTCGCGACGGAACGGGACGTCGACCTGACCGTGGTCAGCAGGCCGACGCCCGGGGGGCCGACCGAGAAGCTGGTCGCCGAGCTGTCGCTGCACGACCGGGTGCGGTTCGTCCACGGCATCTCCGACGAGGAGCTGGCCGAGCTGATCGCCACCTCGGAGGTGTCCGTCGTCCCCTCGCTGTACGAGGGCTTCTCGCTGCCGGCCGTCGAGCACATGGCGTGCGGCACTCCGCTGGTGGCCAGCCGTACGGGCGCCCTGCCTGAAGTCGTCGGCGACGCGGCCGTCCAGGTGACGCCGGGCGACGCCGAGGAGCTCGCCGCGGTGCTGCGGCGGCTGCTCGACTCCCCCGAGGAGCGGGCGGCGATCGGCCGCAGGGGCTACGACCGCGTGATGGAGCGGTACGCGTGGCCGGTCGTCGCGCGGCGCACCGTCGAGGCGTACGGCGAGGCCATCGCGGCCCACCGAGCCACCCACGGGGCCACCCACAGGGCCCGCGCGGGCCGTACGTCCCGCTGACCGATCCGATCGATCCGACCCGAACCCTCCCGTTATCACGAAAGGTGGGGCGAGTGCTGACCGTCGACTTCAACCGGCTGCCCGTCGGGCCGGGGAACCGCGTTCTCGATCTGGGCGCCGGAGGGGGCCGGCACGCCTTCGAGGTGCTGCGCCGGGGCGCCGACGTCGTCGCCTTCGACATGGACGCCGCCGAGCTCGAGGGCGTGGCCGCCATGTTCGCCGCGATGGACAAGGAGGGCCAGGTCCCGGACGGCGCGTCCGGCGAGGCCGTCGTCGGCGACGCACTCGACATGCCGTTCCCGGACGCCTCGTTCGACCGGGTGATCGCGGCGGAGGTGCTGGAGCACATTCCCGATGACATGTCCGCGATGCGGGAGATCGTCCGGGTGCTCAAGCCGGGTGGCCGGGCCGCCGTCACGGTCCCCAGCTTCCTGCCGGAGCGCATCTGCTGGGCCCTCTCGGAGGAGTATCACACCGCCCCCGGCGGTCATATCCGGATTTATACCTTGGCGGAGCTCCAGGCGAAGCTGAAGTCGTGTGGGCTCGAGGTGGGCGCCCACCACTACGCCCACGGGCTGCATGCGCCGTACTGGTGGATCAAGTGCGCGGTCGGCGTCAACAACGACGAGCACCCCCTGGCGAAGGCGTACCACGAGCTGCTGGTCTGGGACATCATGAAGCGTCCTCTTGCCACCCGGCTCGCCGAGTCCGTGCTCAACGCGCTGATCGGCAAGAGCGTCGTCGTCTACGTCCGGAAGCCCGCATGAGGGAGACCCCCGTCGCGCTTCCCGAGGTTTCCGGGATCATCACCCCCGACCAGGTGCTCCAGACGGCCCGGAGCATCGCGGCGATCCAGGAGCCCGACGGCGGCGTGCCATGGCCGGACGGGCACGTCGACGCGTGGAACCACGTCGAGTGCCTGATGGCGCTCACGGTCGCCGGCCTGCGCGACGAGGCGCGCCGCGGCTACGCATGGCTGGTACGGCACCAGCGGCCGGACGGCTCCTGGCCCGTGAAGATGGTCGGCGGTGAGCCCGCCGAGGCCGCCGGGGAGTCGAACCACGCGGCGTACCTCGCGGTCGGCGTCTGGCACGACCTGCTGGTGACCGGCGACGAAGTCTTCGCCCGCGCGATGTGGCCGGCGGTCGTCAGAGCCCTCGACTTCGTGATCGGGCTGCAGACGAGCCGGGGCGAGATCCTGTGGCAGCGTGACGCCGACGAGATCCCGGCGGCGTACGCGCTGCTCACCGGATGCTCGTCGATCTATCAGGGGCTGCGCTGCGGCGTGCTGCTCGCCGAGCGGCTGGGCGACCCCCAGCCCGACTGGGAGTTGGCCGCCGACGCTCTCGGACACGTGATCGCCGCCCACCCGGAGGCGTTCGCCGACAAGAGCCGCTTCTCGATGGACTGGTATTACCCCGTGCTCGGCGGTGCCGTACGGGGGCCGGAGGCGGCGCGGCGGATCGACCGGGAGTGGGACACCTTCGTCGTGCCCGGCCTCGGCGCGCGGTGCGTCAGCGATCAGCCGTGGGTGACCGGGGCCGAGTCGTGCGAACTGGTGCTGGCCCTCGACGCGGCGGGGCTGCGCGAGCGGGCGCTCGGCGTGTTCGCCGACATGCAGCACCTGCGGCACGAGGACGGGTCCTACTGGACCGGCTGGCAGTTCGTGAACGAGAGGCACTTCCCGCACGAGCGCTCGGGTTACACGGCGGCGGCGGTGATCCTCGCGGCCGACGCCCTCTCCGGGGCCACGCCCGGCTCGGGTGTGTTCCGCGATGCCGGGGACCACCTGGTCCGGGTCACCGACGACTGCGGCTGCGAGCGCGCCCGCGCCTGAGCGCGAGATCACGCCGAGGTGCGCTCCAGGACGCGGAGGGAGCCGACGGCGCGGACCTCGGTGAACGACCCCGAGGCGAGGGCGCGCAGGTAGACCCGGTAGGGCGCCTGCCCGCCGTCGGCCGGATCGGGATAGATGTCGTGGAACACCAGCGCGCCCCCCACCGCCACATGCGGGGCCCAGCCCTCGTAGTCCTGCGTCACCGGTTCCTCCGAGTGGCCGCCGTCGATGAACAGCGCGCCCAGCGGCGTGTGCCAGAACCGCGCGACGGTCGCCGACGCGCCGACGACGGCGATCACCTCGTCCTCGAGCCCCGCGGCGGCGATCGTGTCGCGGAAGAACGGCAGCGAGTCCATCCGGCCCGACCTCGGGTCGACCAGCTCCGGATCGTGATGGGGCCATCCCGGCTGGATCTCCTCCGAGCCGCGGTGGTGGTCCACGGTGAACACGACAGACCCGGCCATCCGGGCCCCCGCGCCGAGGTAGATGGCGGACTTGCCGCAATATGTGCCGATCTCGCAGATCGGGCCGCGGGAGCCGTACGCGGCGGCGATCTCGAACAGGGCCAGCCCCTCCTCCGGCGGCATGAACCCCCTGGCCTCCTCGGCCAGGCGGCGAAGCTCGGCGGGCATCGTCACGGTCATGCGCTCTCCCCCTGTACGGTTCCCGAACAAGATTCTGCCACGCCCCTTGCCGGTTTTTATGCAACATGTTCTACTTTGCATCGTGAAACAGCGTGACCGGATAGCCATGACCGAGAACGAGATCGCCGAGTTCCTCCATGGTGGCCGCAAGCTCCAGCTCGCCACGATCAATCCGGACGGCATGCCACACCTGGTCACCATGTTCTACGGGCTCATCGACGGCGCGATCGCGTTCTGGACGTACGGCAAGTCCCAGAAGACCCGCAACATCGAGCGCGATCCCCGGGTGAGCTGCCTCATCGAGACCGGCGACGACTACGCCGAACTGCGCGGCGTGCTCCTGTACGGCAGGGCGCGGCGCATCGACGACCCGTCGGGCGTCCTCGACGTCGGGATGGCGGTGACCCGGCGGATGACCGGCATGACAGCCGACGAGGTGGCGGAGATCCGCGAATACGTCGAGCACACCGGACGCAAGCGGGTCGCCTTCGTGGTCGAGCCGTTCCGCGTCGTGTCCTGGGATCACCGCAAGCTCGGCGGCGATAGCGTGAGGCAGCGGCGATCCGAAGAATGAGATCGTCATGACAGCCGCACGACAGGAGGACGCGCCATGAGGATCAAGGTCGACTACGACGTGTGCGAGGCGAACGCCGTCTGCATGGGCCTCGCCCCGGAGGTCTTCGAAGTCGACGACCAGGACATGCTCAACGTGCTGACGCCCGAGCCGCCGGCCGAGTTGCACGACCGTGTACGGCACGCGGCGCGGTCCTGCCCCAAGGCCGCCATCACCATCGTGGACGACTGACCGCCCCACAGACTGACCGGCCCCACAGACTGACCGGCCCAACAGACTGACTGACCCTCATGGACGACTGACGAGGACCATTCCCCTACAGACCGGACAACCAGGAGGTCCCCATGCGCGGCGCGCTCTTACATGCGGTCGGCGACGAGAAGCTCGACATCCGTGACGATTTCACGCTGACGCCGGTGGGACCGGCCGACGTCCGCGTACGTATCAGGGCGACCGGGGTCTGCCATTCCGACCTGTCGGTGCTGTCGGGCGTGCTGCCCATGCCGCTGCCGGTGATCCCGGGTCACGAGGGCGCGGGAGAGGTCGTCGAAGTGGGCGACCAGGTGACCTCCGTACAACCTGGCGACCACGTCATCATCAACTGGACGCCCGCCTGCGGCGACTGCCCGAACTGCATCGTCGGTCAGCCGAACCTCTGCATGACGTACATCATGAAGAGCTTCGCCGAGGCCAGGTTCCGTTACGACGGAGACAATCCGGCGTTCGGCATGTCCGGTTGCGGCACCTGGGCCGAGGAGATCGTGGTCCCCTGGCAGGGCGCCGTCAAGGTCGACCCCGCGGTGCCCTTCGAGGCCGCCGCGCTGATCGGCTGCGGCATCACCACCGGCGTCGGGGCCGTGCTCAACACGGCGAAGGTGCGGCCGGGGTCGACCGTCGCCGTCGTAGGCTGCGGCGGCGTCGGATTGTCGGTGATCCAGGGCGCCCGGCTGTCCGGCGCGACCACGATCCTCGCGATCGACCCGCTGGAGTCCAAGCACGAGCTCGCCAAGAAGGTGGGCGCGACCCACGCGTGCACGCCCGACGGGCTCATGGACGCGATCGGCACGCTGACCGGCGGCCAGGGCTTCGACTACGGCTTCGAGGTGGTCGGCAGGTCCGCCGCCATCATGACGGCGTGGCAGGCGACCCGGCGCGGCGGCGACGTGATCGTCGTCGGGGCGGGAGCCATGGACGACCAGGTCCCGCTGACGGCCTTCAGCCTGCTGTTCGAGGGCAAGAACCTGCTCAGCTCGATGTACGGCGACGCGGATGTGCGCCGGGACTTCCCGCGCTTCGCCGCCCTTTACAAGGCGGGCAGGCTCGACCTGGACAGCATGATCAGCTCCAGGATCAAGCTGGCCGACCTGAACGACGCCGTCGCCGCGCTCAAGAGCGGCGAAGTGCTCCGCCAGATCGTCGTCTTCGACTGACACACATCGCTGCACCCCCTATGTAGATAGCATCTAGCTAGATGGCATCTACATAGGGGGCCTGATGGTGCGATCGACGTTCATCGGACGCCGAACCGAGCTCGCCGTGCTCCGCAAGCGCCTCGACCAGGTGCGTGTCACAGGCAGCGGAGCCGCCCTGGCCATCAGGGGCCGTCGCCAGGTGGGCAAGTCTCGGCTCGTGCAGGAGTTCTGCGACCAGGCCGGCGTGCCGTACCTGTACTTCACCGCTACCAAGGGCATGTCTCCGGTGGAGTCGGTGGCGGAGTTCTGTGCGGAGCTCGCGGACTCATCACTGCCGCCGACACCGGAGCATGTCGTCCAGTTGACCAGCGGAAGCTGGCCCGAGGCGTTCCGGGTCCTGCTCGCGGCACTTCCCCCAGGTGCCGCGATCGTCGTCATCGACGAGATGCCCTGGCTCGCCGAGCAGGACGACCTGTTCGACGGAGCGCTGCAGACGGCTTGGGACAGGCTGCTGTCGGCCCGGCCGATCCTGCTGCTCCTGCTCGGCAGTGACCTGCACATGATGGGGCGCCTGACCGCCTACGACCGTCCGTTCTACGGGCGTGCCGACACCATGGCCCTCGGGCCGCTCAACCCGGCCGAGACCGCCGAGGCCATCGGCCTGACGGGAGCGGACGCGGTGGACGCCTATCTCATCAGTGGCGGCCTGCCGGGAATCCTTCGCGCCTGGCCGTCGGGCACGCCTGCGCTCGATTTCATCCGGGCGGAATGCGCGGACCCGGCCTCTCCCCTGTTCGGTGTGCCCGAGTCGGTGCTGCTCGCCGAGTTCCCCACGCCTGACCAGGCCCGCCGGGTGCTGGAGGCGGTCGGTAGCGGCGACCGGACGCAGGCCGCCATCGCGGCGGCGGCAGGCGGACGTGAGGGCCCACTGAAGTCGGGCTCGCTCTCTCCGCTTCTGCGTAGATTGGTGGAGGAGAAGCACGTTCTGGCCATCGATGAGCCCTTGTCAATCCAGTCGGGCAAACCGGCGCTGTACCGGATCTCGGATCACAACCTACGGATGTATCTGGGCGTTCTGCGCTCAGCGGCCGAGCACGTACGGCGCGGCCGGCCCGACATGGCCTTCCGGCTGGTGGAGCGGCGATGGACCAGTCTGCGCGGCCGGGCGGTGGAGCCGATCGTACGCGAGGCCCTGGGAGTCGCGGCCGCGGTGGGGGAGCTGCCATGGCCCGAGGCGGAGGCCATAGGCGGCTGGTGGAACCGCCAGTTCGCCCCCGAAGTCGACCTCGTCGGCGCCGATCGGTCCCCCGTGGCCCGCCAGATCGCGTTCGCGGGATCGATCAAGTGGCTCGGCACTCCGTTCGACGGGCATGACCTCGCCAAGCTCCGCCGCGATGCCGCGCTGGTCCCCGGATTCGAAACCGGGGTGAGCGGTCTGGCCGTGGTATCGCTGTCCGGAGTCCACCCCGACACCCAACGTGTCGATCTCCTGTGGGGAGCAGAAGACGTCATCGACGCCTGGCGCTGACTCCACCTCCCCGCACACCCTCCCCGCGATCTCGCACTTGCTCGCACACACCTACGATGAGCTGCGCTTACCGCATTTGTTTATCTTGCAGTCTCGGGGTGTCGCGGCATCGGGGGTTTGGTCAGAAGTCGGCTACGAGGCGTTGGGCGGCGAGCTCGATGCGTGTCTGGATGTCGTCATAGGTGCGCTTGCCGCGCAGCATCTCCAGTAGCTCGTGCACCCAGATGGCGGCCAGCGACTCGGCGAGCGCGAGCCGCTCCCTGGTGACATCCCCGGAGGGGGCCTCGGCGATGACCCCGTCCGTACCGGTCCTGCCCGCGGCGACCCGCAGCAGCAGCCGCGCGAGCCGCTCTCCGAACGGCGTCTCGACCTCGGCCATGATCAGCGAGCGGATGAGGGCGTCGGCGAGCTCCGGCTCCCGCATGAGGCCCCGGGTGGCGCGCATCAGGACGTCCACGGCCCGGCCCGCCGGGGTGCCGGACGCGGGGGGACGTCGCTCGATGCTCGTCTCCAGCAGGTCGATCTCCTCGCTCACCACCGCTACGACCAGGTCCATTTTCGAGGGGAAATAGCGGTAGAGCGTGCCGAGGGCGACTCCGGCGCGTTCGGCGACCGTACGCATCTGCATGGCTTCGACGCCGCCTCGTGAGGCGAGTGCGGCCGCTGCCTGGACGATGCGCCGACGCCGCTGGTGCTGGCTGCGGGCGCGGACACCGGTGGCCCCCTTCGGGGGTGGCGCCGGGTCGTCGGTGGCCGCTCGCGAGGTACGCATGAGAACACGTTATCTGATTCCCACCATCCTGGAAGGGTTACCATTCAGTCACAAAACCTCGCATTCCTCCATACGTTTTCTGGCTATTCGCCCAGCTGTGACCGCCTCGGAAATCCGGCCTCTGGACGGGTATTAGAAGCTGTTCTAGCTTTCCGTTCAGGGGCGCGGGACGAGACCTTCTGGGCGACCCGGTGGACTTCGCTCTGGACGCGGACCGGATGGAACTGCGCACGCTGACGTCGGGACTGCTGAGTCGAGAGGTCACGCCGACCGGGATCGAGGCACACGAGAAGAGCGGCCGGCCGTACGACCAGGTGATCTGGAAGGCGATGGCGAGGGCGGGCCTGGCTCCCGAACCGCCCAGGTGAGCACTTCAGCCGACGATCAATGCGTGACCATGTTGGGCAGCGCGAAAAACACGATCAAGGCGATGGCCAGGCAGATCAGGAAGCCGACCAGCTCCCACGCCCAGTCGTAGTGGCGGTCGCGGTTCCTGACGCGCTTGCTCCGCGCCCGCGCCGCCTTGGGCGCTCTGCTTTCCCCGGCGGTCTTGCTCTCGGTCTCCTTGGTGGTCGGGCCCTCACCGGCGGCCGGTGCGGAGCCGGACGTCGTCGAGCCGGACGTCGTCGAGCCGGACGTCGTCGAGCCGGACGTCGTCGAGCCGGGTGCGGCGAAGACGGGCGGCGGAGGGTCGACCTTGGCGGTGGTCCCGTGACCACGCCGCGTCTCCTGCCTGTCCGGGCTGTTCTCCCTCGGGGCGTTCTCCGACTCAAGGGGCCGGAACGCGTCGAACGGCTCGGTGGCGGGACCCGATGCCGCCGTCACGGGAAACCCGGACACGGGGGATTGGGCTGTGGGGGATGGGGTTGCGGGAGGGCCGGACCGGGTGGGCGTGACGTGCGCTGTGCCCGGCGCCGTGTCCGTCGCTGTGCCCGGCGTCGTTCCCGTCGCGTGGGACGCCGTCGTGTTCCCTGTCGTGTTCCCCACCGTGCCGCGTCGTCTGCGCGTACGGCTCTCGCCGAGCGCGGCCAGCAGCGAGCCGCGCAGCCTGGGCATGGGCTCGGTGGTGGCCTCATGCTTGGCCCTCCGTCTCGGCCTGGCCGAACCGAGCGCCTCGGTCTGAGCCGAGCCGGTCTGAGCCGAGCCGGTCGGGACCGCGTCGGTCGGGACCGCGTCGGCCGGGACCACGCAGGTGTTGCTGACCTGGTCGGGCGCGCTCAGCGGCAGCGGCCAGGACGGAGCGGTCGGCCAGAGCCGCTTGATCGGCAGCGGGGGAGCGGCATCGGCCGCACCGGGGTCCTGGTGAGGCAGCGATGACAGCACCCGGCCGCGTACGTCGGCGGAGGGCCGGCGCCAGGGCAGCCGGGCCAGCACGTCTTCGATCGGGGCGACGCCGATCGCGTCGTAGATCTCGGCCACATCCGGGGCGAGGTACGGCGCCGACCTGACGGCCGACACCGCGGTCGCCAGAGTCTGGGCGAAGCGATGCCTCGCTCCGGCCGTGAGATCCTCGGCCGTGTCCGCGGCGACGTCCAGCACCAGAGACAGTTCGGGCTTCGTCAGCCCGCACACGGCGGACAGCAGCAGCACCTCACGCTGGTGCGGGCGGATGTCGCGGAACACCCGCTCGATGAGCGCGGTGGCGGGATCGACGGCCGAGTCGACGGCGGGCATGGCGTAGCTGACGTCCCGGCGGTAGATCTCCCGGCGGGCCAGCGCGTAGAGGACGGCGCGCGGCGGTTCCCCGAACGGCAGCGCGGCGAACACCGCCACGACGGCGTCGCCGGCCGACGTGGTCTCACCGAGTTGGTCGTGACAGTACGCGAACAGCCCGGCGGCGTGACGCTCGTAGAACTCGGCGACCAGATCGCTCCGGGAGTGCTTCCCGGTGAGCGGCTGACCGATGAGCGGTGTAGTCACGACCGCCTCCTGGGTGGTTCGGAGGGCAGACAGGAAGCCCGAGGCCAATCATGCCAAGACATCACGGGTCGGCGCACCTCAGATGCCCTATTGGTCGGCATATTGGGGGGCATTCGGTCAAGATCTCCGCGTATCATTCGTGTGTTCGAATTCAATGGCTGCTCGGACATGTCTACCTTACGGCCGTAGGCTGACGGTCAGGAGTCAACAACAAAAGGGTCATCAAGACAACGGGCATCGGCACGAGGTCAGGGGCAGGGAGCAGGGACGATGCGGGGCTGAAGAGGCAGGAGTCGGGGCGGCGGGCCCGGCGGGCCGGCGGCGCGAGGGTGACCACGACCCGGCGGCGCCGGCGGGATCAGAACGACGGGACGAAATCCTTGATCATATTCGACGGTGTCACCAAGCGTTATCAGGACGGCACGGTCGCGGTGGACGACCTGAGCATGGAGGTGCCCGGCGGGGCGATCACCGTGCTCGTCGGGCCGTCCGGGTGCGGCAAGACCACCTCGCTGCGGATGATCAACCGCATGGTCGACGCCACCTCGGGCCGGATCCTGCTCGGCGGCCGGGACGTGCGGGAGATCGACCCGGCCACGTTGCGCCGGGGCATCGGATACGTGATCCAGCACGCCGGCCTGTTCCCGCACCGCAGGATCGTGGACAACGTGGCGACTGTGCCGTACCTGCTCGGCTGGAACAGGAAGAAGGCCCGGGCCCGCGCGATGGAACTGATCGAGCTTGTGGGCCTCGACCCGAAGCTGGCGACGCGCTATCCCTTCCAGCTCTCCGGCGGCCAGCAGCAGCGCGTCGGGGTGGCCAGGGCGCTCGCGGCCGACCCGCCCGTGCTGCTGATGGACGAGCCGTTCAGCGCCGTCGACCCGGTGGTGCGGACCGGACTGCAGGACGAGTTGCTGCGTCTCCAGTCCGAGTTGCGGAAGACGATCGTGTTCGTCACCCACGACATCGACGAGGCGATCAAACTGGGCGACACCGTGGCCGTCCTCCATACGGGAGGCAGACTCGCCCAGATGGCCGGACCGGCCACGCTGCTCAGCGAACCGGTCGACGGTTTCGTCCGCGAGTTCCTCGGCCGGGACCGCGGCATCCGGCGGCTGTCCTTCATCTCCGCCAAGGACGTCCGGCTCGACCCGGCGCCCGCCGATCTCGCCGTCGGCGGCGACGACCGCCCGATCGGGCTGCGTGTCGACGGCAGGCTCGTGCCGTACGGAACCTTCGATCCGGAGAGCGACTCGATGCGCGCGGCGCTGGACGCGGCGCTGCTGTCGCCCGACGGCACGGCCGTGGCGGTCGACGGAGACGGCCGCGTGCTGGGCGTGGCGACGCGGGAGGCGCTCGACGCCGTGCTGCGGAAATACGCCGGAGGCCTCCCTGACCAGAGAGCACCGGCCGATCAGAGAGCACCGGCCGATCAGAGAGCACCGGCCGGCGAGGGATCACCGGCATGAAGAGCGAACCGCTGATCCGCTGGGACTGGATCACGCGGAACTGGGACAACGGCAGCCCGTCCGCGATCAGCACGCTGCTGGAGAGCCACCTCCTGATGGCCTTCGTCCCGGTGCTGCTCGGGCTGCTCGTCGCCCTGCCGCTCGGCCTGGCCTGCGCGCGCTGGCCCCGCCTCTACCAGCCCACCGCCGGCCTGGTGAACGTGATGTACGCGCTGCCGTCGCTCGTGCTTTTCTCGATCTTCCTGTCCGTCACCGGGCTGACCCCGGCGACCGTCATCATCCCGCTGACGTTCTTCACACTGGCCGTGCTGATCCCGGCGGTGGTGGACGGGCTGGCCTCGGTGCCCGACCACGTGCGGCAGTCGGCGGTGGCGATGGGCTTCCGGCCGCTGCGCCGCCTGCTCCAGGTCGAGTTGCCGGTCGCCGTACCGGTGGTCCTGGCGGGTACGCGGGTGGCGACGGTGTCGAGCATCAGCCTGGTCAGCGTGGGCGCGCTGATCGGGCAGGGCGGCCTCGGCGAGCTCTTCATGGACGGGTGGCAGCGCCAGTTCTACACCCCGATCATCGTGGGAATCGCGCTCATCGTGCTGCTCGCCGTGCTCGCCGACGGCCTGCTCGTGCTCGCCCAACGGTTGCTCACCCCATGGTCCCGGGCATGGAGGGACGCGCGATGAGCTGGCTGATCGACTTCTTCGGGAACGCGGCCAACTGGTCCGGCCCGTACGGCATTCCCGTCCGGCTGCTGGAGCACCTGGAGTTCTCCGGGGTGGCGTTCCTGATCGCGGCCCTGATCGCCGTGCCGCTCGGCATGTTGACCGGACACACGGGCCGGGGCGCATTGATCGTCGTCGTCTCGGCGAACGCCGCCCGTGCCCTGCCCACGCTCGGGCTGCTCGTGCTCGTCGTGTTGCTGGCGGGCGTCGGCACCGCGGCGCCGGTCCTGATCCCGCTGATCGTGCTGGCCGTTCCGCCGATCCTCGTCAACACCCATGAGGGCATCCGCGGAGTGGACCCCGACCTGCGCGACGCGGCGTACGGCATGGGCCTGCGCGGCCGGCAGGTCCTCTTCCGGGCGCTGGTCCCGGTCGCGCTGCCGCTGATCCTGCTCGGCCTGCGGCTCGCCGCGATCCAGGTGGTGTCGACGGCCACGATCGCGGCGTTCGTGGGGCTGGGCGGACTCGGGCGGTTCATCATCGACGGCATCGCCACCAAGACGTACGCCGACGTCATCGGGGGAGCGGTCCTCGTGGCCGCGCTCGCGCTGGCCGTCCAACTCGGTTTCACGCTGCTCCAGCGGGTGACCGTCTCGCCGGGAGTGCGTAACCTCCGTTGATCTGTTAACTTCTCCTACTTTTCCGACTTGAAGGGATTCATGATGATCCGACGCATCCTCGGCGCGACCGCCGTAGCCCTGGTGACGACGCTCGCCTTATCCGCCTGTGGCGGCGCCGACCCGCTGAACACCGCCGCGGGGTCGGCTGACTCCGCCACCTCGAGCGGACTGGCCGGCCCGGTCGTCGTCGGCTCCTTCGACTTCCCCGAGAGCGTCCTGCTCGCCTCGATCTACGCGCAGGCGCTGCGTGCCAAGGGCATCACGGTCGAGGAGAAGCCCAACATCGGCAGCCGCGAGGTCGTGTACGACCAGATCAAGAGCGGCGGACTGACCGTTCTGCCCGAATACGTCGGCTCGCTGCTGGCGTTCGTCGACAAGAACAGCACGGCCAGGTCCCAGAGGGAGATCATGGCCGAAGTGAGGGCGAAGCTCCCGGCCGAACTCGTGCTTCTGGCACCGTCGGCCGCCGAGGACAAGAACTCGCTGAGCGTGAGCAGGAAGACCGCCGACAAGTACGGCCTGGCCACGATGGAGGACCTGGCCAAGGTGTCGAAGAACTTCGTCGTCGGCGGACCGCCCGAGTTCAAGCAGCGCCAGGAGGAGAACCTCAAGACCGTCTACGGCATCGAGTTCAAGCAGTGGAAGCCGACGGGCGCGACCACCGCTGACGCGATCAAGGGCGGCACGATCCAGGTCGGCAACGTGTTCACCACCGACCCCAAGATCGTGCTGAACGACCTGGTGCCGCTGCAGGACACCAAGAACGCCTTCGGCGCCGAGAACGTCACCCCTCTGGTCTACCGGGCGGGGGTCGACGCCGAGGTCACCTCGACCCTCGATGACATCTCGGCCAAGCTCGACACCGCCACGCTCGTGTCGTTGATGAAGCGGATCGCCGTCGACAAGGATGATCCTCCGGTGGTGGCCAAGGACTGGCTGACCCAGAACGGGCTCCTCTGACCCGTCCGGATGGCCCGACCAGACAGGAAGGAGTGAGCTCGTTGCGCGGATTGTTCACCGAGGCCATGGCCCAGGCGGCGGCCGGGGTGGCGGTGGTCACCGTACGGGACGGCCGCGACGACCTCGGCGTCACCGTGACGTCCCTGACGTCGGTATCGCTCGATCCTCCCCTCGTGCTGGTCGGTCTCACCTCGACGAGCTATCTGACCGAGGTGCTGCTGCGCCGGGACCGGTGGGCGGCCAGCCTGCTCGCCGACGGCCAGCAGGCGATCGCCTCGCGGTTCGCCGCGGCCGGTCGGCCCGGCGCGCGCCTGCTGCTGTCGGGGGCCGCCCACCATCGCGGCCCCCACAGCGACGCGCTCGTCGTGGACGGCGGCGTCGCCGCGATCGAGGTCGAGACGACGCAGGTGGTCCCGGCGGGCGACCACACCCTGTTCATCGCGGAGGTCCGCAACATCGATTACGTCAATGCCGCGAAAGCCCCATTCGTCCGACTGCGCGGCCGGTATCGTCCGGTTCTCTGACGACGTGATCGCGATTTCCACCGATGTGAGGTCTTCATGCGCGTTTTTCTCGCCGTGGCGAGCAAAGGCGGCGGCTCCGCCGAGCCGCTGCTCGACAGCGTGATCCGGCAGGCGGAGGACCTGATCGAGCAGGCTTTCCCGGTGCCCGCGGACACCGTGACCTCGGCTCGGCACCGATTTCCCGGGGCCGTACTGCTCGGCTGGGGAAACGAGGGCGACAGCCGTACCCGGCCCGAGCTCGTGACCGCGACGCGGGACGCGGCCATCGGCGTCACCGGGCGGTTGCTCGACTGGGACGACGTGGGGAGGCTGCTCGGCCCGTCCTCGTCGGGCCTGTCGATGGGGGAGATCGCGCTCGGCACGCGCGGGTGTTTCTCCGCCATCAGGATCGAGCCGGGCGGGCTGACGGCCGTCACCGACATGACGCGGGCCTGCGGGATCTTCTACGCGCAGACCCCGGAGCTGCACATCGTCGGAAACCGCGCGCTTCTCGTGCACCTGGTGGCCCGGGGCGGCGGTCCGGTGGCCTGGGACGTACGGGCCCTGCAGTCGATGGTGCGTCAGGGCTACTTCCTGTCCGACGAGACCCCGTTCGAGGGGGTCGCCGCGCTGCCCCCGTCGTCGACGCTCGAGGTGCGCGACGGCACCGGCCACGAACGGATCAGGCGGATCACGACGGTGCCGCTGCCCACGGCAGGTCCCGTGCCGACATCGTCCCGGGGCAGGCGTGCCGCGATCGAGGGCCTGGCCGAGGCGCTGGTGGAGACGGTCCGGCCGCTCACCGACCAGGTCAACCTGGCGCTCACCGGAGGACGCGACAGCCGGCTGATGGCGGCGCTTCTCCACGCGGCCGGGGTGCCGTTCCGGGCGACCACCAACGGCCTGGACGACCACCCGGACGTCGTGATCGCCCGGCGGATCGCCGCCAAGCTCGGCGTCGAGCACAACGTGATCGCGCCCAAGCGAACGGAGCGGCGCGACGCGGTGCTGGTGGAGCATCCGCTGCGCCGTACCCACGAGGTGCTGCGCACGTGTGAGGGTATGACCTCCGCATACGAGAGCATCGTCGAATACCTGCCCTACAGCTCGAAGCTCACCATGTCCGGGCAGAGTGGGGAGATCCTGCGCGGCGGCTTCCTCTACAGTCAGGGAAATCCCGCGCCGGCCGCGATGCGGCGCCGGGTGGACGCGTTCTTCCTGAAGGACGAGGCCTTTTTCACCGACGACGCCAACGCCCATGCCCGCGAGCTCGCCACGCCCTGGCGCGAACGCGCCGAGACCGATCCCGCCGGGGCGCTCGACCACATATACGTCACCTATCGGGTGGGCAGATGGCACGCGGCGGCGCGCGCCGGATCGCTGCGCAGGGGCGACGCCGTGCAGCCGTTCCTCGACAACCGGGTGGTGGGGGCGGCGCTCGCCCTCGACCCGCTGTGGCGCCGCTCGGAGGAGGTCGTCCACGAACTGATCGGCATCTTCGCGCCGCGGCTTCGGGGGATCCCGCTCGAGGGCGCCGAGTGGAGGTTCCGGGCCGAGCGCACCCCCTCGAGGTGGGAGTCGCTGCTCGCCCGCCGCCGGTCGTCCACGCCCAAGAAGCCGGCCGCGCCCAAGCCGAAGGGCGGCGGAAGCAGTTGGAACTGGCGGACCAGCCCGGGAGAACGGCTGACCGCGGTGCTCCGCGACGGCGTGCTCGGCAACGGCGTGCTCTGGGACCTCGTCAGGAAGGACGCCGTCGAGGAGATGTTCGCCGCGCCCGTGGTCAAGCAGCCCGCCCTCGCCTGGAACCTCTACACGGTCGGCGCGATGCTGTCCGGGGCCTACCCCGGCGACGCCCCCGGGGACCTCGACCCCATCGAGGTGCTCATCCCGTCGACAAGCTGATCCGCGGCCGCGGATCCGATCGGGAATGCCTTAGCGGAGTCTTAAACGGAGATTAACCGGCGACTCGGGTGTTGACCGCCGGCTGACGTGAACGTAAGCTCCAGGATTAACTGATAGGAAACTTTCCTATGAGTTTCCGGGACACCCCCCTACCTGGAGCTACTCTTGCGAAAAATGTTGCTGGGGTCCATGGTCGCAGGCGCAATGTTGCTCGCGCCGCTCGCCATCGGGACCGCCACCGCCGCCACCGCCCCCCAGAGCGCGGTCGCCCTGGCCTACCCGGCCTGGGCCCCGAACACCTACTACGCCGTGGGCGCGCGGGTCACGTACTCCGGCAAGGACTACGAGATCGTCCAGCCACACACGTCCCTGGCCGGCTGGGAGCCGCCGAACGTCCCGGCCCTGTGGAAGCTCCTCCCGGGCGGCTCCACGCCGTCGCCGTCCGCCACTCCGACGAAGCCTCCGACGAGCCCGTCGCCGTCCGCGACCCCGACGAAGCCTCCGACGAGCCCGTCGCCGTCGCCGTCCGCGACCCCGACGAAGCCTCCGACGAGCCCGTCGCCG
>NZ_BOOG01000047.1 GCF_016863115.1 Sphaerimonospora thailandensis
GGCGCGCACACCGCCCACCGCATACGGCACGCCGACATCACCATCCACCAGCACGCCCTCGAACTCGACCAGCCACCTGGCCGGCCTGCTCGCCGAGATAACGGCCCTGGCCCAGCAGCTCGCCGGGACTGGGGACACGCCCCTGTAACGTGACGCCGTCAGCCGAACGCGCCACGCTTGACGCAGCCGAGGAGCGCGTGCAGATGCTGGTCTCTCGCCACAACGGCATTGTGACCACCCCGGCATATTGATCATTACACAGCCCTGTAGTGTGATGTAGCCTGTGATCTGAGTCTGCCTGGGAGCTCTCCGTGTTTGATTTCCTGCCCTACGCCGAGGCCGTCACCCTGCGGCATGCTCCTGTCCAGCAAGTCCTCGCCCAGGTGCGTTTCGCCCAGCAGCTCGCGCTGGGAACTCCTGAGGGGATCGCTCCCGTGCACGAAGCCCTCGTGGAGAGCTATCCGCGCCTGCTGCAGGAACAGGAGCAGGTTCTGACGATGACCTCGTCAGGTGTGACAACTGCCACCCGGCTCCAGCATCGTCTCACCGACCTGTCCCAGTCCTGGTCGGCAGTGATCGGCCCCGACCATGTGACAGTGGAGACCTCCGCCTACACGTCGTGGGCCGCACTTCGGGAGCGAGTCGAAGCCGCGCTGACCGCGGTAAACGACTCCGTGCACCTCAGGGTTCGTGAGCGCATCGGGCTCCGTTACATCAACCATCTCGCGGCCGATGCCGACGGCACGTTTATCGACCGTGTCAGGCCCGAGCTACTGGGCCCCGCCTCCGATCCGGGGTGGCTGCCGAACCTCACAACCACCCTGAGCCAGGCGATCGCAACGGATGGGCCGGCCCAGCTGTTGCTGCGCCATGGAATGAGCGCTGAGCAGTTCGGCTCCTACCTGATCGACATCGACTGCGTCGACGGCAACGCCGCCCCCTTCTCGCTTGAGGAGACCCTCAACTACTTCGACCGGATGAACGACGCGGGATACCGTTGCTTCTGCTGGTGCGTTCCAGAGACGCACCGGAAGCAGCTGGTGTCTTGACGCCGAGCTTACGACCATTAGGGAGGCACTGTGGTCAGCTTCACGTCCGGGGGCATGCAGGCTCCCACGACAGACACGAGGGGCGCCGCCGAGTCGATTGATCGGCGATTCTCCATCGCCTTCCCGCTGGGGACCTACTCTGAAGGAGAAGCTGTCAGGCTCGTTGTGCGCTGCCACTCAGCCGGACTCGACTCCGCGATCCTGGATGACCTGTTCCAGGCACTGCGCCATGCGGAGAGTCCCACTGCGCTTCTCCATTGGGCCACCCTGCTGGGCACGGCGGGAGCGTTGAGGCTGGCCATCGCGGGACCGGTCCTGGAGATTGAGGAATGTCGCCCGTCCACTCCGGCTGAGCCGATTGTTGAGAATCTGCCCAGTGAGTCGGCCCGACTGCCCGACGACCCGGCCCACGCACGTCTCGCCCGTGAGCTTCGCGACATGACTGGCCTAGGTGCCAAGGTCCTCGGCAGCGTCCTCGGCGTGACCCGGGAGCAGTATTCGCGCTGGGCTAGCGGGCATGCTATCAGCGATCTGCGTCACGGCCAGCTACGGTACCTCCACACCTTGATGGCCGATCTGACCCGGCGGTTGGGGGATGTGGAGGCGCGGGCATGGCTCCATCAGCCGGTCGCCGGCGGTCCAACCCCTGTGGAGCTTCTGAAAACACGCCAGTGGGAACAGCTCCATTGTGCCATCATCCAGCTGTCCGATCCGGAGCCTGTGGTCGGGGGCGTAATCGTGGCACTCTCGGCCCCCGATCCTGAGGATCTCCCGAACGACGATGCGGAGGACGAGCCCTGGAGCCCCTACCAGTCTCCAGACGCGGCCACAGAACCGGGCGGAAGGCTCTAATCGTCCATGAATCCCCCCACCTCTGCAGTGGAGGACACCAACTGGCTCGAAGCTGAGCAGCTCTACCTGTGCCGCGGATCTGCCTGCGAGATCGACCGGCCGATCTTCCAGGGCGATGTATTTCGAGGTGTGCCATTCCCGATCATGCCCTCGACCCCTCCCCCTCCCGGCCGAGCCGAGTTCGATGTCGTCGAGTCACTCGTCATGGTTGTTCCGCACCCATGCCAGTGCTATCAGGGTGACAACCTCCGCAAGCGGCTGACTGTGGCGCCAGTTACCGCAGTTGACTCCTACGGCAGCTTCGGGCGTGATCGCACTGGAGCGAAGGACAAGTTCGCCCTGCTCGATCTGCCTGTCCTCAGCGACGGGCAAGAGGTGCGCCTTTCTCACGTCGCCGACTTCGGCCGTCTCGTCACTGTTCCCAGCTCGTACCTCCGCCCTGATCGCCGCATCGCCTGTCTCAGTCACATGGGGCTTGGGCTCCTTGCGAAACGGCTGCTGCAGTACCAGCTCCGCGCCCCCAGCACCTTGGCCAACACGATGGCCTACACCTACAAACAGTGGAACGAGGCCATCGCCATGCAGGCCTGGATCCGCAGGTACGGCAGCCTCAAGGGCTTCTCCGACTGGACCCGGTCGCCACGGATCTTCCCGGGCATCGCTCCGGGCGCCCCGATGACACCCGGCCAGATCATGGCCGGAGCCCTGGAGGTCGTGCTCGATGCGATCACCGGTACGGCGGCCGAATAGCGTTCGTGGGCCATCGAGACCGGAGACTTCGTCACCATCGCCCTGCGCGAGGCCCTCGCGGGCAGTGGCGGCCGCTGCGTCCTGCAGTCCGCACATCAGGACGCGGACATCTACCAGATGCGCGGGCAACCTGCCGCGACCTCCAGCTCGGCATCCTGAACAAACCGGGCTCCATCGCGGCGGCGGGGTGACCGGGTGCACCGGTTACACGGTAGAAGCCCATGCCTGCCAAGCGATACTTGAGCGTTCCTGCACCTTTACTCCGAGTATATATACTATTAGAGCAGGTTGCCCTGTGAATCCGATTCACTGTTGGCAATCAGGTTCTGGCAGAGTATGGTCTGTTCGTCACCGACTATCCAGCGCGCCGACCCTCAGCGAGACCGGTCATTTTCCACTGTAGTCCCCGCCCCAATCGCTCTTCGCCTGGATTCGGCGGCACCGATCGACGTTTCGCTGTCCATGGACGATTCGCAATCCACGAAGGTAGAAGGGGGATACGGTGCGCCAACTCTGCATCGGGAAGGGCCCGCATGACCGGCACCCGGCACCTCTGGGTGACGTCAGCGCCCTGGCCGCGTACGAACACGTCGGCCTGATCATGACGGATGTGGCGGCCCGGGTGGCCTCGGACGACCTGATGGCGGTCCGTCACTATCCGTCGCCGGTCCGCAGAAGGGTCCTGAGGCATGCCAAGCTCGGCGACGTCAGGTCAATGTCCCGGTCGGCGGCCACCGGTCTCACCCGCATCCTCCAGGGGAACGACGGGAAGCTGCGGGCCTCCCTTGCCTGTGCTCTGAGCTCGCCCTTCCTTTTTGGCTTTGAGAACCACGACGAGCTCTCCGCGGACGAGTGCGCCCGCCTGCTCCACCCTGGTCAGGCCGTCGACGTCCTCTCCAACGCCCCTGCGCTCGCCGCAATGATGACCACCGCCAAGGACCTCACCGAGAGCATGGTCGACCTCGTCCTCGCCGACGTCTACCGGCACGACCTGCCACTCTCGACGGTGGCGCTCGGTCTGCTCGTGGGCTGTGCTGAGCGTATGAGTCCCGTCACGGCGGACGCGGTCCGCTCCGCCTGGCGAGAGCTCCGCATCGGCCATCCCCTGCTCCCGGAGCAGCCGATCACGTTCTCCGAACTCCGGGAGGCCGCCCTGTCCAATCCGGCCACTGGATCGCTCCAGGCATCCCACTCCAATGAGTCTCATGCTGGAGAGGAAGAGATGACCTCGGTCACCCGCGAGCCCGTTGAGGACGATCAGCAGCCCTCTCCCGCGGCCCTTGGGGCGGAACTCGACCTTCTGCGTCGGACGCTTGGGAACGCGGCGACCTCCGCCGAGCGGGTACGGCAGGCGTTCGCCGATGCCGGACGGCCTCTTGATGAGGATGTCGAGGCGATCCTGCGGGGCGTCCGCGAATTCGACGGGCTCCGAAACAGGCTTGAGGCCGTGCGCGGCTTCGCACTTTCCGGCACGACCGCCGAGACGCTCCAGCACGAAATCACCCGACTCGAGACCGAGGACTCCCGGCGCAGAAGGATCCTCGCCCTGGCCCACGTCAACGGCCCGTCGAATCTTGAAGACCTTCTCCAGGAGGTCCGCGAGGCCGCCAGGACAGAGAGCCCTGTTCTGGAGTTCCTGGCGGAACTCATCAGCCTGGCCGACGATCCCGACGCCCTGGACAGGACCGACGAGCTGCAGGAACGGTTCCGCCAGGAGGCCCCCGCCGAATGGCGGAAGCTGGGCGCGGCAGCGGTTCGAGGTTGGCTGACGGTTCCCGATGATGTCGACGCGACCCTGCCTGCTCCGTTGAGCGACGGGATGCCTTCGGAGAACGACGGCGACAGCGCAACTACCCCATCGGACGGCGTGCCCGCTGAGGGCTCCACAGGTGGGGGCTCGACGGACGAAGACCCGACAGAGGATGACGAGGGGGGTGTCGCTCCTGCGACGGACGAGCCGCAGGCGCCCTCCTCGCCATCCGCCGCGGAGACTCCACCCGTTCCGGTGGACGTGAACCAGCACACCGGCCTGGATGAGCTCGCCGACCTGGACGCCTTCATCGAGACCATGGCGCAGCCCGTCAAGGACGAACAGCCGGTCGAGTACAAGCTGCCGCGTCCGGTGAAGGCGCGTGTGGCCGCCCCGCAGGAGTTCGTCCCTCCGCCGGGCACAGAGGTGACCGAGGTGGGCGCGGACGACAGGTCCGGGGTGGGACCCTCCCGGCCGACCGCCTCCCCGGCGGGCGACGGCGCCCCGAAGCTCACCGGTGGCGTGGGCCTCACCGGCGACGCCGCCGTGGCCGAGGCGGCCGCGCTCCGTGCTGGGCGGTTCGGATTGGCGGCGTGGCTGCGTGAGGCCGCCTGCAGACCGTCCGCGGAGGCGAGCGCGCGACAGTGTGCCGCGATCTCCGCGGAGACGAGCGAGTTCGCCGGCCGGCTGTCGGCCGCCTTCACGGAGTCCGCAGCGAACGTGACCGTGAAGACCCTCGGCGACGACACACCCGGTCAGTTGCTGGCCTGGGCGGCCGCGCTACGCAGCGGATTGGTTCACCCGACCCCGGAGGCGACCCGCTTGCTTGACGAACTGTCGCCGGTGCTGTCGCCGTACCCCGGCCTGATGGCGTACGGTGAGGCGTTCGGCAGGATGGCGAAGGCCGGGGCCTATCTGGTGCCCGGCCTGTCGGGGCGGATGCACGACGCCTCACGGGCGGGCGGAAGCCGGGAGCAGGCCTCCGCCACCGCGGCCAGGTTCCTGGACGAGGGCCCATCCCAGAAGATCAAGTACGCTCTGGCCACGGATGTCTGGAAAACCCTGATCCAGGATGACTCGTCGGGTCCGGGGAGGCTACTGGCGATCGCAGCCCGCGACGACGCGTCCATGGTGCGCGAGATCGAACAGGAACTCGACAGGCTCCGGACTGGAGACGCGATCGGCCGGCTGATCGACGCGACGGCCAAGACCCGGGCTCGCAGAGGGGCCGACCGCATCCACTCCGGCGCCAGGGCCAAACTGATCGAGAAGATCGAGAAGGCTCTCGACCTCGTGGCCGACTGGGTGGCCGCGGTACGCGATCTGGAGTCGCTGCAGACGGACGACTCCGGTGTCTCCTGGGTCGTCCGGCACCTGGACGAACTCCGCGCGACTGTGCAGAGCCATCGGACACAGGTCGAGGACGAGATCACCGCCTTGGCAACCTCCTCCGACCCGCTCGTCGCCGCGGCGGCGTCCGGGATCTCGCGGCTGGTCCACGACTCCCTGCGCCTGCTGGACGGCGAGCCGCTCACGCAGCCGGAACCCTTGCTCACCCACCTGCTCAACGGTGACCTGCTCCTGTCCCCCGTGATCGACTTCGGCGCCGACACCGTCATCCCGCGAACCCGGCCCGCGCTCGAAGACCTGCTTCCCCTCTGCACTGCCGGCAACCGCGACTGGCGGGCGGCGTTCGAGGGACGCGCCAGGATAGGCGACCACCGCGGCACCCGGGCCCTCCTGTCGGTCCTGGCGCAGGAGGACCACAAGCTCCACACCGAGCTCCGCCAGCGCAGGGAGAAGCTGGTCAACGAAGCCCGGCACGAGCGTGACGACCGCATCGACGATGTCCAGGACCGGATCGCGGAGTGGCGCCGAGCGGGAGTGCTCCCCGAGGTGACCGCCACCCGCTTCTCCGCATTGCTCCAGGCTCTCGGCAATGACGAGCGGGACGACTTCGACGTGATCACGCGCGAGCTGAACGCGTTGGAACGGGAGGTCGCCCGCATCCGCGACGAACAGCTCACCAAGGGCCTGGCCGAACTGGCCGCCCTGAGCGCCGAGAACGCCGATATCGCCGACGTCCGGGAACGCATCAGGGCCTACATCGAGGAGGGTGACCTGACCACCGCCCGTGAGTTCATGGCGCAGGCGGAGAGTGGCAAGCGGCTGCCCGAGATATCGGACACGGTTGACCATCTGGAACGGTTCTTCCCGCACTTCCCGCAGGCCTTCGAGACCATGTCCGCCCGGCTGCCGGCCAGGCAGAAGGCTCGGGAAGGGGCAGAGTGGCTGCAGCGGCTCAAGGACGCGCTCCGCACGGGTCAGGAGGTCGACGAGCCCGAACTGGGCCTTCTCCTGCGCCGGACCGTACTGTCGGTCTCCGGCATCCCCCACAGCCGACGAAGCGTCGCGGGAGAGGGCCTGCGTCTCTGGCACGCTCTGTCCCAGGGGCCGAAGGGAGCGGGCAACCTCAGGTCCGCCATCACCGCGGTGCTGCAGGTGATCGGCCTGGAGGGCGAGCAGGGGGCCTCCCGGGAGGAACGGGACCGGCTCTGGATCACGCTGGATCAGGTGCGCACGATCGTCGATCCGCAACTGCCGGCCTTCGGCTCCCGGATGAGCCCGTCAGGTGACCGGCTCCAGCTCCTGCTGGTGTGGCGAGCGCCGGGACCGCAGCAGGTCGTCGAGTGGCTGAAGGACCAGCCGGCGGACCAGACCGTCCTCGTTCTCTACTTCGGTGTGCTCACCGTGGAGCAGCGCCGCCAGTTGGCCGCGGTGAGCCGTAGACGTCCCACACCGGTCGCTGCGTTCCTGGACGACGCCGCGATCAGCTACCTCGCCTGTCTGCCCGACGCGGACTGGAGCACAACGGTGAACCTGCTGGCCCCGTTCACCGCCACCAACCCGTACGCGCCCACCGGGGACGTGCCGGAGGAGATGTTCTACGGGCGCCTGGACCAGTTGCAGGAGGTGACCAGCCGGGCAGGATCCTCCTTCGTCTACGGCGGGCGGCAGCTCGGCAAGTCCGCGCTGCTACGCAAGGCCGAGCGGAACCTCCGCAAGACCGACCCGAACCGGGTGGTCATCTCCGAGGTGATCCAGAACATCGGCAAGATCGAATCTGTCGCCGCGTTGTGGCGGACGCTCGCCGACCGGCTCACGCAGGCCGAGGTCCTGCCGCAGCTCTCGGCGCCCTCGGCCGGCCCGGAAGGGATCTGCCGGGGTGTGAAGGAGTGGATCGAGGCCGATCCGGCGCGGCAGTTGCTGATCCTGCTGGACGAAGCCGACGAGTTCCTCAACGCGGACGCGAGGGACGCCTCCTTCAGTAACGTCATCGCCCTGCGCAACCTGATGAACGAGACGGACCGGCGCGTGAAGGTCGTCTTCGCTGGTCTGCACCAGACGGCCCGGTTCGAGAGCCTGTCCAACCAGCCTCTCGCCCATCTGGGAACGCCCATCGCGGTCGGCCCGCTCGACCCGCAGGACGCCTACAATCTGCTGACCAAGCCCCTGGAGGCGCTCGGGTTCAGGTTCTCCCCCCGTCTGGGGGCGCGCGTGATCGCGGAGGCGAACAACGCTCCGGCCCTCATCCAGCTGTTCGCCGACGCCCTGCTGACCCGGCTGCGCCGGATCTCGGCAGCGCATATGGCGCTGCCGTACGAGATAACACGAGAGGACGTGGAGGCGGTCTGGCGGGACAACAAGCTCGCGCGTGGTTTCCGTGACCGCTTCGAATGGACTCTGAACCTGGACAAGCGTTACAAGGTCATCGCCTATACCGTTGCGTTCCACGCGCTCGACGAGAGTTCCGCCGGCGAACTGACCACCAGCCAACTGCGAGCCGAGTGCCTGGAATGGTGGCCGCACGGATTCAAGGACTCAACCAGCGACGGATTCCGGGGGCTGCTGGAGGAATGCGTCAACCTCGGCGTCCTCGCCGCTGATGGCGAACGCTACCGGCTGCGCACCCCGCATATCCTCAACCTGCTCGGCGGCGCCGAGGAGGTGGAGGCCGTGCTCGGGCAGGCCGAGACGTTCGAGCGGCCCGAGGAGTTCGATGCGCAGTCCTACCGCGACGTCTACAAGGAACACGGCGAGCGGTCCCCCCTGACCGGCAGCCAGGTGACGCGGCTGCTTGGTCACCGCAACGTGTTACATCTGATCGCCGGCTCCCCGGCCCTGCAGATCGATCGGGTGGCCGCCGCCCTGGAGGAGACCGCGTCGCGGCACAATCAGGCCCGGACACTCCGGGTCGGAGCGGACGGTCTCACTCTCCAAGGGGCGCTGCAGCGCGCCGAGCAGAGCTCCGGTCACGACACCGTGATCGTCGACCTCAGCGGTCAGCAACCCAGGAAGGCGGCCACCATCGCGCGGACGGCGGCGAAGGCCATCCCCGCGCCGACCAAGGGGACCCGCTCCATCGCCCTGGTCGTGCCGCCCGAGCATGCCTCGGAGTGGCTCTCGGCCGGTCGCGGGGTCGAGACGGGAGACAACGGCCCCGGCTGCTTGGCCGGCGTCGCCGAGTTGATCGAGCTCCAGCGCTTCAACCAGGCCGCTGTCCGGCAGTGGATGCACGAGGTCGGCCTCGGTTTCCAGGACAGGTCGAGCCAGGACGCGCTGCTGCGCACCACCGGAGGCTGGCCACTACTGATCAGCAAGGTGGTCCAGACGCTCACCGCTCGCGACGCCGACCCTGAACACGCCCTGGAGCAATGCCGGACGTATTTGGAAGAGGCTCCGGGGGAGTTCGTCCGGTCGTCCGGAGTGCTCTCCGGCCCGGCGCTCGGTGCCGCGTGGCAGACGCTGGTGGAGATCCTCGACACCGCGGAGAGCCAGAGCCCCGAAACGCTCGCCGACCTCCTCACATCGATCGGAGACGACGGTGACGACCATCCTCTTTCGGAGGCGAATCTCCAGGAGGAGGGCTTCATCTCCACCGCGGACCTTGTGGAGGTGCTCCGAATCCTCGGTGCGCTGGTTCCTCAGGACGATGGGACGCTGAAGCTGGAACCCGTCCTTCTGAAGGCCACCCAGCGGATGGGGCTCTCCCGGTGACGGACCTTCTCCAACCGATTCTTCGCGCCGCGGCGGAGGTGATTCTCTCCCGGCCAGGACTGAACGGGGAAGAACACGACGCGGCGCGATTCGCCGTCGAAAATCGCCAGATGATCGTCGATGCGCTGGTCCAGGTCCCGGCTCTCCGCTCCAAACTCCGGCGTGACCTGCGGATCAACCGCGACCAGCCGGACCTGAAGGCCGTCGCCACGCTACTTCTGTCCCCTGACGACGACGTCGTCCAGGCCGGCCTACGTCTTGCGGAGCGGTTGGGCCGGCAGGACGACACTCGTCGCACCCTGCGCAAACGCCACCAGGCAAAGATCGACGATCTTCGTGGCAGACTGGAGACGGCCAGGGGGCGGCACGAGCACGCCCACAGAGCACTCCAGAGCGCCAAGGGCGCGCTCGCCGACGCGGAAAAGCGCGCGGAGGAGCTGGACACCCAGGCGGCGGCCTTGCAACGGCGGCTGCACGATCCCCGCATTCTGGCGTCCACCCTGCTGGCGGCCCTGCAGCGGGTCCCCGACGCTGCCGACGGAGGGCCGGAGACCCGGGACCCGCGCAACCTCCGGGCCGAAACTCAGGAGCGGACCGAGCCTCCGTTTCTTCTCGCGGCCCAGGCGGCCGGTATCGCACCGGAGGCCCTCGCGACGGCGCTCCAGGCGATTGTCACGCCCTCGCGGCCAGTGCCGGCGCCTCCTCGGGTAACCGTCAGCGGGGAACGCCACCTTCGTGTTCACCCTCTGGGAGGCGCCGACGAGATCGGCGGCTCCTGCATGCTCATCGAGGCAGGTGGGACCCGCCTGCTGGTCGACGCCGGACTTCGGCCCGGCGATCCGGCGCTCCCGCCGCGCGACATCGACCAGGCCCTCGCAGGGGCGGTTCATGCCGTCGTGGTCACGCACGCCCACACTGACCACTGCGGTTATGTCCCCGCTCTGGTCGAACGCCTTCCGGATCTGCGGATCTTGGCCACCCCGGAGACAACCGAGTTGATGCCCCGGATGTGGGCCGACTCAGCGAAGCTCATGAGCGAGCGGGAGCGGCTCCACCGCCGATGGGGCGCGGACAGCGAGGTCCTGTACCGGCGCGACGCGGTCGAGGCGGCCGTACAGCGCTGCGAGGAGGTCCCGTTCGGCGTCGTACGCAGGATCGGCGACCTCACCGTAGAGCTGTTCCCTGCCGGCCACATCCTCGGTGCCGCAGGGGTCGTCGTCCAAGCCGGCGGCCAACGCGTCGTCATCACCGGTGATATCTCCGGCTTCCGCCAAGAGACCGTGGACGGCTACTCCGTCCCGGACTCGGCACGTGAGGCGGATCTCCTCGTCATGGAGTCCACCTGCTGTGCGGAGGACCACGACTCCCGGGAGACCCGCGTCAGGGACCTGGTCCGGGCCATCGAGGAGGTGTACACAGCCGGCGGGCGCGTGCTCATCCCGGCCTTCGCACTGGGGCGGGCGCAGGAGCTCGCCATGATCATGCGCAGGCATCTCCCGCACGTGCCCGTACTGCTCGACGGGATGGCCGCCGATGTGACGTCGTCGTTCGAGCGCATCACAGCGGACCGGTCGGCTCCTCTGCACATCCTCGGCGGCGGCGTGTCCCGCGCGCAACGTCCCGATGACCTGGACCTGTTCACCTCCGGCGTCGTGATCACGACATCGGGCATGCTCACCGGGGGCCCTGCCGTTCAATGGGCCGCCCGGATCCTGCCGGAGCCCCGCAGTGCGCTGTTCCTCTCCGGTTATCAGGACGAGGAGTCCCCCGGCGCCAGGCTGCTCAGACTGGTCGAGGAGCAGACCTCGTACCTATCCATGAACGACCACGGCGTGGAGAAGGACATCCCGCTGCGTGCACGCATCGAGATGATGCGCCTGTCCGCGCACGCGGACAGGCGCGGGCTCCTCGACGTTGCCGACGAGGTGGGAGCCCGCGAGGTGATGCTCGTTCACGGCCTACGGCATCGCCAGCGGGACTTCGCCAAGGTCCTGGAGGTCCGGGGCCACAGCCCGGCGACGACCGGCCGGTGGGGTGGCGAGTGACCTCCTACCAGCCGGGGTCACCCCCGTTCGCCCTACAGCTTCACCTGCGCGGCGAACCAGACAAAGAAGGCGACCACGGACATGCTCGACGCCCTCGACTACCGTGAGATCCCGATCAAGTGGACCATCTGTGACGGGGGCCACGGTCGCAACGAGATCCGTACCGCGGGGCGGGGACCCTTCCCGCCGGACCTGATGAGGCGGTTCCGGATGGCATCAAGCTGCCGTGCACCTTGCTGCCTGCGCGATCCATTCCCAGAGCTCGCAAGCGAACACGAGAGTGGTGCTGACGCCCTGAGTTCGCGGCACATCGGACTCCTGGCACTGACCATGTCGTGACCATGTCGATGCGAGGAACCATTGCGACGGGAGAGACGCCATGCTGGAAGAGGAGTCCTCACCGGCCGGAGAACGCACGGACTTCACCCGGCGCGGAGTTCTGCGCGGCGCACTGCTCGCGAGCGCCGGCGTGGCCGCCGGAGGACCGCCGGGGCTTGTTCCCTTCGCGGCTCAGGCGGCATTCGCCGCACCTCCCGCTGCCGGAGGTACGGACAAGTCGTCGATGCCTGACTTCAACGTGGATTCGTCCGCGCTGAGCCCCGACCGTACGGTGCACAGCGCCTGCCAGTTCTGCAACAGCAACTGCGGGATCGAGGTGACGCTCAAGTTGGGCCGGATCCTCGAAGTCCGCGGAGAGCAACGGGATCCGGTACAGGCCGGCAACCTGTGCGTCAAAGCCCCCATGATGACCGAGTTCGTCTACAACCGCCTGCGGCTCACCAGGCCCCTGCGCCGCGTCTCCGGGCGGAAGGGCGACCCGAAGAGTCGCTTCGAGCCCATTTCGTGGGACGAGGCCCTGAACATCATCGCTCGCCGCTGGCTCGCGCTGCGAGACGCCGGGGAGGCGCGTGCGATCGCGAACCGGACGACCGGCCGGCTCCCCCGGGGAACAGGAGCGCTCGTCTCCCGAGTCTTCGCCCTGCTGGGAAGTCCCAACGACACCGACGTCGGCCCTGTCTGCAACGACGCCGGAGGCAACGCCCTGGCCGCCACCTTCGGGCTGGGCAACTTCACCAACGGCTACGGCGTCGACGGAGCGACCGGCAAGGAGGACCTGGGGTCGGCGAAGTTCCTCCTGCTGCTGGGCACGAACCAGGCGGAGACGCACCCGGTGACCTTCGCCCACCTGCTGCGCAACCGGAAGCGTACCGGTGCGCGGCTGGTGGTCGTCGATCCGCGCAGCACCCCGACCACCGCGCACGCGGATCAATGGATCGCCCCCAAACCGCACACGGACTTCGCGCTCGCCCTCGGCATGCTGCATCACATCGTCACCGCGAAGTTGCACGACAAAGCCTTCGTCGACCGGTGGGTGCTCGGGTTCGAGGAGCTGCGAAACCACCTGAAGGCCAAGGGCTACACCCCTGAATGGGCCGCGGGCGTCACGGGCGTGTCCGCCGCGACGATCCGGCGACTGGCCGTCGACTACGCCACCAGGCGGCCTGCCGCCATCTTCTGCAACGCGGGCATCTCACATCAGCTCGGCGCTTTCGACACCTACCGTACGCTCGCGATGCTGGCCGCGGTCACCGGCAACATCGGCGTCCCCGGCGGAGGATGCAATTTCATGCACAATACCTGGCCCGGCGGGCTGAACCTTCCATCGCTGAAGGTGGCGACACCGAGCCGGGGTCCGGCGTTGCCGGTCGGTCCGGACACGTTCGCGGAGTCGATCCTCACCGGCAGGCCCTACCGTCTCAAGGCCGTGATGACCGAAGGCAACCCGCTGATCAGCTCGGCCAACACCGGCAAGGTGCGGGAGGCGTTCGCGAAGCTGGACTTCTACGTGTACACGGGCCTGTTCATGGAAGAGGCCGCGTACTACGCCGACATCATCCTGCCTGTCTGCAGCGGTCTGGAGTTCGAGGGCGTCTACATGCGTCGCGACGACCGGGCCATCCGCTGGCAGGACGCCGCCGTGGAACGCGTCGGCCAATCACGGTCGGACATCGAGATCTGGATCGATCTGGCCCACGCCCTGGGCCGCAACGACCGGCGCCACCCCGATTCTTACTGGACCGACGCCTTCCCGGCCGAGTGGAAGAGCTACCCGAAGCTGTGGGACGCCTTCGTCGCCAACACCCCGGGCATGGGCGGCATGACTCGCGACCGGCTTCGGTCCCGTGCCGAACCTCTGCGTTGGCCCTGCCCCACGACCGATCATCCGGGCGTCAGCACCTTGTACCTGGATCACCCGAGCTGGTACGGCGCCGCCGAGTCACTCGATCCCGCCAACCACGGCAAGAGGTTCCTTACCCCCAGCGGCAGAATCGAGATCACCACGCCGAGCCTGGAGAGCAGGCTCGCGCCGAGCGGACACCATGCCCTGCCGATCTTCTACACCCATCCGGAGGTGACGGGCGCGAACCCCACCATCGCGTACGAGGACCGGTTCATCCCGAATCCGATCAATCCGGCGGCCCTCACCAGGCCCGTTCGTCTCGGCGTGCCGGGCTCCGGGGCCGTCCACGCCGAATATCCCCTCATGGGGATGACCGGCCGGCCGAGCGTGGCGCACTTCGCCTCCGTCACCCACTGGACTCCGACCGGTAAGCGCCTGAACGGGATCCGGCTGGTGCAGATCCATCCCAGCACCGCGCGCGAGCTCGGCATCGCCGACGGCGACACGGTGATCGTGGAGAGCCCGCGCGGTTCTGTCACCGGTACGGCGCTGCTGGACAGCGGAATCCGCGTCGACACCGTCTTCGTGCCCAACACCTTCGGCCCGGCCCAACAGGTCGGCGACGACTACGGCGATCCGCGTTACGAGCCGGCGAACATGCTGATCGACGACCGGCTCCACGACAACCTCTCGGGCCAGCAGGCGTACAAATGCTTCGCCTGCCGGGTCCGCAGGAAGTGACGCACGCAGGCATCCGGTCCGGTCGCGGTCGCGACGTCCCAGCCGGCGCCCGGGGGGAGCGCGGGGTACGGCGAGACGCCCTGACCTGTCCCCCTTCCACGGGGCATCACGGATGTGCGGTGGGGCTGGAGGCAGGGATCGGTCATACGGCAATCTTCCTATCGTTTCAGTCACCCGTCAGGGATGGGAACGGGGATGGGACGGCGTCCACGCGATGCGTGCGCATTCCGGTAAGAAAGGCCGACCTGTAGGGACGCAGGTCGACGTCGCCTGTCGCACCGAACATCTCCAGTCTCAGGTCCGGTCCACGCACCGGCCGACCGTCGTCGCCGGTGGCGTAGGCAAGGACGAAGGACGGATCGGTGAGCGCGCTCAGACCCACGATCCGGTCGGCCTGGTCCGAGCCCGAGCCGGGATCCACGAGATGCGACGGCACGGAGACGAACCCGAGGCGGCTCTTGAAGCCGAACAGGCCCGGCTTGACCATGTGGCCGTAGAGGTTGGGATCACTGCCGAGGCTGACCCAGCCGAATCCGCGCCGGCGGGCCTCCTCGATCACCTTCATGTACAGCAGCCGCGGGAGCCCCGCCGCACGGTGGTGGGGCACCACCGCGGAGAAGCGCGCCCGCACCTCGTCCTTCTCGCGGGACTGCAGGCTGAGACAGGCTCCGGCCAAATCGGCGCCGTCCCAGACGCACACGGCGAAGTACTGATCGGCCGCGGCCAGGATCTGGGCCCGCTGCGCGCTCGCGCCCGCCCATCCGTGCCGCATCTTGCCGACCTCACGCTCGTACAGCGGCAGGAACAGTTCGAGCAGCCCCGCCGAGACCGGACGGATCTCGAATCTCACCCCGGTGGCGCGGACACGGCGGCGTGCCGCGAAGACGTTGCGCCTGTCCTTGCTCGGAAGTCGCGCCAGATAGTCGTGCTCGGTCTCGGCCGTGGCCGTCCGCCAGACGACGACCTGGGGTTTGGGGAAGAATCCCGCCGCGGCCAGCTCCGCCCATCGGGCGAGCGGCGGGTCCTGCACCCGTACGATGTCGACCTCGCCTCGGCATGCTGTCCAATCGCCGTTGAGCGCCTCTTCCACGTCGACGACAGCCATGGGGACGCCGAAGGCCACGGTCCGCATCATCGGTTCTCCTCCGCGGCGGCGCGGAAGCGCTGCAGTCTGAGGCTGTTGCTGAGGACGAACAGGCTGGACGCCGCCATCGCGGCTCCGGCGACCATCGGGTTCAGCAGCCCGAGGATCGCAAGAGGAACGGCCGCCACGTTGTAGGCGAAGGCCCAGAAGAGGTTGCCTTTGATCGTCCCGAGGGTCCGCCTGGACAGCCGTACGGCATCGGCCGCGGCGCGCAGGTCCCCCCGCACGAGCGTGATGTCGCCCGCCTCGATCGCGGCGTCCGCACCTGTGCCCATGGCGATGCCCAGGTCCGCCTGAGCGAGAGCGGCGGCGTCGTTCACCCCGTCGCCCACCATGGCCACGACCCGCCCGTCCCGCTGCAGTCTCTGGATGACCGCCACCTTGCCCGCCGGCATGACCTCGGCCTCGATCTCGGTGATCCCGACCCGCGCGGCCACCGATTCCGCGGCTCGCCGGTTGTCGCCGGTCAGCAGGATCGGCGTCAGGTCCAGTCTCCGCATCTCCGCCACGGCCTCGGCGCTGGTCGGCTTCACCGTGTCCGCGACGACGAGCACGCCGCGGACCCGCCCCTCCCAGCCGACGAGAACCGGCGTGAGACCGAGAGCCTCCGCTTCTCCGATCGCCTTGTCCAGTTCGGGCGTGGTCGGCGCCTCCGTCTCCAGCCACGACGCCCGGCCTACGCGTACCGCGACCCCCTCGACTTCACCGCGTACCCCCAGGCCCGCGCTGCCTTCGAAATCGGAAACCGGGGGAAGCGTTCCCAGGCGCTCGCGTGCCCCGGCCGCGATGGCCCGCGCGATCGGATGCTCCGAGGCGTCTTCGAGCGCACCGGCGAGCCTGAGCAGTCGGTCGGCGTCCTCTCCGTGGCCGGGTACGACATCGGCCAGTCGCATCGATCCGGCGGTGACCGTACCCGTCTTGTCAAGAACGATGGTGTCGATGCGTCTGGTCGATTCCAGGATCTCCGGGCCGCGTATGAGGATCCCCAGCTGGGCGCCGCGGCCCGTACCCACCAGGAGCGCGGTCGGCGTCGCCAGGCCGAGCGCGCACGGACAGGCGACGACCAGGACGGAGACGGCGGCGGTCATCGCTCCGGCGACGTCGAGTCCGTTGCCCAGCCAGAAGCCGAACGCGGCGACGGCCACCGCCACGACGACGGGAACGAACACGGCCGCCACCCGGTCGGCGAGGCGCTGCACGGGGGCCTTGCCCGCCTGCGCCTCGGTGACCAGCCGTGTCATCTGGGCGAGCTGGGTGTCGGCACCGATCCGCGTCGCCCTGACGACCAGACGCCCGCTCGTGTTGACGGTGGCGCCGACGACCGATGACTCCGGGCCCACCTCGACCGGAACGCTCTCGCCTGTGAGCATGGAGGCGTCCACGGCGGAAGCGCCTTCGACGACCACACCGTCGGCGGCGATCTTCTCCCCCGGCCGGACCACGAACAGCTCTCCGACCGCCAGCCGGTCGATGGGCACCCGGACCTCGCGGCCGTTTCGCATCACCGCGACGTCCTTGGCCCCGAGCTCCAGCAGCGCCCGCAGCGCGGCGCCCGCCCGCCGCTTGGACCGGTGCTCGGCATAGCGGCCGGCCAGGATGAAGACGGTGAGAGCGGCGGCGACCTCGAGGTAGATGTGGTGCGATCCCTCACCCGATATCGGCCGCATCACGAACGGCATTCGCATGCCCGGGATGCCGGCGTATCCGAAGAAGAGCGCATAGATCGACCAGCCGAATGCCGCGATCACCCCGAGCGATATCAGCGTGTCCATCGTCGCGGAGGCGTGCCGCAGGTTCTTCCATGCGGCGACGTGGAACGGCCACGCACCCCAGACCGCCACAGGCGCGGCCAGTGTCAGTGACAGCCACTGCCAGTAGTCGAACTGGAGTGGAGTGATCATCGCCATCGCGACGACCGGCACGGCGAGCCCCGCGGAGATCAGGAGCCGCCGCCGTAAGACGGACAGGGAGCCGTCATCGGTACGCTCGTCGCTCTCGGCCCCCTCCGCGGCCACGGGTTCGGGCTCTGGGAGGGCCGCGGTGTATCCGAGGCCTTCGATCACCGCGATCAGATCGTCGACCGAGACTCCGGCGTCGTATTCGACATGCGCCTGCTCAACGGCCAGGTTGACCTCGGCCCGTACGCCTTCCATCCGATTGAGCTTGCGTTCGATCCGCGCCGAGCACGAGCCACATGTCATGCCGCCGATCAACAGGGTGACCTCGGATCGTGCCGCCAGCGGCAGAGCTGTTCCGGACACGGCTATCTCCTCTCGACCCGCGATCAGAACTCGACTGGAGGCACCGCCGTGCCCAGCGCGTAGGACAGCAGGAAGACCACGGCCAGCAGCGCCAGGAAACCCGCGATCTTGACACTGCTTCTCATGAGAGGATCCCGGCGAACCGGTATCCGCTCTTCTCCACGGCGGCCTGGACGGCTTCCTCGGAGACAGGTGCGGCTGAGCTGAGCTGAACCCGCCCGGCCTTCGGGTCGACCTCGATCACATCGACACCCGGAATGCCGGTGGTCAAAGCACTGCGCACCCGGTTGGCGCAGCCGCCGCACGTCATGCCTTCAACCGCATATGTGGTGACGACGCTCACGACATGTTCCTTTCAGGTTTGGTTGTCAGGGCAGGTGGCATTCATCTGGCCCGGACGTCGAAACGCATGGCGGCCGGTGCCGCCGAACCGCGGCTCACCTGGATCGTGACGACCCAGAAGCCGGTCATGCCGAGAACGAGCCTCGCTTCGTAGGCGTCGCCGTTGAGGGTGGCCGTCTGCTCGGAAGATCTCTGCATGTTCATGCTGGGCATGTCGTAGTTGACCTTCACGGTGGCGTCGCGGACGGGTTCGCCGGCCGAATCCCTGATCGTGAACTGGGCCACGGCGACCATGCCGCCCTTCGCCGGACACGGAACCGTCGTGAACCGCACGGTGAGCCCGGCACCCTGCTTCTCCGTCTGGCACGCCGCAGGTGAGGTCGTCTCGTCGGCCCTGCTCTGCGCGCAGCCGGCCACCGCCGTCGCGACGAGGAACGCGGCGAGGAGCCCGGCGACCGCGGTGCGAATTGAGCGCCTGCTCATCGTTTCCCTCCCGACTGGATATCGCGCCCTATCCGCAGCACGAACTCTTGACAGCGGGGGTGGTCTCCTCGCCCGCCTTCGGCTTGGGACCGCAGCACGACGCCTTTTCGACGTGTACGGCCCCGGTCTCGGCGGCCCCGGTCCCGGCGGCCGCGGCATCGGCGGCCCCGGTTTTGGGAGCCGCGGTTCTGGGGCCGCAGCACGAACTCTTGCTCTCGGCCTGAGTGACGGGCAACGGCTCGTTGTTCGCGGCGGCCCAGAAAAGCCGACCGACACTCTGTCCGACACTCTGTCCGGTGGTGGACATGGCTACTTCCTCCCAGCGGGTACGGTGATTTCTCCGGTTTGGACCTTGCAGAGCTCGGCGAGCCGGCTTTCACCCGTGAGAAGTTCCACCGGGGTGCCCGACTCGACGATCCGGCCGTCTTCGAGCACGAAGACGCGGTCGAGATCCTCGACCAGGCTCAGCCAGTGCGCCACCACGATCGCGGTGCGGCCGTCCAGCAACCGCCGGATCGCCGCCAGCACGACGCGCTGCCGGGCCGGGTCCACACTGGACACCGCCTCGTCGAGGATGATCACTCTTGGGTCGGCGACCATCGCGCGTGCGAGGGCGACGAGTTGCCGCTCGCCGACGGACAGACGCGCCCCGCGCTCGCCCACCCTGGTCTGGTAACCGCCGCTCAGTTCGTTGATCACCTCGTCGGCGCCGATCGCCCGTGCGGCCTCGACGACCTCCTCATCTGTGGCGTCCGGCCTGCCGAACCTGATGTTCTCCGCGACCGTCCCGTCGAAGAGCTGAGCCTCCTGTGTGACGAGCAGGACCTGGGCGCGTATGGACGACCTGGTCACCTGGGACACGTCGTGGCCGTCGATGCGGATCGTGCCCGATGTCGGCGAGTAGAAGCGGACGAGCAGTTGCATCAGGGTGCTCTTGCCGGCACCGCTGGCGCCGACGACTCCGACGTGCTCCCCGGGCCGTGCTTCGAACGTCACATCGTGGAGGACCTCGACTCCGTCCGCGTAACCGAAACTCACCCGGTCGACGTGCAGGTGACCTCGGACCTCGGGCAGCGTGTCGCCGGTGTCCTCTTCCTCGTCCAGATCCAGCACCTCGAGGATGCGACTGGCCGACACCGCCATGTCCGAAGCCTGACCGAGCTGGTGGGCCACGTCCCGGACCGGGTTCAGCATTCGCTTCGAGAACAACGCGAACGCGGCCAGCGTGCCGGCGGCCAGTGCGGCGCCCTGAGCCATGCCCATCGAGGCCATCATCGAGTTGGTGCCGAGGAGCATCCAGGTCATCGGCATCATTCCGGCGGCCAGGTCGAAGAAGAAGCCCGAGCCGAGCGGATGACCGTTGATGATTTGAAGCCCACCGAAGAAGATCAGCAAGGCCAAGGCGATGTGGACGGTGAAGCCCAGATAGGACGTGAGCCACAGCCGCTTCGTCGACAACCTGTTGTGGACCTTGGTGTAGCCGGCCGAGCGCTCCTCCAGGTCGGCCATGACGCTGTCTTCCCTGCCGAACGCACGGATGTCGGCGAGCCCGTCGATGCGCTGGTTCAGATAACCGACGACGCCGTCCCAGGCCTCGCGCTGCCGCCGCGTGTCCGCCTTCAGATAGCGCGTCCAGCGCACCGCGATGATCGCCATGATCGGGATGACGACGATCGTGGGCAGGGCGACCCCGGGGCTCAGTGCCAGCAGGAACACCGCGAACGCGATGAACCACACGCTGCTCTGCACGAGCTCCAGACCGGTCTTGGTGATGTATCCGCGGAAGCGCTCCGCCTCGAACAGCACGCGGGTCACCCAGGTGCCGCTGGCCTGCGAGACGTGCCGGGACAGCTGCACGTTGTGCAGGCGGCGCACCAGGTCGTTGCGGAGCGTAACGGTGAGCCGCTCGTTCACCCGGATCATCGCGACGTTGTAGGTGATGCGGATGATGTTGTCCAGGACCGCGAGAACCACCAGGTTGACCGCGGTCCGCCCGACCGCGTCGAGGTCGCCCATGACGATGTGACCGATGCCCGCCATGACGGTGTACATCTGGGCGATCGTCATCACGGAGTTGAGGATGGTCATCAAGGTGGCCAGGGCGATCCACCCGATGTGCGGCCTCAGGTAGGGAAGCAGTCGCCGGGCCGCCCGGCGGAGGGTCCGGTCGGCCTCGCTCTCTTCGAGGGGTGCGGCCACCGTGGCCGAATCAGCCATTGGTCTTGCCCCCTTCCTGGAGGCCGGCGGATGCCAGCGGCCGGGCCGACGGCGCGTCGCCGGCCGCGGGATCGACTTCGGGTACGGGCGCCGCCGGCGAGGTGGGCGTCACGGGAGCGCCGTTGTTCAACGCGATCACTCGGTCGACGTGTCGCGTCACGGCGGGCTGCTGGGTCGCGATGATGAGCGTTCTGCCCCGCCGTACTCGCATGATGGTGTCGAGCAGTTCCGCCTCGGTTTCCGCGTCGAGGTTGGCGGTCGGGTTGTCCAGGAACAGGATCGCGGGGTCGACGAGCAGGACGCGGGCGAGCCCCACACGCTGACGCTCGCCGGCGGACAGGTCCGCCGCGTCGGCGGCGAGCGTGCGCTCAAGCGGGAAATGACCGAGCCCTGCCGCTCCGGCCGCTTCGGCGACCTCCTCCGGGGTGGCGTCGGGCCGGGCGAAGCGAATGTTGTCGGCCAGGGTTCCCTCGAAGATCCACTGCCGTTGGGGTAGGCACACCACCTGGCGCCGGAGCGATTCCAGGTCGTACTCGCGGACGTCGGTGCCGTCGTAGCGGACTATTCCCGACTGGGGGTCGCGCAGCCGGGCCAGCGCGTGGAGCAGGGTGGTCTTGCCGCTGCCGGTCGGCCCGACGAAGGCGATCACCTCGCCTGGCGTGACGTCCAGGCTCACCTCGTCGAGAACCCGCCGTTCCCCGATGTCGACGACGAGAGCGGTCGCGGTGAGCGCACCGGTGAGCGAAGGCATGGGACGGGTCCCGGACCGGATGTCCAGCACGGACGGCGCCTCCACGATGCGCAGCAGGCGCTGGGCGATCACGACTGATCGGAAGACCCCGTTGGCGTGCATGGTGACCATGTGCATGCTCATCTGCACCATCATGATCAGCGCGGTGAGCGCGACCAGGCTGCCCACGGTCAGACCGCCCTCGACCACCGCGGCGCCGCCCAGCCACAGGGCGATCGGCGTCGGCAGCGCGCCCACGACGTTGAGGATGGCCTCCCAGCGGCTGTAGGTGGTCTTCATGCTGCCCCGGCGCGCGGACAGCTCTTCATTGATCTTGTTCAGCCGATCCGAGGCGGCGCCCTCACGGCTGAAGGACTTCACGACTCCGATGTTCGAGAGGGATTCCCCGACCCCGGAGAGCAGGTTGGTGAACTGTCCCTTCACCTCCACGAACACCCGGTGCAGGCGCCCCTGCACGGTGAGATGGCCCACGATCACGATGACCAGCGGGATCGAGGCGAGAAGCGTGGTGCGGACGTCGATCACCATTGCGACCAGGTACATCACCGAGGTGACGAGAAGCTGGTTGAGCAGTTCCAGCAGGCCGCCGTTGGTCAGGCCGCGGACGAAGACCGCGTCGGAGACCAGCCGTGTCAGCGCCCTCCCGCCGGATGCCTCGGCCGTGTCGGCGGGACCGAGCCGGAGGAGATTGCGGAACAGGTCATGCCGCAGATCGTTGACGGCCCGGCTCGCGACTTTGAAGCGGAGCTGCTTGCCGAGGTGAAGCAGTGTCGCGGAGACCGCCCCGATGGCCAGGACGCCGACCGCGATCACGAGCAGCAGGCCCGGGTCACCGCCGAGGACGCCCGCGTCGATGGCGACGCGCATGACCAGTGGGATGGCGATGCTGCTGAGCAGGCCGGCCAGCATCGTGAGCGTGGCCACGGTCATCGCCCGTCGGTAGCGGAGCGGGTAGCCGTAGATGAAGCGCAGCGCGTGAAGCGTCTCTTTCACTTACCTCTTCCTTCCGGCCGGCCCCCTGTGCACCTCTGAGGCGCGGCGCGGTCCTTGGATGGTGGGCCGCGCCACGCCCGGTCGCACAGACACGCCGCTTCCTAGTCGCAGCACGCGCACGCGCAGCTGCATTCGGCGCCGTCTTCGGCCGCGTCCTCGATGCCGCTGGTCTCGCAGCAGCCCGAGCCGATCATGTCGTCCGCCATCACGCACCCCTCTCCCATCTGATTTGATAATTTCAAGATTATGAAATCAGAGCTCACGGATCCCGTCAAGACCGGGCATATGCCCGGTGTCAACAGCAGGACGAGTGCGTCTTCGCGCTCTCCGACTCGGCGTCGTGCAGGGGCTCGACCCGGAGGTCCAACCACGCGATGATCCGCTCGTAGTCCCGGGCGACCTCTTCACGGCTGTTTCCGGCCAGCACGATTCGGCCGAACGCCCCACCTCGCGGATGGTTGATCGCGAGCACGGCCTCTCCCGGCTCGACGTCGATCTCGATCAGTGGTTCGACCGGAGACTCCAGCCCCTCGACCTCGCGCAGCGCCTCCTGGCGATACCACAGACTGCCTTCGTGTTCGAAGACGAGGCTGCGGTAGAGGCCGACGGGCGCCTTGGGGGGATCAGGTCGCATCTGGCGGCCCAAGGCGGCCTCCACCGCGACCAGCGTCGACTCGTATCCGCTGGTCGCCGTGATGAGCGCGACCCCCTGACCACCTGCCACCCGCGGGTTGATCTCGACGACCCTCGGCCCGGCCTCGGTCAGGATGAACTGCACCAGAGCGATCCAGTTGTCGAGCCCGACGGCGGCGAGGGCGCGCTCGGTCAACTCGCTCACCCGGGAGAGATCGTCCTCGGCCAGCGCCCCCGGGAACCAGCCACCGAGCTTGACGAACTTCGGCGGCGGTCCCACTTCGCCCTCGAAGACGTAACAGATCTCGGTCTCTCCCCCGGCGCGGCTGGCGAAAACCCCGATCTCCGGCCCGATGAGATATTCCTCGACCAGCGCGCTGTCGCGCCCGCCGTCCAGGATGTCCCGGACGGCGACGGACACCTCCTCCGCTGTGGCGCAGTGCATGAGTCCCACCGCACTCGTCGCGTCCCGCGGCTTGACGACGACGGGCAGGCTGATCTCCTTGGCCGCCGTCACCCCTTCCTCCGCACTGCCGACGACGTGGTGACGGGTGACGGCGAGGCCGGCCTCGGCCAGACACCTGTGCGTGGCGGCCTTGTCGTTGCAGTTCCCGGCGGCCTCGGCGGTGATCCCTGTTGCCAGACCCAGACGCTCGCGCAACACACCGGCCAGGGGAACGAGTCGGTCGACCTGGCTCACCACCGCGGTGAACGGTCGCGTGGCGTGCACGCGCTCGACCTGCTTCACCACCGATTCCCAGTCGTCGAAGTCCACCTCGAAGGGGATGTCGATCAATGCGAAAAGGTCGAAGGGGATGAACTCGTCGGCGAAGCCGACTTCGTAGTCGGTCCGCTCCTTCAGCATCGTGACGGTGCGGTGCCCGCCGAGCACCAGCACGCGGGTCACCTCCCGCGCCGCCTGTGGTCCCGACTTGTCTGACATCGGTAGGTCACCATCCTCATCCGGGGCAGGTGGTCTCACGTTCCGTTCCGCTTCAGGCGTGGCCGCAGCGCATCGACGGCCCGCCGGTAAGCGGGCTCGAGCGACTCCGCCGTGTCCGCGTAGACGACGACGCGCCCGTAGACCCCGCCGTCAACGTGATCGACGGGGAGCACCCGCTCTCCCGGCTCGACGTCCATGGACACACTGAGGCAGGCGGGGCCGTCTCCGGCCATCGCGAGCGCCCCGGGGTCGTAGTCGACCGTGCCGGCCGTGTCGAAGGCAACGCACCGATACATGACATGACCGGCCACGGGCGACCGCCGGGTGACGGGCCGGCCCAGTGCGACCTCGATCGCGGCCCGCACCATGTCGACGCCGGAGACCGCCTCCGTCACCTCGCACAGGCGTCCACCGGGTGGACGCGCGCTGACATTGATCACCGCCGGACCCGCCGGACCGAGGCGGACCTGGGTGTGGGCGATCCCGCTGTCGACGCCCAGTGCCCGCAGAGCTCGGGCGACGAAGGCCCCGAGCCTCACCTCGCCCTGGTCGCCGAGGCCGCTGGGAAAGTCATAGCCCGTCTCGACCGGTCGCGCCCCGGTCGCCGTGTGCTGCGCCAGCACACTGATCACCTCGGTGGCTCCGCCCACGGTCACGGTCTGCACCGCGTACTCGGGACCCTCGACATGCTCCTCAACCAGCAGGTTGGGGCTCGTCTCCGCCCACAGAGCGGTGACCGCCGCGGCCACCTCTTCCGGGCTGCGGCACAGCCGGGTTCCCCTGCCCCCGGCGGCCCCCATTTTCTTGACGACGACCGGATATCCCAGGCGCCGGGCCGCGGCCGCCGCCTCATCGGGATCGCCCACGACCGCGTACGCCGGTCCCGCGATGCCGCCCGCCTCGAGAGTCAGCCGCATCCGGAGCTTGTTGTCGCAGTTGAACGCGGCGGGCAGGGCGAGCCCTGCCACGTCGAGCCGCGCGGCGAGGTAACCGGCCAGGGGCAGGTACGCATCGTAGACGCTCAGCACCCCGGCGAAGGGCCGCGCGTCGTGGAGTCCACGGACGACGGCCTCGGTGGCCGCCCAATCGTCCAGGTCGAGGTCCAGGGGCAGGTCGACCAGGCAGGCGAGGTCGATGGGCGTGGGATCGCTGAGGAAAACCGTGTGGACGCCCATCTCCCCGAGCACATCGACCACCCGACGGCCCGAAACGCACAGGATGCTCGGCCGAGCGTCGGCCGTGGCGAGTCGTTCAGGCATCAGCAGCACCTGCTCACTACGTCAAGCCCGTCAGGCGAGGCCTGGCTCCGCACCTCCAACTGCCGGCACCACGCGTGCAGCAGTGCGTCATGGCGCCGGTTCGCCGATTTCAGCGCGAGGAAGAGCGGCGTGCCGATCGCGCCGTATCGGCGCTTGATGGGGGCGTTGCCCCGGCCCAGGTTGAGCACGCGGGTGTCCGAGGTGACCGCCGCTTCGATGGTGTGCGCCAGCATCGAGTGGTAGGGCTCGAACGCGGCATACCGTGCGGCCCGTAACCCGGCGATCCACAACGACCACTCGGCCCCGAACTGCCAGCCACTGAACATGGCCGCGATCCCGTCGGCGTCGGCCGCGACGATCGTCCTCTCGTAGGGCCGCAGGTGCCGGTGCAGGGCCCGCAGGTACGCCTCGGGGAACACGTCGACCGGTGTTCCGTGGGCGCGGAGCAGATCGTGGGCGAGTCGCACCATCGTGTCCGCGTCCAGCCGTGTTTCGGCGATGACCAGGCCTTCGGCCCGCTGCCGCTGTTCTCGCCAGAGCTTGCGTCGGCGGCGGCCCGGCAACGTGCTCCAGTATTCGGCGGGAGACGGCCATGTGGTGTCGATGTGGTACGCCGTGGCCACGTGCGCCACCGCGTAACCCTCGCGCAGGAGCAATCCGGTGGCGGCGCCGGCCGGAAGGTTCGCGACGCCCCACGCCCATGCGTCCAACACCGAGGCCGCCTGTTCCAGACCGGCGATCAGCGCCGCCGCGGCGTCTCGATGGCCCGGCAGCACCAGAGGACCCCCGATCAACCCGGCGAGGCTGTGCGCGAGCAGAACCGGACCCCGGTCGCGCAGCCCAGGTGCCGCACTGAGGGAGTACGCGTAGTCCAGTCGCGGGCAGTGGTGCACCAGGAAGGCGGGACAGACCCCGACCAGCTCATCTCCTCGATAGGCCAGCAGATGAGCGGGCTGGAACGTCCCCGGGGGCGCCTCTTCGAACGCGGCCAGCCACTCCCAGGCGTAGAAGGTCGTGCCGCCGCAGCGGCGTACCACGTCGTTCCAGACGTCCCTGTCGATGCCGGCCACCCCGCCCGAGAGCATCACGCGATACTCGTGGCTCGTCACGATCACCTCAGCAGCACGACTTGAACTCACGGCTGTCCGATCCGGTCCAGGCGAGGTCATCGGCCGGCATCACCCGCAGGTCCAGCGCTTCCCTGACGGCGCGAACACCGTCGGCGACCTCTGTCGTCGAATGGCCGAACACCACGATCCGGCCGTACACCCCGCCTTCCGGGTGATCCATCGGCAGCACCGGCTCACCCGGCGCGACCTCCACCTCGACGATCGGCGCCGGCGACCGCGATAAAGCCGATATATCAACATCAGTCCGGTACGTCAGGAATCCCGGCTCGTCGAAGACGACGCTGCGGTACAGGGCATGCGTGGCCCGCGGCGCTCCGATGGTCACCGGGAGGCCGAGCGCCAACTGCGAGACCGCCACGATCATGTCGACGCCGGACACGACGGAGGTCATCTCGACCAGGCGGCCGCCCGGACGGCGCGCGTTGACCTCTACGATGCGGAACCCGCCGGGCCCGCGCCGTACCTGCGTGTGGCTGATCCAGTCCGTGATCCCGAGGGCGGCCAGCGCCGAAGCGACCATTTCCGCGAGGGCCGACTCGTCGGTGCTGCCGAGGCCGCTGGGGTGTTCGTAACCTGTCTCCACGAAAATCGGCGGCTCGGTCATGTACTGGCGGAACACGCTCAGCAGCCGCGTGCGTCCGTTCTGGGTGAGGGTCTGCACGGCGTACTCGGGCCCGTCCAGGTACTCCTCGATCAGAACGCCGGCCCGGGTGGCCGGGCCCGGATCGGCGAGGATGGCATTCGCCGCCTGCCGCACCTCGTCGGTGGTGAGGCATCGCCGTACCCCGAAGGCGCCGGCCCCGTCTCGCGGTTTCAGCACGACGGGCAGGCCGATGTCCGCGGCGATCCGCACCGCGTCCGCTGCGTCGTCCGCGAGCCCGAACTCCGGCACGGGCAATCCGGCGCGGCGGAGCCGGTTACGGGTCTGCCACTTGTCCCGGCAGTTCCATGCCGCGTCGAGGGTCAGCCCCCGCCCGTCACGGAGGAAGCACTCCGTGAGGTGGGCCATCAACGGGATCCGCGTTTCCACGTGGGTCAGCACCGCCGCGGGCGGGGTTCCGCCGAGCCGGTCCTTGATCAAATCGGAGACCAGGTCCCAGTCGTCCACGTCCACGTCGATCGGCACATCGGCCCAGAGCATGCACCGCAGCGGGACTCGCCGGTCCAGGTAGAGGATCCGGTAGCCGAGTTCGCGCAGGATGGTGAACTCCCTTTCGGCACGGCCGCCGATGAGGACGACCGTGCCCCCCGGAGTTTCGCCGCCGGCTGTCACCGGCATTCCCCTTCCGTTGTCGCTGACGTGATGCGCCAGAAAGCCGATGAGCGATCAGCAGCAGGTGTTGGCCCTCTTCACCGGTGCGGCCGCCGCCGTGGCGGGTCGGCGCAGGGCGTCGAGCTTCAGGACCTCGACGATTCCCGCCACCTGCCCGATCTCCTCGTTTCCCAGCCCGATCTGTTTGGCCGTCGCCAGGAAGGCGCGCACGGTCTCCTCCCGGTCCAGCACCAGTGCCGCCGCGAGGGCGACGGCGGCGCGTGTCTTCGGATCGAGGGCCTTGCCGTCGAAGACCGCGTTGAAGAAGCCCTCGAAACTGTCGGAAAAGCTCGCGTGACTGTCCCTGACCTCAGGGGCGAGCCCGATGAGCTGGGTCGAGATGGACGGCGGTGTGCTCGCCATTACTACTCCTCGTGTGTTGGGGGTGTGCTCCGCGGCCGGCGGGCGCCGGGACGGCGTCACGCTCCGGCCGCACGTGTCGTCTCAAGTGCCAGGCGACCGATGGCGACCAGCAGCAGCCGGCCGGCCATGCGAAGGGCACCCGGCTCGACGTGCTCCGGGCCGTCCAGCGGCGAGTGGTAGTGAGCCGCGCCCAGGCCCAGGCCTACGGCGGGGAACCCGGCCGCTGCGTACCGCCGGTTGTCCGAGGCCACCGGACCGACGGCCAGCGGGATGCCGAGCATGCGTCCCGCCTGGTCGAGGGCGTCCCGGATCGCTTCGGAATCCGGCCCCAGCTCGGCCGCCACGGCGCCGTTGAACTTCGCCGCCATGTCCAGGTTGACGACGTCCGGGCGGTCACCGGCTGCGGCGAGCCGGCCCGCGTGGTGCAGCGATCCCCGGGCGCCCACCTCCTCGGCGTCGAGCGCGGCGAAGACCACAGGACGAGCCGGCGTGAAGCGCTGCGCCACGAGCGTACGGGCGACCTCGACGAGCACGCCCGTTCCACTGGCGTTGTCGCCGGCGCACGGATAATGCCGTCCGGGATCCGCCCCGACCCCGTCGTAGTGCGCGGTGACCAGCACCGGCCGGCCGGCGAGATCGGGATCGGTGCCGGGCAGCGCGGCGACGACATTGGCACCGGTGACGGTCCCGCGCCAGATGGGCATGATCGCTCGTACGGTGTCGCCGTCCAGGGCGGCCAGGTGCTCGTCCCGGACGGCGATGACGGGGAGATCCACGGGTGCTTCGCCCACGACCCGCTTTGTCAGGAAGCCGGAGGCAGCGGGTCGCTGCGGCGTCAGCAGGCCGATGCCCCCGCCCGCGCGGACCGAATCGGCCAGTTCGGCGAAGGCACTCCCGCTCGGCACGCGTTCCACGACGCTCCAGGCACCGTCCCGGGGTGCGCCGTCCCATCGCGAGACGGGACCCTCGACGGGCCTGTCGATCGAGGCGGAGCGAGGGTGCTCAGCGAAGTCACGGCGGTGTTCGAGCGCCCCGGACAGGTGCGGGCCCGAAACGGTGAACATCGGTTGCGAGTCCAGCCTGAATACTCCCGGTACCTGGAACGTGTCCGTGACGGGGCGCAACCCGAGAGCTCCCAGTTCGCTCACGATGAGCCCGGTGGCATGGTCGCGTCCCCGCGTACCCACGGCCCGGCCGGACAGCCGCTCCGCGCAGAGCGATTCCAGGACGGCCATCGCCCGTGACTCGTCGAAGGCATCGGCCAGCGCCATGAGCCTTCTCTCGATCTCGGGCCGGGCGGTCGTGGTCATCCGGGGTCAGGCCTTTCTCGTGATGTCATGGCCGGTTGTCCGTACGCCTATGTCCCGCAGCAGCCATCGCTCGTCGTGCGCGGCTCGCCGCAGCAACTCCCGGACGCGTGCTCGAGATCGGCTTCGGTGACGGTGATCTCAACGGGGCCCGAGGCGGGTTCGCCGCAGCAGCCGGTCGCGGCCGCGCCGCTGTCCTGCGGCGAGCCGGATATGAATCCGCCGGTGACGCGTTCCTCGGTGTCCTGTCGCCGATTCATGTCGTCATCCCCTCTGTTGATTCGATAATTTCTTAGTTATAAGATCATCGAATCATGCTCCTGTCAATGAGCGGCCGCCGGGACTGTTCCGACGGCCGCCGGCATCGGGAAGGAGGGGCGTCAGGAAAGGTCGGGTGTCAGGAAAGAACGAGATAGGCGCCGGCGGCGACGGCCGCACCGACCGGCGGCGTCAGCAGCCATGCGATCAGGAGATCGCGCACGGTCTTCTTGTTCAGCCGGGAAAGGTCGTTCGCCGCGATGCCGGAGATCGCACCGGCCGAGACCTGGGTCGTGGACATCGGCAGGCCGAGCATGGCACCGAGTCCCACCAGGGCCGCGGTGGTCAGGTTGGCGGCGAAGCCCTCCGCGTGCGGAATCTTGATGACCGAGTAGGCGAGACGGTCGGCGACACGGGAGCCGGCCACGAGCCCGCCGATCGCCATGGCGGCCGTGACGGCGAAGAGCAACGTGGTGGTGGTCATCCCTCCGACCAGCGCGAAGGATCCGATCGCCACGATTTTGGGCGTGTCGTTGAGCCCCCGGGCGAAACTGGCCAGACCGCTGGTGATCCAGTGGCCGATTCCGATCGCCTGCTGCGCCCTGGTCGGTTCGACGTGCGTCACCACGGTCGCGGCCGTGGTCGTCGCCGTGACGGCCGGCGTGGCGGCCGGCGTGCCGCCGGACACCGGGCTGTCACCGCTCTCGTTCCTTCTCCCCGCCGATCTGGCCATGAGCTTGCGGGTGATGAGGCCGAGCACGGCCGAGATGGCGTACGCCACGAGAATGCTGAGCAGCAGCGGCACCACGACCTTGCCGAGCAGGCCGTCCCACTGCACGCTGTCACGGGCGAACAGAACCCCGGCGCCGAGAAGCGCCCCGACCAGGGCATGTGTGGTGGACACCGGCAACGCGAACGCCGTGGCGAGGATCACCCAGACGACCGTGCCGATGAGCACCGCCGCCGCGAAGACCGGTGTCGGATTCGCCGAGACAATCCCCTTGGAGAACAGATCGGTCATCTTCGAGGCGAGCGTCAGCGACACCAGGCAGCCGAGCACGGTGGCGATGGTTCCCCATGCGATAGCCGTACGAAGCTTGGTGACGCCCGCTCCGGCGAGCGTGGCGACCCCCTTCGGTACGTCGTTGGCGCCGTTGGCCGCGGCGAGCGCCACGACGAGGATCAGGACGAATACTTCCATGTGACAGCAGCCTCCTGGGGGGTGGCAGAACTTCCGGAATGTTCGGCGTGCCGGATTACGGCGGCGACGAAGGCTTCGATGAGCGGGTGGATCGATCCGGGAGCGGAGGACAGTTCCGGTTGGAACAGAGTTCCGATGAAGAACGGGTGATCGGAGAGCTCGATCGCACGGGGGGCCTTCTCCGCGTCCCAGCCGCTGATCACCAGGGCACTCTGCTCGATCAGGTCGACATACTCCGGGTTGAGGCCGTACTTGCAGTGGAACGTCTCGACGGTCTGCTCCGCATGGGCGTAGACGGATGCGAGCCGAGTTCCGTCCCCGAGAAACAGGGAGGCCGTCTCGCCGACCATCGAGCAGCACAGAGCAGTGATCAACGGTGCCTTGGCGTCAGGGTCGTACTGCACGTCGTCGGCGTGCGCCAGGCCAAGCGCGTTGCGCGCGTACTCGAGCAGGGCGTGCTGGAAGCCGCCGCACGTGCCCAGGTACGGAATGCCCGCCTCCCTGGCCAGACGGATGGCCGACAGCACTCCCTCCTTCGATGCGTAGGGAGAGCCGGGGACGACCCAGATGCCGGAGTACGGTCTGAAGGTCTCCGGGCCGCGGATGGTTTCCGTGGGGATCCAGTCGACCTCGACATCGAGAAACGGGATGAACGCGTCCAGCCGCGGATGGGCCGGAACCTTGGCACTGTGGTCTCCGATCACGGCGATACGTGGACGTTCTGGCATTACTCGATCTCCTCCGTCGTTTGCCTGATACGTCGACTCGCCGGACGGAACCGTGCGGGCCGGCTCGGCGCTCACAGCAATGACCTGCCGGTCATGGCGGCGCCGGGCGGATGACCCAGCAGGGCCAGAACCGTGGGCGCGACGTCGGCGAGGGTTCCCTCGGACTTCAGTTCGCCGCCGGCCGACCGGCCGTGCGGAGCCGGCACGTACACGAGCGGCACCGGATTCGTCGTGTGCCCCCCGTACGGCCGCAGGCCTCCGTCGGCGTCCGGCCGCGTCATCTGCTCGGCGTTCCCGTGATCGCCCACGAGAAGCACCCACCGTCCTGTCTCGCCGGCGGCCGCGCAGATCCGGCCGACCGCCGCATCGGTGTGTTCCGCGGCCGCGACCGTCGCCTCCGCGTCTCCGGTGTGCCCGACGACGTCGATGTTCGCCAGATTCGCGACGACCAGCGCCACATCGGCGCGGCGCGCGGCCTCCGTCACCGCGTCCACGACGAGCGGCAGGTTCATCTCCGGGCGGGACCGGTAGTCGGGCGGGTCGTCCCCGGTGATCCTGACGTGCTCCTCGACCGCGCGAACTCGATCGTCACGGCCGTTGAGGTAGTAGGTCACGTGCTCGAACTTCTCGCCTTCCGCGATGCGGACCGAGCGCAGCCCATGCCGCTCGAGCTCGTCGGCGAGCCCTCCCGACGCGTCCGCGCGATCCACCAGGGGGGGAATCGCCGCCCGGGTGTCATATCTGGCGAGGCTCAGCACGGTTACGTCGCGTGCCGCCAGATGGGTCACGAGCGCGTCGGCGAGTTGCTGGATCCGGTCGCTGCGGAAGTTGGTGAACAGGATGGCATCCCCCTGTCCGACCACGCCGGGTGGCGTGTCCTCCGCCTCGACGATCACGCTGGGCGGCACCCACACGTCACTGCGCTGCCCGTCGAGAGCGTCCCGCGCCCGCGCGACGCCGACCCCCACTCCGTCCGCGATCGCCCGCATGGCCGCGCCGGTAAGCTCCAGGTCTCCGCTCTTGTCGAGCGCGTACCCGCGGCCGATCACCGTCGCGATCCGGCCGGTTCCCGCCTCGGCTGCGAATTTCTCGACCAGGTCGAGATATCCCGCGGCGGTACCGTCGCCGACGTCACGGCCGTCCGTGATCGCATGGATCCATACGGCGGGCACGCCCGAGCTCGCGGCGATGCGCAGGAGCTCCCTGAGATGGTCGACATGGGCGTGAATCTGCCCGTCCGAGCACAGTCCCACCAGGTGGAGGGCCCGGCCGGTCGCGGCGAGTTTCGCGCACACCTCGTTGAGCAGTGGATGGTCCGCGAGCGCGCCCGTTTCTATCTGGCGCTGCACGAGGAGGCTGTCGTACGGCAGCGGCCGGCCGGCGCCGATCACCATGTGCCCGATCTCGGAGTTGCCGACGGTTCCCGGCAACAGGCCGACGGCCTCACCCGAGGCCTGGACCAGGGTCGAGGGCCGCTCGGCGATCAGCGAGTCGATGTCGGGCATCGCCGCCCGGCTGAGCGCGTTGGCCGGGCCGGGCGGGGCGTGGCCCCACCCGTCCAGCACCAGCAGGATGCCCCGCGACGCGAGGTTCACCGGGTCGACTTCCCGTCGGGGAACGTCGTCGACTTCCCGTCGGGGAACAGGGTGTCGAGGGTCTCCCAGAACGTGGGGTACGACTTCGCGACGCAGCCGGGATCCTTGATCACCACCCCTTCGGTACGCAGCCCGGCGATCGCGAAGCACATCGCGATCCGGTGGTCGTCGTAGGTCTCGATGACCGCTCCCGTGGGCGTGCCGCCCGTGATGGTCATCGCGTCATGGTGTTCGTCCACGGCGATGCCCATCTTGCGCAGTTCGTTGGTGACCGCCGCTATGCGGTCGCATTCCTTGACGCGCAGGCTGGCGATGTTGCTGATGTGCGTGGTCCCCCGGGCGAAGGCGGCGACCACCGCGAGCGTCGGCACGACGTCGGGCATGCTCTCCATGTCGATCTCGATGCCGTGCAGTTCCCCGCCGGTGAGCGTGATCCCCTTCTGGTCGAAGGACGCGGCGCAGCCCATCCGGGCCAGCGCGTCGACCAGGCCCACATCGCCCTGATAGGAGTCCCGGCCTATGCCGGGAATCGTGACGCGACCGCCGAGCACCGCGGCGGCGGCCAGGAAGTAGGACATGCCGGAGGCGTCCGGCTCGACGGTGACGGATCCGCCGCGGAACGCCTGGCCTGCGGGAACCGTGAACCGGGCGTATCCGTCTCGCTTGATCTGCACGCCCATCTCGGCGAGCGCGGCGATCGTCATCTCGACGTAGGGCTTGGAGATGAGATCGTCGGTGATCGTGATCTCCACGTCGGTCTCGGCGAGCACGGAGTTGATGAGCAGGCTCGAGGTGAACTGGCTGCTCACCGCGCCGCTGATCTGGGTGGCTCCGCCACGGAAGGAGCCGCCGGCGACCTGGACGGGGGGCGAGCCGTTGCCGCGGACGCTGACCGCGTCGACCCCGAGAGCGGGCAACGCGGCGAGCAGGTCGCCCATGGGGCGCTCCTGCATTCGTTTGTTGCCGGTGATCGTGGTCACGCCCGGGGCGTGGCCGGCCATGGAGATGAGGAACCGCAGCGGAGTCCCCGCCCCGCCCATGAAGATCTCATCGGCGGGAGCTCGCATCGGCTCGCCCGTGGGTGTGACGCGGATCGTCTCGTGCCGCTCGTCGATCTCGGCCCGCACGTGACCCAGCGCCTCGATCCCGCGAGCGAAGTACACCGTGTCATCTGATATCAGCGCGTTCTCCAGCGTCGTGTCCTGGCCGGACAACGACGCGATCGCGAGATACCGGTTGGTGTAGCTCTTGGAGCCGAGAACCTTCACTTCGGAATCGACGGTACGCAGGGTCCGTACGGTCAATTCAGTTTCCTTACGGCGGGGGTCAGGGGCACCTGCGGCCATGCTTTTCTCCTCCCACGAGCGCGTGCCGAGAGTTTCCCGGCCGGCTGGATCGGCATGTCGAAAAAACGATTGTGCGTTGTAGCCCACCTGCGGAAATCGTCGTCTGGAAACGACCGGCATGCGCACGTACCCGGGAAACGCGCCTACGCCGGATCCACGCCGTGATGCCCGGCATTCATGAGTGGACATCGTGGAACGCCACCACTGTCGTATTTGTCAGGGCTTTATGAAAGTAGCCGGAACAGGCAGCAAGTTGCCCGGCAACTTGGTGCCAAGGGCGTGGATCGACAAGGTCACAGCTCCATGGCCGGCGACCGATGTCGGACGCCGCGCAGGCGCCGGCCGCCGACCAGAGGCGTCGCAGCCGGCGGCTCGACGGCCACGGCTTTATTGACCGCCGAACGTTACAACTTTGACATGGACAGCTACAGCCGCGTGTTATTTAATGGCGTCGCCTCGCATCGGTGCTTGGGGGAACTATGCTTCAGGAATGGGGCCTGGATGCCCATGCCGACGCCATCTACCGCCTGGTGCTGACCCGGAAGAACCTTGACGTCGCAGAGGTCGCGACCCAGGTGGGCGTCTCGGAGACCTCCGTCCGTAGCACTATCGACAAGCTGGTGGAGCTGTCTCTCCTGCGCCGGTCGTCCGGTACCTTGCGCGCGGGCAGTCCGAGCGTCGCCTTCCACGATCTCCTGCAGCGCCAGCGGGCAGAACTGTCGCGCCGCCAGGAGGAGTTCATGGCGGCGCAGCAGGCGGTCGCCCACCTGATCAGCGAATACAGCGAGTTGTGCGCCGTGGGCGCGCGTCATGAGTGCGATGCGCTCGAAAGCCTCGAGGCCGTACGTGCCCGCATCGAAACGCTGGCCTACTGCACGAAATCCGAGTGCCTGTCATTCATGCCAGGCGGCGCTCAGTCGCCGGAAAGCCTGGAAGCGAGCAGACCGCTCGACCACGCGATGCTGGAACGGGGTGTGACCGTGCGCACCGTGTATATGGACAGCGCGTGCAACGACACGGCGACGCTCAACTACGCACGGTGGATGGTCGCCCTCGGCGGCGAGGTCCGCACCATGCCCACCCTCCCCCTGCGGATAGTGATCTTCGATCGGGAGGTGGCGCTCATACCGCTCGATCCCGAATGCAGCAAGAAAGGTGCCGTGGAGGTTTGCGGCGCGGGCATCATCGCGGCGCTCATCGCGCTGTTCGAGCACCTCTGGACTTCCGCGACGCCATTGGGCATGGAACGGCGCTGCTGTGACAACAGCATTACCGTTCAGGAGCGCGAGTTGCTCCGACTCCTGGCACAGGGCCTCACCGACGAAGCCACCAGCAAGAAACTGGGAATCGGGCTGCGCACCCACCGTCGCATGGTCGCCGGTCTGATGGATCGTCTGGGCGCCCGTAGCCGCTTCGAGGCCGGTGTGAAAGCCGTCGAGAGAGGCTGGCTTACCGTGTAAGCCGAGGACCTTACCCCGATCTGACCACTTTCGCCATTGCCGCCCGTCTAGAACTCTGTCAATATAGGCGGGTGTCGAAGCAAGGACGCCCTCGAACGGTGATCTGCTGTCCACCGCTCGCCACGGCACCGGTGGACGTCGATCAGGCGGCAGAGGTGGCGGCGGCGTTCAAGGCGTTATCCGATCCCGTGCGGGTGCGACTGCTGTCATTGATCGCATCCCATCCGGGAGGAGAAGCATATGTGAACACCCTTTCCTCGGCCTTCGACCTGACCGGCCCGACGATCTCTCACCACCTGAGGGTGCTGCGCAATGCCGGTCTCATCGACTGTGAACGACGAGGCACATGGGTGTTCTACTGGGTCATACCCTCCGCACTGGAACGACTGAGCGCGGTGTTGAACGTGCCCGCGAAGACGGTCCCCTGACCGCGCCTCACTTCGGGATGCCGGTGAGGTCCGGTGCGGCCAGCAGAGCGGAAAGCCGGTAAAGGCGGTCACGCATCGGCCGGTAGTAAACCCACGTTCCCCGGCGCTCGTGATCGACCAACCCTGCCTCGCGCAGCAACTTCAGGTGATAGGAGATCGTGGGAGGAGCCACGTCGAAGAGGTCGGTCAGATCGCACACGCACACCTCCCCCTCTGGATGAGCGGCGATCAGCGACAGCAACCGCAACCGCACCGGATCTCCCATGGCTTTGAACATCTTCGCCATGTCGGCGGCGGCGGCGGGGTCCAACGATACGGACGCCAGAGGAGCGCAGCATGCCCCGGAAGGCGAGGCGGTCAGGCCGTCTGCGTTCGAACCGATGTTTGACATACCTCTATATTGACCTCCATCTAAGTTTGGAGCAACCCGTCGCCAGGACGTCCAGTCACAGGTGATGGTAGGCGAGCAACGCGAACGCCGCGACCGCGCAGGCCGAAACGACGGCCACCATCACCCAGTGGTAGCCCACGGCCTGGGCGAGGGCGATCGCCGCGACCGGCGCGGCGGCCTTGGCCGCCACCGAGAACATCGCGACCCGGCCGGACAGGCTCGCGTAGGCCGCGGTGCCGTACCGCTCGGCGAGCAGATACGGCAGCGTGATAGTGCCGACGCCGAAGCCGAGTCCGAAGACCAACACGCAGCCGATCGCGCCGACCGCCGAGCCTCCGGCAAGGGGCAGGGCAAGCGCACCGAGTCCCTGCAGGGCGAACACCGCTGCCGCCACGGCGGCGGCCGACCACCTGCGCCGCAGCCCGGTGGTGACCACGCGGCCGGTCACCGACAGCACGCCGAGCAGTCCGGCGACGCTCGCGGCGAACACCGGAGGGTGACCGAGATGGATCAGATAGGTGACAAGCAGCACGCCGATGGTGGCCACCGCGCCGCCGTGAGCGGTGAAGGCGGCCACCAGCAGCCAGAACGGCCGCGCCCGAACCGCCGCCTTGACCAGATCGACCCGCCGGGCGGTCCTGTCCCCGGCGACGGCGGCGCGTGCGGGACGGCGCAGCACCAGGGCATGGAACGGGATCGCCACCGTGCCGTAGGACACGGCCAAGATGATCAGGGCGGTGCGCCAGCCGTGGTGCTCGACCAGCAGGCCGGCGAGCGGCAGGAAGATGGTGGAGGCGAACCCGGCGACGATGGTGAGCGCCAGCAACGCGGTCGCCCGCCCGTTCTCATGGCCGTCGAACCAGCCGACGATCACAGCGAAGGCCGGCTCGTACAGCACCATCGCCGAGGCGACGCCGACCGCCAGGAAGACACCGTACAGCTGGGCCAGGCTGGTGACCTGCGACCAGGCCAGCACCGCCAGCGTACCGAGCACGGAACCGATGCTCATCAACGCCCGGCCTCCGTGCGCGTCCAGCCATCGTCCGATCAGCGGCGCGCACAGAGCGGTGGTCAGCACGGCCGTGGTGAGCGCGGCGGCTACCTGAGCACCGCCGGCGCCCAGGTCGCGCTGCATCGGGACGAGGAAAACCGAAAAGGCGTAATACAGCACGCCATAGCCGATGGTCTGGGTGACGGCCAACGCGGCGACGATCCGCCAACCGTGGGGGAAACCGCCACCCTTCCGGCAGAAACGGTTCAACCGCAGCAGCCGCCGCCCTCGGTGGAGGCGGAGACGCCGACCAGCGGCAGCGGCGTCGACAGCAGGCCGCCGCTGATGCCGGTGGCCAGGCCGATGCGCTGTTCCTGCGCCTCGGCGAGGCTGGAGGAGCACACGCCGGTCTCGGGGAGGTCGAGCTGGACGTCGCGGGCCGCCTCCCAGTCGCCGGCCAGCGCCGCGACCACCGAACGCGCCTGCTCGTAGCCGGTCGCCATGAGGAAGGTCGGGGCGCGGCCGTAGCTTTTGACGCCGACGGCGTAGTAGCCGGGCTCGGGGTGGGCCAGCTCGTCCACACCGTGCGCGGGGACGGTGCCGCAGGAGTGCATGTTCGGGTCGATCAGCGGGGCCAGCGCGCGGGTGGAGCCGAGGATCGGGTCCAGGTCCAGCCGCAGCTCGGCGGTGATGGAGTGGTCGGGACGGTATCCGGTGGCGGCGACGACCCGGTCGACGGTCACGCTCCGCTCGACGCCGGAGGGGTCCCGGCCGACCACCCGCACCCGCTCACCGTCCCGCTCGACGGCGTGGGTGAAGAAACCGGTCAGCAGACGGATGCGGCCGGACTCGACCAGGGCGTGCAGGCGGGTGCCCAGCGCGCCGCGGGCCGGCAGCGCGTCCGCCTCGCCGCCGCCGTAGGTGCGGGCGGCACTGCCCGCGCGGATCGCCCAGGTGACGGGGGTGCCGTCCAGCTGGGCCAGCGCGAGCAACGTGGTGGCGGCCGAGTGGCCCGCGCCGACGACCAGGGTGTGCCTGCCCTCATAGCGTTCCCGGTCGACACCGAGCACGTCGGGCAGGGCGTGGTCGATCACCTCGGCGGCGGCCTGCTCGCCGTACGCCGGCAGGCCGCTGGCGCCCAGCACGTTCGGGCTGGCGTAGGTGCCCGAGGCGTCGATGACCGCACGCGCGGACAGCTCCCGGCCGTCAGTCAGGCGGATGAGGAACGGCGCCTGTTCCCGGCCGGCGGTGCGGACCCGGTCGTAGCCGAGGCGGCTGATCGCGCTCACCCGCGCGCCGATGCGCAGCCGCTCGCCCATCAGCGCGGCCAGCGGCGAGAGATAGTCCTCGACGAGCTCGGCGCCGGTGGGCAGCCACTCGGGGTCGGGCTCGTGCCACCCGGCGGCCTGGAGCAGGCGGCGGGCCGCGGCGTCGATGTTGTACTTCCACGGGCTGAACACCCGTACGTGCCCCCACCGCGCGACCGACGCCCCGGCCCGCTCCCCCGCCTCCAGGACAAGGAAGTCCAGGTCGCGCTCGGCCAGGTGCGCGGCGGCGGCCAGCCCCACCGGGCCCGCGCCGATCACCACGACCGGCAGTTCCTCCAGGCGTGCCGCCGGCACGCTCGGCTCGAACTCGACGGTGGCAGGTCCGCAGCATCCGCTCATGACGGTTCTCCTTGCGATCGCGGGGATGGCACCCGCTTCTGTTTTTACGCCTATCTAAGTAGCTGCACAGCAGGATGCCCTACGGATTAGAGAGATGTCAAATTAGATGTTCATCTAACCATGTGTCTATCCCGGGCTGCCCGGCTCAAAGAACAGCGGGAAGACGCGGGGGGGAGCAAGAGGGGAGCACGGGGGGAGCGGCTCAGTGGATCATCTCGTTACCGATCACGATCCACCTGATCCACAGAACGGGACAGCCATGACCCGCAGTCCGGAAGAGACATGACCATCAGCCAGGAGGTCGCCTCTGGAATCGAGTCCGCGGTCGCCGTCGCCCCCGTCGTCGAACTGGAGGACGTGACGAAGGCGTTCGGCACCGTCCAGGCGGTGCGCGGGGTGACGCTGAGCGTCGCTCCCGGACAGGTGTACGGCGTCCTCGGGCCGAACGGCGCGGGGAAGACGACGCTGCTGCGCATCCTGCTCGGCCTGGTGCGCAGCGACAGGGGGCGGGTGCGGGTCCTCGGCAGAGCCCCGGCCGACCCGGTGGCACTGCGCGACATCGGCGCCCTGATCGAGTCGCCGGCGTTCGTGCCCCACCTGTCCGGGCGGGTCAACCTGCGAGTACTCGCCCGCGCCCGCGGCCTGCCCGCCACAGAGGTCGGCCGGGTGCTGCGCATCGTCGACCTGGAGAACGCCGCCGACCGCCGGGTCACCGGCTACTCCCTCGGCATGAGACAGCGCCTGGGGGTGGCGGCCGCGCTTCTCGGCGATCCGTCATTGCTCATCCTCGACGAGCCGACGAACGGCCTCGATCCCGAAGGCATGGCCGCCATGCGCACGCTCATCCGCGACCTGAGCCGCGTGTCCACGGTGCTGCTCTCCTCCCACCTGCTCGGCGAGGTCCAGCAGGTATGCGACCGGGTCGTGGTTCTCGATCGGGGCCGGGTCGTGGCGGAGGACTCGGTTTCGGCGCTGCTCGCCCAGAGCGGGTCCATGCGGGTCGCCGTCTGGGGGCGGCCGCTGGACGTGGCGGAAACGGTGCTGAAGTCGCATCCCGCGTGGTCCGGCGCCATCCGGACGGAAGACGCGGAGGATCCGCATCTGCGGCTGGAGCTGGACCAGGACGACATCCCGGCCCTGGTGCGGGCCCTGGTGGAGGCGGGTGTCGATGTCCAGGAGGTACGGCGTGAGCACCGATCGCTGGAGGAGGCGTTCTTCGCGCTGACCACGGACGCCGGGAGCGGCGAATGAGCGATTCCCTCCTGTCCCCATCGCCTTCAGCGCCGGCCGGCCCACCACCGGATGCCCCCTCGGCCGCGTCATCACGGGCAAGTGCGCGGACTGAAAGAAATGCGATGATCAATGCTTTCGCGGCCGAGGCGCTCCAGCTGCGCAAGCGCCTCGCTCCGATCATCATCGGCGGCAGCTGGCTCGTGATGGTGGTGGGCTTCGGCTTCGCTGTGCCGTACATCGTCTACGCCGCCCTGGACCCGGTCACGCAGGCCGCCGAACGCGCCCAGCTGCTGGGGTCCTTGCTGCCATCGGCGGTCCACCACGCCGCGGCGGGCAGCTATCCGCTGTTCGGTGGAGCGGTCATGCTGATCCTCGGCGTGCTCATCACCGGTTCGGAGTACCGGTGGAGGACGTGGCCCGCCCGGCTGTCCCAGGGGCCCACACGTACCCACCGAGGAAGTGACGCGCCGGGCCATGGACGCGCTGGAGGATTTCCTCCGGCGACGCCCGGCGCTGTACGAGAACGACGTCGACGGCCTGGCTGACCTGTACCGGAAGATGTACCTGGCCGAGTACGGCGAAGCCCGCTGGAACGAGGAGTACGGCCAGGACGGCCGGATGCCGTTCCGTCCGAACAACAGCATCGCCATCTTCCCCTATGAGCCGGAGTACGACCGTTACGGCGGGAAAGTCGGCATCCAGCTCGCGGAATGGCACTTCGAACACTCCAGCGACATGGTCGCCCACCTCCTCGCCACCTCGAACACGCACGTCCGGCCGGTGCTGCTCGGGCTCGCCGTCCAGCTCAGCCTGATGACCGCCTGCACGTTCCTCGGCACGGACACCGCGGTGCGCGAGTTCTTCCAGCGCTACCGGAACTTCTGGGAGACCTCCTACCAGGAGCCCGGCGACGAGCGGCTGCACGGTTCCTTCGATCGGAACCTCGAGCTGACCCGCCCCACGCTCTCGGCGCGGATCGCCCGGATCCGGGCCCTCGCCGAAGCCGAAGGTCAGGCGGAGATGTCCCCCATGGAGCAGACCTGGCTGTCCCACTGTCGGGAACTGCGTGACCGGGTGTCCGCCGCGGCCGACCGCGGCGAGCTGCTCTTCCCCGGACAAGACGGGGGCGGCCCGCGACCGATCCCACGGGGTGGCGACCTGGCGGCGATCCTGCTCAGCTCGTACATCCACATGACCAACAACCGGCTGGGCGCGGCGATCCTGGATGAGATCTACCTCTCCTATCTGATCGAGCGGATCCTCGAACCCAGCGCCGACAGTGCGGCCGGCCCTGCCCCTGACCCTGCTACCGACCTCGCGGGGGCGGTGTGAGGTCCGCGGAGAGCGACACGCCGGTCGCGGCGGCACAGCAGGACCCGGCCTGGCTGGAGGAGGCCCGGCCCAGACTCAGGCAGGCCGTACAGGTGGGACCGCCCCTGCGGAAGGGGCCGGCCGGCGTCCACATCGTCGCCGACACCGAGACCATGGCATATATGCAGGTGGGTCCCCGCGAGGCGTTTCTCATATCCCGCCTCGACGGAACGCGGTCCCTCGCCCACATCGGGGCCGAGTACGCCGAGCGGTTCGGCAAGCGGCTGGCCGCGGAGCACTGGCAGCAGCTGCTGACCCTGCTGGCGGCCCGTCCATACCTGCGCCGCACCGGCCCACGGCGCGAGCCCATACCGTGGCAGGAGCAGGACGGCTCCCTACCCGGGCTCTCCCTGCGCAGTCGCCCCTGCCGTGGCACCGGCACAGCTGCCCTCGGACGCCGGGCGGTTCCTGGGCCGGGAACGCGAACTCGCCCAACTGGTCACGATCCTGAACGCCCCCGGACCGAGGGGATCAGTCGTCACCATCGACGGCCCTGGCGGAATCGGGAAGTCCCGGCTGGCCATTCGCGCGGCTCACGCCGTCGCCTCGGCTTATCCCGACGGACAGCTCTATGTGAACCTGCACGGCACGACTCCCGGCTGCGCCTCGCTCGCCCCGGGTGAGGTGCTCACCCGGTTCCTCAGAGCCCTCGGCGTCCCCGGACCGGTCGGCCATCAGCCCCTCGACGAGATCGCCGCCCTGTTCCGCACCCACATCGCCGACCGGCGAATGCTCATCGTGCTCGACAACGCCGTCGACGCCTGTCAGGTGCGGCCGATGCTGCCGGGCCGCTCCGCCGCGGCCGTGATCATCACCGGCCGCGCCAGGCTCGCCACCCTGGACGTGACCGCTCGCCTATGCCTGGACGTGCTCTCCGAGCATGAAGCGATCGATCTGTTGGCGACGATCGCCGGGCCACAGCGGATCCGCAGTGATCCGCGGTCGGCCGCCCAGATCACCGAACTGTGCGGCCGGCTGCCCCTCGCCGTACGAATCGCGGGTGCCCGGCTGGCCGAGCACCCTTCCTGGCCCACGGCCCGGCTGGCCGCACGTCTGGCCACAGCCGCGAACCGGCTGGACGAGCTGCGCCAGGACGACCTTTGCCTGCGCACCATCCTGACCGCCGGCCATGAACTCGACACGAACCGACCCGGAATGCGCTGACAACGGAGAACACTGCCATGCCGATCTCGGTCCGCGTGTACGGCTGCCGCGTCAAACGAGCGAAACGGCAGAAGACCGCGCGGTCGCACGGGAAGCCGCTGCACCACCCGGGCAGCAATCGGACACTAGGGAACAAATCCGTCATAAATGGCATATAAAGGCTCTTGCGTGAATAAGATGGCATCAAAGAGTGCAGAGCACCGTTTATCGCTCATTCGATCCGGAAATGTAGTAAATCGCGGAGTGATGACCACCTAACGGTCATCGAGTGAGATCTTTGGCAAATTAGGCAAATGATCCTTCGAGGGGGACACATAATGCCCAAGCTCAATAAGGTCATCGCCGGACTCGCACTCAGCACCGCTCTTGCCGGTGGCGCTCTCGCCACAAGCGCCACGGCGGCAAGCGCGACGACCGCCCCCACGCAATGGGGTGGGGCCGGCGCCTACGGCTACGGGGGCTACGGGGGCTACGGCGACTCGGACTTGGACGACATCACCTGGAACATCTACGTCGCCGGCCACTGCGGCAACTTCTGCGGATGGGACGGCTGGTACTAAGCAGCAGGCCGGCCTGACCATCGACAACCGGCCCTAGCCACCCAGCCTGATACCCGCCCCTCCCCCATCGGAGGGGCGGGCGTCTCGTCCTTCCCATGGCCGGCAGGCGCGGGCCCTCACGAAGGGCGACAGAGGATCTCTCCGTGCAGGACGCTGAACCAGCCGTCCTCATGGGCGCCCCACTCCCGCCAGGCGTCCGCGATCCGCCGCAGATCCTCCAGCGTGGCATGCCCGCCCTCCACGGCCAGCCGCGCGTAGGAGGACTGGAGGGTGCGGTCCGCCCACAGCCCGCTCCACCAGGCCCGATCCTCTGGGGTGGTGTAACACCAGGTGGCCGAGGAGGACCTGATCTCGGTGAAGCCCGCCCGCCGGGCCCAGGAGCGCAGCCGCCGTCCGGCGTCGGGCTCCCCGCCGTTGGCGCGGGCGACGCGGTGGTAGAGATCGAGCCAGTCGTCCAGTCCGGGCACGCGGGGGTACCAGACCATCCCGGCGTAGTCGCTGTCGCGTGCCGCGACGACCCCGCCCGGCCTGCACACCCGGCGCATCTCGCGCAGCGCTCCCACCGGATCCGCGACGTGCTGCAGCACCTGGTGGGCGTGCACGACGCAGAAGGAATCGTCCGGGTGGCCGAGCGCGTGGACGTCGGCGGTCTCGAACCGGACGTTGGTCAGGCCGCGTCCGCCGGTCTCGCGGCGGGCCTGCTCCAGGACGCCGGGCTCCACGTCGACCCCGACGACCTCGCCCTCGGGCACCAGCTCGGCCAGGTTCGCGGTGATCGTACCCGGACCGCATCCGATGTCCAGGATCCGCATGTGCGGCTCCAGCTCCTCGAGCAGGTACGCCGCGGAGTTGGCGGCGGTGCGCCAGCGGTGGGAACGCAGGACGGACTCATGGTGGCCGTGGGTGTACACGGCGGTTTCACGTGCCATGCTGCCAACACTGACACGCATCTCGCCATTCGAGCAATTGCGTATTGATATATGAGACAAACTAGACGATCAACGCTGAGACGAAACCGACCTTCAGCTGGGCAGGCGGGAGGCCGGGCACGAGAACGGCTGCCGCGCGCCGGCGAGCGGGGCCGGCCGGGGTGGCGCGTCCCACGCTGTCCATGCCACACTCACTGTTATAGAACTCTGAACAGAGTTATAGAACGAGGTGAGCGTGGGATGCGAGATGTGCCGCCATGGCGTGAGCCCGTACCGGCGACCGGGACGATGGGCGAGCCCCGGGCGCGGGGCCGGTTCGGCGAGTACGGCGGGCGGTACGCGCCGGAGTCCCTGGTGGAGGCGTGCCGCGAGGTGGACGAGGCGTTCCGGGAGGCGCGGGCGGATCCGGGCTTCCGCGGCGCCCTGGCGGAACTGCTCGCCCTGCACGCCGGACGGCCGACCCCGCTCACACCGGCCCGGCGGCTGTCGCAGGAGCTGGGCGTGCGGCTGTACCTCAAGCGCGAGGACCTCACCCACACCGGATCGCACAAAATCAACAACGTGCTGGGCCAGGGCCTGCTCGCCGCGCGGATGGGACGGCGCAGACTGATCGCCGAGACGGGAGCGGGCCAGCACGGGGTGGCCACCGCGACCGCCGCCGCGCTGCTCGGGCTCGAGGCCACGGTCTTCATGGGCGAGCGCGACATCGAGCGGCAGGCGCTGAACGTCTTCCGGATGCGCATGCTGGGGGCCGAGGTGGTCCCGGTCACCACGGGCAGCCGAACGCTCAAGGACGCGACCAGCGAGGCCATGCGGCACTGGGTGGGCGTCACCGGCGAGTCCCACTACTGCGTCGGCTCGGTCATCGGGCCGGATCCGTACCCGTGGATGGTCAGGGAGTTCCAGCGGGTCATCGGCGACGAGGCCCGCGGGCAGTGCGCCGCCGAGTTGCGGACCGGCGTGCCGGACCACGTGGTCGCGTGCGTCGGCGGCGGCTCCAACGCGGCCGGCACGTTCGCCGGCTTCGCCGACACCGCGGCGCGCTTCGTCGGCGTCGAGGCGGAGGGCGGCGCCGGGGCGGCCCGCGGCAGGCTCGGCGTCCTGCACGGCTGCCGCTCGCTGTTCCTGCAGGACGACGACGGGCAGATCGTCGAGGGGCGCTCCATCGCCGCCGGGCTCGACTACCCGGGGGTCGGCCCGGAGCACGCCCACCTGCGCGACCTGGGCCGCGCCCGGTATGTCACGGTGACCGACGAGGAGGCGGTCGGCGCGGCGGTACGGCTGGCGCGCACCGAGGGCATCGTCCCGGCGCTCGAATCGGCGCACGCCCTCGCCTGGGTGATCCGCGCGGCGGGCGGCGGCGACCTGCCCGCCGGATCGACGGTCCTGATGACGCTGTCCGGCCGGGGCGACAAGGACGTCTCAACCCTGAAGGAGCTGCTGTGACGAACCCCACCCTGGCCGCGGGCGCGGTCGAACGCCACCTGCGCGCCCGCCGGGACACCGGCCGCGGTCTGCTCATGCCGTACGTCACCGGGGGGATCACGCCCGGCTGGACGGACTACCTGCGGGCGTTCGCCGAAGCCGGGGCGGACGCGATCGAGGTCGGCCTGCCGTTCTCCGACCCCACGCTCGACGGCGTCACCATCCAGCAGGCGAGCGAGACGGCACTGGCCCGGGGGGCGAGCACCCGCCGGATCCTCGCCGACCTGGCCGACCTCGCCGAGGCCCGGGACCTGGGCGTGCCGCTGGTCGCCAGCACCTACTACAACCTGGTGCTGCACGACGGCCCCGAGGCGTTCTGCGCCGCGCTGCGCCGGGCCGGCGTCGGCGGCCTGATCGTGCCCGACCTGCCGGTGCACGAGGCGGACGAGCTGACGGACGTGGCCGCCGCCGCCGGGATCGAGCTGGTCCTGCTGGCGTCGCCGGCGACGCCGCGGCCGCGGCTGGCGGAGATCTCACGCCGCAGCCGCGGATTCGTCTACGCGGTGTCGCTGATGGGCACCACCGGCGAGCGGGCCGCCCTCGCCGCTTCGGCGGCGGAGCTCACCGAGCGGATCAGGCGCGTCACCGACCGGCCGGTCTTGCTAGGATTTGGCATTTCCACGCCTGACCAGGCGCGGGAGGCCGGCCGGTACGCCGACGGCGTGGTGGTCGGCGCCGCGGTCATGCGGCGGGTGCTCGACGGGGCGGGGCCGGACGACCTGCGGGCCTTCCTCACGACCCTGCGCCGGGCCCTCGGCTCAGGTTCGGAAGACCAGGAGTGTGACGCACCACGATGATCCCCGACGCCGGGCACGAGGCGAGATACCGCGCCATCGCCGCCGACCTCGCCGCGAAGATCCGGTCGGGACACTACGCCCCCGGCGAGGCGCTGCCCTCGCAACGGGAGCTGAGCGCCTCCTACGGGGTGACCCTCATGACGCTGCGCCAGGCGTTACGGGAGCTCAGCGACGAGAGGCTGATCGTGCAGCGGCACGGCAAGGGCACGTTCGTGGCCCCGCCCCACCTGGCGTACCCGCTCGGGTCGCTCCGCAGTCTGGCCGACGATCTGCGGGAACAGGGCCACGACGTGCGCACCGTGGTGGCCGGGCGGGCGATGCGCCGGGCTCCCGCCCGGATCGCCGCGGAGCTGCGGCTGCGCCCCGGCGACACCGCCCTGCGGCTGGAGCGGGTCCGCGAGTTCGCGGGCCGTCCCGCCGTTCACCAGGTGTCCTGGATCCGTCGGCCGGTGGCCGACCAGATCCGCGACCGCGACTTCACCGCCGTCTCCCTCTACACGGCGCTCGCCGAAGCGGGAGTGGCGGTCGCCCGGGCGTCCGAGGTGGTCCGGCCCGGGCTGCTCGACCCCGCCGCCGCGCGCCGCCTTCACGAGCCTGAGGGCAGTGCCGTGCTCGTCAGCATCCGGATCGCCTATACGCCCGACGCCGTTCCCGTCGTGTCCGACCATGCCACGATCCTGGGCACCATGATGGAGATCCGCACCGAACGCGCCGCCACCGGGCTCTCCCTCACCTGGGGCGCCACCAGCTGAGAACGACTGCGCGACCGCGAGGTGACGGAACGCGTCGAGAACTCATTCCGGCAGGCCGAGAACCGTCCACGGCTCCCCGGTGCCCTCCTGTGTCTCCTGATCCAGAGACTGCTCAGCCCAGATGACCTTGCCGCGCCGGGTGTAGCGGGTGCCCCAACGCTCGCTGAGCTGGGCGACAAGGAAGAGTCCCCGTCCTCCCTCATCGGTGGCGACGGCCCGGCGCGGATGAGGAGAGGTGTCGCTGGCGTCGAACACCTCGCAGATCAGCGTCCGGTCCAGGAGCAGGCGCGCGCGGATGGGTTCGGCTCCGTAACGGATCGCGTTGGTGACCAGCTCGCTGAAGATCAGCTCGGTGGTGAAGACCAGATCGTCCAGGTTCCAGTCCGACAGCTGCCGCGCGGCCTCGGCCCGTACGCGACGGACCGCCGCAGGATCGGCCGGCAGGTCCCAGTAGGCGATGTGGCCGGGTGACAGTGCCCGGGTGCATGCCGCCAGCACGATGACGTCGTCGCGGCACCGGCCGTGCGGCAGGACGGACAGCGCGGAGGCGCAGGTCTCCTCGGCGGTGCGGCCGGGATCGGTGTCCAGCGCCTGGCGCAGGCGCTGCGTTCCGATGCGCGGGTCGGCCGGGTCGTCGGCGAGCAGCCCGCCGGTGTAGAGGACGAGCCTGCTGCCCTCGGGAAGGCTGAGTTCGGTCGTCTCGAAGGGCGGCCCTCCCCGGCCCAGCGGTGGCCCGGCACGGGTGTGCAGGAGTTTCACGGTGCCGTCGGGGCCGACCACGGCGGGCGGGGGGTGGCCCGCCGAGGCCAGGCCGCAGCACTGACTGGTCGGGTCGTAGACGGCGTACAAGCAGGTCGTGCCGGTCGCGGCGTCGCCGGCACGACCCAGCGTGGTGTCTTCGGCGATGTCGCCGAGCAGCCCGGCGGCATCGTCGCCGGCCTGCTCGGCCTGCTCGACCACGAGTCGACAGACCAGGTCGTCGAGATGAGCGAGGATCTCCTCAGGCGGCAGGTCGAGCGCGGAGAAGTTGCTGATCGTGGTGCGCAGCCGTCCCATGGCGGCCGCGGCCTGCAATCCGCTGCCGGCGACCTCGCCCACCACCAGGGCGACACGCGCACCCGACAGGGGGATGACGTCGAACCAGGCATAGCCGGCCGCCTCGTAGGCGAGCTGGTAGCGGTAGGCGGCCTCGACCGCGTTCTGCTCGGGCAGGCGCCGGGGCAGCATGGCGCGCTGCAGGGCCAGCGCGGTGGCATGCTCGCGAGTGAAGCGGCGGGCATTGTCGATGCAGACCCCGGTGCGAGCGCTGAGCTGTTCGGCAAGAGACAGGTCGTCGTCGGCGAACGGTGTGGCCCGCCGCAGGAAGGTGACCACACCCAGAATGTTGCCGTGCGCGCTCAGCGGGGCGGCGATGAGCGACCGGTTCTCCCCGCCCGGTCCCGGCGATAGCACCGGCCATCCCTCGGCGAGGCAGCGCGCCTGCGACGACGACGGAGGGTAACGGACCAGCTGCCCTCGGGAGGCGGAAAGGCCCGGGGTGCCGTCGGCGCCCCGGATCGCGACGCGGCGCAGATCTGCCGACGGGGCGTCGGCCTCCTGGCCCCGCAGGACGGACTCGGCGAGGTCGACCGTGACCAGGTCGGCGAAGCGGGAGACGGTCGCCTCGGCGAGCTCTTCGGCCGTCCGCACCACATCCAGCGTCTGACCGATCCCCATTGCGGCCTCGAACAGGATTCGCAGCCGCCTCCTGGCCGAGGCGGCCAGGCGCCCGACACCCGGCTCACCGGCCAGCAGCAGCCAAGGATCTTCGTAAGAACCATGTTGCACCGGCATTTCAGGCACCGGCGCCGCCTCCGGTCGCCGGCCCGTCTCAGCGACGCCAGGCTTCGTCGCGGCCGCGACCGTCTTCGCCGCTTCCGCCGCGCCGATCTCGGAGACCGGGCCCACCGAGCCCACCGTGCCCATCGTGCCCATCGGGCCCTCGATGGGTGCCGGCGGCGCGAGGAAAGGCAGGTCCGCCATCGGCTCCCACGGACCACCCTCGATCCTCACCTGCGCGAGGACGCCGACCACCCCGGCGGATTCGATTCTCGGCACCGAGCGGAGCACGGCCACCCGGCCACCGGAGAGCGGCACCTGGACGGCGGCACGCTGCCCACGGGCGATCAACTCCACCGCCCTGTCTTCCAGCAGGACGCGATCACCGGGGGTCAGCTCACCCGGAGGCAGGCCCCCGCCCGGCAGCGGGCGCGGCATCGCTTCGGTGCGAAGGAAGGCCTGGAGCAGGTCGCGTTCCCGCTCGCTGCTGTGCTCGAGCAGCCGTCGTTCGATGGCATCGGCCACCCGTTGGGCCAGCATGCCCATCGCCGGATGCTCCCGCCCGATCAAGCAGACGACGGCCACAGCGCCCCTCACCTGTCCGGTGAGCGGGTCCAGCACCGGAACGCCGGTCGCAGCGAACGGCTGCAGACACGCGGAGAGGTGATCGAATCCGGACGCGGGGAAAGGCAGCCTCTCCCGTAGCGCACCGGCGAAGGCGTTGGTGCCGACGAACTCTTCGGCGTAGCTGACTCCGGGCCAGTGATGCCGCGCGTCCAGCTCCCTCGACAGCGCTCTGTCGCCGGTACGAAGCAGCAGCAGCCTCGCCTTCTCATCACCCAACAGCAAGGCCGCGTCCGCGTCCGCGAGGACGGGCAGCACGCGTTCGACCACCGGACGGGCCGCCCGGACCAGCGGGCCGTCCCAGTCCAGTTCCACGGGATCCCCGAAATCAAGCGTTCCCGGGGCCAGGCCCGCCGCCCGGCATCGCCGCCACGACCGGAGAATGGCAGGACGCACCCGCCCCTCGACCGGTTCCCGATCGAAGAAGCACTCCACAATCCGCTCGTCAGGCTGTAGAAGACCTTCTCGGGCGGCTTGCGGCCAGGTCACTGCAAATGCATCTCCCCGATTGCGGACCCCCACCCCTCACACCTTAAACCGTATACGTCACATATCAACCCAAAACGGTAAATGACCCGATCATTGCCAAATACAGTCAATCGCGTCGGGGATCCGCGAAAACCGGCACAGTCACCGAGCCGAGATGACAGCACCGGGCATGATCATCCGCAACTTGAAGCCACTCGGACAGATCTGGACGGCCGGACCTTCATGCTCTCTCAGCCGGTGTGAAGGATCCGAAAGCGATCGGGTTCCGCCGGATCTCGATCGACGACCTGGATCGGCGGCCAAGCCCATTGCCGAACGTTGATGCCCGGCGTGCGGGAGAACTGGATCTGCCCGCGGGTGCCTTCGACTGCGACGCGCGGCCAGGATCCGGCGATGCGCGTCCGGTCCGCGCCGTGAGAACGCAGCACATCAGCGAGGACGGCGACCGTGTCGTAACCCTCGAAGGCGACGAAGGAGGGTGCTTCGGCCAGCCGCTCGCGCAGGGCCCTCTCGACTCGGGCACCGAGTGGGCTGAGACGCTCGGGCAGGTAGCGCAAGAACGGGATCGCGGCGCTGTCGTCGCCCAGCAACATCGCCCATTGGGCGAACTCCGGTTGCCCGGCCGGAGCACCGATCATGATCTCCGCGAGGCGCCGGTCTCGGCGGACAGACGTGACGATCGACACCGCCGGCTCCGGGTGGCCGACCAGAAGCAGGAGGGCTGTCGCGTGATTTCCGACGAGTACGTCGCACACGACCGCGGGGGCCAGCGCGCGCATGTCGAGTTCGATGACGGTGCCGCCCCGTGGAGCGAGGTAGTCACGCAGAATTCGGGCCCCCGACGCCCAGTAGACACTCGACTCGGCTGCTACGGCGATGCGCCTGTGGCCCGCGCTGAGGAGGAAGTCCGCGTAGATCCGCCAGCTGTGGGACTGCGCGGGGGCGAGGCGCGCGACCCATTCCGTCGGTTGTTCGGTGAGCGCGTCGAGAACCGCCGACGAGCAGAGAAACGGCAGGCCGAGGGCGTCGGCCCTGGCGGCGGCGGCGCGAGCGACGACGCTGTGATACTCCCCCGCCAGGGCGGCCACGCCCAGGCGGGCCAATTCATCGACGGCCGCCGCGGCCCTCTGCGGATCGGCCGCGGTGTCTCGGACCACCAGCTCGAGTGGTCTTCCGCCGATCCCGCCGGCGTCATTGACTTCGCGAACGGCCAACTCGAGTCCGGCGAGCAGGTGCCGGCCTGCCTCGACCCAGCCAGGCCGACTCAGCGGAACGAGAGCACCGATCTGGACCGTTGATCCGTCAGTCCGCTCCGTTCCAGATGGCGACGGTGACGTGTTCATGCGTTGGCGCCTCCCGTGTGACGATTCATGGATGATCGCAAGATCCGCAAGGGCCGCCTACCGCTTCCAGGTCCCGTCGTCGTCACGTGAGGAACTGGTCAGAGGGGCTGGAGCCGGGTGTGCAGGAGACAGAACTCGTTGCCTTCCGGGTCGGCCAGGACGTGCCAGCTCTCGGTGCCGGTCTGGCCGACGTCGACGGGCCTGGCCCCGAGAGCGAGCAGCCGCTCCAGCTCGGCGTCCTGGTCGCGGTCGGTGGCGTTGACGTCAATGTGCAGTCGGAGCTTCCCGGCCCGCGGGTCACCGCTGGGGCTGAGGATGAGAGTGGGCTGCGGGCCGCCGAAGCCGACGCCGGGCGGACCGATCTCGATGCTTCCGTCGTCTTCCCGGCCGAGTTCGACGTAGCCGAGGACCTTGCTCCAGAATTCGGCGAGCCGGGCGGGGTCGGCGGCGTCGATGACCAACTCACTGATGCGGCATGCCATGCCCGACAGTGTACGGAGACAACCCGAAAGTCGATCGTCGGCCGTGTGATCTTCCGACGGGCCGGATTTCCCGGGGTGTCGGTGCGACTCGTTCCACCAGGTACACGCGATTGAGCGCGCCCAACCGCGCCGTTGAGATACAAGGAACTGCGACGTTCGAGGAGGGAACCCGACTCCACGGGCCGCTCGCCGGTCGAACGCTCATCGATGCCGGGTCTGTCCGCCGCGAGAAATCCTTCCACCGTGAGCGGCAGGCATTGAGATCATGGGCAGATGCCGAGGAAAGCAGACAACGCCGCACGGCTGGAATCCATCGCCGGGCTCGCGGCCAAGGCCACGCCGGGCCATTCGTACCCACTGGACGACCTGCGCCAGGCGCTGTTCCGCGTGGTCGCCGACGAAAGCCTCGCCGAGCGGGCCCTCGACATCCTGGCATCGGCCAGGCCGGGGCTGTGGCTCGACCTCGATGTGGCTCTCCGTCCAGCCTGGTATTACAGGGACGACCCCGCTCTGCGGCCGTCGACCGCGGTGCGGGAGTTGACCAACCCGCTCGCCGTCGCGCTTGTGGCGTGTTCCCGCGACGGCCGCCAACGCGAGCGTGCGGTACGGCATGCCGCCATGCGGACCGACCCTCGGCTCCTCCCCGTGCTGGCCGTCCGCGCGACCGATTGGGCGGACGAGGTCCGCTCGGCGGCGAATCAGGCCCTGGCGGAGGTGCTGGCCGTGCCATCGGCACAGGTCCTGCTCACGATCACCCCGCTGACCGTACGGCTGGGCCTCCGCCAGCGTGGCTCGCACATCGCGGCCGCCATCGAAGAAGCTTTCGCGCGTGCCAGCGATGACACGCTCACGGCGATGCGTGGCTGCGCCGATCTACATGCCCGCAGGCTCGCCTATCGAGTCTCCCTCGATGGCTGCCGTCTGGCGGAATCCGACCTGGTCGAATCCGCACTGCGCGAGCCCGACATCGTCTGCCGGACCTGGTGCGCCGAGGCCGTCGCCCGCATGGGCAGGCCCGATCTGCTGGAACCGCTGCTGACCGGTCGAGCCGCCCAGGTCCGCGCGACCGCGCTTACCGCCCTGGTGAACCTGGGACATCCCGAGTACGGAACACGGTTGCTGACCGACGTCTCCTCGATCGTGCGCCTCACCGCTCAGTGGGCAGTACGGCGATGCGGCGACGACCCGGCCGAGGCCTATCGGAAACTCCTCGCCGGGCGGCCAGAACATGACGCCAGGAGCCTGATGGCCGGGCTGGCCGACTGCGGAGCCGGGGGCGACGCCGAGCTCGCCCGGCCGTACCTGACCGATCGCCGCCCCCGGGTGCGGGCGGAGGCGGTCCGCACACTGCACCGCCTGAACGCCTCGCTGGACTTCGCCGCCATGCTCGACGATCCCGCCCCGGTCGTGGTCCGGCACGTGGTCGCCGCACTGCGCGATGCGCCTCCCCCATCAGACCGGCTCTGGGCGCTGCTCGACGCCGCGCACCCCCGGCACGTGCGGGTGGCCGCTCATCGGCTGCTCTCCCACCGGGACACCTGGAGCCGGATCAAGGCCGGCCTGATCCTCGCGACCGACGCTGACGAGTCGCTCCGACGGCGAGCGCGAGACGACCTCAAAACCTGGCGTGCCCACGATGCGGCGACCGCCTATCACACCACAACCGAACCGATGAGAACCGAGTTGAACGCCCTGATCACCGGTGCGGAAGCCACCCTCGGCCCGCAGATCACAAATGAATTGCGCTGGCTCATATCTTCCGGCAGGTGAACCACGCCTGGTCATGGCATCGGATTTGTCGGGGCGGTGTGCGAGGATCACGCCCATCGCCAGGGAGGGCTATGAACATGAACGACTGGTACGACGACGAGGCCGTGTGTGTGACCTACGTCCGAGATTTGTCGCCCGCGGAGGCGTTCGCCCGAATGGATGTGACCATTGATCCCGAGGCGGAACCGGGATGCGATCCTGCCATCGCCGTGTTCCGCGTCGAGGGCGGGGTGATTCTGGTGGAACCGAACGGCTTCGCGGGGATCCTGGATGAGGTGATCTGCAGGCTCAGCAAGGGCACGGTGGCCGCATCGGTGTTCTTCAACGTCAACCTCGACCAGAATTTCGTGTACGCCGAGGACGGCGTGGTCACCACTCAGTTCGAGCCGGACCAGCCCGATGCGCGGTCGGGCAGCGATCCGGACCGGCTGTTGGAGCAGATGCGCACGCTGGACATGGAGACCGACAGCGATCTCAACAAGGCGGCCGAGTTGGCCGAGTCGGTGACCGGTTTGACCCTGCCTGACGACGACGCCGAACCCGCACTCATCGGCACTCTCCCCGATTACCCCTGAGCAGGGATGCCGCCATCTACCTGATCCTTGTCTGCCCGCCGACTGCGAAACTCGGACATACGAATCACGTGCGTCCGTTTCAAGCACAACCGGACCTATGGACACGCCAATTGGTCTAGGCCAATATGGCACCATGCCAAGATCAAAGCTGCGCCGCGCCCTACGCGATGCACTTGTCACCCTTGTCCCAGTAGCGCTCATTGGCGCGCTGACTGGCCCTGCACACGCGTCGGCCTCTCAGTCTGCGGCCGCCTGGCCCGAGCCCGTTCCGGTCGTCTCCCACATAGAAACCACCGACCCGGTCGTGTTCGTCACCATCGACGACGGCTGGTCCCACGATCCAGCTGCCGCGAAGCTGCTACTCGACCGCCGGGTGCCCGCCTCGCTGTTTCTGCTGCCGGGTGCGTACTCGTACGGTGACGGTTACTTCCGCGCCCTGCTCAACCATGGGCCTTTCCGAGTCGAGAATCACACCGTCAACCACTCCGACCTGTCCACGCTCGACGCCGCCGGGCAGCGGGCGGAAATCTGCGGGGCACGCGACCAGCATCTCGCCAAGTTCGGCGACAGCCCGCGTCTGCTGCGTCCCCCGTACGGGACGTACTCGGAGACCACTCGGACCACCGCCCGTGCCTGCGGCGCGGAAGCCCTGGTCACGTGGACGTACGACCTCACCACCTGGGGGCCGGACCCCGTTCCGATTCCTCGCCTGAAGGCCGGCGACATCATCCTGCTGCACTTCAACGAGACCGTGGAGGATGACCTGCGAAGGGTCCTGGACGCGGCGGACGCAGCCGGGCTGAAGCCCGCCCCACTGCGGGAGTACATCGGTAGGTGGTGATGTCGGCATGGAGAGGCGAGTGCCGCAGTGAACCAGGCGTGTCTGATGGTCGCGGTGCGTGATGACCCGATCGAGCGCAGGACCACCCTGGTAATCCCCTCGAACCGACGGTCAGGACTAAGCGATCTTCTCCTTTTAGGATCTTGCCGGTGCCCCAACGCGACCGTTGGAATCAACCCCTGAGCTCTCCATCGAAGCCGGGGCGCTTCACCGCACGTCGCCGGGCCGGTCACATTTATTGCCGGGTCCGAGCCGAGGTTCGGGGCTGCATGTCACCGAGGCCGGTAACCCTTCCTCTTACGGCGGGCCGGCACGGTCCGGCGGCCGGAGCCGTTCTGTGCGGGTTTTTGTGCCTGCCGCTGTGCCGGTTTCTCCGCAGGGGAGGCGGGGGTACGGCCCCGCGAACTGTTCACTGTCCGGCCGCGGACGATGCCGATGAAATCCTCCACCAGGTCAGTGGTCGCGTCCGTGGGCCAGGCCAGCGCGACCTGAGACTGCGGCGCGTCCAGCATCGGCCGGTAAGTGAGATCCCTGCGGTGGTGGAGGCGTGCCAGCGACTGCGGAACCAGGAGAAGCCCGGCGCCGGCCGCTACCAACTCGACCGCGCCCGCCGTTGTGGCCGGGCGGGTGAACGCGGGCAACCCGGGCCGGACCGTCCACTCGATGGTGTCGTCCAGGGGATGGAACACCTCGTCGTCGGTCAGGTCGGCGACGGCCACCTCGGCGGCGGCGGCCACCGCGTGGTCCTTGGGCACCACGACCACCGTGGTCTCCACGTAGAGAGGAATCACGCTGAGCCCGTCCCGGTCGACCGGCAGCCTGACGAATCCGGCGTCGGCGCCGCCATCCCGCAGCAGTCCCACCACCTCGGCGGCGGAAACCGCGATCAGGGTGACCGGCACGCCGGGCATCCTCTCGGTCCAGACGTTGACCCATTTCGCGGGTGTCACCCCGGGCACGTACGCCAGCCGGAACACCTTGCCGGTCTCCCCATCAGTCACTTCCTCAGGCTACCGATGTCAAGGGAACCCGTTCCGATTGACTATTCTGGGTGCCATGACCTCGCCCAAACGGAAGACCATCCAGACGATGAAGCCCGCGACCGCGGCCAAGAAGCTGGGTGTCCTCCTCTCGGCCACTCCCGCCGAGTTCCAGGCGGGGGTCGTCTCCAGGGACGAGCTGAACGAGTTGCAGTCGTCGCCACCCGCCTGGCTCGCTGACCTGCGCCGCAACGGCCCGCACCCCAAGCAGGTCATCGCCGCGAAACTCAGGGTCTCCATTTCCGGCCTGGCCAGAAGCGGGATCACCGGACCGCTCACCACCGCTGAGATCGATGCGCTGAAAGCGGAGAACCCGGCGTGGCTGGAGCGCGAGCGTTCCATCCAGGCCGAGACCCGCAAAGAAGCACTCCGCCTCAAGCAGCGCTAGACAACTGGGATCCCGCACGTCTCCACCCGAGACGAGCCCGTCGAATGAGCCGCTGCGAGGTTCTCGACACCCCGAGGAACCAAAGAGTTGACGCACGGGGACCGGGTCGACGCGGTTCACGCCGGGCCAAGCAGGCTCCGGAAGATCACCGGCTCGCTCGAGCCGTGGGTCCTCCCCCACGTCGTGCACCTGACCGGGGAGTACGTCGTGGAGATCGTGACCGACATCCACACCGCGCTCGGCGATCTCGGCACTCCGGTCTCCCCCCGCCCACCGCGCCTGTGGAAGCTACCTCGCCGACGTTCGGGTCGAGCGACCGCCGGATGGCCGGAGCCCGCACCGCACCATGCGGGGCCGCGCACGGACGCGGTACCGGTGTATGGCACTCACGGCATTCGATCAAGTACGGCCAGAACCTTCTGCCCGCGGGCAAAGCGCGAATGCCAGAACGGTTCATGTTGAGCGAGTGATCGATACAGTTCGATGCTCTCTTCCAGCACCCGTACGGCTTGAGACGCATGCCCGGCGTCGATGTGGGCCAGGGCGAGGTTGTGGAGATGAAGCGCCAAGGTGGACAGAACGCCCTCGCCGGAGGAAAGGCGTTCTCGGGCGGCGGCCGCCGCTCTCTCCCCGGCGGCGATCATTTCCTCATGCCGTGCCGACACGGCTACGGCACCTGGCCGCGTGGCGGCGAGCCTTGCGCGGATCTCGGCCAGCGCCAGACTCACCTCGTTGAAGTGCGTGTGTACTTCGAGGTAGACGGCCTCGGCCTCCCGGAGCCGCTGTACTCCTGCCCTCGGCAGATCCAGAGCGCGGAGGCAGTCGCGGAGAACCTGCGCCGACTCCTCGACCAGGAGACCACTGTGACGCGGTTCATGCCGTTGCGCGTTCTCATATGCCACCTGAGCCACGAACACCGTCCCGCGCCTGCACCACGTCACCGGCGCTGCCCGACAACTCCGAGCGAGTGTTCCCGTCGTGCCGGTCGGCGTTGCCGTCCGTGCCGCCCTCCGGTCTCCTGCCCCACCCCAACGGTGACGAGGTCCTCTTCGATCCGGATGCCGCCCTTCCGCACGAGGATGTTTCCCGTGTCGAAGTCGTCGTCCATCCAGTGGATGGTCACCCCTACCTCGGGATCCCCGTTTCGGACCGCCCAGTGAACGGGCAGCGGTCCCCGATACTTCGGCAGCAAGGAAGTGTGCACATTGATGGCGCCGAGCCGCGCGGTTCGCAACACTGCGCGCGAGAGCTTCCATGCAAGCCCGTAGACCACGATGAGGTCGGGCGCGTACCCGGCCAGTGCCCTCGCCAGACCATCGACGCTTCCAGGCAGCAGGAGGTCCGTACCGGGCGGCAGGGATTCGGCTATCGCGGCGATGGTCTGTGCCGAGCCCTTGCCGGTGGGCTTTCGCTGGCGAAGAGAGCGAGCATGCACGAACGCGACCGGCGTATGACCGGCTCTGACACACGCTTCGTGCAGGACTCTGAAGCCGCTGACGCCGAAAGACACCAGGACCACTCGCAGCGATCCGGCGGTCATGTCGGTTCACTTCTCGACTGCGGCTCGGCCGAAGCGCCGTTCGGTCCCGCTCCCCCGACACTGATCTCTTTATCTGCGGCGGTCGACACCTGGCGACCTGATGCCGTCTGCACCGCTTTTGGGTGTGAGGTTTCGGACATGCCAAGCCGTACCGGTCCGTGGAAATCCCGGCCCTGAATGACAGGCCCGCGCTGGGATCCCCCGCTGATGACGTTTTCTATGTCGGGCGATCTTAGCGCTCGCCCGGGGTCGACCGGCCCTCGGCGTGACCGAATCGTTCCCTGAATCGTCAGCCCGATGCCCGCTATCGCCACCAATGCCCCGATTACACTTGCCAGCTTGTCCGCCTTGTCGAGACCGAGCGCCCAGAAATAGGCCCCTGACGCGATGACGGCAGCGATGACGAGCAGGCCACCCACCCATTGGAGAAAACGCCCTGACATTGCTCCATCGTGAGCTTTACCCGCGGATATGGCCAGTGACCCGGCGGCAAGGCACCGATCACTCACGCCGACGAGGGGGTTGCGTCCTCCAGCAACAGTTGCGGTGCGCCCGTTCACCACCATGGGCTCTTCGAGGCGGCGTACAACGCGCGGGTCGCGGGCGAGCATCAGCACCTCGGCCTCGTCCAGCGACCGTCCATCGGCTACCCGACGTC
>NZ_BOOG01000048.1 GCF_016863115.1 Sphaerimonospora thailandensis
GAAAACTTTCGGCAGTGGGCAAGCATTATAGGTGGGCATCACCAGTCACCCGCGGTAAAGCCGGCAGAGCACCGGCGCAGGGGGGATCGTCAACATGACTTGTACGTGGTGCGGTCGGAGTTCCCATGGCGGTACCTGCCGACCGATCTGCCGCAGCGGTTACCCAGTCGGCCCTGCTCCCGGCTTTATCGAGGAGGAACTGGACGACTACTACGCTCGTCGGCACCGCCGCGCAGCGGGCATCTTGCGAGCAATGCGGAGCGACTAGTTGGGGTCAGCGAACCTCAGGGGTCCTTCGGGAGCCAGATTCCACTCGTGTGCGTGAACGAGCGGAACCTTGCCCAGGGTAAGCAGGCGGCTCAGCACAGGTTCCATGTCCGCACTGTCCAAAGTGTCATCACTGCTGATGCCCGCGCCCTCCATCAACATCCCGGCTGCCCCCCAGGTTTCCACATAGAGCCGCCAGAGCTGGTCGAGCGCAAACGATGCGAGGTGCTCTCGGAATTCGGGCTTATCCGTGATCATCTTTCCTGAAGGATGCCCCCAGCCTCGGCGCATGATCTCACCCGCAGAGAAATGCAGCGCGCGACTTGTGGCAGCGTGGAGATAGTCGTAAAGGTCTTTCTGGCCGGCACGTTCAGCAATCCAGGCGCCGGGCGGTAGATCGCCACCTGGCCACCCATAGTGCTTCTTTAGCTCTCTCAGCTGAAGGCGAACTTCGTCTCGTTTGGCCTGCACAGCGTCGAGAAATGCCGGTGGATACCAAAGCATCCTCATGACGTCATCACCGACGTAGTCACGCTGAGCAAGCAGCGATCTCGTCGCATCCCAGTTGCCAAGCAGTAGGAACAGCCGTTGCGACTCCTCAAGTGTTAGCGACCCGAAAAAACTGAGGTATATGACGTCCTCGAGTGAAGCACGCACGAAGACTACAGCGAGATGCCCGAAATTTTGCCTAGTGAGCATTGCAGCGGCCCTCAGACTCTCCAGTTGACGGCGGAGAGCTACGTTTATCGCAAGCAACCGAAAGTCAGCCTCGACCTCCGCCCACCTGAGATCACCCACTGCGACAAGACGGCTAGCGACATCGATGAATGCCTCCACCGCTTCAACTCGCTCGGTGACGCCCGCGGTGTGGCCAACCAACCCTGTGAGGTCGGCGGCAGCCGCAGGCTCGGAGTGGGGTACGTCTCTAGAATCCTCCACAGGTTCTCCTCCTTTATGGGCTGCCCCGTGGCTTCCGGTCCTCGGGCCTGGCGGCCCTGCGGTCCGGGTCCACTTGGCACCGGATGACGAGGGCGGGACGTCGGACGTGGGTCGTCGGATGAGGTCCAGTCGATGAGCAGGGCCGGGAAGGTTCGGTGTCCATCCTTCGCTGATCGCCTTCCGGATGCACTGCGCGACGAGGGCAGGGCGCACGCTCATTGATTGTTCGAGGAGCCAGTTGTCGGGTCTGGCGTAGGGGAGCGTGACCAGGAGGACGCTGCCCGGCTTCTCCGCGAGTTCGACGGCGAAGGTCATGGGGGTCCAACCGTTCCCTTGGCAGTAGGTGGGCTTGTGGCGGACGCGCCAGCGGTACGCCACATCACTTACTGTGATCAGGCGCGAGCCCTTTCCGGGAAGCGTCACCGGACACCTCCTGATCTTGGTCTGTTCCGTGGCTGTTCCGTGGGAGCGTCAAAACCGGCGGCAACCGACGGAAGGTCTCGGCAAGCGTATTCCCTGGTCAGCGGCAAGATCTAGCGGTTATCGCAGGTCGCCCAGGAGTGCGGCGGAGAACACCCAGATCTACGAGGGCACCAACCAGGTCCAACGCATGGTCGTGGCCCGCCAACTCCTGAAGTAGCTCCTGACGCTCGAGAGCCCCGCTTCCTTCTACAGGAGGCGGGGTTCGCTGTCATCTTGGGACGAGCGGTTCCAATCCCGTGAGGAGGTCGCTGGCCAGGAGGGACGTAGCCAGCGCGACGGTCTCCGGCTCGCCGATCCCTTCCTCGGCCCGCCCTGCCATCAGGGCGCCAGGCGCGTCAGGCCCGGCCGCGAACAGTTCGGCGAGATAGGTGATCGCCTCTGCGGTCGTTTCGGCGCTGACCGGATCTTCGCGCAGGATTTTGAACACACGAACCAGTTCGGCAGTGTCGGTGCCAATCAGGATCCGGTAGGCGTCGTGGGCGTCCTTGTCGTTGAGGCGGTGCGGCGCGGCTATCCGCTCTGCGATCTTGTGAAGCTTGGCGACCAGTAGTGCCGCAGGCCCCGCGACTCTGGCCTGGTATGTACGTGAGTCCATCGGATCGAGGGCCGTGACCGTCATGCGGGGGCTGTCGACGACGGCGGCCTCAAGCCCCCGAGCGCGGCGAGCGGCCCGCCGGTCGTGAGGAGGAATCCTGGCGCCACGGGTGTTCTTCGTTCCCTGCCCGGCCAGGGCCTCAGGCACCATCAGATCGACGGGAATGCCCTCGGGGCTGAGCCAGGAACCGGGCTGGCTGCTGACGGGATCCCGATGGAAGCCCGCACGGGTCATGGCCTCCTCGAGGAGCGGGTCGTCGTCGAGTCGGCGGGGGTCGAGGGCGATGTCGCTGTCCTTGGTCGTCTCCGCCAGCGCGACGGGAATCCCGGCCGTACGCAGGTAGACCGCCTGGGCCCCGATCACGATCACCGCCTCCCGGTGCTCGTCGAGCGCCCCGAGGGCGTCGAGGAGGGCGGATCGGGCGCGGACGAGGAGGTCGTCCCTATCGACGCCAGGATGCTTCATTTCGCTTCATCCATTCAATGAGTTCTTCGGCTTCGGAGGGAGCCCGTCCTGGACCGGTCATCAAGTCGACCGCGACCTGTGCCGGTGCCGCGATCGAAAGCTGGGATGCGGTGACAAGGTGCCGTGTGAAGACGACGTCGATCTGGGGTTCGGCCAGCATGACGTTCGCACCGGCATCCGTACGGCGAAGACCCCACAACATCGCGGCCTGCTCCGCGTCCGCAACATAGATCATCGCCGAACGCGCGGGTGCGTACGGAGCCCATTCGGCAGCCGCGACCGTACCCGTGAAGACATAGGTGACGCTGCTTGCGCTCGCACGCCTCACCAGATCCGGCAGACCTCTCGGGGCGATCCACCGGGTGACCAGGCTGTTCCCCACGAACCCGTAGTCAATGCTCCAGCGGCGTAGTACAGAGACCCAGTCGGGCACGATCACCGCACCCGCGTCGTCCCGTACGATCAGACCCTCGCTCTCCAGGTACTCGATCACTCGATAGGTCGACCCCGTCGATACGCCGGCGAAGTCGATCAGCGTACGGATCGGCCAGGCCCTGTCGGCATCTATCAGCGCGCGCACGATCCTCGCGGCTGGAGCGCCCTTCAGAGTGCCCCGCGGCCGGCCGGGACCCCGCCATGGGTCCCGATCGGCTCCTCGATCCGCTATGTACAGCCCCGGGTGGCTCACGTTAATCCGGACATTCCCGGTGGCGTCGACGTAGGAAAGGCCCGCGTCGGAGAGGCGTCTGCGCACAGGCTCCGACAGGTACCGAGCCACGACCACCCCGTGGCTGTCAGGGAGCTTGCCCATGAGTGTTTCCAGGCGCTCTAGGAGGTGGGGAACGTCGCGGCTCTGAACCAGGCGTTTCACCTCCAGCACCAGCGTCGCCGTAGTGCCGCCTGGTGCCGTCACCGTCGCCAGCCTGTCGAGGTGGTCCCTGTGCGGCAGATCATCCTCGCGAACTCGCAGTGCCCATCCGTTCGGCAGGCGTTCGGTCAGAACGGCTATCCCTGCCCTGAGAACCTCCGCCGTGCGCAGAGGTGGTGACGCTTCCATACTCGCCCCCCCTTCGGTGTTCAGGAAAAAGCCTATCTCCGCTGCCTGTGGAGAGCATGTATTTTCCGAACACCCAGCAAGATGACCAGCTGGACTCCCCAGCGGATGGCCCGACCCGGCTTGGACGTAGATAGCTGCATTCAGCACCCAGTAGAAAAGATCATTCAGATCGGGTGGTCACAGGACCAGGCCAGCCCCACCTATGTAACCGTGGCTGTTCGTTCGCCCGTCCGCGCGGGCGCGGCAGCGGGATGGGCTGACTGATCGTCATCTGCCAGTCTGCGGTGGTGCGGCGGGTAGTTGCACCGTGACGCGGAGCTCGCCGGCGGGGCGTGGAGTGAGGGTGAGGGCTCCGTCGTGGGCTCGGGTGATGCTTTTGACGATTGCCAGGCCGAGGCCGACACCTGCGTGGTCGGTGCGTATACGTTCGGTGCCGCGCCGAAACGGCTCGACAAGCGTGGAAACCAATTGTGGGGCGAGCTTCTCGCCGGTGTTCTCGACAGTGAGCACCACAGTCTCGGGGTGAACGCTGGTCGTGACCCACACGGCGCCCTGTCCGTGCAGGTTGTGGACGATCGCGTTGTGCACGAGGTTCGTCGTCATCTGCAGCAGGAGCGCGTGGGAGCCGATCGTGGGGGTCATGCCGCCGGAGGTCTCGATGGTGAGGCCGAGTTCTTCTGCGAGCGGGAGGAGCCAGAGCGTGGGCAGCTCGGCGGTGCCCATCAGGATGGCGGGCGTGAAGGCGTTGATCAGGGCGATCAGCCCGTAGCCGAGACCGACGCCGACCAGTGTCCCGGTCAGCGACGCGAGCATCGTCTCGGTCCTGGTCATCGCGAACACGTTCTCCATCCTGCTCGCGCAACGACTCCGCGACTTCGCACTGCTGCGCTGCATCGGCACGACCCGGCGGCAGGTGGTGCGTTCGGTACGCCGCGAGGCGGCCGCCATCGGGGTGGCGCTCGCTGCTCTCCTCCTGGTCACCGGGCCGGCTCTGCTCGGGGTGGCGATGGTCCGAGGCGGTACGGCGCTCATGCTGGCCGGCGGAGGATCGGTGTTCGCCGGCGTACTCCTCTTCGGACTGGTGCTCGTCCCCCGCCTGGTTCGGATCATCGGCCCCGCCGGGCGGCTGGCGACCAAGAACGCGGTGCGCAATCCGCGCCGGACCGCCACCACCACCGCCTCCCTGCTGGTCGGCGTCACCCTGACGACCGCCGTACTCACCGGAATGGCCACGTGGCGTTCGTCGTTGGAGAGCAGATCGGCAGGGACCACCCCATTGATGTCGCGCTCACCGATCGGAGTCGGGTTCGCCTGGGTCGGCTACGAGACGGTCGTGAAGCGGGCTCTCAGCGACGCCGCCATGCACGTCCCCTGGCTGTCACTCGGCGTCGTCGTCCTCATCGCCGCCCTGGCCGGACTCCTCGCCGCTGTTCTCCCGGCACGGCGGGCCGCCCGGGTGACTCCGGCCGCAGGGCTGTCCCTCGACTGATACCTCCATCAACCGCTCAGGCGAGCGATCTCTGGGCAGCTTGATCCTCCCAACGGTAGGATTAAGGCATGGGTGAGCCGCTGAGGACCGACAAGATGAGCATCACCGTGCCCGCGGATGTCGCCGCCGAACTGCGGGCCCGGGCAGGACACGGCAACGTCTCGGCGTACGTCACGCATGCGCTGATCCGGCAACTGGAACATGATCGCTTGGGAGACCTGGTGGCGGAGCTCCGGGAGATCCATGGCCCGGTCACGGAGGAGGAGTTGGCGGCGGCTCGCGCCGAGTGGCCGACCACGTGAAGCGTCGGCAGAGAGTGCGCCCGCGCGAGCATGGTGCGCTCGTCCTCGACAACGAGGGCCTGTCATGCGCGGCAACGGACAGGGCGATGTACGTCCGGCTTCAGGCCGCACACCTGGACGGTCGGCGTGTACTCACGTCGGCCGCCATCCTGGCCGAGACGCTACGCGGCGCCCCACGGGACGCGGGCATGTATCGCGTTCTCGGTGGTGTGGTAGTCGAACCGGTGAGCCGCGAGATCGGCGAACAGGCCGGGAAATTGATCGGCGCGGCGGGGCTGGCCACAGACCAGGCTGTTGACGCCATGGTCGCGGCCACGGCAGTCGCCCAGGAAGGACCGGTCGTGATCGTCACGTCCGACGTGCCGCACCTGACCGCCCTGACCGCTGGTCACGAGCGCATCCACGTCGTCCACGTCGACAAGATCGGCGCATAATGTACCGTACGGTGCGTGCGGCCGTGCGCACGTCTACCCACAGTTGGGCGCCGCCGATCCGGTCGAATTCCGCGACCGATTCACCGACCGGACGGCGTCGATCGCCGCGGCCGAGCCGGCCTGGTTCGCCGAACTGACAGCGGCCAACGAGCTCGACCTGGCCGACCACGATCCGGCCTTCGCCGCGAAGTACGGACCTGACCTGCTGACGCTGTTCACTCGCGCCCGGCCGCTGTTGTCGACGGCGGCCTGGGCGGACTGCCAGACGATCCTGGCCGGGAAAGAGCCGACCGAGGCGGACTGACCGGCTCGACCACTCCACACGGGCCGGACAGCGTCACACTAAGTCCATGCCGAGCTGCAACGTCGCGCGGCTGAAGGTGGCGAGGATCCGCTGGTGGGTCTGCCGGGGGAGGGATCGGGTTCCGGGCTCGCCGAGTGGTGTGCCCGGCCGGGCCGGAGCCTCGCTCAGCAGGTCGTCGAGACCGGCGCGAGCCACCATCAGGAGTCCGTGCGTGGCGCGGGTGCAGGTGACGGCGAGCCGGCCGAACGCCGAGTTGAACTCGTCGAGGTGGTCGGCGCCGGAGAGCGGGTGGATGGCGACGGTGATGGCGTTGGTCTGGCCCTGCCAGGAGTCGACCGTCGAGGCGAGGAGCACGCCGTCCGGCAGGTCGTACTTCTCCGTGAGGCGTTCGACCAGGGCGGTCGCGTCGTCCACGGCCTGGTTCCGGGTGGCGAGGACGACGATCAGGGGGTCACCGGAGGGCGCGGTCGAGCTGATCCGTACCTCGTCCTGAGGGCTGCCGACGCCGTCGTACCGCCGCCGCACGACCGTGAACTCGTTCTCCAGGAGCGGCGTGAGCAGTTCCTCGATCACCCCGAGGAGCGGCGGGTCGATGTCGGCGGCCTCGGGGTCCGGCAGGCCGTCGACCTCGAGCAGCGTCGGGGTGCCGGTGGCGACGGACGCCCAGACCGCGCCGGCGGCCCCGGCCAGGACCGGCAGTTCGACGGTACGATCGCCCGGAGCGGCGACGCAGTCCAGCCGGTCCCAGTCGCTGTAGAAAGCCCGCCAGAGCGGAAGCTGGGCGGCCGTGGGGCGCCACACCGCGGGCAGATCGACGGTGAAGGTGCTGTCGTGGTCTTCGTAGGCGGTCGGCCAGGCACGGTAGGGGTTGTAACCGGGGTCGCCGCGCCACGGGTTCTGGCTGGGATCGATCGGCGGCAGTTGGCCGACATCGCCCACGCCGACGGAGAGCGGAGCCAGGCCCTCGACCATCGCGTACCGATGCAGTGGCAACTGCCACGCCTCGTCGACGAACAGGACGTCGTACGGCAGGTCGGCGTTGGCGGCGGGACCGAGATGATCGAGGAAGCGCTGCGCTTCACCCCATGCGCCCATCTTGTGCGAGGTTCCGAGGACCACCGCGCACGTCGGGGGGATGCCGCCGGTGGAGGTGGCGACCGAGACGTGATCGAGCACGTCCTGCGGCACCTCCGGCAGCCGGTTCGCGGCCACGAACAGGCAGACCCGGGAAGCGCCCAGCTCCTTGCCCAGCTCACCGGCGAGTGGGAACACCTGCTTGTTGGCGAAGGCGGTGACGCCGACGCGGGTGCAGTTCGGATGGTCCAGGGCTGCTTCCACCATGCGTACGAGTGCGTAGGACTTCCCGGCGCCCGCGGCGGCGCGCAGCAGGATCTTGTCGTGGTCCGCCTCACCGTCCAGCACGGACAGGAGCGTGGTGATGGCCTGCTGAGCGGCCTCGATGTTCCCGTTGGCCGCGGCTTCGTGATGGATCGCGTCGCCGACGGGCGGGGCGGGAGCCGCAAAGGTGATCGTCATGGGGTTTCAGTCCAGGTCGTCGATGGTCAGCCGGTCCGGGGCAGGCGTGGGCGAAGGCACCGCTCCCTCAGGCAGCGGTTCATCGTCACCGGGCCCGACGTCGAAGCGTTCGTCGTCGACCAGGGGCGGCCAGACCTCGGGGTTGAGCTCACCGCGGGCCCGGCGCTCCGCGAGCTCGTCCGACCACTCGGCCTCGGCGATGGCGTGCGGCCGACAGCACCATTTGTGGCTTTCGGGGTCGGCGGCGTACGTGTCAGGCGTGCACGTGGCCTTGGGGGCGGACTGGTTGTCCAGGGACGGCCGTGTCACGGTGATCTCATGGCCGGACCGCAGCGCCTTGCCGAACCAGTCGGCGTCGGCCAGGACCAGTACGTCACCGACGGCCAGGTCGGGCAGCACGGCGGGGTCCCAGCGGAGTCCTTCGACGCCGTCGATCGAGCTGAGCGCGCCGACCGGCAGCTGCCCGAACTTGAACGACCCTTTCTGGACCTTGATGGTCGTGCTCGGCTGCTCGACGAGGCCGCGGCCGTTCATGTGCAGCGCGACGACCCGTGACCCGCCGGCCAGACGTCGTGACCGCACCTCAAGGCGGACCGGGTCGAGATCGATTACCGTCGCGAGGGCCAGCTCGCGAATCCCGGCGTCGGCCGCCCTGTCGCGCGCGATCGAAGCGTCGGCCAGGCAGGTGAGCTGGTCGAAGCATTTCCGGTCGGCATCCAGCATATCGACCTGTGAGTTGCGCCAGCTCCGGTGCGTACGAGAGAAGCGGACGAGATCGGAGGCCTGCAGTGCGACCCTGCGGCCCCAGACCTCCTGCGCGTCGCCCTCCAGGACGCGGTGCACATCGCGTAGCCGGGAGATCGGCAGCCTGTCGAGAACGCTCTGCGCCCTCTCGATCACCCCGATGCGATAGTCGAGGGCCGCCTTCACCAGCGACTCGTACGCCGCTGTGTCCTTGTCGTTCAGCGCCCGGTGGATCTCGTCGGAGGCGGAGTTGGAGAGCCGGGCGCCGGGGGTCTCCGGCTGCGCGGCGATGGCGTCGGAGACCTGGCGGTGGTCCAGCGGGTCGGCGGCCTCGGCCCAGGTGACGAGGTAGTCCAACCGGCCGGCGTCCACGGCCGGACCGCCGGGCGTCACATGCGAGGCCATCACGGCCCGCATGTCGACGACGGGCGAGCGCAGGCTCATCGCCCGGGCCCGGTCCTCCTCCAGGAGGAAGCTGACCGCGAGCCGCTCGTCGGCCAGCAGCGGGTCCGGCAGCGTAGCGGGCTCCCCGTCGAAGGTCAGGGCCGGGCGGCCGCTGTCCAGGTCGTGCTGCCAGCGCAGCCGGCTCAACTCGATCCCGGCCAGGGAATCGGCGGCGGTGGCCAGCAGGTCGGCGGTCGGACGGTCCGGTACGACCAGGTGGACCGGACCGAGGCCGGCCTCCTGGATCTCCCGGATGGCCACGCCCAGCATCCGCATCACCGCCCGTCGGGTGATCGGCGAATGCGGGTCGGAGAAGACCCGCCGCACCCAGCGGTCCGGCCCGTCCGCCCCGACTTTCCGTACGGCCACGCCGTGTACGCCGAGAGCCGCGCCATCCGACTTCACGAGCACCAGGTCGATCGTGCCGGCCGACCCGCACGGGTCGGTACGGAGGCGCCCGGCCCATTGCGGGAGGCCGCTGATGGTGGCGCTGACCTGTGCCACGGTGCTGGGGGCCACGGTGCTGGGGGCCACGGTGCTCGGGGCCACGGTGCTCGGGGCGACGGTGTTCGGGGCGACGGTGTTCTGCGGTACGAGCCCGGACACGAACCCGGCCACGGCAGGCCGGCTGAAACGGTCGATTCCGATCTCGGCGAGCACGGCGAGCGGGTCGTCGTCGGCACGGAGCTCCTGCCGGCAGTACGCGAAGAGGTTGCAGGTCACGCAGCTGTGGGGGTCGAAGGCCGCCGTCAGATGAGCGAGGTACGCCGACAGTTCCTCCTCCCCCGGGGAGGATCCACCGAGCTTCGCCTTCGCCTCAAGTCGTTCATCCGCCCTCATCCGGACTTCGACCCGGTGGTCGTCCAACAACTCCACGACGGCCTCGGGCTGCAGGAAGGCGTTGCGCGGTACGGCCAGCGCGCCGTAGCGGTGCACCCGCATCCCGCTCGGCAGCCTGCTCCAGGCGGCGGCGGACTCGGCGCCCAGGGCGACCTGCAGGAACCCTTTGAGCATCCGGCCGTCGTCGATGCGTGAGCGAATCCGCTCGTAGTCCTTCGCGTCGCCCATGATGAGCCAGGAGCCGCCGCCCTCGCGGGGGCAGACGACCGCGAAGTCCGGTTGAACGGCGGTCGCGTCGGAGACATCCTCCAGGTTGACGTACGGCACGGCGAGCGCGGTCACCATGGTGGCCTCGCCGGAGGAGGTCGCCTTGGCGTGCGCCCGGGCGAGTTCGGCGGCCGTGACGGCGACATCGCCGTGACAGTCACGTCGGCGCACGGCTTCCGGGCGGGGGAGGTCGAGCTGTCCGACTGTCTTCGTGAGCAGTTCGGAGACGAAGCGCTCGGAGTGCACGAGGCTCTCGAAGGTTATCGCCCGCATCCAGCGGGCCTCCGGGATCCCGGCGGTGATGTCGGGATGGCCGACCTGCGCGGCCAGTGCCTTACGGGTCCTGCGGGTGAGGAACGGATCCGTCAGCCGGAACCGCTCGCATCCGGCATGCGCCGAGGCCGCGACGGCACTCGTGCCACCTCCTGACTGAAGTCCCCCCACGCTCTGTGCTCCTTACTTCCCTGTCGCTTCCGCTAGGGCACTGTAGAACGAGATCCGAGCAGATGGGACGCCAGCGCTCGCCCTGGCTCGCGATGGGTCAGGATCTGTCTGAGCGACACGAGGAGATGTCCAGCACCTCGGATTCCAAGACCTCCGCGGGTGTGCCATCACCCACGACAGCGAGCATGGCATCCAGCTCATCCGGACCCATGCACTGCGGCTAACTGAGAAGCGTAGATTTCCGACGTTTCTCAGTTGCGCTCAGTCGCACTCAGTGGTGTCTGCGAAGCTGCGGCGGTGACAACGATCGAAGCGGATTGGGAACAGCGGATCGCGACCCTGTGGGCTGGCATCGACGACCACGAGCCCGAGGAGTTTCTCGCGAAGGTCCGCGAGCTGACCTCAGAACGCGTGCCGGATGACGCGAACGCGCTGTTCGAGCTGGCCTCGGCGAACGACTCAACCGGCCACGGCGACCAGGCCGCTCCGCTCTACCGGCAGGCCCTCGACATCGGGCTGACGGGTGAGCGGCGGCGGCGTGCCGTGATCCAGTTGGCCAGCACCCTGCGCAACCTCGGCCGGGTCGAGGAGAGCGTGGCCCTGCTGACCGCCGAACGAGAGGCCGGCTCGGATCACCTCGATGACGCGGTCGCCGCGTTCCTGGCCCTGGCGCTCGCCGACGCCGGGCGGGAGAGGGAAGCCGCCTCGCTCGCGCTCGGCGCGCTGGCCCGTCATCTGCCCAGGTACAACCGCTCCCTCGCCTACTACGCCCAAGCCCTGCTCGACACCCCTGAACCCGCATGACCCCCCCCTTGGTCGGGGAGCCGGGTTTACGAATGACATGAACGTGTCATGACCCTTCTTGGCGCTTTTGCAGATCGGGTGGTCGAAGGAGGACGCGCGTGATGGGGACATCGGCGGCCGGAGTGCTGGCGGCGGCCCCGCCGGGAGGGGAGGGCTGGTCCGAGGTTGTCAAACTGGGGTTGGCGTTCGTCCTGTCCGCGCTCATCGGGTTGGAGCGGGAATGGCGGAACAAGAGCGCCGGCCTGCGCACCCACACCCTGGTAGGGGTCGGCGCGGCGCTGTTCATGCTGGTCTCCAAGTACGGCTTTGGCGATGTGATCACCTCCGAACTCGTGGTGCTGGACCCGTCCCGGATGGCCGCCCAGATCGTCTCCGGGATCGGTTTCATCGGCGGCGGTGTGATCTTCGTACGGCGGGACGCGGTGCGCGGGCTGACGACGGCCGCCGTCGTGTGGGTGGTCGCCGCGGTCGGGGCGGCGGCCGGGGCCGGTCTGCCCATCCTGGCCACGGGGGTGGCCGTCGGGCACTTCCTCGTGGTGTTCGGGCTCACCCCGATCGCCAACCGGCTTCCCCGCCCGGCCCGGCTGCCGTTCCAGCTCCGGCTGACCTACCTGGAGATCTCCGAGGCGCTGCCGGAGGTGCTGGAGACCTGTCGACGCCGGAAGTTCACCGTCTCCGACGTCAGCGTCGAACGGTCCGCCTTTCACGTAGAGCACGGCCACCTCATGGAGGCCGGCCGCGACAACGGCCGGGAGCATCTGCTGGGGGAGCAGGTCGCCGGTTCGTCCAAGACGTCGGCGGTGCTGTCCATGCGGGGGACCGGCTCGATCCCCGACCTGGTCGCCGAGGTGGCCGCCCTCTCCGGGATCGTCACGGTCAGCGGCGGTGTCAGCGAGACCCCCAACGAGTGACCGACCCCCATCCGCTCACCTCGGCAGGATCGGGCTCTCCTCGATGTCGAGCACCCGCATCACGATCTCGGCGGCTCTGCGCAGATCTGAGCTCGTCCCGACCAGGTCACCCCACGACCAGCAGAACACCACCAGCTCCCCTCTGGGCTCGGCGACGATCGTGTCGGTCATCGAGCACGAGTTCAGCGACGTGACCCGGATCGCCGGACGCTGGCGATACTCCACCAGGCGTACGGAGAACCGGTCCTTGTCGATGAGCTCGCCGAGGCCCTTCAGTGCCTCCTTGGGAGTGATTCGCATCGGCTGTCCCCTATCTCTCACGGTTGCGGACATCCAGAATCCCCCTGGAACATTACTTTCGGTAGACCTAATATCTACACAGTGCAATCAGTGGGATCGTCCGCCGGGCGCGGTGGTGTCCCGTGGGATCTGGTACGGCTAAGCCGTACGGCTGGGAGGATCGGATGCCGCCCGCTCGTCAACTCGACCCTGGCGCGTCTCCGCTGTCATTCTTCGGCGCCGAGCTTCGACGGTTCAGATCGCGCTGCGAGATGAGCCAGGAGGCGCTCGCCAACAAGATCAACTATGGGTCGTCCCTCGTTGGGATGATCGAGACCGCGCAGCGGATGCCGACCATGGAGTTCGCCGCCGCATGCGACGAAGCGCTGGAGACCGACGGCGTGCTGGGTCGGCTCTGGCCGCTCGTGTCGCGGGAGCGCCACCCGTCGTGGTTCGCCCCTTGGCGGGAGATCGAGCAGGAGGCGACGTCGCTGCGGACCTGGCAGCCGCTGGTCGTGCCCGGCCTGCTCCAGACGCCCGACTACGCCCGGGCGCTGCTGCGCTCCGAGGACGCGGTCGCGGCCCGGATCGAACGCCAGGAGATCTTGAAACGCGAGAACCCCGCGCCGCCGACGCTTCGCTGCGTCCTCGACGAATCCGTCCTGCTGCGGCCGGTCGGATCCATCGAGATCATGCGGGCGCAGCTGGAGAAGCTCGTGAAGGACGCGGAGAATCCCCGGACCTCCGTCCAGATCGTCCCGATGGGCGTGCATCCCGGCCTGCAAGGCGGTTTCGTCTTGGCGACCACTCCGACGGGTGCTGCCGTAGGGTATTTGGAGACGGCGGCGAGGGGCCAGGTCACTACTCACCCCGACGACCTCAACGTGCTCAACGAGGTTTACGAGGAGATCAGGACCGAGGCGCTCTCCCGCTCCGATTCGCTCGCCCTCATCACACGGACGGTGGAACGCACATGGACGTGAGCCGGCTCTCCTGGCGGAAGAGCAGCTTCTCCGGCACGAACGGCGGAGACTGCGTCGAGGTCGCCGAGCTTCCCGACGGCGGACGGGCCGTCCGCGACAGCAAGGCTCCCGAGGGGCCCGTGCTGCGGTTCACCCAGTCCGAGTGGGTCGCTTTCACCGTCGGCGTCCGCGCTGGCGAGTTCGACTGACCACCTGCTACTTGCAGATGTTCTGGGTGGCGGTCCGGGCCGAGGGGGTCGCCGTGGGCGTGGGGGAGGAGACCGCCACAGGAGCGACCGTCACCTTCTTGACGGTGTTGTGCCGCTGACCGAGCACTACCTCGATGCCGGAGACGTCCGGCTGTTCGCGCAGCTCGGCGCCGGGGATCGCGGCGGCGACCGTGCGGGCCGAGTCCGCGCGGCCGGGCGGGTAACGGACCACCGTGTTCACGAAGTCGCGCCTGGCCGTGTTGCCCGGTGTGGACGGCACCATGAATCCTGCGGCGACGAGTGCGGTCTTGGTGCGGGCGCCCAGCCCGGTGACCGTCGTCCCGTTGAGCACGCGGACCGCGATCCGCTCCGGTGGGATCGTGAGCGCGGTCGGCGACGGTGACGGCTGCCCCGACGCCCCGGCCGAGGGCTGACCCGACGGCCTGGCGGAAGCGGAAGCGGAAGCCGTACCGGAGGGTTTGGGCGACGTCTCGACCAGGGGTTGATCCTTGGCGATGCGCTGGAAGAGCTCCTGCGCGGCCGATTTGTCCCACAGCACCGCGGACTCGCCGGTCGGCGTCCGGTAGTTCACGTCGGACAGCGGCACGGTCGCGAACGCCACATCGTCCGTCGAGACGCCCTTGAGCTGGTTGGCCAACCCGAGCAGGTCGTCCGCCAGGGCCTTGTCGACAGTGATCGCCTTGAGTGCCGAGCCGACCATCCCGGTGAGCCTCGCCGGGTTGCTCAGCGTGCCGCCGCTGATCGCCTTGTTCAGCAGGGCCGAGATCACCTGCTGCTGCCGGTCGATCCGGTCGAGGTCGGACCGGGCCGTGGCACGGGTACGCGCGTAGGCCAGCGCGTTGACGCCGTCCAGGTTGTGCGTCCCGGGCTGCATGGTGAGCCGGGTCTTCGGGTCGTCGATCGGCACCGGGGTGCAGACGGTCACGCCGCCGAGCGAGTCCACGACATCGATGAAGCCGAGCACGTTGACCTCGATGTAGTGGTTGATGCGCAGTCCCGTCACCTGCTCGACCGTCCGTACGGCCAGTCTGGCGCCGCCGAACTGATAGGCGGAGTTGATCTTGTGGGCGCCCTTGCCGGGGATCTCGGTCCAGGTGTCCCTGGGCAGGCTGACGACCGTCACCCGCTCGTGATCCTCCGACAGGTGGATGACCATCATCGTGTCGGTTCGCTGACCGACCTCGCGGCCGAGATGGAGTTGGTTCTGCTGCTTTCTGCTGAGGTTGTCCCGTTTGTCGACGCCGACCAGGAGGATGTTCATCGCGCCGCGTGGTCCGGCGCCACCCGCGGTTCCGGCGTCCACCGACTGGATCTGCTTGGCCGCGTAGCTGGACGCCAGCCACAGCCCACCGGAGCCGATCATCACGACTCCCGAAAGGGTGCCAGAGATGATGATCGATCGGAAGTTTGTCCGTTTTTGGCGGGCGCGTCGGGCTGCGATCTTGACCCCGCCGTAGCCGTCGCCGCCTATGCGGACGCCGGAGTCCTCCTCTTGGTCGCCAGGCATTCCCGTCCTCCGGTTGCCGCCTCCACCCCCCCGTACAGTAGCGTGAGCGCAACCATGAAGCCCTTTTCCGACTCGCGCCAGCAGAGTCAGACGCCCACGCGCGGCTGGCCACCGGTCTCCGTGATCATGCCGGTGCTCAACGAGGAGCGGCACCTGCGCGAAGCCGTACGGCAGGTCCTCGACCAGGACTACGAGGGCCCGCTGGAGGTCGTCCTCAGCGTCGGCCCGTCCAAGGACCGCACGCAGGAGGTGGCCGACGCGATCGCCGCGGAGGACCCGCGCGTCATCGTCGTGCCCAACCCGACCGGCCGCACCCCGAACGCGCTGAACGCGGCCATCGTCGCGTCCCACAACCAGATCGTGGCCCGGGTCGACGGACACGCGATGCTGCCCCGCGACTACCTCCGCACGGCCGTGGAGACCCTGGAGACCACCGGGGCCGACAACGTCGGCGGCATCATGGCGGCCGAGGGCATCACCCCGTTCGAGCAGGCCGTCGCGTGCGCGATGACCTCGAAGATCGGCGTGGGCAACGCGCGCTTCCACACTGGGGGACAGGCCGGCCCGGCCGACACCGTCTATCTGGGCGTCTTCCGCCGTACGGCCCTGGACCGGGTCGGCGGCTACGACGAGCATTTCCAGCGCGCGCAGGACTGGGAGATGAACCACCGCATCCGGGAGACCGGGGGACTGGTCTGGTTCCAGCCGCGCATGCGGGTCACCTACCGTCCGCGGCCCAACGTCCGCGCGCTGGCCAAGCAGTACTTCCATTACGGCAGGTGGCGCCGGGTGGTCGCGCGCACCCACCAGGGCACGATCAATTTACGTTATCTGGCGCCGCCCGCCGCGGTGGCGGCCATCGTGCTCGGCCTCGTGGTCTCGCCGTTCTTCTGGCCGGGGTTATTGATCCCCGGTGGCTACGTTGCGGCGATCCTCGCCGGTTCCGTCGCCACCGGCCGGGGTCTGCCGCCGGCCGCGTTGGTACGGCTCCCGCTCGTGTACGCGGCCATGCATCTGTCGTGGGGCACGGGCTTCCTGACCAGCCCGCCCAGCCTCAGCAAGGAGCCGTCCGGCAGTCAGCGGGTCGGCAGGTCGCGGCAGGAGGCCGAGCGGGTCGGCCTAGAGGACCTCTTTGAAGACTGAGGTGTCCAAGGTGAAGTCGATCGGGTCGGGAATGTAGATCTCCCGCCCGAACGTCACCGTCGAGATCACCTGGTAACGCCCCTCCTTGGGCTCGCTGAACACGGTCACCGTCCCCGACTCGGCGAGGGGGTCGATGAGCAGCATCACGGGGACGCCGCCACGCGCGTAGATGTCCGGCTTCAACTCCCGGTCGTCGTGGGCACTGCCCGGGGAGACGACCTCGGCGACCAGCTTCAGACCGGACGACAGCAGTTCCCTGCCGCCCCACCGCGTGCAGTTCACCGGGGCGAGCACGAAGTCGGGCACGACCGGTTCGTGCGTGCCATCGATGCACACATCGACGTTGCGCGTCCAGGCATGCCAACCGCGCTCGTCGATGATCGGGATGAGTGACTCGAAAAGCTGCATAGCCGCCCTGGCATGCTCGATGGTGCCCAAGCGGCTTACGATCAGTCGACCGTCGATGATCTCTGCGCGGAGACACTCAAGGGGAGGCAGCGCGTCGAACAGCGCGCGAGGTGTGCTGGGCAGTGGCCGACCGGGAACTGGCGCCAGCGCCGGGCCGAGCGAAGTTTCCGAGTCCGCGACCATGGTTCGCACATCCCTTCGTATCCATGTCGATACGCACTGTAGACAACGCGAGTATTGCACCTGTCCCTGACAAGCGCATTCCTATGCGTGTACGGGCTCTCGCCGGGCTGCCCGGGCACAGGCGGTCTTGATCGCCTCCTCGAAGCGCGCCAGGGAGTCCCGGTGGTCCGGGCCGCCGAGCAGGTGGGCGCGCAGCCGCCGCCGGTCTTCCGCCATGACGTCGTCACCGTCCCCGAGCAGGCGGAGGATGCCGTCGAGCTCGTCGAGATCCCCGGTGAGCAGATAGGCCGCCTCGGTGCTCGGATAACGCGTGCGGAACTCCGCGTCCGGCAACCCGGCGACATTCGTGACGACGTACGGCTTGCCGCTGGCCAGGAAATCGGACACGACACTCGATATGTCGGAGATGAGCAGGTCGGCCTCGTTGAAGCAGTCATACAGGGCGAGCTCAGATTTGGTGACGGCCACATGTGGCACGGCCGAGCTCCCCGCTGAGCTTTCCGCCGCACGCAGCATCGCCATGATCTTCCGGTGGGCGGCCCGGGCGGCGGGCGACCGGTGGCCGGTCAGCGGGTGGGGCTTGTAGATCACCCGGACGCCCTGCCCCAGCAGGGCGCGCACCAGCGCCGGGCCCATCGTGACGATCGACGTGTGGAACAGGTCGTCGCTCCAGCCCTCCCAGGTCGGCGCGTAGAGAACCGTGCGGTACGGCACGGCCCCCTCGGCGTACGGGCTCGTGCTCGCGATGCCGGCGAGCTGGGGGCGGCCGACCTCGGCGATGTCCTCGTCACGGACGCCCACGTCCGCGCGGCGGTATCTGTCGCGTCCGGCCGGACCGGCCACCCAGACCTCGTCGTACACCCTGGTGAACGGGTTGAACGAGGCCTCCTTGTCGCTGTCGCCGTGGCCGATGAACACGCTGCGGACTCCCGGCACCCGCAGCATGTGGATGTTGTTGCCGGTGTTCGCGGGGAACAGGGCGACCCGGGCCGAGTCGAACCCCCGGAAGTTCATCAGGTCCACCGATGAGGGGACGCACACCACGGGCAGCGTCGTCGGACCCAGCGCGGCGACCATGGCGCGCTCCCGGAGGACGACGAGCACCCGCAGACCGATCCGCTCCAGCGTGCCGAGCCACATCGTGACCTGGTAGGTCGCGCTGCGCGGCCCGGAGAAGTAGAGCAGCACCTCCGGCCGGTAGGCCCGCACCCGATCCTCCACGGCCGCGACGATCCGCCCGCGGTCACGCAGGTGCCAGGCCCGGCGCAGACAGACCACGAGGGCGGCCACCGCGGCCGCCTCTATCAGGAGCGCCGCGCCCGCTCCGGCCACACCCGGCAGACCGGCGGCCGTGCCGTACTCGCCGGACGGCCCGCCGACCGACTGGCCGACCGACTGGCCGAACGACCAGACGAGCGTGCCGAAGGCGGCCAGCCCGACGGGCAGCGCGTCCAGATACAGCAGGCGCAGGCCACGCCACCGGACGAGCGCCTTCGGCGGCGGCGGGGGGATGCGCAGCGACGGCAGGTCGAGGTTCCTGGTCGTGATCGGCATCAGTTCGTGGCAGCGGTGCAACTGATTGGCGAGCCCGCTCTGCACGGCCCGCGCCCCCTGGAACAGGAACAGCCCCCCGGCGAGCAGCACGAACCACCGGGTCCGGATCCCGGGCGTCCGCGCGAGCAGCAGTACGGCCGCCGCCTCCCGCGTCATGAACCGGAGCGTCGTGCCCAGATGGGCCCGGCCGAGCGCGTCGGCCGCCCGTTTCGGCAGCGCTATCTCCGCCGCGTACGAAAGCGGCACCAGCGCGGCGAACGCCCACGGCAGCGGCCACAGCGCCGCCGCCGTCAGCGCCGGATAGGAAGCGAGCAGCAGTCCGGTGAGCAGGGCGTTGCGCCCCTTGAGCCATCCCCCCATGCACCGCTGCCTACCCACCACGGCGGCCGTTTGATCATCGTGTCATCGCAGGTCAAACCGTCTCAGACCCGGCTCAGCCGTACATCCACCACCTGCCCGGTGAGGCGGGACAGGAGGACGTCGAGGCTGGTGCGGGCGACGGCCTCGGCCGACAGCAGGGTCGTGGCGGGTTCGTCGCCGAAGGCGCGCAGGCGCATGGGAGTGGCGGTCCGCTCCGGGTTGACGCAGTTGACCCGGACCCCGTGGCCGGCCCACTCGTCGGCGAGGGCCTGCGTGAGGTTCACGACGGCGGCCTTGGAAGAGGAGTAGAGGCTGTAGGCCGCCCGGCCGCGCGTGTAGGACGAGGAGGTGTACAGCAGCAGGTGGCCGTCGCTCTCCGCGAGGTACTTGAACGACGCGCGGGCGACGTTGATCGGACCGAGGTAGTTGACCCCGACCGTCTCCTCGATGACGTGCGGGCCCGCCTCGTCGAGTCTGCCCATGTGCAGCACGGCGGCGGTGTTGACGACGTAGTCGATCCGGCCGGTCTCGCCGTACACGCGGGCGAGGGCGTCGGCCACCGCCGCCGGGTCCTCGACCCGGACGCCGTTCTGGGTGCGGGAGAACGAGTGGACGGCCGCGCCGTACCCCTTGGCGAGCTCCACGATCTCCGCGCCGATGCCGTAGCTCCCGCCGAAGACGACCAGCGTGCGCCCGGCCAGGCCGTCGCGGTAGGCGTCGCCGGTCAGGGCCGGGGCCGCGCTCTCGGCGAGCTGGAAGAGCTTGTCGGCGATGAACACGTCGACGGGGTGGGTGACCTTCATGTTGTGCTCGCTGCCCGGCACGATGTAGATCGGCACGTCGGGCAGGTAGCGCAGCACCACGCCGCAGTCGTCGGTCGCCGGCCGCTCGGCGAAGGCCGGGTCGGCGAACGCGCGCTCGTACGCCGCGCGGATCACCGACAGTCGGAAGCACTGCGGCGTCTGCCCGCGCCGCAGCAGGGAGCGGTCGGGGATATCGCGGATGATCTCCCCTCGTGGGCCGGGGGCGGCGACCACGATCGTGTCGGCGGACGGGATCGCCACCTCGACGGCCTCGTACCGTTCGAGCGCCGCGACGCACTCGCTGATGATCCGCGGCTCGACCAGCGGCCGGACCGCGTCGTGCAGCAGCACGTCGCATTCGGCGTCACCGATGGCGCGCAGGGCCCGCCAGGTCGACTCGGTACGGCTCGCGCCGCCCTCGACGACCTGGGTGACCTTCCGGTAGCCGTTCCGGCGCACCAGTTCCTCGGCCTCGCCGACGAAGCCGGGGGCCATCAGCACGACCACCTCGTCGATCTCCGGATGGCCGTCGAACACGTCGATGGTGTGCTCCAGGATCGTCTTGCCGGCGATCTTCAGGAGCTGCTTGGGGGTGTTGAGGCCGATCCGCTGGCCGACACCGCCGGCCAGCACCACCCCGACCCTGCGCAGACGCGATTCCGCGATCATGTTTTCCTCCCCGCATCCGAAGATACCGGGGCACCAGGCGGGGAAAGGTGATTGCCACCACGTGATCGCTCGGTTACTTTGCGAGGTGAGCATGCGGTGACCGAGGTGAATTCGGAATGTCAATGCGGGCCGATCCGGACAGATCCGGCACGGCGCCGGGGATGACTCCAGGCGGTGACGCGGTGGCGGTGGTCCTGGCGACCACGCCGGCCGCCGATCTGCCCTGCCCCGACGGCGCCAGTCTCCTGGAGCGGCTCACCCGCCAGCTCGTCACGCTGCCCGTCCGGGACGTCCATGTGGTGGCCAGGCCGGACGGCACCCGCTCGTACGCGGCCGGGCCGTACCAGATGCCCCACAGGCTGCCGGACACCATGAGCGACGGGCTCGCCGAAGACCTGCGGGTCGTGGCCAAGACGGCCAGGACCGCCACGTCACCGGTGATCGTGCTCGTGGCCGACGTCGTCGCCCACACCGAGGCCCTGGCCACGCTGCTCGCTGGTCCCTCCCGGCTCACCGGAGCCATCGTCGGGCCCCTCGTCGGGCCCATGGCCGAGGCCGGCGAGCGGTCCCCGCTGCACCCGCCCGTACGGACGGAGTCGGGCCGGGTCGTGTCGGCGGGCAACTCCTTTCACGAGGTCGAGCGGGCCGACGGCGTCTTCGGCGGTGTGCTCCAGGTGGGGGAGGCGCACCTGACGAGCCTCGCCGAGGTGGCGGAGGAGCTGGCCGACCTGGCGGAGCGCCGTCGTCTCGGCCGGGTGAGCGACGCCGAGGTGCCCGACCTGCTGCTGGCCGGGCTCGTACGCTCCGGGGTGCCGGTCCGATCCGTCACGGTCGGCGCGCTGCGCTGTGACCGGGTGGCCGACAGCGCCGGGGCGGAGGCGGCGATCAGCGGTCTGGCCGGGGTCGACGCGTCGCGGGCCCGGCTGGATGCGGCCGTCAAGACCGGCGACGGCTTCTTCACGACCTTCTTCGTCAGCTCCTGGTCGCGTCATCTCGTACGGCTCGCGGCCATGCTGGGGCTGACGCCCAACGCCGTCACCGGGATCTCGGTGGGTCTGGCGCTCATCGCGGCGATCTGGTTCTCCGACGGGCATCGGACGGGTCTGGTGGTCGGGGCCGTCGCGCTCTACCTGTCGTTCGTACTCGACTGCGTCGACGGGCAGCTCGCCCGCTACACGCGGCGGTTCTCCGCGCTGGGCGGCTGGCTTGACGGGATCTGCGACCGGCTGAAGGAGTATGTCGTGCTCGCCGGGCTGGCCTTCGGCTACCACGCGCAGTCGGGAGAGTCCGGCGGCGTGTGGCCGCTCGCGGTGGCCGCGGTGATCCTCCAGGTGGTCCGGCACATGGTCGACTTCTCCTACGCCGGGGCCGTGGCCGACTCCGGTGCCGGGGTCACCGCCGGGCCGCGTCGCCCCCTCGCCGAGCCCCGGGACGGGCCGCCCCCGACCGAGCCGCGGGACGAGCCGCCCCCGACCGAGCCGCAGGACGAGCCCCGGGGTGGGCCGGAGAAGCCGGTGCTGATCACGACATCCCAGACCGGGTCTTCTCCAGTCCGACCAGCCGAGGTCACATCGGTTGGGGCTTCCTCGGGCCTGTCGCCACGCGTGCGGAGCGCGGCGTACTGGCTCAGGAAGATCATCGTGCTGCCGATCGGGGAGCGGATGGCGTTGATCGCGATCACGGCGGCCCTGTTCGACGCGCGGGTGACGTTCCTGGCCCTCCTCGGCTGGGGCGTGGTCGCGCTGGCCTACATGTCGGCCGGCCGGATCAGGAGGTCGTTCGGATGAGCATGGCATCCGCGGACACGACGGCGGCGCCGCACGGCACCGTGGTGACCTACCGTGACGACGGGCCGCTGGCCCGGGCCATGGCCCTGTTGATCTCCGGTCAGATCCCGCCGCTCCCGCCCGTGATCGCGGGTGCCTTCGTGACGGGCGCCCTGCTGCTGGCGGGGGCGACGGGACGCGACGATCTCGCCATGTTCGCCCCGGCCGTGCTCCTGCTGCTGGCCGGATCGGGCGGCGCCCACGCGCACGACGGCCGTCTCGACTGGCTGGTGCCGCCGATCCTGCGGCTCACGGAGTACGGATTCATCACGGCCGTCGGTTTCGGCCGGTCCATCTCCCCGGTGCTGATCTTCGCGCTGCTCGGAGCGCTGGCCTTCCACCACTACGACGTCGTCTACCGGGTGCGGCAGCACGTCTGTCCGCCCCCGTGGCTGGCCGCGGTGGGGCTGGGCTGGGACGGCCGGCTGCTCATCGTCGCGGTCGCGGGCCTGTTCGACACGGTGACCATGGCGTTCGTGCTGCTGGCCGGATACCTGTGGGGCGTGTACGGCTGGGAGAGCGTAACCTGCTGGGGCGCCGCGCCGGGGGGTGGGACCGCCGCGTCGGGGGGTGGGGCGGCGGTGCCGGGAGCCCGAGATTGACGGTGTTGGCGGGGGGATTACGCGCACTGTGCCGAAAGCCAACTAACCTTTGGGGTTACTGCCTCACGCTCGACCTCAAGGAGTGCGCGAAATTGCTCGGAATGGTGCTGGCCGCCGGGGCCGGACGTCGCCTGCGGCCGTACACCGACACGCTGCCCAAGGCGCTGGTGCCGGTCGACGGTGAGACCACGATCCTCGACATCGCCCTGCGCAACCTCTCGGCGGTCGGCCTCCGCGACGTCGTCGTCATCATCGGCTATCAGGCCCAGGCGGTGCACGACCGCAAGGCCGACCTGGAGAGCCGCCACGGCGTCACGCTGACGCTGGTCCACAACGACAAGGCCGAGGAGTGGAACAACGCCTACTCCCTGTGGTGCGCCCGCGACTACTTCGCCCAGGGCGCGCTGCTGGTCAACGGCGACACCGTGCACCCCGTGTCGGTGGAACGGACCCTGCTCGCGGCCGAGAACGACGGCTCGGACATCCTGCTCGCCGTGGACGACGTGAAGTCGCTCGCCGACGAGGAGATGAAGGTCACACTCCAGGACGGCCGCCTCAAGAGGATCACCAAGCTGATGGATCCCGCCGAGGCGTACGGCGAGTACATCGGCGCGACGCTCATCCGGCCCGGCGCCGCCGACCGGCTGGCCGACGCGCTGCGGACGACCTTCGAGCGGGACCCGCAGCTCTACTACGAGGACGGCTACCAGGAGATGGTCGACCGCGGTGAGAAGATCGCCGTGGCGCCCATCGGCAAGGTCGAGTGGGTCGAGGTGGACAACCACGATGACCTCGCGAAGGCCCGTGAGATCGCATGGCGATACTGATCCTCACGGGTCTCCACGGGTCCCGGCGAGGAGCTCTTCCCCGCTCTTCCACGGACGACCTCCCCTCCGGCCGCCCGCGGGCCCTTATCGTCGTCTGAGGAGTTCTGATGCCGATTTTGGCAAGGATGCTGCCCGCCCCCCTCACGATGGAGGTGCGACGGGGCGCGATCGCGCAGCTCGGCTCGCTGCTCGCCGACAGCCGGGTGGCCACCTCCGGTCAGGTGGCGATCGCGGTCGGCCCGAACCAGGGTGACCGGATCGCCGAGATGATCGCCCCTTCGCTCGGCGACGCCAAGGTCTTCCGGGTGGCCGATGGAACGGTCGACGCGGCCATCGCGCTCGGCGGCGATCTGCGCAAGGGCGCGTTCGAGGCGGTCGTCGGAATCGGCGGCGGCAAGACGATCGACGCCACGAAGTACGCCGCGTCGCTGGCCGGGATCCCGATGGTCGCGGTGGCCACCAACCTCTCACACGACGGCATCTGCTCGCCTGTGGCCTCCCTCGTGCACGACGGGGGTAAACCCTCCTTCGGCGTGCCGATGCCCTTGGCGATCATGGTGGACCTCGACTTCGTCCACGATGCCCCGCCGTCCCTCGTACGGGCCGGCGTCGGCGACGTGCTCGCGAACCTGTCCGCGATCGAGGACTGGCAGCTGGGCAGGACCGAGCGCGGTGAGCCCATCGACGGAGTGGCGATCTCCATGGCCCGCACCGCCGCGGAGGCGGTGCTCGGGCGCTCCGACTCCATCGAGTCCGACGCGTTCCTGACCGTCCTGGCCGAGGCGTTGATCCTCTCGGGAATGTCGATGGTCATCGCCGGGTCGAGTCGGCCGGCCAGCGGCGGCGACCATGAGATCATGCATGCCGTGGACCAGCTTTTCCCCGGGACCGCCAGCCACGGTGAGCTGGCGGGGATCGGCACGGCCTTCTGCTTCTTCCTCCGTGAGGACGCCCACCGGCTCGGTCAGGTCAGGGGCTGCCTGCGGCAGCACGGGCTGCCCGTCACCCCCGGCGAGGTCGGCCTGTCGAACGAACAGTTCACCGAGGCCGTCATGCTGGCCCCGAGCACCCGGCCCGGTCGTTACACCATCCTCGAGCACCTTCGCCTGTCTGAGGCCGAGGTCAGGGCGAAAGTTGAGGACTATGTCCGCGCCATCGGTCGCTGAACTTCGCGCGGTCGCCCAGCCGCAGACCACGATGGATCGCCGCAGCGGCGAACACTGGGCCGGCCTGCTGTACATGAGGCGGCTGTCCATCTACGCCACCTGGCTGCTGGCCAAGACGCCGATCACACCCAACCAGGTGACCGGCCTGATGATCGGCTGCGGTGTGGCGGCCGGAGCCGTACTGGCCCTGCCGGGGATCTGGGCGGCGCTGGGCGCCGCGCTGCTGATCCAGGTCTATCTGCTGCTCGACTGCTCGGACGGCGAGCTGGCCCGATGGACGGGCCGCACGTCGATCACCGGGGTCTACCTCGACCGGGTGGGGCACTACTTCGCCGAGGCCGCGCTGCTCATCGGTCTGGGTTTCCGGGCCTCGCAGACGGTGCCGGACTGGTACACGGTGCTCGGCTTCGCCGCCGCGCTGGGCGCGATCCTGATCAAGTCGGAGACCGACCTGGTCGACGTGGCCCGGGCCCGCTCCGGGCTGGTCGCCGCGACCGAGGCGCAGGCGGGGCAGTTCACCTCCCGCCGGCTCGGCCTCGCCCGCAGGATCGTCGGAGCGACCCGGTTCCACCGGTTGATCCAGGCGGTCGAGCTGTCGCTGATCGTCGTGATCGCGGCCGTGCTCGACCTGTGGTTCCCCGCCACCCGGGTGCTGGTCGTCGCCTGTGCCGTCGTCGCGGGGATCCAGCTCGTGCTGCACCTGGTGAGCATCCTCGCGTCGCGGCGGTTGTCGTGACCACGCGGGGACGGGGACGGGGACGGGGGCGTCGATATTCTCCTGGGAACTGTCGTGGCTTCACCTGCGGTTCGGTAACAGTTCGCTGGCAGTTCCGATACCCTTTTGCTTCAGTGTATTCCTCAGCGATACGCGGCGGATTCCGGATGGCCTGGCCACACAGACTCGGTGATCATGAAATCGTGTGCAGTGCGCCCAACGTCGAGGCGATGACGCCGTGAAGATTTCGTGTGTCATCCTCACCATGGGCAACAGGACCGCCGAGCTTGACCGTGCGGTCACGTCCGCGCTCACACAGGCCGACGCCGACGTCGAGGTGGTGGTCGTCGGGAACGGCGCCGATGTTCCCGAGCTCACGGCCCGGCCGCTGCCGGGTTCCGCCGCCGCGGTCAAGACCGTACGGCTCCCGCGGAACGTCGGCATTCCGGAGGGGCGCAACCACGGCGTGCAGGAATGCACCGGAGACATCGTCCTCTTCCTCGACGACGACGGGTGGTACGCCGACTCCGCGGTCGCGGCGCATGTCCGCGACCGGTTCGCGCATGAGCCGGACCTCGCCGCGATCTCGTTCCGGGTGATGGACCCGGAGGGCGGCTCGGTGCAGCGGCGGCACGTGCCTCGGCTGCGCGCCGGCGACCCCGAGCGGTCGTCTCCGGTGACGACCTTCCTCGGCGGCGCCTGCGCGATCAGGAAGTCCGCTTTCCTGCAGGTGGGCGGGCTTCCGGAGCGGTTCTTCTACGCGCATGAGGAGACCGACCTGGCCTGGCGGCTGCTGGGCGAGGGCTACCGGATCGAGTACGACGCGCAGACCGTGATGTATCACCCGCTGGTGCTGCCGAGCCGGCACGCGGACTTCTACCGGCTGAACGCCCGCAACCGGGTCTGGCTGGCGCGCCGCAATCTGCCCTGGCCGCTCGCCGCGTGCTATCTGCTCAACTGGATCGTCCTCACGCTCGTCCGTGAGCGGTCCGCGACGGCGATCAAGGCGTGGTTCCGCGGCTTCGCCGAAGGGCTGCGCGAGCCGGCCGGTGACCGCCGTCCGATGGCCTGGCGCACCGCCTGGCGCATGCTCCGCCTCGGCCGCCCGCCCATCGTTTAGCGGCCCCGCTCATGCCTCCTCGGCGGCGGCGAACTCCATCGCCACGCGTTTGACGGTGGTGGTCATCAGGGCGTGCTTGGGCAGGCCGAGCTCGCTCAACTCCTTCGCGACCGGGTGGTTGCCCAGCCTGATCAGCGCGCCACCCGGTCGCCAGCGGATGCCGCTCGGGCGCACGATCCAGGGGACGCGACGGGTGACCCCGTCGGTGTGCGTGTAGGCGTCGATCATTTCGATGTCGTCCAGGCCGCCCGGCAGCGCCGCAGGCGGCGGCAGCGGGATGCCCGGCCGGATCAACAGGTCGATGACCAGTCGTCCGTCCTTGCGCACGATGCACCGCTTGTACGGCGTCGCGAGGCGGAGGTCGATCTCCGCCAGTTCCTTGGGGAACCCCCAGATGTTTCGACCCGCCTCCAGTGTGAAGCTCTGGGTGACCGGCAGCCAGTGGATGAAGGCGCCACCTCCGGTCGCGCCCAGATCTTTCAGACCGGCCATCGGTCCACGCCGGGGCGGCGGCCCCGCCTCCGGCGGCCGTACGAGGAACCCCACGCCGAACTCGTTGTAGGCGTCCAGGTCGGAGTCCCGATACTGCATGAACAGCAGCATGCAGACGGCCCTGCCGGGCAGCACCTCGGTGACGTCCAATCCGGAGTAGGCGAGGACCGCCCGGGCGGGATCGGCCCGCACGAGGTACGTGGCGGCGCAGAGCGAGGCGTCCCGCACCTTCACCGGCATGTCCACTCGGCGTCCCTGAACAAGATGGCTGGCGTGGCTCGGCATGGCGTCGTGTGGTGACATGCCTCCAAGTACAGCAAGCCCGGCGGCCGGATGACAGCCGTATCCTCCGGCGGGTCACGACCTGCATCCGGCTCTACGGGATCACAAGGGGGTGATCGCCGGGCAGGAGGGGCGAATCACCTCGCCTGTCCGGCGTATGTCTGTGCCTGCTGCGAATGGGGCTGCTGTGCCTGGGACTGCTGTGCCTGGGACTGCTCTGGTTGTGCGGGGGGCCGCTGGATGCGCGGCCTGCGGTAGAGCCAGGTCAGCCTTGGCTCGAGCAGATAGCGGAACACGGTTCGGGTGATCGGCAGGCACAGCACGATGGACAGCGCGAACGTGGTGAAGGCGATCGTCGCCACCCCGAGCGGGCCGTACAGCCAGGGGAAGCTCAGCCAGCCCATCTCCTTGGCGATCAGAACGGGCACGCCGTGCAAGAGGTAGCAGTACAACGTGCGGGTGCCGAGGTCGGTGAACCACGTCTCCCTGCGGGGGACCAGCGACAGCACGGCCGCCGACATGGCGAGTGCGGCGGCGAGCAGGGCGACCCGCAGCGCCATGCCCTTCCACCAGACCAGGTGCAGTTGGTGATAGCTGTTCTTCCAGTAGATCGGGCCGAGCTTGACCGTGTAGTTCTTCACCAGGTAGATGGCCACCGCGGCGGCGACGGCCAGTACGATCACGGACAGCACCCGCACCCAGCGCTGCTGGAGGAACTCGAAGAACTCGGGCTTGAGCACGAGGCCGATGACGAAGAACGGCATGAGCCCGAAGAAACGGTCCATGCTGAAGTCGCCGCTCAGGTTGGAGAAGCCCGCGAACAGGTAGATGGCCACGGCGATGGGCACGGGGTAGCGCATGCGCTTCCAGACCGGCGTGGACAGCCGCCAGAACAGCAGCGCCAGCAAATACCAGTTCAGCCAGGCCGGATCCATGATCGTGAGGGACCACTTCTGCCCCAGTGCGGTGCGGAGCAGGGCGTAGCCCACCTCGACGATCACGTACGGCACGAGGAACGTGTCGACCAACTTGTTGGTCTTGGCGTTGGAGTTCCAGAAGTTCTTGGACAGGTAACCGCTGATGATGACGAACAGCGGCATGTGGAAGACGTAGACGAACAGGTAGGTCGCCCGTGACGAGTGGGCGGCCAGGGTCGGCACCAGTGAGTGGCCCAGTGGCACCAGTGCGATCAGGAGGAACTTGACGTTGTCCAGATAGGGATCGCGCTGCCGCTTGCGGGAAGGCCGCGGGGCGGGATCCGGCTCCGGATCCGCCTGCCGCTCGTGATCCGTCTGTCGACTCCGATTCTGGTCGGCGGGCGGGTGGAGGAAACCGAACCCGCCCTGACGGGCCGATTGGCGCCCACCGAAGGGGTCGGCCTCCGGACCTCTGGGAAACCCTTGGAGCCCATGCGGCTCATGGGGCTCAGGTGTGGCGTTCGGGCGACCTGAGTCGTCTCCGTCATCCCAGGTCCTGGCCGGTACCCAGGCGGGCAGCGGGGGTGGCGCCTCCTCGGCGAGCGCGTCCTCCCCTGAGCCCGCCGGGCCGCCGGGTCTGCCCGCCGGATCGCCGTGCCCGGGCGGCCCCGCCGAGGTCCGATGCCACGGGTCCCACTGCACGGGGGGCGGCGCCGCCTCGCCCGCGAGATCCGGCCACTGCGGCGCGTGGAACTGGGACGACTGGATCTCCGTCGCCGGGCCGCCCTGGTCCCAGTCCCCGTACGGCTCAGGCCGGTCGAAGGGCGCCGGGGGAGCTGAAGGAGTTGCGGGGTCGGGATGACCGTCCCGGGAGGTGGAGAAGTAGTTGAAATCGGCGGAGGCCGGGGAACCGTCTGGCATCCCGCCGAGCCCGGCGACACCCCGCCTGCGCGGACGCCGTACCGGCAGGGGCTCCTTGTCGAGCTGCGCCCACGCCGCGGCGTCCGGCCCGGACGGATCATCCGGTCGGGCCGGGTTGTCTGGGTTGTCTGGATTGTCCGAGGCGTCGAGTGGGCCCGGCGTGGCCGGGGGTGTCGAGGCGGCCGTGGCCGCGGGAGCCGAGGTACTGGGGGAGCCCGAGGTCGAGGGGCCGGGGGCGTTCTTCGCGCGCGCGTGATCGTCGTCGTCCGCCGGGCCCGGCCACTCCGCGGTGATCCGGCTGATCACGCCGGTGGGGGCCTCCTCCTCGGCATCGGGGGTGACGCCGGACTGCGGGACTTGGACCGGAGGGCGATGACGGATGTCGCTCACGAGAGAAACGCTCAGCTATCTGTTGGAGGCTCGGGCTGGTGGGGCTCGGAGGGGCGGCCGCGCCCCGCGAATCCTCGGATCGTGCGACGCGGTCCTGTTCGGACACTAGCGAAGGCGGCCCGGCACATCACCCTGAACGGGCGAACAAGGCGCGTTCGCCGATCACCAACCCTAACGTTCCCAAGAACGACTGTCGCCCCTGGGGCGAAACGTAACCGAGGCGACACCCAGCCGCGGGATGGTCATCCAGACGTCGATGCTGAGCGACCAGGTGCCGTCGGGCGGGTCCACCAGAGACCGCTCGTCCTGGCGGGTGCGCAGGGCCACCACGCGGGCGGCCGTGCCGTACGGCTCGAGCTGGCCCGCCTCGGCCGCGAGCAGCACGGGAACGCGGCCGGTGGCCCGCACCCTGCCGATCAGCCGCGCCACGTCGGCGTACAACGGCAGGCTGGTGCCGGGCGGGAAGTCGACCCGGGCGGCGGGCACGCCGCACACCCCGCGCACGAGCGGGCCGAAGCGGTCACCGGTGACCCGCTCGACGAACAGCACGGACGCGTTCGGTGGGATCGCGGCGCACAGTCCGGCCGCCGCAGCGGCCTCACCCCGGTTGACCGGCGAGAACGCCGTGCCGATCGACGTGACGGCGGCCGGGACCACGAGCAGGACGGCCCCGGCCGCGGCCACCAGCGGACCGGCGCGGCGCCGCCCCGAGCGCCGGGCGCGCGCACGCAGCCACCGCAGCCCCCAGACGGCGAGCAGGATCAGCCCGGGGATCACCACGGGCACCAGCCGCCGCGAGGCCCACGGGTGATCGGGTGTGATGCCGGGCCGCCACAGCGTCGTCAGCGTCGTCCACCCGATGATCGCCAGCGGCAGCAGCCAGCCGAGCTCTCCTCTCCGGGCCAGGCGGCGTACGAGCACGGCGGCCGCCAGCGTGGCCAGCACGACCGCGGGAACCCCGACGTACCAGAACACCCAGTGCAGCGAGTCTTCGTAGTAGAGGCGGGTGCCGTCGACCGGCAGGTGGCCCGCCTCCTGCGTCTTCTCGATGAAATCCGCGGTCAGCCGGTCCTCCGGACTGATCGGGATCCGGCGCACGGTCTGCACCCAGGGGCGTACGGCGAGGGCCGCCATGACCAGCACGACGAGCCCGGCCGCGGCCTCGGGAAGCCATCGGGTCAACCGTCGAACCCGCTGCGGAACCCGCTGCCGGAGCGACCGCCGGGCGGCGATCCACGGCGCCAGGGCCGTACCGGCCGCCGTGAGCACCAGGACGGCGGCGCAGATGCCGAGCAGGGGCTTGAGCGAGCCGGAGAGATATTCCGCGTACGGCTTGGCGAGGGTGTAGCAGGCGGTGAGACCCCACAGCGCTCCCACGGCGAGCCCACCCAGCAGCGGCACGCCCAGCCGCCGGTCCACGTCGGCGAAGCCCGATGCGCCGCTCGTACGGCCATGGGCGCGGGCGCGTGCGCGGGAGATGCGGTTGAGCGCGATGAGCAGTCCGGCGAACGGCAGCACGGGCAGCACGTCGCGCAGGCCGTCGATGCGGACGAGCAGGGCGAGCCCGAACGCCAGCCCGGAAAACGCGGCGGCGATCGCGCCGGCCCGGTCTGTGCCGGCCCGGTCTGCGGCGGCCCGGCGCCTGGCGTCGGCCAGCAGGCTCAGGCCGCCGAAGATCAGAATCAGCGACGGGATCTCGCTGAAGGTGGTCCTGGAGGTGTAGAGAACGGGGAGGCTGACCGCGAAGGCGAGCGCGGCCAGGGGGGCCCAGCGGGCGCCGACCAGACGGGCCGTCGTCCCCGCGAAGGTCAGCACGGCGAGCGCGCCCAGCACCGGCGGCACGAGCAGCAGGCCGGGGATGCCCGCCACCCAGTCGCCGACGGCGTGGATCATCGGCGGCCCGGCCATGAACTGCGGGAGGATCCCGTCGTCGGTGCCGTAGAAGCCCATGCCGTCGAACCGCAGGGCCGGGTCGGGGCCGCCGAAGTCTCCCCGGGGGATCGGCAGCGAGCCGTGCCGCGCCAGCCAGACGGCGTACTCCGCGTAGGTGCCCGGATCCCGCCTGACCAGCAGTTGCTCTCCGTGGAAGATCCCGTTGAAGACGCCGGAGGCGACCGCGATGCCGAAAACGGCCGCCGTCCGCCCGGCCGTCGCCGAGCCGTCCACCTCGGGCATGCGCCGCAGGCCGTACCGGCACAGCAGCACGGCCGACGCGCCGCCGGCCAGCAGCATCGGCAGCGGCCGGAACCAGCCGAGCAGCAGCAGCGGCAGTCCCGCGAGCAGCCATCCGCCGAGGACGAGTACGGGCAGCGCGGACCCGACGGCGAGCACGCGGCCCGCCGACGGCAGGGGAGAACGGGGAGATCGGTCGGTGGCGATGACGCCGAGCGTAACCGCCCGCTGCGACAACGGCCCGCTCTCCGGCTTCGAATCGATCACGCGTCTCCCCGGCACGTTCCGGTAGCGTACGCCGATGACCAGCAGTGCGGCCGGAAGGAGTGTGTCGGTCTTGGCCCGGCGGCACGGGTGGTTTCCGCACAGCTGGTTTCCGCACAGCTGGTTTCTGGGGGTCCTCGGGCTGGGAGCGGCCCTGCGGATCGTGACCATGCTCGGGTACCGGCCGGCGCTGTGGTTCCCGGACTCCTACACCTATGTGGTGACCGCCATGCGGCCCCGGCCCGACCTCGTCCGGCCGGCCGGCTACTCGATGTTCCTGCGCCTGTTCGAGCCGTTTCACAGCTTCGCCCTGGTCACGTTCGTCCAGCACCTGCTCGGGCTGCTCGCCGGGGCCATGATCTACGTCACCGTGCTGCGGTGGTGCGGGCGCTCTCGGCGGAGTGTCCTGGTCGCCGCCGCGGCCACGGTCCCGGTCCTGCTCGACGCCTATCAGATCGAGATGGAGCACCTGCTCGTCTCCGACTCGCTGTTCACGTTCCTCGTCGTGGCCGCCGCCTGCCTCGCGCTGCGCCGCCCGCCGTCCACCCATCGGCCGTCGACGCCCGCGGCGGTCGCCCTCGGCCTGATCCTGGCCGCCGCGACGCTGACCAGGACCATCGGACTCCCGCTCATCGCGGTCTTCGCTTTCTTCCTGGTCTGGTACGGCTTCAGCCGCGCGCGAGTCGTACGACGGGACGTGCCGCGGCGGGTGGGGGCGTTCGCGCTGGCCGCCCTCCTGCCGCTCGCGGCGTACGCGGGGTGGTTCTACGCGGCCCACCACCGGGTCGGCCTGGTCGGATCCAACGGGGTCTTCCTCTACGGCCGGACGATGACGTTCGCCGACTGCTCGGTCATGCGGCCGCCCGCGGATGTGGCGGTGCTGTGCGATTCCCGGCCCCCGGCGGAGCGCCCGACCTCGCAGGATTACATCTGGAGCGACGACTCGCCCCTGGTCCGGCTGCCCGGCATCACATTCATCGAGGAGACCGACGCGCTGGCCGGGCGGTTCGCCTGGCTCGCGATCCGGAGCCAGCCGCTGGACTACTCGGCCGGGGTCCTGACCGAGTTGGGGCGGACGTTCACCTGGCGGCGGCATGTCTACCCCGACGCGGAGACCTACGGGTACTACGAGTTCCCCGCGTCCACGCCCGCACCGCCGGACCGGCATCCGGCGATCGTCGGGAAGGAGTTCGCCGAGCGGTACGAACGGGGATCGGTCGCGGTGCGGATCGCCGAGCCGTACGCCGGCTGGATGCGGGCCTACCAGCGGGTGGCGTCCCTGCCGGGGGCGTTGCTGCTGGTCGTGCTCGTCATTCCGTTACTTCGGCTGGTTCGGCCGGCGCGGCGCGGCGCGGCGCGGGGATCGGGGGTGCCGTGGGGACTTCCCTGGGCGACCGCCTGGGTTCTGCTGGTCGTTCCGGCGGCCACGGCGCAGTTCGATTACCGGTACGTGCTGCCCGCGACCCCGCTCGCCTGCCTCGCGGCGGCCCTGGCGATGAGCCCGGACGACCGACGTGACCAGCGGATCCGGTAAAACAGCGGTAAAGTGGACGCAATCGCAATACTGCAAAATGTCCTAGTTTTAGTATGCTCTGCCGCTGAATCACCCCGGGATCTCGCAGTGTGATCACAAGAGAGTGACCATGGTCCGGATCCTGCCGATCACGGCGCCTCGACTCGCCTCCGTGACCTAATCTCGTGAGCGCGAGGAGTGATCGCCAAGCAAGGAGGACACGTGCGCGAGCCGATCAGTAGCACCTCCGATCGTTCGCCTGTGCCTCTGCCGCACCCCGCGCCGAGGAGCGACCGATGAGCGAGCGTCGCCGCGCCTCCGCTCGCAACCAGCAACCCCCATCCGTTCCGGCCGACCAGAAGGTCTGGGGGCCGCAGAACCCCGGGGCGTACGGCGGCGGTGCGCCGAGTGGCGGTTACGACGCCCCGGCCGGCGCGCGTGGTCGGCGAGGTCGTCGCGGCGATTCCTCCTACGAGGGCTCGTACGGCGACTCGTACAACGAGTCGTACGACGGCTCGTACGGCGACGGCTCGTATGGCGACGCCTACCAGGATTCCTACGGCGGTCCGGAGGAGTACGAGCCCTCTCGCGGGCGGCGGCGCGGCGGTCACCCGGCCGGTGCGGACACCCGGACCTACGCGTCGGCCGACGGCGGCGGCCTCTACGAGGAGGACCAGCCGAGGCGGCGTCGCGGGCGCAGGGGCGGCGACGAAGAGTCGGCCGCGGCGTTCGAGGCGGCGGCCACCTCCGCCTACGACTCCGTCGATTCCGGTGGCTCTGGTGGCTCTGGTGGCTCCGGCCGTCGTGGTCGCCGCGGTGGTGGCGGTCGCGGTGGGGAGTCCGGCGATGGAGGGGGCGGCGCACGGCGCGGACCGGGCGTGTGGGGCTGGGTCAGCATCGTCATGACCACCGTGCTGGCCGCCGGCACGCTCACCGCGTACAAGACGTATCGCAGCACAATGGACCTGATCAGCCGCGAGAAGTCCACCGACGAAATCGACAAGAACCGCCCCGAGAACCAGACGGGCGCGATCAACGTGCTGCTCGTCGGGTCGGACAGCCGGGCCGGGGACAACAAGCGGTACGGCCAGAAGATGGTCAGCCTCGGCGAGCGCACCGACACGATCATGCTCCTGCACGTGTCCCCCGACCGGGACGGCGCGACGCTGATCAGCTTCCCGCGTGACTCGATGGTGATGATCTCCACCTGCAAGAACACGAAGACCGGTGCGGTGATGCCGCCGCACCTCGCGATGATCAACTCTGCCTTCTCTGAAGGGGGGATGATCTGCACCCGGCGGACCATTGAGGACCTGACGAAGATCCGCATTGACCACTTCGTGAAGGTCGACTTCACCGGCTTCAAGAACATCGTGAACGCCCTCGGCGGTATCGAGATCTGCCTGCCCCAGCCGGTGAACGACAAGAAGTCGAAGCTGAGCCTTCCGGCTGGTCGGCAGGTTGTCCGCGGCGAGGCCGCCCTCGGCTATGTACGGCTGCGGTACGGCATCGGGGACGGAAGCGACATCGGCCGGATCAAGCGCCAGCAGGTCTTCATCTCCCAGGTGGTGAAGAAGGCGACCAGCCGGGCCCTGCTCACCGACGTGGGTAAGCTGCAAAAATTCATCGAGGCCACCGCGGAGTCGGTGACCATGGACGACAACCTCAACACCGACACGCTCATCCAGATCGCGCAGAGCGCCTCGAAGCTCACGGCCAAGGGTTTCAAGGCCACGACGGTGCCGTGGATCCCCGATCCCAACGACCCCAAGGCGCGGGTCGTGTGGAAGCAGCCAGACGCGGACAACCTGTTCAACGCGATCAGGAGTGACACCGAGGTGACCCCGACGACGTCCCCGAGCGCCGCCGCCTCACCCGGCGCGAAGCCGAGCAAACCGCTTGCCACCAAGCCGCAGCAGGTCAAGGTGCAGGTGTTCAACGGCACCAACACCACTGGTCTGGCGAAGGAGGTCGCCGAGGCCTTGGCCGCCCAGGGCTTCGCGGTCACCGGCGTCGGCGACGCGCGCAGGCCGGACAACACCGACCAGCCCAAGACGATGATCCGCTACACCGGTCCGGGCTGGGACTACGCCAAGATCCTCACCGGAAAGATAATGGGTCAGATCGCGCCCGAGACGGGGAAGGTCCCGACCGGCCCGGCCACGCCCTTCACGCCCTCGTCGCCCCCTCCGGACGCGCCGAAGGGCAAGGTCCGGGGTCCGGTGCTCCAGCTCGTGATCGGCAACGACTGGGAGGGCGTCAAGACGCCGATCCAGGTCGGGGACAACGCCGTGACGTCCGAGACGAACATCTGCGCGAGCTGACCGTCACCCGCGGCGTAAGCCGTACGAGGGCGGGGTGATCCGAAGTGAGGCCGTGGTTTGGCCGGGAAGAGTACCCTTGCCGGACGTGAGACCGCCTGAGACCTCTGGAAGCGCCGTGTCTGCCGTCGATAACCCGTACGTGACGATCGTCCTGCCGTGCTACAACGAGCAGGACCATGTGATCGACGAGGTCGAGCGCATCTGCGCGGCCATGGACGACAGCGGGTACACCTACGAGCTGCTGGCCGTGGACGACTGCTCCACGGACGAGACCCTGGCCCGGCTCCGCGAGGCCGAGCCCCGGTTCCCGCACATGCGGATCAAGGCGTTCCACCGCAACGGCGGTTCCGGCACGGTCCGCAGGATCGGCACCCAGGAGGCCCGCGGCGAGATCGTCGTGTGGACCGACGCCGACATGACGTACCCGAACGAGCGCATTCCCGAGCTGGTCCAGATCCTGGAGAAGGACCACGCGATCGATCAGGTCGTCGGCGCGCGCACCAGCGAGGAGGGGTCGCACAAGTTCCTGCGCGTGCCCGCCAAGTGGTTCATCCGCAAGGTCGCCGAACGGCTGGCCGGGCAGAAGATCCCCGACCTCAACTCCGGCCTGCGGGCCTTCCGCAAGTCGGTGGCCAGGCCGTACCTGCGGCTGCTGCCCCCCGGCTTCTCCTGCGTCACGACGATCACGCTGGCGTTCCTGTCGAACCAGCACGACGTCCACTACATGCCCATCGACTACGCCAAGCGGGCCGGGAAGTCGAAGTTCAGCTTCGTCTCCGACGCCTACCGTTACATCCTGCAGGTGCTGCGGATGATCATGTACTTCAACCCGCTCAAAGTGCTGATGCCGGTGGCGCTCTGGCTGATCGGCATCGGCCTGGTCAAGGGCGTGTTCGACATGGTCACGGAGCTGTTCTACATCCGCACCAACACGATCACGATCTTCATGACAGGTCTGATCATCGCGGCGGTGGCGCTGCTGGCCGACCTGATCGTGCGTTCGAGAGGCGATTCGTGAGGATCGCGATCGTCGGCCCGACCTACCCCTACAAGGGCGGCGGGGCGCAGCACACCACGGAGTTGGCCCACCGGCTGCGGGCCGAGGGCCACGACGTGGTGATCGAGTCATGGCGGGCGCAGTACCCGGCGTTTCTCTACCCCGGACAGCAGACGATCGACAGCCCGGAGGGCGAGCCGTACCCGAACACCCGCCGCGACCTCGACTGGCGGCGACCGGACGGCTGGATCCGCTGCGGCAGGCGGCTGCGCGAGGTCGACCTCGTCGTCCTCGCCGTGCTCAGCCCCGTGCAGGTGCCCGCCTACCTGGGCATCCTGTACGGCCTGGGCAGGCGGGCGAAGGTGGTGGCACTGTGTCACAACGTGCTGCCGCACGAGCGCAAGCCGTACGACGTGCCGCTCATGAGGGCCCTGCTGCGGCGGGTCGGCGGGGTCGACGGCGGGGGCAACGGCGGGGTTCTCGTGCACTCCGAGCAGCAGGCGGCCCTCGCCCGCGGGCTCACCGACGCGCCGGTGCGGGTGGCCGCGCTGCCGCCGCACCTGCCCGCGCGCAGCCCGGGCGCCTCGGGTGGGCGCGAGCCGTACGGCAGGCTGCTGTTCTTCGGCATCGTCCGCCCCTACAAGGGGCTCGACCTGCTCCTGCGGGCGCTGACCCAACTGCCGGACGTCGGCCTGACCGTGGCCGGCGAGTTCTGGGGCGGACTGGAGGAGACCAGGGCCCTCATCGCGGAACTGGGGCTCGGGGACCGGGTCGAACTGCGGCCGGGGTACGTCGCCGCCGAGGACGTGCCGGGACTGTTCGCCGGGGCGGACGCCCTCGTGCTGCCGTACCGCTCGGCGACCGCCAGCCAGAACGTGTGGCTCGGTCACGAGCACGGCGTCCCGGTGATCGCCACCCGCGTCGGCGCGCTGGCCGACAACGTGTCCGACGGCGTCGACGGCCTGCTGGTGGAGCCGGACTCGGTGGGCGCGCTGGCCGAGGCGCTCAAGCGGTTCTACGAACCGGGCATGCCACAGCGGCTGCGCGCCGGAGTCACCCCCGTCGACCCCGAGCCCTACTGGACCACCTACCTCGACACCCTCCTCCTCCTCCCTCCATCCCCCTCCACCTGACCCACCCTCGACACCGGGCCTCGCGGTCGACGCCTCCGTGATCGCCGTCGCTGAGCGGTACGGCGTCGACCGGGTCGCCACGATCGACCGTCGGCACTTCGGCGCCGTCAAGCCGAGCCATGTCACAGCCCTGACGCTGCTGCCGTAGCCGTTCGTGGTCCAAGCCTGTGATTCGCGACGGGGTTGGGCCGGGCGAAGGTACTGTTGGGCACCGTGGAACGGAACCCTGATCGCGAGTGTGGCGGCAGCGGCGGTGATCGGTCGTGAGCGAGGGGCGGGCGGCTCAGCTCGAATACTCCGAGTTCCAGGCCGCGATGCTCGACGAGGCCAAGCGCCGCCGGAAGGCCGCGAAGATCATTGCGGTGCTCGCGCACTTCCTGGGCAGGGAGGGCGCCGATCCCGGCAAGGTCCTCGCCGGGCTCACCGTCGGTGATGTCGGCTGCTCGGCCGGGTTCATCGCCGACGAGCTCGCCGGCGCCGGCGCGAGCCGTACGTTCGGGGTCGACATCGACGTGCCGGGGCTGCGGAAGGCGGCCGACCGGTTCGGTGGGCGGGTCGGGTTCGTCTGCGCCGACGGCGGAGCGCTGCCGTTCCCGGACGGCTCACTCGACGTGCTGGTCTTCAACCACATCTACGAGCACGTGGTCGACCCGGACGCGGTGATCACGGACATGCACCGGGTGCTGGCCGACGACGGGGTGCTCTATCTCGGGCTCGGCAACCGGCTCGGCGTGATGGAGCCGCACTACAAGCTGCCCTTCCTGTCCTATCTGCCGCCGGCCGCCGCCGACCGGTACGTCAGGGCGTTCGGCCGGGCCGACCACTACTACGAGCGCTTCCGCACCCGCGGGGGCCTGCGGCGGATGCTGACGGCCTTCCACGTGTGGGACTACACGTTCCCGGTGCTCGCCTCGCCGGAGCGGTTCGCCGGGGGAGAGCTGTTCCCCGGTCCGGCGGGCCGTGCCGTACGGGAGACCCTGGCGCGGACGCCGAGGGCCGCGCTGCACGCCCTCCTGCCCGTCGTGCCGACGTACCTCTGGGTCGCCACCAAGACGCCGAGGCGGCCACTCGGCGGCGCGCTCCCGCAGCCGCCCGAGCCGGTACGCACGCCGTGAAGCTCGGCCAGCCGCGTGAGAGACGTCAGCCGGCCGAACCGTTAGGCGGCCGGGTGAGCGGACGCAAGGTGGTCCGCGTGCTGTTCCTGCTGGTCGCGCTCGGGTTCGGCGCCTGGGCGATCGCCGGGCGGTGGGCCGAGGTCTCCGACGGCTTCGCCCGGCTGTCCTGGCCGGAGCTGGCGGGGTCGCTCGCCGCCGTGCTCGGCGCGCTCGGCGCCGGGATGATGATGTGGCGCGCACTGCTGGCCGACCTGGGGTCGCCGCTGGCGTTCACCGACGCCGCCAAGATCTTCTTCGTCGGCCAGCTCGGCAAGTACATCCCCGGGTCGCTGTGGCCGGTGCTGGCCCAGATGGAGATGGGCCGTGATCACGGCATCCCGAGATCGCGCAGCGCCGCCGCCTTTTTCCTGACCTATCCGGTCTATCTGGCGAGCGGCCTGGTGGTGGCGGCGGTCACGCTGCCCGTGCCGGCGGGGGAGTCGGTGGCGCGGTACGCCTGGCTCCTGCTGCTCGTCCCGGTGTTCGTCGCCGCACTGCACCCGGCGGTCGTCAACGGGGTGATCGGCTTCGGGCTGCGGAAGCTGCGGCGCCCGCCGCTCGAACGGCCGCTCACGCGCCGTGGGGTGCTCGCGTCCGCGGGTTGGGCGCTGGTCGGGTGGGCGGCGTACGGTGTGCACCTCGCGCTCATCGTGCGCGCACTCGGGGCGTCCGGGGCGACGGCGGTGGTTCTGAGCTTCGGCGCGTTCGCGCTGGCCTGGTGCCTGGGCTTCCTGGTGGTCGTCGCGCCGGCGGGCGCGGGCGTCCGGGAGGTCGCCATGTTCGCCGCGCTGGCCCCCGTGCTCGATCGGGGCTCGGCGACCGCCGCGGTGCTCTGCTCCCGCCTGATCGTCTCCATCGGCGACCTGGTCTGCGCCGCCCTGGCCGGTCTCGCCTCCCGGCGGGCCGTTTCTCCCTCCGACGCCGTTGAGAACGCCAAGCGGCGCTGATATTCCGTACAAACAGCGGAGTGGACTGGCATTTCCGGGCAATGGTCACGGGTTCCGCGATTCCCTGACAGCCCCCTATGTGATTATCGCCACGGTTCGGGGGACGTCGGGAAGAGAGTGAAGGTGAGGGTGACCGGGGGACGACTCCCTGTGATCGGGTCGCCGATCCGCCGGCAGGACCATGGCCGCCCTCGCCCGATGACACCGCCGGACCAATGAGTCCCGCCGCCGGGGCTCGCCGAGGGGAGCGATCTGGTTGACACCCCGAGTGCTCGTCGACGCCGCGGCGGTTCCCGCCGATCGCGGCGCGCTGATCCGGTACGTCGATGGACTGGTCGCCGCCCTGCACGAGGCCGGTGCCGACCTCGCCGTGGTGTGCCAGCGTGCGGACGCCGAGCGGTACGGCAAGCTGGCCCCCGCCGCGCGGATCCTCGCCGGTCCGGCCGCCCTCACCAACCGGGGCAAGCGCCTGGTGTGGGAGCAGTTCGGCCTTCCCGTCCTCGCCCAACGCGCCGAGGCCGATGTGATCCACGCCCCTTACTACTCGATCCCGCTGCGATCCGGGCTGCCGATCGTGGCGACCATTCATGATGTGGCCTGCTTCACCGAGCCCGAGCCGGAGCCGGAGCAGTACGACACGGCCCGGGCGGCGTTCTTCCGCTCGGCCACGCGAACCGCCGTACGGCGGGCCAGCCGCCTCGTCGTGCCGTCCAAGGCCACGCGGGACGAGCTCGTCCGAGTGCTGGGGGCCGACCCGACCAGGATCGACGTCGCCTATCACGGGGTGGACGCCGTGCTGTTCCACCCGCCCGGCGAACGCGAGATCCGCCGGGTCGCCGACCGGATCGGCCTGCACGGTCATCCGTACATCGCCTATCTGGGCGGGATCGAGCCGCGCAAGAACGTGCCGAACCTGATCCGCGGCTTCGCCGAGGCGGTGGAGCACCTGCCGGCACCGCCCGCGCTGGTGCTCGCCGGCGGGCCGGGCTGGGACGGCGAGGTCGAGGCGGCGATGGCCGGGCTGCCGCCCAGGATCAGGATCGTCCGGCCCGGATACCTTCCCTTCGCCGATCTGCCGGGCTTCCTCGGCGGCGCGCTCGTGGTCGCGTTCCCCTCACGCAGCGAGGGGTTCGGGCTGCCGGTGCTGGAGGCGATGGCGTGCGGCGCGCCGGTGCTGACCACCCATCGGGCCTCGCTTCCCGAGGTGGGCGGCGACGCGGTCGCCTACACCGAGCCGGATGCCGAGAGCGTCGCCGCCGCGCTGCGCGCGCTGCTGGAGTCGCCGCGACGGCGGACGGCGCTGTCGTCGGCCGGGGTCGACCGGGCGCGGGAGTTCACCTGGCGGCTGTCCGCCGAGGCCCATCTCGCGGCATATCAGCGTGCGGCGGACGGCTGCACTAGTCTGCCGGGCTATGGGTAACTCCGGTTCGCGATCGCTTGAAGCGATCCTCCTCGTCGGTGGCCAGGGGACGCGCCTGCGCCCGTTGACGATGTCGATTCCCAAGCCCCTCCTGCCCACCGCCGGGGTGCCGCTGCTGGAGCATCAGCTCGCGCGCGCCGCGGCCGCCGGGGTGCGGCATGTGGTGTTCGCCACGGCCTACCGCGCGGAGATGTTCGCGGAGAGTTTCGGCAGCGGCGGTAGGTTCGGGCTGGAGATCACCTATGTGACCGAGGACGTTCCGCTCGGCACGGGCGGTGCGATCCGCAACGCGTCGTCGGCGCTGCGGTCGGGGCCGGACGACCCCGTCTTCATCCTCAACGGGGACATCATCTCCGGCCACGACATGGCGGCGCAGCTGGCGGCGCACGAGAAGGCGGACGCCGCCGTGACGCTGCACCTCACCACCGTGGAGGACCCACGCCGGTACGGCTCGGTGCTGACCGACGCCCACGGCCGGGTGGAGGCGTTCATCGAGAAGTCGCCGACCCCGGTCACCGATCAGGTGAACGCGGGATGCTACATATTCCGCCGCGGCGTCATCGACGAGATCCCGGCGGGACGCCCGGTCTCGGTGGAATATGAGCTGTTCCCGAAGTTCCTGGCCGAGTCGGCGCCGGTCCTGGGGCATGTGGACCCCGCCTACTGGCTGGATGTGGGGACCCCGGCCGCCTTCGTACAGTGCTGCTGCGACCTCACGCTTGGCCGCGTGCAGTCCCCGGCGCTGCCCGTTCAGGGGGTGCCCGCGCTGGTCGCGGAGGGGTCGGTCGTCGCGCCGGACGCCCGGGTGGAGGGCGGCTCGACGATCGGCGCAGGGGTGCTCGTCGCGTCCGCCGCCGTGATCGACGCGAGCGTGGTGATGGACGGCGCCGTGATCGCGGAGGACGCCCGGGTGACGCGGTCCGTGGTGGGGCGTGGCGTCAAGATCGGCCCGGGTGTCGTGGTCGAGGACGCGATCGTGGGTGACGAGGCCGTCATCGAGGCGGGCAACGAACTCCGTGGTGGCATCCGGATCTGGCCCAGGTCCGTAATATCGGGTACGTCGGTCAGGTTCTCCAGCGATATGTGATCAACGATGTCCGACCTCATGCCCGCGCCGGGGTCCGCGCCGGGGCCGGGGGTGCCGAAACCCGTCGCGCCGCCACGGCCGTCCGAACGCGCATGGCGGCCGGACGTGCCGATCGACGTGGCGCTGACGCTGGCGCCTCACCGGCGCGGAGGCTCCGACCCCGCCTGGCGGCGTACCCCCGACGGGGCCGTCTGGCGCACGGCCCGTACCCCTGACGGGCCCGCCACGCTGCGGATCGTCACGATCGAGCGAGCCGGAGAGGTTCGTGCTCAGGCCTGGGGGCCTGGAGCGGAGTGGTCGCTGGAGAGGCTGCCGGGGCTGCTCGGCGCCGACGACGACGTGGCCGGCTTCGCCGACCTGCTTGCGGCGCTCGCTCGCAGTGCCCGGGCGGGCGAGACCGAGCAGGCTCGGCGGGCGATGTTCGTCGCCCGGCTCGCCGCCCGGCATCCCGGGTTGCGGATCGGGCGATCCTTACGAGTCTTCGAGGCTCTGGTCCCCGCCGTGCTGGAGCAGAAGGTCGTCGGCAGGGAGGCCTGGCGGGCCTGGCGGTGGCTCGTCCGCCGGTACGGCGAGGCCGCGCCGGGCCCGGCACCCGAAGGGATGACGGTGATCCCGCCGCCCGAGGTGTGGCGGCAGATCCCCTCGTGGGACTGGCATCGGGCCGGGGCGGAAGCCGTACGGGCGAGGACCGTCGTCAACGCGGCACGCCACGCCGAGAAGCTGGAAGCAACGTGCGGTGGCGCGGGCTCGGCCGAGGCGGACCGCCTGCTGCGGGCGCTGCCGGGCATCGGGGTGTGGACGTCGGCTGAGGTGCGTCAGCGTGCCCACGGGGATCCCGACGCGCCGAGTGTGGGTGACTACCACTTACCGAGCATCGTCGGCTGGGCGCTGACCGGCCAGAAGACCGATGACGCGGGCATGCTCGCCCTGCTCGAGCCGTTCCGGGGGCATCGTCATCGGGTGATCAAGCTGATCGAGCTCAGCGGCATCCGCCCACCGGCCCGCGGCCCGCGTATGCCCGCCCGGGACTACCGCTCCTTTTAGCCGGGGGCTCTAAGTTTTTGGGGTTTTCCGGCTTCCAGCCTTGGCCGTCGCGGGTGTCCGCACCGAAGAACGGGGCGAGCAGGGCGATGGCGGCGATGAAGACGAGGATGGCCCAGGGCATCGGATCTCCTGTGTGTTGTGTGCGTAGCGTGACATTTCAAGTGTGCTTCGGTACGACTGTTTACGTCCAGCGAAATCTCCTTGGGTGGACTATTAAGAATCGCTGAAGATTGGTGAATCGATCAGACCCCGCCACAGGTGGACGCCCGCCGGTTTCGTACTGTGCATCCTGTGCGTAACGAGGTTGTGATCCCCACGGAGGCAGCGATGCGGCGGGCGCTCGCCCGGGCACGGGACGGCAAGACGCTCGATGCGGCCGAGGCCGCGATCCTGCTACAGGCCCGCGGAGACGATCTGGAGACCCTTCTCGGGCACGCCTCGAGAGTGCGGGACGCGGGGCTCGCCGCCGTCGGACGGCCGGGCGTGATCACCTACAGTCGCAAGGTCTTCATCCCGCTGACCCGTCTGTGCCGTGACCGCTGCGGCTACTGCACATTCGCCACGGCCCCGAACAAACTGCCCGCCGCGTTCCTGTCGCCCGACGAGGTGCTGGAGATCGCCCGCCGGGGAGCGGAGATGGGCTGCAAGGAGGCCCTGTTCACGCTCGGCGACCGGCCCGAGGACCGGTGGCACCAGGCACGTGACTGGCTGGACGCGCACGGCTACGACGACACGCTGTCGTATGTGCGGGCGATGGCGATCCGCGTCCTGGAGGAGACCGGGCTGCTGCCGCATCTCAATCCGGGGGTGCTGACCTGGCGCGACCTGCAGCGGCTCAAGCCGGTCGCGCCGTCGATGGGCATGATGCTGGAGACCACGTCGGAGCGGCTGTTCGCCGAGAAGGGCCAGGCGCACTACGGCTCTCCCGACAAGGACCCGGCCGTACGGCTGCGCGTGCTGGAGGACGCCGGGCGCTCCAGCGTGCCGTTCACGACGGGCATCCTGATCGGCATCGGCGAGACCATCGAGGAGCGGGCCGATTCGATCTTCGCCATCCGGCGGGTGGCCAGGGAGTACGGCGGCATCCAGGAGGTCATCGTCCAGAACTTCCGGGCCAAGCCCGACACCGCGATGCGCGGCATGCCGGACGCCGACCTGCACGAGTTGGCCGCGACGATCGCGGTGACGCGGCTCGTGCTCGGGCCCAGGGCACGGGTCCAGGCACCGCCGAACCTGATCGGCGACGAGTACGCCCTGATGGTCCGCGCGGGCATCGACGACTGGGGCGGCGTCTCCCCGCTCACGCCCGATCACGTCAACCCCGAGCGGCCGTGGCCGCAGATCGACGAGCTCGCGGCCCGTACGGATCGGGCCGGCTTCGAGCTGAAAGAGCGGCTGACGATCTATCCGGAGTACGTGCTGGCCGGGGAGCCCTGGCTCGACCCGCGGCTGCGCGAGCACGTGGCCGCGCTCGCCGACCCGCGGACCGGGCTCGCCCGGGAGGGCGTGGCGCCGACCGGCCGACCGTGGCAGGAGCCGGACGGTGGTTTCGCCGCCGGGCTGCGCACCAGCGGCCGGGCGGACCTGCACGTCGCCATCGACGCCGAAGGACGTACGAGCGACCGCCGGGACGACTTCGACAGCGTGTACGGCGACTGGGCGGCGCTGCGAGACCGTCTGCCGGGCGGCGGCAGCCGTACCGGCGTGGTCGACGGCGTGGTGCGGGAGGCGCTGCGGCGTGCGGAGAGCGACCCGGCCAGGCTGACCGACGAGCAGGCGGTGGCGCTGCTGGGCCTCGCGGGCGACCAGACCGGCGCCGACGCAGACGACGCGGGGCTGGACGAGCTGTGCCGGATCGCCGACGGGCTACGCCGGGACGCGGTGGGCGACGACGTCACCTACATCGTGAACCGGAACATCAACTTCACCAACGTCTGCTACACCGGCTGCCGGTTCTGCGCGTTCGCCCAGCGGCGGACCGACGCCGACGCCTACACGCTGTCGCTGTCGGAGGTGGCCGACCGGGCGCAGGAGGCCTGGGAGGCGGGGGCGACCGAGGTGTGCATGCAGGGCGGCATCCATCCGGATCTGCCGGGGACGGCCTACTTCGACATCGCGCGGGCGGTCAAGGAGCGCTGCCCGGACATGCACGTCCACGCGTTCTCCCCGATGGAGGTCATCAACGGCGCGAGCCGGACGAACCTGTCCATCGAGGACTGGCTGCTCGCGGCCAGGGAGGCCGGGCTCGACTCGCTGCCGGGCACCGCGGCCGAGATCCTCGACGACGACGTCCGCTGGGTGCTCACCAAGGGCAAGCTCCCGGCCGCCGAGTGGATCGAGGTGATCACCACGGCGCACCGGCTGGGCATCCCGACGACCTCGACCATGATGTACGGCCACGTGGACACGCACGAGCACTGGGTACGGCATATCCGGCTTATCGGGACGATCCAGGAGGAGACGGGCGGGTTCAGCGAGTTCGTGCTGCTGCCGTTCGTCCACCACAGCGCGCCCATCTACCTCGCGGGGATCGCCCGGCCAGGGCCGACCGCCCGGGAGAACCGGGCCGTACACGCGCTCGCCCGGATCATGCTGCACGGCGCGATCAAGAACATCCAGTGCTCGTGGGTCAAGCTCGGCGACGAGCTGTGCCGTTCCGTCCTCGCCGGCGGCGTCAACGACCTCGGCGGCACGCTGATGGAGGAGACGATCAGCCGGATGGCCGGATCCGAGAACGGGTCCTACAAGACGATCAGCGACATCGCCGCGATGGTCGCCCCGACCGGACGGCCGCTGCGCCGGCGGACCACGTCGTACGGCACGCCCGATCCCGAGCGCCTCGCCGCGGCCGAGCGCAGCGACGGGGTCTGCCGCAGTGTTCGCACCCCGCTGCGTCTGATCGACAGGTGAGGGTCTGCCTTATCGACCTTGACGTTATTGCTGTGAAAACGGCCTTCGCACAGCACTAACGTCAAGGTCGATTTCGGCGGCCCCGGCTCGCTGGGGGATTTGTCCCAAATTGTCGTGCGGTCCGTTGTCGTGCGGTCCGGCTGGCGCTTGGCCGGCCCCTATCGGCGGGTCACGATGAAGTCGGCGGGGTCGCGGCGCGGGCGGTCCCTTGGCGGAGCGGCGGGGTGGCCGATGGCCACGGCGCCCATCGGATCCCAGGCCCCCGGCAGGTCGAGCACCTTGCGCACCACGTCACGGCAGAACATCGTGGACGACACCCAGGCCGAGCCCAGGCCCTCGACGGCGAGCTGGATGAGGAAGTTCTCCACCCCCGCTCCCGTCGCCACCACGAACATCTCCCGCTCGGCGGCGTTCCTGCGCTCGTCGCGGTAGGTATGCGAGCCGTCCATGACCAGGCAGGGGACCGCCAGGTAGGGGGCGTTCCGCAGCACGTCGCCCCGCCTGATCCGCCGGGCGATCGACTCCTCGGAGAACCCGTCCGCCCGCAGGTCCTCGATCCAGGCGTCCCGCATCGCGTCCAGCAGTGCCGTACGGGCTGACGCGGTCTCCAGGAGGACGAACCGCCACGGTGTGGTGTGGTGCGGAGCCGGGGCGGTGACGGCCGCCGCCACCGCCCGCCGTACGGCCTCCGGATCGACGGCCTCGGCGGTGAACTCGCGGATCGTACGGCGGGCGTGGACCACGTCGGCCGAGCCGTACCGGAACATGTCCGTGTCGGCGGGCCGCACCAGTGCGCGGGCGCCGGGGCCGTCGTCGGCGGTGACCAGGCCGGGCAGGCCGCGCACCACGGCGACCGGGACGCCGTCGAGCTTGCCCTTGACCAGCTCGGCGGCGGCCGCCAGCTCGTCGATGAGCGCGGTGACGGTCGCCGACAGCTCGTTGCCGTACGGATCGAACCTTCCGCGGAAGTCGTCGAGCGGCCGGACGCCCGCCGCGCCGATCGCCACGTCGGTCAGGCCGTGCCGCCACGGCCGGCCGAACGTGTCGGAGACGATCACGCCGACCTGGACCCCCAGGCGCTCGTGCAGCCCCCGGCGGATCCGCCGGGCGGACTCGTCGGGGTCCTCGGGCAGCAGCAGGATCGTGCCGGGGGAGGTGTTGGAGGCGTCGACCCCGGCCGCCGCCATCACGAAGCCGTGCCGGGTCTGCGCGATCACGGTCTCGCCGCGCCGGGCGACCACGCGCGCCGTCTCCTCCTCGATCGCGGCGGTACGGACGTCGCCGTGTGTCGTACCGCTGCCGCTCTGTGCCGTACCGTCATCGCCTTGTGTCGTACGGCTCTGGCGGATCCGACCCTCGGCCTTGCTGATGATTTTGGAGGTTATGACGAGGATGTCGCCGTCGGTCAGGCCGTCGGTCAGGTCGGGTACGGCTCGCGCGACGAGGTCGGCGACGTCGTCGCCGGGCCGTACTTCGGGCAGTCCGGGCACGCCGGTGATGGCGATGTGGGTCACGGGTTCCCTCGGTGCAAGATCATGGACGGTGTTCTACCTGTTCAGAGCGGTCGGCTGCGAGAAACTGCAAGATCACGGTGGTCGAATTCGCTGGTCGGCGGGCATGCCTGCGAGAAACTGCAAGATCACGCGGGGGATGTGTGTGGGTCATGCTTGGAGGGTGGTCGCGAGGGTGAGGGCGGCGGCGGCGATGTCCCTGGTTGCCTCGGGTGAGTCCATGAGCAGCGGGCGGGCCTCGACGGTCACGCCGTCCAGGGAGACGCCCTTGTCCTGCTCGGCCACGAGCCACCCGTCGACCAGGCGCGAGCCGTACAGCTCGAGAACCGCCTGGGCGCTGGTGCTCACGCCTATCGCGGTCAGGCAGGCGTCGGCCATGCCGCGGACCGGCGCCCCGCCGATGATCGGGGAGACGCCGACGACGGTCTTCTCCTCCAGCGCCGTCCGGATGCCGGGGATCTGCAGGATCGTGCCGATGCTGACGACCGGGTTCGAAGGCGGAAGGATCACGAAATCGGCGTCTCGGATGGCCTCCAGGACGCCGGGAGCCGGACGGGCGTCGTCGGCACCCACGAGCACGATCTGCTCGGCCGGTACGGAAGCGCGCAGCCGCACCCACCACTCCTGGAAGTGGATCGCCCGCCTGCCGCCTTCGTCGGAGACGACCACGTGGGTCTCGGTCTGGTCGTCGGACATCGGCAGCAGCCGCACGCCCGGCCGCCACCGCACGCACAGCGCCTCGGTCACCTGCGAGAGCGGATAGCCGGCCGCCAGCATCTGCGAGCGCACGATGTGCGTCGCGAAGTCGCGGTCGCCCAGGCCGAACCACTGTGGCTCCATCTCGTAGGCGGCCAGCTCCTCCTTGACGGTGAAGCTTTCATCGGCGCGTCCCCAGCCCTGCTCCTCGTTGATGCCGCTGCCCAGCGTGTACATGACGGTGTCGAGGTCGGGGCAGACACGCAGGCCGAAGAGTGTGATGTCGTCTCCGGTGTTGCCGATCACGGTGATCTCGGCGTCGGGCGCCGCTGCCTTGAGGCCGCGAAGGAAGCGAGCGCCGCCGATTCCTCCGGCGAGGGACACGATTCGCATGTCTCTCAGTCTTCCATCGAGCCGTCTCCCCGCGTGAGGGGCCACCATGAGATGCAGGGATAAAGGGGATTAGTGGGCTCTCGCGACTTATGAGGTTCTTGCCGCGGCATACACCAATGTCGGCTGTGTGCAAAACTTCCCCGAGCACCGTTTTGACCGTTGGGGGTTGCCATGCTCAAGGCCGACAACGACCGGCTGCGCGAGCCGGCCGCGTTGATCATGCTCGCGGCGCTGGTCACGGGCACCCTCGTCGGCATCGCACAACTGCTGATCGGTGAAAGCCCGATGTCCACCTTCGGTCTCCGGGCGCCCCTCGGTCTGGCGGCCCTTTCTTCCCCGACGTGGACCGCCCTCGCCGCAGGCGCGGTGCTGCTCGTGACCAGGTTCGGCGCGCCGACGCCGCGCGCCCGTCTGGTCGCGCTCGGCTCGGCCGGGACGCTCGGCCTGGGTGTGCTTTTCAGCCTGATCAGTGTGCCGGGCGTGCTGTTCGGTGGTGACTGGACCTTCCGTACCCGGTTCGAGTCCCTACTCACCGGGCTTCCCCAGATCGCCCTGGCCGTCATCGGGATCGTCTTCGCGATCAGGTCCGCCGCCAACCTCCAGACCGGCGGCTCCTCCGCCGTGCCGAAGCAGAGCTTCTATGGGGGATCGCAAAGCGACGCCTACGGTCCGCAGGGGCAGGCGTACGCCCCCGGCCCGCAGCAGGCCGGTCCGCAGCAGGTCGGCCAGCAACCGGTCGGCCAGCAACTGGGAGGGCACCCCGACGGCGCCTACGGGGCGGGTTACGGTCAGGGTCCGGCCCCCCAGTCCCCACAGCCCGTTCAGCCTCCACAGCCCGCCCAGCCTCCACAGCCCGTTCAGTCCCCTCAGCCCGCCCAGCAGGACCACGGCGCACACCCCGGAGCCATGCCGCCCGCGCCCACCGCTCAGGGCCAGTACGGCCCGCCCGGCCCGTACGGCGATCCCCATGGGCTCGGCCGGCCCGGTCCCGGCCCGATCCAGCAGGGCGCGGCTCAGCAGGGTGCAGTTCAGCAGGGTGCAGTTCAGCAGGGTGCAGTTCAGCAGGGTGCAGCTCAACAGGGAACAGTTCAGGAGGGCACTGCCCAGCAGGAGCAGGGATCGGGCCAGGGACAGGCGACGCCCGCCGTCGCTCCCGCTCTCGCCGCCTCCTATCCGCAGCTTCCGGCGCCACCGCCGACGACCGGCGCGACAGAGCAGCAGTACGCCCACGACTCGTACGGAACCGCGTACCCGGCGCAGGACCGTGGTCAAGGGGCCTTCAGCCAGGACCACTCCCAGGATCCCTACGCCGCTCAGGACCCCTACGCCCAGAACACTCCGTACACGCAGAACACTCCGTACGCGCAGAACACCCCGTACGCGCAGAACACCCCGTACACGCAGGACGCCGCGCACACCCAGCATGCCCCGCACACCCAGGAGTCCTCCGGGCAGCCCGCTCAGCAGCAGCCGTGGTCGGCCTTGGCCGAGCACCAGGGGCAGGACCGTCAGCCGTCCCCGCAGGACTTCCAGATGGGGGCGCACTACTCCGAGCAGTTCGGCGCCGCGCTCCCTCCGGCCCCGTCGAACCAGGGTGCGTCCGGTCAGGCTCTGCCGGGTCAGCCCCCGCAGGGCCCGATGTTCGACCAGTACGGCTACGCCGGCCAGCAGCAGCCCGGCGCTGAGGCGGGCTTCGGTCAGGGCGCCTACTCCGAGTCCTCGTACGGATCGCCCGCCGCCTCGCCCGCCTCGCCCTACGAGCAGGGGCCCTACGAGCAGGGGCCCTATGAGCAGGCGCCCTACGAGCAGGGGCATTACGAGCAGGGCCTGCCGTACAGTCAGCAGGGCGGCTCGCCGTTCAGCGGATATTCGGGCCCGCAGTTCGCCAGGCAGGCGGCCGAGCAGGCGCCCGCCGCCCCGGCCTTCGACTCCGGCTACGAGACGACCCACGACGACTCTCCGAGATACGAAGGTGCGGCCGACCCGCGCGAGCAGCAGCTCGCGCAGGCGTACCAGCAGGCGCAGAGCTACCAGCAGCAGGCCAGGCCGAGCGACTACTCCAGCGGCCCGACCGGGCCCTTGGACTCGCCGCAGAGCTACCAGGACTTCTACGACAGCCCGCTCGGTCACCCGCAGACGTCCGACCGTCCGGCCCACCCGGCGTCCGGGGGCGAGGCCGCCGACCAGACCGTGCGCTTCGACCCGGTCGCCTACCAGGGAGATCCGCTGAGCGGCCCCAGCCCGACCGGGGGTCCGGGCCGCCGGGAGGAGCCCATCGACCCGACCGCGATCTACGCCCCCGACCGGTCGCAGGCAAAGTATGAGGAAGGTTCCGGCAGCGATCAGTCAGGCCGCGGAACCGACCCCAACCTCCCTTGGTATGGTTCCGAACGCTGATCAGAGCGAAGAGCAGTACGGACGAACCGGGGCAAGCGTGTCTTTCCCCGGGTATCGTTATGCCGCTTGACGCCACACGCACCACGTGCGTGTAATTACAGACATGTTGTTACGCCTTCCCACGGGTGGGTACAGGGGAGGCGTTTTATGGGGGGCTCCATGTGGGCGGGCGAGCGACAGGGAGGTGTGCATTGACCGATCTGGTCATGGCACAGGCGCTCGATGGCGAAGATCTTGGTTGGCAGGAACGCGCGTTGTGCGCCCAGACCGATCCGGAGGCGTTCTTTCCCGAGAAAGGCGGCAGCACTCGGGAAGCCAAGAAGGTCTGCCGCTCATGTGAGGTGCGGGCCGAGTGCCTGGAGTACGCGCTCGAGCATGACGAGCGGTTCGGGATCTGGGGTGGGCTGTCGGAGCGTGAACGTCGCAGGCTGAAGCGTCAGGCCGGCTGAGCGACCCGCTCGGGCGCGCCCGTCTTTCGGGTTTGGGGCGTTTCCGCTGACCGGACGGTCTGGCTTTCTGCCGGTTTTCTATGCGTGTGATCGGATGAGTCCGCACTTGCCGTATCGTGGTCGGCGCTAGCCGTACGACCCCCCAAGGATTCGACGTGCACTCGGTCACCGCGATCGTCGTCGCCCATGACGGCGCCCGATGGCTCAAGGAGACGCTGGCGGCGGTGCTGCGACAGACCCGGCCGCTTGACCGCGTCGTCGGTGTCGACAACGGCAGCCGCGACGGCAGCGGGCGGATCCTGGTCGAGGTGTTCGGCGCCGGCAGTGTACTGAGCCTTCCGAGGTCGACCGGCTTCGGCGAGGCCGTGCACGAGGTGCTGCGGCGCCTTCCGGCCGCGCCCGCCCAGACGCAGGCGGGTCACCCGCAAGGACAGGTGCGTGAGTGGCTGTGGCTGCTTCACGACGACTGCGCGCCCGACGCGAAAGCTCTCCAGGCGATGCTCGCGGCGGCCGACCAGGATCCGAAGGCGGCCATCCTCGGCCCGAAGCTCCGCGACTGGCTCGACCGGCGGGTGCTGCTGGAGATCGGCGTGACGGTCAGCAGATCGGGTCGGCGCGACACGGGCCTGGAGCCCAGAGAGTACGACCAGGGTCAGCACGACGGCGCACACGGTGTGCGGGACGTGCTGTCGGTCTCCACGGCCGGCATGCTGATCCGCCGCGATGTCTGGGAGGAGCTGTCCGGGCTGGACCCGGAGCTTCCGCTCTTCCGCGACGATCTGGACCTGTGCTGGCGGGCCAGGACGGCCGGCCACCGCGTGCTCAACGTGAGCGGCGCCGTCGCCTGGCACGCTGAGGCCTCCGCCCGGCGGCGCAGGCGCGTCGCGACCAGTGATGAGCACCCGCGCCGGCTCGACCGGCGCAATGCGCTGTTCGTCATCATGGTGAACCTGCCCTTCTGGGCACTGCTGCGATCGATCATGCGCAACGTGTGCGGGTCGCTCGTACGGACGCTGCTGTTCCTGCTGGCCAAACAGCCCGCCAACGCCCTGGACGAGGTGGTCGCGCTCGGTTCGGTCATCCGCCATCCGCTGCGGCTGTACCGGGCGCGTAAAGCACGCAGGAAGGGCAGGAAGCAGGGGTACCCGGCGGTCCGGCGCCTGTTCACCCCGCCGGGCGGGGCCTTCCGGCGGCTCACCGACATGGTGCAGAGCTTCCTGGCGGGCTCGGGGCCCGTCGAGTCCGCGGGTCGCCATCACGCGGGGGCCGCGGGCGGTGAGACGGACCAGGATGACGGGGAGGAACTACTCGCCGACGCGGGCATGCTCCAGCGGGTGTTCGGCAATCCGGGCGTGCTGCTCTGCCTCGTGCTCACCGCCGTCACGCTCGTGGCCGAGCGGTCGCTGCTCGTGGGCGACCTGTCGGCGGGCGACCTGCTGGGGGGCGGCGCGCTGACGCCGGTCGTGGGCGGGGCCGGGGACCTGTGGCGGCTGTACGCCGAGGGGCATCACGCCGCCGGTCTGGGCTCCGACACCTGGGCCCCGCCGTACGTGGCGGTGCTCGCGGCGCTGTCCGCGGTCGCTTTCGGCAAGACCTGGCTCGCGGTCGGCGTGCTGCTGCTGGGCTGTGTGCCACTCGCCGGATTTGCGGCTTATGTCGCGACCAAGAGGATGATTCCGTACAGGCCGGCCCGGGTCTGGCTGGCCGCCACCTACGCGCTGCTGCCGGTCGCGACCGGCGCGATCGCGAGCGGGCGGCTCGGCACGGCGATCGTCTTCGTGCTGCTTCCGGTGTACGCGGCGCTCGGCACCAGGGTGGTCGCCGGTTCCCGCCGCGCGGCCTGGGGGTTCGGCCTGCTGCTCGCCGTCGGGACGGCCTTCGTCCCTCTCGTCTACATCCTGGTGGCGGTGCTGGGCGCGCTCGCCGCGGTGTCCTTCGGCGGCATCCGGCGGGGCACGCGGACCTCGCTGGTGATCGGCCTCGGCACCCCGATCCTCCTGCTGTTCCCCTGGCTTGCCGAGTTGGTGCGGGAGCCGGGCCGCATCCTGCTGGAGGTGGGCCTGCGCGACCCCGCCCTGGCCGACCCCCGCCTGCCTGCCGAGTCCCTGCTCATGCTGAGCCCCGGCGGCCCGGGCGTGCCCCCGTTCTGGGTGACCGCCGGTCTGGTCGCCGTCGCCCTGGCCGCGCTGCTGCTGCGCCGCGACCAGATGGTCGTGGTGATCGGCTGGGGGGTCGTGCTCTTCGGCGTGCTCGTCGCCATCGTCGTCAGCCGCGTCACGGTCGACGGAGTCCCGGTCTGGCCCGGTGCGCCGATGGCACTGGCCGCGACCGGCCTGCTGCTGGCCGCCGCGCACCCGGCCTACCGCATCACGGAGTTCCGCGCGGCGGGCGGGCTGCGCCGCCTGGGCGCGCTGCTCATCGCGGCCGTCGCCTTCGCCACCCCGGTCGCGGCCGCGTCGCTGTGGGTGAAGTCGGGCGCGGGCGGCCCACTGCGGCACGACGTCCCCGACCCGATGCCGGTCCTGGCCGCGGTCGGATCGGCGGACGGGCAGGGCACGCTGCTGCTGCGCCAGCAGGACGGGCGCGTCGCCTACACCGTCCTGCACGGCAGGGCCCCCCTGATCGGCGAGGGCGACCTGGAACCACCCGACGACGATCACCGGCGGTTCACCGACGCCGTGGCCGGGCTCACCTCAGGCCGTGGCGGTGCCGATGTCCAGACGGTCGCGTCCTTCGGGGTTCGGTTCATCACCGTGCCCGCCCCCGTAGACCCGGCCCTGCGGCGAGCGCTGGACTCCGAGCCGGCCCTGGTGCGGATGAGCCTGTCGCAGGCCGGCGGGCTGTGGCGGATGGCCCATCCGGCCGCCCTCCCCACACCGCGGGCCGCCGACGACAGCCGGCATCGGGCCTGGCTGTGGGCTCAGGGAGGCATGCTCGCCCTTGTGCTCATCCTCGCCTCGCCGGGCCGTACCAACCGGGAAGAGGAGTACGGCGGAGCCGACGTGCCGGTGGAGGAGAGCGCGAGGAAAGACAGGGCGAAGAGGAACAGGGCGAAGGCGGACAGGGCGAAGGCGGACAGGGCGAAGGCGGACAGGGTGCGCGCATGAAAGGACTGATCGAGAACCGCTTCGGCCTGCTCGCCCTGGTGCTGGTCGCGCTGGCCGCCCTGTACGGCGCGGCCTACGTCGGCCGGCCCGCCCCGGTGGTGCAGCGGCAGCCCCAGGCGGTGAAGGCTCCGGTGGAGGCCGTGTCCGTGGTGTGCCCGGCCCCGGGCGGCACCAGGATCAGCGTCGTGACTCCGCCCCATTCTGAAGGGCCCGATGCCGAGGGCTCCGATGACAAGGGCCCCGGTGGCAAGGGCACGGGTAGCGCCACGCTCACGCGGGTGCACGCATCGGCCGAGGCCGCGGGCGCCAAGACGGGGAAGGGCGGGGGATCCCCGAAGCCGGAGGCCGTGATCGACAGGCCGGGCGTGCTGTGGCAGCGGGAGATGCCCGCCGGCGGTGGGCCGATCACGGTAGCGGCGTCCGGCTCCATGGCCCCCGGACTGGAGAGCGCGCAGACCGCCCGTGATACCTCCGGGACCCAGCGCGGGCTGGCGGGCGTCCGCTGCGTCGAACCCGGCGCCGACGCCTGGTTCGTCGGCCCGGGACCGGCCGGGGCGGATGTGCGGCTCTATCTCGCCAACGCCGACGCCGCGCCCGCCGACGTGTCGGTCATGATCTATTCGGGTGAGGGCCCGGTGCTCAGCGACCGGGGGAACGGGGTGATCCTCCAGCCGGGTGAGCACAAGGCGATCGAACTGCGCGATCTCGCACCATCGCCCCTGGTCATGGCGCTGCGGGTGAGCACGGGCAACGGGCGGGTGGCCGCCGCGGTCAAGGTCGTCCTCAGGAAGGGCGTCGACTGGCTGCCGGTGGCCGCTGCGCCGTCCACCACGGTGGTGGTCCCCGGCATTCCCGGCATCGCCGGCCGCCGCGAACTGTACGTCACGGCACCCGGTGAGGAGGACACCGTCGTCCAGGTGAAGGCCGTGCTCAAGGACGGCTTCTACGCCCTCAAGAACAAGGAGGACGTGGACGTGCCCGCGGGCTCCACCGCGACGATGGACCTGACGACCGGCATCGGCGGACAGCCGGCGGCGCTGGTGCTGACCTCGGATGTGCCGATCGTCGCCGGCATGGTGATCACCGGGACCGGCGCCGTTCAGGACGTCGCGTTCACCGCGGGAGCGCAGCCGATCGACCTCGGCAGCGTGGTGGCCGACGGTCGGTCCTCCCGGAAGCAGACCTCGCGTCTCGTGCTGTCGGCCCCGTTCGCGGCGGGCGCCGTACAGATCCGGATCCTGCCTCAGAAGGGGACCGTGCCGAAGCCGATGGAGGTGACCGTGCCGGCCGGCCGGACCAGGGAGGTCAAGCTCAAGCCGCCCGCGGGGTCCGGGTCCGCCTTCGCCGTCGTCGTACAGCCGCAGCCCGGTTCCGGTCCCGTGTACGGCGGACGCGTGCTCGACGAGTCGACCCGAGACGGCCTGCTGATCACCGCACAGCCACTCGCCCTCGCCCGGATCTGGACGCTCGTCCCGCCCACCACCGACTCCCCGGCCGCCGTTCTCCCCTGAAATCCCGCGCGGAAGGTCAGTGGCGGTCGTCGTATCCGGGGTCGATGGTCTCCGGGGCGAGCCCGAGGAGACTGGCCACCTGCTCGACGACGACGTCGAGCACGAGCGTGCCGAGCTGGTCGCGGTCACGGGCCCTGGCCTCGAGCGGGCGACGGTAGACGATCACCGCGGCCGGGTCCTTCCCTGCCGCGGACTCCGCCCGCCCGAGCGGGATGGGATCCGACGAGAGCCTGGTCGGCCCGTCGATCAACTCGTGCGGCGGAGGGACCTCCTCCACGGCGAACTCCACCGATGCCAGCTGCGCGCCCCACCGGGGCTTGAGCCGGTCCACCGCGTCGAGCACCAGGTCGTCGAAGCGCTCACCACGCGACTTGGCGATCGGCACATGCGACGGTGCGATCGGTCCGCGCATGCCGCGGCCGTGCCGGTCGCGTCGCCGGACCCGCCGCTGGGGATCCGGCCGGCCGCCGCGCTCGCTCCGCTCGCTCACGCAGCCA
>NZ_BOOG01000049.1 GCF_016863115.1 Sphaerimonospora thailandensis
TCACCAGCGGCGTCTCCGACACCGATGGCAACAACCGCATCGACACCAGCGTCTCGCCGTACTTCGACGGTGAGACCCTGGCCGTCTACCAGGCCGCCGAGAAGGGCTGGTCCGGCAAGATCGTCTGACCCCTGGGCGATCCGATGAAGTAAGGAAAGGACCCGGCACCCAGCCGGGTCCTTTTTCCCTTTTACTCGCAGGTGGACCCCCTGTACAAAGCAGGCATCAATCCCCTAGTTTCGCTTTGCCCATCCTTTACTGACGAATGAGGCCAAAAGTGCTGCCTCACGACAGACCAAGGAGCTCCCTCTTTGAAGCGCACCCTGATGCTCGGTGGTGTCGCGGTCGGCCTGCTGGCCACCGCCGCCATCGCCACCCCGGCCCACGCCGGTAAGACAGCGCCCAAGCCGAAGCCGCTGGCCGAGACCAACTTCGCGGCCAAGCAGGTGGCGGCGTTCTGGTTCGGCGAGAACATGGCCAACCTGCGCAACGCCAAGCCGTACGCCGTGGAGACCAAGGTCGCCGCCAAGCACGTCGACGTCGCCCCCACGCCGACCGACACCAAGGCGGGCACGGTCGGGTCCAGCGGCGACCAGAAGGCGTCCACCGCCAAGTCGAAGAACGTCAACCTGCCGCGCACCGTGGGCAAGGTCTTCTTCATCGGCGCGGACCACAAGCCGCACTGGTGCTCGGCCACCGCGGTCCAGTCGATGCACAAGAACCTGGTGGCCACCGCCGGGCACTGCGTCTACGACACCAAGACCGAGAAGGCCATGCTCGACAAGTGGGTCTTCGTCCCCGGTTACTACCAGGGCAAGACCCCGTGGGGCATCTACGTCGGCAAGCTGGCCTTCACCCACTTCGACTTCGAGACGTACGCCGACTACGACTACGACTACGCGTTCGTCGCGGTCTACAACGGCGTCAAGGTCACCGGCTCGAAGACGTCCAGGGTCGACGACTGGATCGACAAGAAGGTCTTCAAGACCAGGGCCGAGGCTCTGAAGGTGCAGCGCGACCTCGAGACCAAGCACACGGCCTTCGCCGGCCGCATCGTGCCGTTCGTCTCCGAGCCCAAGACGGTGGTCCGGGACAAGAAGAACAAGGAGTTCAAGAAGACCGACGTCGACCTGCTCGACTGGGTGATCGCTCAGTATGAGGACGTCGTGCCGACGCGCCTGGCCACGGAGAAGCCCACCGTGGCCCAGATCGACTCCAAGGTCAAGGACGCGCTGGCGAAGCTGAACCAGGGCCGCGGCGCGACCACGACGTTCAAGACGGCACCGGGCACCGGCGTCAACGTCACCCGGGTCACCCGGTCGGAGTGGAACTCGGCGACCTCCGTGGACGGTGTCCCCTTCCGCTTCTCCGAGGACCTGAAGGCCTTCTACTTCGAGCACGAGAACGGCTGGTACAAGGTCACCTTCTGGGTGAACTACGACCTGGACTACAAGCTCGTCGGCAAGGTCCTCGACCTCGACCTGGCGGACGTCGGCAAGCTCGGCGACAGCGTCGGCGGTCAGGGCCTGGCCTACAACCAGAAGGTCGGCCAGGGGACCTTCGTGTTCGGCTACCCGAGCGGGTCGCACCCGGACGGCAACCACGCCTTCACCGGCAAGACCCTCAAGTACTCGTACGGCAAGACCTTCCCCGCCAGCGTCACGGGCCTCAAGGCCGAGGCCCTCGTGGGCATCAAGTCGTCCTTCACCGGTGAGGGCGCCCTCGGCTCGTCCTGGCTGTACCGCTACAGCAACTCCAAGCGGTTCGGCTTCCTGAACGGCGTCACCATCGGCGTCTCCGACACCGACGGCAACAACCGCTACGACACCAGCGTCTCGCCGTACTTCGACGGTGACACCCTGGCCGTCTACAAGGTCGCCGCGGCCACCCCGTCCGGCAAGATCGTCTGACGAGATCGCGCGAGATCCGACAGAAGGGCCCGGCCGTCTCGGCCGGGCCCTTCGTCGTCCCCAGACGATCAACGGGTCGGCATCAGAGGCGGGCAATCTCAGACGTGATCAACCAGGCTTTCGGTTTCATCCAGACAGTGTGATTTAGGTCACATTTAGTCCGAACTTCGGCTAGTTGCGTAGAGTCACGTTTGACGCTACACCCCGTTCACTACCAGGCGAAACACCGCATATGCCGCCACGGTCGGAGCCGCGCCTGATCACTGTGAGCAACCTGTGAGCGGTGCGAAGCGCTACTTTCCCCAACATCTTTCTTATAGCTTTGCTGACGGTTCCTTTACTGACGCTTGGGGCCAAAAGTTGCCCCACGACAGACCAAGGAGAACAACCCTCATGAAGCGCACCCTCGCATTCGGTGGCATCGCGGCCGGCCTGCTGGCCACCGCGGCCATCGCCACCCCCGCCCACGCGGACAACCCCGTCGCCGCCGACAACCTGGCCAACAGCAACTTCGCCGCCAAGCAGGTGGCGGCGTTCTGGTTCGGCGAGAAGATGGCCAACCTGCGCAACGCCAAGCCGTACGCCGTGGAGACCACCGTCCGGGCCAAGCATGTCTCGGTCAGCAACGGCCCCGAGGCGGACAGCAAGCCCGGCGTCGTCAGTTCGAGCGGCTACAAGGGCTCCGCCGGCAGGTCGAAGAACGTCAACCTGCCCCGGACCTCGGGCAAGGTCTTCTTCATCGGCGCGGACCGCAGGCCGCACTGGTGCTCGGCCACCGCGGTCCAGTCGAAGTACCGCAACCTGGTCGCGACGGCCGGCCACTGCGTCTACGACACCAAGAGCAACAAGGCCACGCTGGACAAGTGGGTCTTCGTCCCCGGTTACTACCAGGGCAAGACCCCGTGGGGCATCTACGTCGGCAAGCAGGCGTTCACCCACTCCGACTTCGACGTCTTCGAGGACGGCGACCGCGACTACGCGTTCGTCACCGTCTACAACGGCGTCAAGGTCACCGGCTCGAAGGTGACCAGGGTCGGGCAGTGGATCGACAACACCGTCTTCGAGACCAGGGGTGAGGCCGCCAAGGCCAAGAAGGCGCTGGAGACCAAGCACACCGCCGTCTCCGGCAGGATCACCCAGGTCGTCGACTGGGCCCACAAGGAGAAGCTCCGTACCCGGGGCGCCAAGAAGGTCTCCGCCAGCGTCGCCCAGATCGCGGTCAACCCCTCGACCATCGACGGGGCCCGCACGACCCTCGAGACTCAGGCCAAGAAGGGCACCTCCACCTACAGCGACGACACGTGGGGCACCGTCGCCGAGCGCGTCACCAAGGGAGAGTTCACCAAGGGTGGCTTCGGCTCGGACGAGAACCACTGGAACTCCGACGACGCGACGAAGCAGACGACCTACTACTGGTACGACAAGGACCAGGGCTACTGGTACAAGTCCACCTTCTGGGGCGTCTTCGACGTCGACTACAAGCTGCACGGCCGCGTCATCGACGTGCGGCTCGACGACGTCGGCCGCCTGGGCGACAACGTCGGCGGGCAGGGCATCGCCTACAACCAGCGGGTCGGCACCAAGGTCTTCGTGTTCGGCTACCCGAGCGGGTCGCACCCGGACGGCAACCACGCCTTCACCGGCAAGACCCTCAAGTGGTCGTACGGCAAGACCTTCGCCGCGACCGCCCCGGCCATCAAGGGCGAGGAGCTTTTGGGCATCAAGTCATCCTTCACCGGTGAGGGCGCCCTCGGCTCGGCGTGGCTGTACCGCTACAGCAACAGCAAGCGGCTCGGCTACCTCAACGGTGTGACCATCGCGGTGGCCGACCGCGACGGCAACCGGCGGATCGACACCAGCCTCTCCCCGTACTTCGACGGTGAGACGCTGGCCGTCTACAAGTCCGCCGCGAACCGCTGGTCCGGCAAGATCACCTGATTGTAAGGGTCATAGGGAAGGGGTCCGGCGCGTCGCCGGGCCCCTTCCTCCTTTGTCGGGGTCATCAGCGGAGTCGTCAGCGTCAGTCGTCGAGGCGCTCGGCGAGCGTCATCCACTCGGCCTCGACGGCCTCCTTGCGGGCGCCGATCTCGCGAAGCTCGGCGTCCAGCTTCGCCAGGCGCTCGAAATCGCTCGCGGCCTGTGCCATCTCGGCGTGCAGGCTCGTTTCTTCCGCACCCAGCCGGTCGAGCTGGCGTTCCAGCCGGCCGAGCTCCTTCTGCAGCTCCCGTAGTTCCTTGGCGGACAGCCCGCCCGAAGGCCCTGAGGAGTCAGCGGGCCCGGAAGCGCCGGAAGCGCCGGAAGAGCCGCTCGAGGCCACCGCCGGGGCGGAAGCCGTACCAGCCGCACGAGCGGACAGGGCATTGCCGGCCGCGCGTCGTTCCAGGTACTCGTCGACGCCGCCGGGCAGCATCGACAGCCTGCCGTCGCCCAGCAGGGCGACGCACCGGTCGGCGACCCGCTCCAGGAAGTAGCGGTCGTGGCTGACGACCACCAGCGTGCCGGGCCAGCCGTCGAGCAGGTCCTCCAGCTCGGTGAGCGTCTCGATGTCGAGGTCGTTGGTGGGCTCGTCGAGCAGCAGCACGTTCGGCTCATCCATGATCAACCTGAGCAGTTGCAGGCGGCGGCGCTCGCCGCCGGACAGGTCGCCGATGACCTTCCACTGCTCCTCGCCCCGGAAGCCGAGGCGTTCCAGGAGCTGGGAGGCCGACCACTCCTTCTTCCCGACCTGGACGTATTTGCGGATCTCCTCGACCGTCTCCAGCACCCGCCGCGACGGGTCGAGCTCGCTGAGCTCCTGCGACAGGTGGGCCAGCCGCACCGTCTTGCCGCGCACGACCCGGCCGGAGTCGGGCTCGACCGTCCCGGACAGCAGACGCAACACCGACGACTTGCCCGAGCCGTTCACCCCGATCAGACCGATCCGGTCACCCGGGCCGAACTGGTAGGTGCAGCGGTCGAGCACCAGCGGTCCCGCACCCGGTCCCCCGGCGTGGAGCGTCACGTCTTCGAGATCGGCGACCGTCTTGCCCAGCCGCGCCGAGGCGAACTTCATCAGTTCCACGGTCTCCCGAGGCGGCGGAACGTCCGCGATCAGCGCCTCGGCGGCGTTGATCCGGAACTTCGGCTTCGACGTACGGGCGGGCGGGCCGCGCCGCAGCCAGGCGATCTCCTTGCGCATGAGGTTCTGCCGGCGTTCCTCCGCGGCCTGCGCGATCCGCGCCCGCTCGGCCTTCGCCAGCACATAGGCGGCATATCCGCCCTCGTAACGCTCGACCGATCCGTCCACGACCTCCCAGGTCCGGGTGGACACCGCGTCGAGGAACCAGCGGTCGTGGGTGACCACCAGCAGCGCGGACCTCCGCTGGGCGAGGTGCCCGGCGAGCCAGGCGATGGCCTCGATGTCCAGGTGGTTCGTCGGCTCGTCGAGGATGATCAGGTCGTGCTCGCCGATGAGCAGCCGGGCCAGAGCCGTACGGCGCCGCTCCCCACCGGACAGATCCCCGGCCCTGGCCGACAGGTCGATGTCGGCGAGCAGGTTGGCGAGGATCCCCCTGATCGTCGGGTCTCCGGCCCACTCGTGCTCCGCCCTGCCGTCGAGGACCAGATCCTGTACGGCTGACGCCGGATCGAAGTCGTCACGCTGCGACAGCACGCCGACGCGCAGGCCGCGGGTGTGGGTCACCCGACCGCTGTCGGGCCGCAACTCGCCGGCGATGATCGAGATGAGCGTGGTCTTGCCACCGCCGTTGCGGCCGACCACGCCGACACGATCGCCCTGCTCGACGCCGAGCGAGACATCGGACAGCAGCGGCTTGGGTCCGAAGGCGTGGGAAACGGATTCGAGATTGACCAGGTTCATCGCTGACAAAGCCTATCCGGCCCACCACCCCTACCCAGCCCAATCCGCGGCCCACCGCCCCAGTTCCCACAGACTCCAGAGCGGGCCTAGCCCGACACGGCACCGGGGACGGGCCCGAAGGCGGTGACGACGGACCGGCTGAGCCCCGCCTCGCGGCTGAGGGCTGAGCATGCCGGGTCGTTCGCGAGCGCGGCGGCCAGGTCGGCCGCGTGAGCCTGCGACTCGGCGAGGAACGCGCAGGTCGGGCCGGAACCCGAGACGATCGCGCCGAGGGCGCCCAGCTCAAGGCCCACCTCGAGCGTACGAGCCAGCGACGGGCGTAGCGAGAGCGCGGCCGGCTGCAGATCGTTGCACAGTGCCCGTCCGAGCTCCTTGGCGTCTCCCTCTCGCAGCGCGGCCAGCAGCGACTCGCTCACCGTAGGCTGGGGCGCTCCGATTCCTCGCGCCTCCCGCAGCCGGTCGCATTCGCCGTACACCCGGGGCGTGGACAGCCCGCCGTCGGCGAGCGCGAACACCCAGTGGAACACGCCGGCGGTCTCCAGCGGCGTCAGCCGCTCGCCCCGGCCGGTGCCGACGGCGGTGCCACCCAGCAACGCGAACGGTACGTCGCTGCCGATGTCCGCGGCGATCTCCATGAGGTCCTCGACCGGCAGGCCGAGGCCCCACAGTTCGTTGCACGCGACCAGCGCGGCGGCGGCGTCGGCGCTGCCGCCCGCCATGCCGCCGGCCACCGGGATGGCCTTGTCGATCACCAGGTCCGCGCGGTATGAGCGGCCGGCTGACCTGGCCAGCGCCTGAGCCGCCCGCACAGCGAGGTTGCCGTCGTCCGCCGGAACCTCGGCCGCGGACTCTCCGCGAACCGTGACCTTGATCGGGCGGCCCGGATCGCCGAGATCACCCGGCTCGGCGGCGGTCACCTCATCGAACAGGGAGACCGCGTGGAAGACGTTCACCAGGTCGTGGTAACCGTCCTCGCGGAGCGGGCCCACGGCGAGCTGGAGGTTGACCTTCGCGGGGACGCGCACGGTGATCGCGCGCATCAGCCGTTCACCGCAACCGGGCTCGCGGTCGCCTGGCGCTCGCCGGCTCGTCGGTTCACTCTGGACTTCGGTACGGACACGGTCCACGAGCCTAACGTGACCTGCGTCTACGCCAGGCCAAGAGATCCTCTCGATAAAGGCTCAAAAGACCGGAAGGCAGGCGAAAGCCGTACGCGCCGGTCACGTCGCCCACATCCGGATCAGGCCGGACGGTGCTCGGCGATCCGGGCGAAGTCCTCGACGCCGAGTTGCTCGCCCCGCGCCGACGGGTCCACGCCGGCCTCGACCAGCGCCTCCTCAGCGGCGGCAGGCGTACCGGCCCAGGAGGCGAGGGCGGCGCGCAGCGTCTTGCGGCGCTGCGCGAACGCCGCGTCGATCACCTTGAACACCTCCTCGCGGGTCGCCGACGTCTTCGGCGGGTCCCGCCGTACGAGCGAGACCAGGCCGGAGTCGACGTTCGGGGCGGGCCAGAACACGTTGCGGCCGACCGGCCCGGCGCGGCGCACGTCGGCGTACCAGGCCGCCTTCACGGACGGCACGCCGTAGATCTTGGATCCGGGCCGGGCGGCGAGACGGTCGGCCACCTCGGCCTGGACCATCACCAGTCCCCGGCGCAGCGACGGCAGCACCTCGAGCAGGTGCAGCACGACGGGCACCGACACGTTGTACGGCAGATTGGCCACCAGCACGGTCGGGGCCGCGCCGAGATCGGCCACGCCGACCCGGAGGGCGTCGGCATGGACGACCGTCAACCGATCTGCGTGCTCGGAGGCCATGCCGGCCACCGTGATCGGGAGCTGGGCCGCCAGCGTCGGATCGATCTCGACGGCGACGACCTTCGCGACCTCGGGCAGCAGAGCGAGGGTGAGCGAGCCGAGCCCAGGGCCGACCTCGATGGCCACGTCTTCCCGGGTCACCTCGGCCACGCGGACGATGCGGCGGACCGTGCCGCCGTCGATCACGAAGTTCTGCCCCAGCTTCTTGGTCGGCCGGATGTTCAGCTTCTCCGCCAACGCACGTACTTCGACCGGTCCGAGCAGGCTCATGCCTCCAGTGTCGAGCATCCGGGCGGGTCCGATCGCCCATCCGTCCGTGACAGGCTGGGTCTTATGCGGGTCGAGATGTGGGCCGACGTGGTCTGCCCCTGGGCGTACATCGGCAAGCGGCGGTTGGAAAGGGCGCCGGCCTCCTGGGACGGCGAACCGCATCTTTCTCTCGCGGCCGCCATGAGCCCGGAATACGACACCACGCCCGAATAGGGTCGCGGGGCGGTCACCAGGCGCCGAAGGCGGTCTCTCCGTTCGCCGTGATCGTGGCGGCGAGGTCCGTGACGTCCAGTCCCTTGACCTCGGCCAGGCAACGGAGCGTCAGCGGGATGAGGTAGGGCGCGTTGGGCTTGCCCCGGTGCGGCACGGGGGGCAGATAGGGCGCGTCCGTCTCCACGAGCATGAGCTCCGGGGGCGCGACACGCGCCGCCTCGCGGAGGTAGCCCGCGTTCTTGTACGTCACCGGACCGGAGAATGACAGGAAATATCCGGCGGCCACGCACTGCTCGGCCAGGTCGGCATCCCCCGAGAAACTGTGGAAAATCACGATATCGGGGGCGCCCTGGTCGGCCAGCACCTTCAGCACGTCGTCGTGGGCGTCACGGTCGTGGATGACCAGGGCCTTGCCGGTCCGCCTGGCGATCTCGATGTGCGCGCGGAAGCTCGCGTGCTGGTCCTCCTTCGAGGCCCAGTCGCGGAAGTAGTCGAGCCCGGTCTCCCCCACGGCCCGGACGTACGGCTGCCGCGCCAGCTCCTCGATCTCGGCCAGCGTCTCGGGAGTGGCGGCGTGCGCCTCGTTGGGGTGGATCGCCACGGCCGCGTAGACGTCCGCGTGCGCGGCGGCCGTGGCGGCGTTCCATTGGGAGGACGGCAGGTCATAGCCGACGCTCACCAGCCGGGTGACGCCGACGCTCCTCGCCTCGTCGAGGATCTCCTCGACGGTGGCGTCCGCCGCCTGGGCCGCCTGGGCGACCGGATCCCCGGAGGTGGCCTTCCGCCTGCCCACCATGATGTCGAGGTGGCAGTGGCTGTCGAACACCTCGGCGGGCAGCGCCTCCGGCCTTGTGGGAAGCTCTTGCGACATCCGGGACATGCCCCCAAACCTACCGCGCCCCCGCACGTTGACCGCGCGACCTCGTCTCCGCGGCCTGTCATGCGGACTTCTCAAAGGGGCGCGGACCTCTGGCCCGTCACCGGCGAACGGCCCCTGAAGCTCTCGCGCAAGCCGCGGGTCACTCCATGCCACTGCTGTCGATCGCCAGGAAGTGGGAGCGCGGCTGAACGGCAGGAGCTCACCGGTGTCAGCACCCGCGACCAGGTGATCGAGAAGCTCACGCGCACACGTCTGACGCTCGGCCTCAGGCAACCATGTGGTCCATGGCAGCTCTTCCACGAGCACTTCCTCGGCGAGCCACGCGTCCCGCTCGCGTTCTGCCTGGAGTACGCCGGCGATGCGCTCGGAGACCGACTCGGCGTCGTCGGCTCCCGCTTTCACCCAGTCGTGCGGCTCGGAATCAAGGCTGATGCCGATCTTCTTCGTGGTCATGTGACGAGGGTATTGCTGGAGAGGAGCCGCTCAACCGCGCTTGAGAAAGCCGCTGGTGGAATGACAATCATTACTACGAGGTGATAGACGGGGCGTCAGATGCCACCTAGCGTCGGGAAAGTCTGCATGGAGGTGACATGTCTCTGACCGTTCCGTCTGACCTGCTGGAGCAAGCTCAACGGGGAAAGATCGACGACACCGCCTTCCTCGCTTGTATCCGCGACTCCCTGCCGTTCGCCTGGTCGCTCGTCAGCGATCTGGCCCGACGTCGCGAGGCGACCGGAGCCGAGTTCGTCGACAACCTGGTCGCACCACCGGATGAGGCGGCCTACGGCCAGCTCTTCCGGGCACTGGCCAGCACCTCGATCCGCGAGGCACTGGAAAACCACTTCGGCGTCCGCCTGGCCTTCCAGAACTGCCACCGGGTCGCGGTCTTCGACCCGGCAGCGGACAAGGCGTACGCCGAGTTCACCAGCCCCGAAGCCCAGATCCTCAACCAGACCCCCGAACTCGTCAACTGCTGACCTCGGACGTTCAAGAGCCCCCGGTCCTCCGGGGGCTCTTTCGGCGGCTTCGCCACTGCAATATCGATCATGACGTTGTTGCTGCTTGAGTGGCTTTTTTTGCACAATAACGTCAAGGTCGATTAGCTCGGGTGCCGGTTTGGGCGAGAGCCGTACACAGATAGAGGTCGCCTGGCAGGCTGGGCGCGTGACCCCCGCCCCCGATCCGCCACGGAAGCTGCTCAATGGCCCATTTCTGGGTTCGGCGGCAGTCCGCGCCGGGATCGTGACGTTGGCACGGCTCCGCAAACCGCCCTGGATCCGCATATTTCGCGATGTGTACGTTCATGAACGTGTCCCGATCACGCCGTGGGTGCGGGCCGCGGGCGCCTCACTGCTGTTGCCCAAGGGCGGGGTCATCGGAGGGCGAGTGGCCGCGTGGCTGTACGGGGCCAACCTGCTGCGTGAGGACCGCAGCGACCCGGTCGATGTCGTGATCCCACCGGGGACGTACATGCGGTCGCGTCCCGGGATCACCGTCCACTCCTACCGGCTCGCCGATGGCGAGATCCGCCTGGTGCAGCGGTTGCCCGCGCTGCGGCCGCTCCGGATCGCCTTCGACCTCGCCCGGGACGAGCCCGACCTGTGCGAGGCTGTCGTGATCGTGGACGCGCTGGCTCGGATCGGTGCGCATCGCCACTTCGCGCCGTCAGCCCTGCTGGACTATGCCGCGCGCCATCCCGGCGTACGCGGAGTGAGCCGGCTCCCCGAGATCGTACGGCTCAGCGACCCGCTCGCCGAGTCGCCCATGGAGACGAGGCTCCGGCTGCTGCTCGTGCGTGGTGGGCTGCCGCCGCCGATCAGCCAGTACGAGATCTACAACGAGGACTTCCTGCTGATAGGCCGGGTCGATCTCGCATATCCGAAGATCAAACTGGGAATCGAATATGACGGGGAGAATCACGAGCGACGCTGGCTCGACGATGTGGACCGGCAGAACCGGATCTTCGGTGCAGGGTGGATGCTACGCCGTTACACCAAGGCGCACGTGTACCACACGCCCGACCTGATCGTGCAGGAGATAGGCGACCTCCTACGGCGAGCCGGGGCCCTGTCCTAGCCGGGGCCAAGGCCCGTCGTAATCGACCTTGACGTTATTGCTGCCTGAGTGGCTGTTTTTGCGCAATAACGTCAAGATCGATTAGGTGGGCAGCCCTTTTCAGAGCCCAGCCTGTGTCGCGCTGGGTTGTCAGGACTTGGGGTCTTCGAGGCGGGGGAAGAGGATCTCACCCTTGGTGACCTGGGCGCCGGCCGGCAACTGGCCCCACCGCGCGACGTCGCCGACGCGCTGGTCGGCGAGCGGCCCGAGATGAGGCTCGGCCCCCAGCGACGCCCACAGCTTCGCACAGGTCGCGGGCATGACCGGGTTGAGCAGAACCGCGATCGCACGCAGCGACTCGGCCGCCGTGTAGAGGATCGTCGCCAGGCGGGCGCGGCCCTGCGGCGACTCGTCCTTGGCGACCTTCCACGGCGCCTGCTCGGTCAGGTAACCGTTGACCTGCTTGACGAAATCGAAGATCGCGGCGATGCCGCCCGCGAAGTCCAGGTTGTCGCCGATCAGCGTGTCCGCCCGGGTGGCCGCCTCGGCCAGCCCGTCGGCGACCGCCTGCTCGGCCGGCCCGGCCGCCACCGCCTCCGGCAGCACCCCGTCGAAGTACTTGCCCACCATGGCGGCGACCCGCGACGCCAGGTTGCCGAAGTCGTTGGCGAGCTCGGAGGTGTACCGCGCCGAGAAGTCCTCCCAGGAGAACGAGCCGTCCTGGCCGAACGGGATCGCCCGCAGGAAGTAGTAGCGGTAGGCGTCGACCCCGAAGTGCTCGGTGAGCTGCCGCGGCGAGATGCCGGTCAGGTTGGACTTGCTCATCTTCTCGCCGCCGACCATCAGCCAGCCGTTGGCGAAGACCCTGCCGGGCAGCGGCAGGCCGTTGGCCATGAGCATGGCCGGCCAGATCACCGCGTGGAACCGCAGGATGTCCTTGCCGACCAGGTGCACGTTCGCCGGCCAGGTGGCGTCGAACTTCGCCTGGTCCGAGCCGTACCCCACGGCGGTCGCGTAGTTGAGCAGCGCGTCGATCCAGACGTAGATGACGTGCTTGGGGTCCCACGGGATCGGGATGCCCCAGTCGAAGGTCGACCGTGAGATCGACAGGTCCTGCAGGCCCTGCCGTACGAACTGGAGCACCTCGTTGCGCGCGGAGGCGGGCTGGATGAAGTCGGGGTGGCTCTCGTAGAACTCCAGCAGGCGCGGGCCGTAGTCGGAGAGACGGAAGAAGTAGTTCTCCTCCTTCAGCCACTCGACCTGCCGCTTGTGGACCGGGCACAGGTCGCCCTCCAGCAGGTCGCCGGGCGACTTGTACTCCTCACAGCCCACGCAGTACGGCCCCTCGTAGCCGCCCTGGTAGATCTCCCCCTTGTCGTACAGGTCCTGCACGAACTCCTGCACGCGCTCGGTGTGGCGCGGCTCGGTCGTACGGATGAAATCGTCGTTGGCGACGGACAGGTGCGACCAGAGCGGCTTCCAGGCCTCCTCGACGAGCTTGTCGCACCACTGCTGTGGCGTGACGCCGTTCGCGTCGGCCGTACGCATGATCTTCTGACCGTGCTCGTCCGTGCCGGTGAGATACCACACCTTCTCGCCACGCTGGCGGTGCCAGCGCGTGAGCACGTCGCCCGCGACGGTCGTGTAGGCGTGGCCCAGGTGGGGAGCGTCGTTGACGTAGTAGATCGGCGTCGTGACGTAGAACGCCGACTCCCCTGCTGCTGTCGATCCTGTAGCCGCCATGCGGAAATCCTATCGGCCCGGCGCCCGTGCCCCCTGCTATTAAGCGCCGACGACCGGCTCGTGGCTGTCGTGGCTGACGGCCTCGGCGGCCTCCTCCGCGGCGGACGCCGCGATGTCGACCGGGGTCTCCTTCGAGCGGCGGATGCCGAGGATGCTGATGAACAGCGCCGCGAAGATCGTCTGGAAGCTCATGACGAACGCGGTCGCCGACGGCACCACCAGGCGCAGCGACTCCGCCGGGATCAGCTCACCGAACCCGCGTCCACCCCAGTGGGCCAGCGACGCGACCAGGCCGCCGAGACCGGCGACCGCGAGCAGACCGCCGGCGATCAGGCCCTTCTCCAGCGTGACGATGTCCACGAGCCGCCTGACCCGCCGGTCCTCGGGGAGGAAGCCCTCCTCCGCGGCGTACACCTTGGTGAACAGCGCGAACAGCACGGCCTGGAAGCCGATCACCACCATCGCCGACGCACCGACCAGGGTGTCGACGTCGAAGGCGAGCTTGCCGATGTAGACCGGGCCGAAGGTCAGCGCGGCGCCCGCGACCAGGCCGAGGGTCATCAGCACGAGTCCGGGGATGAAGAACAGCCAGCGGGGGCTGTACAGCATGAGGAAGCGCAGGTGGCGCCAGCCGTCCCGCCAGGAGCGCAGGTGCGGCGGGCGCGAGCGGCCGTCGGGCGAGAGCGTCGTGGGGACCTCCCGGACGTCGAGCCCCTGCAGCGTGGACTTGACGACCATCTCGGAGGCGAACTCCATGCCTCCCGTCTGCAGGCCCAGCCGAAGGATCGAGTCGCGGCGGAAGCCGCGCAGGCCGCAGTGGAAGTCGCCGATCCGGCTCGGGAAGAACAGCCGCCCGATGAACGACAGGACCGGGTTGCCCAGGTAGCGGTGCAGCGCCGGCATGGCGCCCGGCGCGATCCCGCCCCTGAAGCGGTTGCCCATCACCAGGTCGGCGCCGTCGCGGAGTTGCTCCACGAACGGCAGCAGGCCGGTGAAGTCGTAGGAGTCGTCGGCGTCGCCCATGATGACGAACTTGCCGCGGGCGGCCCGGATGCCGCCGATCAGGGCGTTGCCGTACCCCTTCTGGTCGATGTGGACCACGCGCGCCCCGGCGTCCCTGGCGAGCTGCTGGGATCCGTCGGTGCTGCCGTTGTCGGCGATCACCACCTCGCCGTCGATCCCGTGCTCACGCATGCAGGCCAGGGCCTTGCGTACGCAGGTCTCCACGGTTTCGGCCTCGTTGAGGCATGGCATGACAACGGACAGTTCCACGTCGCAACTCCTTGCATATGACGCCAGGACACCAATGATGCCCGCTTCCCCGTAGGGCCTGAGTCAAGTCCCCGAAACGGCTGGCATTCTGTAACCATGGTCGCGGTCGCTGATGCTCCGACAGTCGGCCCCTCCCCTGACCGGGGGTGGCGGCGGCTGGCCGCCCTGCCGCGCCGTCACCGGCTCTTCACGGCCGCGCTCGTGGCGGGAGCCGTGCTGCGGGTCGTCACCATGCTCGGCTTCGGCCCCGCCATGTGGTTCAACGACTCGTACGACTACGTGTCGGTGGCGCTGCGGCCCCGGCCGCATCCCATACGCCCGGACGGTTACGGTTTCTGGCTGCTCATCCTCAAGCCGCTGCACAGTTTCTCCGTCGTCGTCTTCACCCAGCACCTCATGGGCCTCGCGACAGCCGTACTGATCTATGCGCTGCTGACCAAGAAATTCGGCGTCCCACGCTGGGGGGCGACGCTCGCCGCCGCACCCGTGCTGTTCGACGCGTACCAGATCCAGCTCGAGCAGCTCATCATGTCGGACGCGATGTTCATCCTGCTCGTGGTGGGCGTCGTCACGCTGGTGCTGTGGCATCGCTCGATGTCGTGGCGGGCCGGGGCCGCCGTCGGGCTGCTGCTCGCGGTGACGGCGCTGACCCGCAGCATCGGCCTGCCGATCCTGGCCCTGGTCGTCGGTTACCTGCTCATCAAGCGCACCGGGTGGCGGCCGATCCTCGCCATGGTCGTCGCGTGCGCCGTCCCCGTCATCGCGTACATGAGCTGGTTCAAGGCGGTCAACGGGCAGTTCGCGATGACCAACAGCGACGGCGTCATCCTGTACATGCGCACGTCGCTGTTCGCCGACTGCCACAAGATGAACCTGGACAAGCGCGAGGAGCTGGAGCTGGCGCTGCTGTGCATCAACACCCCGCCCGACCAGCGCGTGCCCTCCGCCCAGGCCTACCTGTGGTGGGACGACCAGAACCAGCTGCACGTCTTCGGCTCGGGCATGAAGTTCACCCCGGAGATCAACGCCAACGCCAGCGCGTTCGCCAAGAAGGCGATCCTCGCGCAGCCGGGCGACTATCTCGCGGCCGTGGCCAAGGACTTCTTCCGGGCCTTCCGGTGGGACCGGCCGCAGTTCCCGGACGCCAAGACCTTCAAGCTGTACGAGTTCAGCAACGAGTACACGCGCGCCATCCCGAAGTGGAGCTCCTACCGCAGCACGACGGACCGGGACGTCGAGGCCTACGAGAACGGCAAGGCCGCGACGCGCGCGGTGGCGCCGTGGTCCGACTTCATGATCGGCTACCAGAAGGTGGTGCGGTTCCCCGGCCTCGGGCTGGGCGTGCTGCTGCTGGTCGGCCTGTACGGCGTGGCCGTACGGTGGCGGGAGCTCGGCGGGCCGGTCCTGCTGCCGTTCCTCGGCGGCGCCGGGCTGATCCTCGCGCCGGCGGCGACCGCCGAGTTCGACTACCGCTACCTGCTTCCCGCCGTCCCGCTCGCCTGCCTCGCCGCCGCGATCGCGCTCGCCGGCCGGCGCTCGCGGACCGTGGACGGCCTCACCGTCCCCGGATGGCCCGCCCGGCACCGCCGCAGTCTTCGGTAGGCGCCCCGCTCAGAGGCCGTGCACGGCGTCGTACAGGTCGCGTTTGGGGATGCCGGCGGACTTCGCCACGTCGACGATCGCGTGCTTGCGCGACACGCCCGAGGCCTCCCGCCGGGCCACCTCGTCGACCAGCTCGGCCATGTCGGGCGGCGCGTCGTCGGGCGCCCGTCCCGCGACGACGAGGGTGATCTCCCCCCTGACATCGCCCTCGGCCCATTCGGTCAGCTCGGCGAGGGCGCCGCGCCGTACCTCCTCGTAGGTCTTGGTGAGCTCACGGCAGACGGCGGCCTCGCGGTCGGGGCCGAACGCCTCGGCCATCGCCTCCAGGCACGCGTGCAGGCGGTGCGGCGCCTCGAAGAACACCATCGTGCGCTCCTCGGCGGCCAGGGCCGCGAGCCGCCTGGCCCGCTCTCCCGGCTTGCGCGGCGGGAACCCCTCGAAGCAGAACCGGTCGCTCGCCAGGCCGGAGACGGCGAGCGCCGTGGTGACGGCCGAGGGCCCCGGCAGGGCGGTGACCGGCACGCCCGCCTCCACGGCCAGCCGGGTGAGGCGATAGCCGGGATCGGACACCCCCGGCATCCCCGCGTCCGTGATCACCACGACCGTGCTGCCCTGGACCAGCGCCTCCAGCAACTCACCGGCCCGCCGGCTCTCGTTCGCGTCGTAATAGGAAACGATTCGCCCGGTCACGGTGACGCCGAGATCGGCCGCCAGCCTCTTCAGCCGCCGGGTGTCCTCGGCGGCGATCACGTCGGCGGTTCCGAGTGCCTCGCGGAGCCGCGGCGTCGCGTCTCCCGTACGGCCGATCGGGGCTCCTGCGAGAATCAGCACCTCTCCAGCGTATGACGCCCTGAAACGTTCATCCGTGAAAGGCTAGATATTCCCAATCCTCGCGTAGGCCATGTTCCGGCCTTGCCCTCGCCAGTACCCTGACGGAGTGGCCGTGACCGATTCCCCTTACCAGGCGTTCGAACAGCCCGAGCAGGGGTCCCAGACCTCGCCGGGTGACGCCCCCGATTCGCCCGGTTCTTCCACCCTTTCGCTGCGTGACCGGATGGTGCCGCCCCTGACCGGTGACGTCCTGTGGGGCTGGCTCGGTCCGATCGCGGTCGCCGTCTTCGGGGCGATTCTGCGATTCATGCACCTCGGCACGCCGAAGGTCATCGTCTTCGACGAGACCTACTACGCGAAGGACGCCTACTCGCTGATCAGGTTCGGCGTCGAGCGGCAGTTCGTGGACGGGGCCGACGACCTTGTCAACGCGGGCAACCTGGATATCTTCAAGCACTGCGAGCAGGTGGAGCAGTGCGCCAACTATGTGGTGCACCCGCCGCTCGGCAAATGGTTCATCGGCCTCGGCGAGATGATCTTCGGGATGAACCCGTTCGGGTGGCGGTTCGCCGCCGCGCTGGTGGGATCGATCTCCATTCTGATCCTCGCCAGGGTGGCCCGCAGGATGACCAGGTCCACGCTGCTGGGCTGCCTGGCCGGGTTCCTGCTCTCCCTCGACGCGCTGCACTTCGTGCTGTCCCGTTCGGCGCTGCTGGACATCTTCCTGATGTTCTGGATCCTCGCCGGCTTCGCCTGCCTGGTCGTCGACCGCGACCGGGTGCGGGCGCGGCTGGCCGACTGGCACGAGTCAGGCTCCGCCGACGACTCCCGGGGTCTCGGCCCGTCCCTCGGCCTGCGGCCGTGGCGGCTCGCGGCCGGCCTGTGCCTGGGCGCCGCGCTGGCCACCAAGTGGACCGGTCTGTTCTACATCGCCGCCTTCGGGATCATGTCGCTGCTCTGGGACGCGGGTGCGCGGCGGGCGGCCGGTGTGCGCAGGCCGTACGCCGGGATGTTCCGGCGGGACCTGCCGCTGACCGCTCTCTGGTCGGGCGTGGTCCCCGTGGTGGCCTACGTCGTGTCGTTCGCCGGCTGGTTCGTCAGCGGCAACGGTTACGGCCGGGACTGGGCCGAGGCGACCTCGGGCGGGCCGATCAAGTTCGTGTTCAGTTCCCTGGGGTCGTTGTACCAGTACCAGTACCAGATCCTGACCTTCCACGAGGGCCTGCAGACGACGCATCCGTACCAGTCGCAACCATGGTCGTGGCCGCTGCTGCTCAAGCCCGTCGCGTTCTTCTACGAGCAGCCCGCCAACTGTGGGGCGCCGTCGTGCTCCTGGGCGGTGCTCGGCACCGGGACCCCGGTGATCTGGTACGGCGGGCTGATCGCCCTGATCGGCTTGATCACGTGGTACGTGGCGTCACGCGACTGGCGTGCGGCCGCGGTGCTCGTCGGCTACGGCGCCGGATGGCTGCCCTGGTTCTACTTCGCCATCGCCGACAACCGGACGATGTTCCTGTTCTACATGATGCCGATGATCCCGTTCATGATCCTGGCGATCGTGCTGGGCCTCGGGCTTCTCATCGGACGCGTCGGCGCGTCGCAGGAGCGCCGGCTCGCCGGCATCGTGGGGGCCGGGGTGTTCGCCCTGCTCGCGCTGGCCAACTTCTGGTGGCTCTACCCGGTGATCGCCGCACAGATCGTGCCGTACGACGACTGGTATGCCCGGATGCTTTTCAGATCGTGGGTTTGATCCCCCGTATCGTTGGTCGCGGGGGTGGTCGCCATGATGCCGGGTCGTCGTCAACGATGGGGTCCATACGGCAGACTGCGGGTCATGCCCGCACCTGATGTGGCCGCGCTTCTCGCACGGCTGGAGCGCTCGGAGCCGCACATCGCCGAGTCGGCCCGTGTGGCCGTCGAATGGCTCGCCGGCGGCGAAGCGCTGGAGACCATCAGCCAACTCGACGTGTGCGAGTTCCTCTGGTACACCCTGCCCGTCAAGGTGGCCGGCGACCGCCGGACCATCGCGCGGGCGCTCGGCGAGTTGCTGCGGCTCGGCGGCCTGGAACGGTACGCCGCCCTCTGCGACTCCACGGTCACGACGCGGATCCTGCGGACGTACGCCCGGGAGGGCGAGGAGGCCGGGATCGCCGCCTACCATCAGGCGCTGGAGGCGACCGGGGTGGTGCCCCCGGACATCGCCGAGCTGTCCTGGAGCTCCATCATGGGGCCGGAGGAGATGGGCGCGCACGTCGCCTGCGCCGCCGCCCTGGAGCTCGCGATCGTGGCGGGCGAGCCGGTGGACCGGGTGGAGCTGACCCGGCGCTGGCTCACCGTTCCCCGCATCGAGCTGGGCGGCGACTGCTGGCTGCACCGCGTACACGGAGAGCGGCTCAACCGGTGGGTGCTCGGTCGCGGCCCGGCCCGCCGTGAGCTCGCCCAGCCCTTCGAGGTACGGCTGCACGCCCCCGTCACAACGCCGGAGGGTCCGCATCTGGAGCCGCTGCGGTGGCTGCTCGGGCTGGCCCGGCACGGCATCCGCCTCACCGAGCGGCTGAACCTGGCCCGGGCCGTCGCCGTGGAGGCCGTGGAAAGGTTCGACTGGGAGGTCAACACGACGGGATCGGTCCGGAGCGAGGCCGAGGTGTTCGCGCTGACCACGCTCAAGGGGATCGCCGTCCGGGAACTTCGGGTGCTGCGCCGTACCGGCCGCAAGCTCATCCTCACCCCCGCGGGCCGGGAACTGCTGGACGACCGTGACGCGCTGTGGAGCGCGGCCACGAGCACGCTGCTCACCCCGGCGGCCGGCGAGCACGAGTTCGAGATCTCGGCCCGGGAGTCGGCGCTGATGCTCCTGGCCGACGGCGCGTCCCTGGACCCCGACGAGTTGCGCGACCGGGTGGCCGAGGTGGTGAACGGCGAGGGCTGGCGTACGGCTCGGGGCGACCGGGTCTCCCCCCTCGATCTGGCCGCTCCGCTCGGCGAGCTGGAACGCCGCCTCGACGCCCTGGGACTGCGGGTCGACTGCAGGTGGGACGCCCCCTGGCGGCTCACCGCCGCCGGACGGTCCGCCGCGCTGGCCGCGCTGCGCTCCCAGGCCCTGCGCCCCCGCCAGTACGCCGGCCTGGGCTAGCGGCTGGTCAGTTCCGTACGGCCAGGCGCTCGGCGGACCTGTCGCCCAGTTTCGTGGTGGGCACGAGCTCGCCGGCCCGGCCGAGGCCGAACGGCGGCATGTTGACGTAGACGGTCTCATATCCGCTGACCGTGTAGGTCTCATGCCAGACCCCCACGGCCTCGCTCCGGTACGCCTCGCGGAAGAAGCGCTTCCAGGCGGGCCAATGGGTCGCTTCGCGGTTCTTGGCATAGGCGAGCAGATGGTCCGTGCTCCGCCAGTACTGCACCATCAGCGTGGTCCTGCCGTTGAAGAAGCTCTCGAAGCCCAGCAGCCCGTGAGCGGGATCGGCCCGCAACTCCTTGATCATCGGGACCATCGCACGGATCACCGGAAGCCACTTGCGCAGCGCTCTGAACCGATTGATCCGCATTCCGATCAGGAAGACGACGAAGTCGCCGTCGATCCGCGCACTCTGGCGCATGACCATCCCCCTTGGATAGTGCCGCTACTCAATAATTGGACAGTAGCGCTATCGATCGATATTGGCAAGTAGTACTATCCAGATATGCGGATATCCCAGCTCAGCGCCGAATCCGGGGTGCCCATCCCGACGATCAAGTTCTACCTGCGCGAGGGGCTGCTGCCCCAGGGCGAGCAGACGTCGGCCACCCGGGCGGAGTACGACCAGTCGCACCTGCGCAGGCTGCGGCTCATCCGGGCGCTCCTGGAGGTCGGGCGGCTGCCGGTGGCGACGATCCGTAAGATCATCGAAGCCGTCCAGGACGAGGAGACCGACATCCACGACATGCTGGGCACCGCCCATTACGCGCTCAGCCCGGCGCCCGAGCCCGCCCCCGATGACGCGGACTGGCGCGATGCCCGGGAGATGGTCGACCACCTGGTCGCCGACCTCGACTGGGACCGCGTGCAGCCGGACGCCCCGACGCGCGACGAGCTGGCACAGACCCTGGTCACGCTGAAGCACCTCGGCATGCCGGTGACACGCGACGAGCTGCTCCCGTACGCGAAAGCCGCCGACACCCTGGTGCGGGAGCACGACATCAGGAAGATCCCCCTGGACGGACCACGGGACACGGCCGTCGAGGCCCTGGTGATCTGCCAGGTGCTCTACGGCAAGGCGTTCGACGCGATGCGCCGCCTCGCCCAGGAGTCCGAGTCGGCCCGGCACTTCGGCTTCCGTCCCTCAGATGACTGTGCCGGCGTCACTCCCAGGAAGGGGCCGGAAGCATGAAGCCGGACAGTTCCGGGAAAACCTGGTTGCCAAGGCATCAGTGAGGCTGATATCCCCCATCGGGTGATGTTTGCTGACAAACCAACCCTGATCGGTAAGCGCGTGGCGCTCCGCCCGGTGGGCCCCGAGCACACCGACGGCCTGTGGGAACTCGTCAACGACCCCGAAACCGCCCGCCTCACCGGAGCGCACACGAAGTTCACGCGCGAGGCGATAGCGCAGTGGTGCGCCACCAGGGCGGAGCACGACGACCGACTCGACCTCGCGATCTGCGACGCGCAGGACGGCGGCTACCGCGGGGAGATCGTCCTCAACTGCCTCGACACCGACAACCTGTCCTGCAGCCTGCGGATCGCGCTGATCGCGTCACGCGCGGCCGGCCGCGGCTACGGTACGGAGGCCATCCGGCTCGTCCTGGACCACGCGTTCGGGGCAGTCGGACTGCACCGGGTCAGCCTGGAGGTCCACGACTTCAACGACCGGGCCCGGCACGTGTACCGAAAGGTGGGATTCACCGAGGAGGGCGTGCTCCGCGACGCGCTGCGCTGGGAGGGCGCCTGGCACGACACGATCGTGATGTCCGTCCTCGCCGGCGAATGGCCCACCTCGCGGTAGCCGGCCCGGCCTACGTGCCCCCGGCCTGAGAAGTGAGATCGATGTCGAACCGCCGACCGGGCTGGTCCATCGGCGCCTTCGGCAGCGTGGGAGGTTTCCGTACCGGGCCGGGCGGATCCAGTTCGATGATGTCGCGGCCCATCAGGGCCATGGCCCAGCGGGCCGCATCGGGGCGGGTGCCCCGGGGGCCCGCCGCCTCTTTGAACCTCTTGGTCACCACCTGTACGACGGGGTCCGGCAGGCCGGGCACGAACCGGGGATCCGTGCCCGGGCGCAGGCCGTGATCGCGGGTCAGGATCCTGACGATCAGGAGGGCGAGCTTGTATCGGTCGGTGTCCTGATCGGGGCCGGCCCGCAGTTGGAGCGGGTCGTCCCAGTCGATGGTCTCCGGCTGCCGCATGACCGGGCTGCGCCCTTCGACGCGGGCGCCGTCGCAGTCCAACAGGAAGATGCCGACCGGACTCGGCGACCAGAGCAGATTTCGCATCGAAACATCCCCGACGATCAACCTGTTGGCGTGCAGGAGCTGGAACAGGGACGCCGCCCGGCGGGCCACCTCAAGGCGGCCGCCGGCGTCCGGCGGAACGATGTCACCCCACAACGGCTTGGGTTCGAACATCAGATACTGCGCCTCACGGAGCTTGCGCCCCGCCGTCGCCTCTCCCCAGAACTGGCTCGGCACCTTGGCCATGATGAACCCCGTGACCCGGTTGCCGTTCAGCACCCGGGCCAGCGGCCAGGCGGCCTGGGCCAGCAGGCGGTCACGCTCGTTGGAAGCCATCCGTCCCGGAAGCGCCACCAGGTCGGCGAGCGCCGCCGCGTTGACCGCCGCGGGCTGCAGGTACTCCTTGTAGACGTAGCCGGCGCCCTCCAACCCCCTGCCCCGTGGCGACTTGAAGTCGTACACCGCGCCCTGCCCGCCCATACCCAGCTTGTCGCCGAGAGACAGTGAGCCCAGCTGTAGATCGGAGCCGTCCGGCCAGCTCACGGAACTCACCTGCCCCACACGCACACGGCGGTACGGTCGTCGCCATAGGACTTGGCCCGAAAGCTCAGCTGCCAGGCGAACTCAAGGAGCCCGGGCACCGGCCGCGAGGACCACTGACGGACCAGGTGCTCCTCGACCTCCTCGCCGCGCATCGGATTGGCCAGCCCGTCCGTGCAGATGACCAGGGCGTCGTCGCCTCCCAGCCGGGCCTCCGCCGTGGCCACCGAGCCGACATGGCCGGGCAGCGCGTCGGTCCTGGAGTCCGAGATGGCGCCGTCGCCGTGCTTGTCGGTCCACAGTCCCCGGAAGGCGCCGTCCCGCAACAGCAGTGCGGTGCTGTCGCCCACACCGAAGACGAAGCAGTTCCGGGGCGCCTCGACCGAGGTCAGTTCGACCAGGGCGACCACGAGCGTGGTCGACAGTGTCCTGGGGTCCGTTCCGAAGTCTTGTATGTCACCACGCATTCGGAGCGCGACGCGTTCGATGAGCTGCCTGGCCGCCTCGTCCCGCCGCGACCGCTCGCCGACGTCGAGCAGATCGGCGACGTACGGCTCGACCTCCGCCCGCAGCAACCGGCAGGCCAGCTCCGAACCACGGTGGGACAGCGGCTGGCTGCCGACGCCGTCGGCCACACAGGCCAGGAGCACCTCGCCTTCCCACGGATGCCGCAGCGTCCACAGGCCCATCGAGTCCTGCCGGGTCGTCCCGCTGTAGCGGTGATCGTCACCACGCAGCGAGGCGCCGCGTACGGTCAAAGTGCGGAAGTCCGCGCCGTCGACGACCATGTCGGGGGCAGCCCGCCCTATCTCGGGTATCCCACGCGGCTTGCCCGCCCTCTCGTGCGGTTTCCCGTACTCGGGCGGCGCCTGGAAAACAGGCGGCTGGGGGGACGGTGGCTCCTCCGGCACGCCCACCGGCTCCGCCGCCACCGCCGGCTGCGGCTCGGCACCGCGCTCCCGCGGAGGGATCTCGGTCTGTGTGCCGAGAGCCTGTGTGGAGACGGGCTCCACGCCTGGGTCGGGTCGGCTGATCGGCTCGTCGTGGTCGGGGCGGCCGTCGTGGTCGGTGGTCGCGTCCTGTTCAGGACCCGGCTCGGATCGTCGGAGAATCATCTTCCTCAGCCCTCTCCTGAGGCGCCCAGACTCAGACGACATCGGCGGGGACGGTTCTGAACCCGGAAACCTTCTCCGGCGCGGACAGGCTCATGCCGCCGTTGGCGTCGGCCGATGTGCCGGAGCTGACGATGGACTGGATCAGCGACTGGGCGAACTCCTGCAGCGCCCCGGCCGGACCGAGTGAGCCGTCAGCGACGAAACCGAGAACCGTCGCCACCTGCTGGATGATCGCGGAGTCGGCCTCTCCGAAGCCGAATGCGAGGATGTTGGGCCGCAGCCCCCAGGCCGGGTCGGTGAGCCGCTGGTAGGCCGCCACCCAGTTGTTGGGATTGGGCTGGCCGTCGGTGAGGAAGAACACCGCAGGCCTGAGCACCTGGTGGCCGTCGGCCTTCAGCTTCGCCACGTCCTGCGAGATGGTGTCGTAGAGCAGGTTGAACGCGACCTCGTAGTCGGTGCCGCCGGAGGCGGTCAGGCTGGGGACGGAGCTGACGATGCTGAGGTCCGACAGGGGCAGCAGCACCTGGGCCTGATGGTTGAAGCTGATCAGCGCGAACCGCGTCTTGTCAGCGACCACCGGGTTGCTTCCGATCTCCTGATGGAGCACGGGGAGGGACTTGTTGATGGCATCGATCGGACCACCCATCATCGACGATGACTCGTCGCAGACGAGATAGAAGGGGAGGATCTGCTGGCTCATTCCATTTCTCCTTGCGATCGCTTGACGTAGAAGAGGTAGATAACCGAGATCAAGACACCGCCCGTCCCGACGCCCTGATCGTGTCGCTCGCTTTCCTCAGGATGAAATTTCTCGATCAGACGGGAGCGTCGAGTCTCTAGGCGTTGGCGATGATCAATAAGATGAAGATCGCGAGTAGGACCAAGAAGGCCGCCTTCGCCAACGGACGCCGTCGCCGCGGTCCCGGCTGCGGAACGGGTGGAGGCGGCGGCGGAACAGGTTGCTCAGCCGGGAACGGGTCGCTGAGCCCCCCGTCTCGTCGGGCGCACCATGGGCAGGAGCCCAGGTGCTCGCCGAATGAGTGCTGGGGAGTTCGTTCACACGACTTCACCTGATCCCGCACCTCGCCGAGGACCTTGGCCCATTCGAGAGCCGTCGGCCGCTTCTCCGGGGCGTGGAGGCCGTCGCCGAAGGCCCGCTTGGCCAGGTCCCTCACCGGAGGTGGGAGAACATCGGCGCTGACCGTCTGCACGAACAGTTGAACTCGACCCGGCGCGACGATGTAGCTGCGTCCACTGGAGATGTTGTCGGCCATGTTCGCCTCGGAGCCGTCGGTCGGCTGACCGCAGAACGGGTGATATCCGGTGGTGAGCAGCTGGCAGATCAAGATCGCCAATGTGAAGTCGTCACTCTGGGGTGAGTGCTGGGTGTGCAGCGCCACCTCGGGTGCGGCGTAGTTCTCGGTCGCGACCGGACAGGGGAACAGTTCTCGGGTGACGGTGTCGGTGAACTGCATCGAGTCGCAGTCGAGGAGCGTGATGAACCCCGCCCGATCCACCACGATGTTCGCGGGGGTGAGGTCTCCCACCACCACGCCGCTGTGGTGTAGTCGGGCGACCACGCCCGACAGGTTCCAGGCGACCCCCACCAGGAAGTTCCAGTTGGCGCGCCCCTCGAAGAAGCGCCGTCGCTGCGCGAGCGAGAACAGGGCGGAGAGCTGTACGTGACCGACTCCGGCGATCCTGGCCATCACGTATCCCACGACTTTGCCGTTCTCATCGCGGGCGAGGAGGGCGGGCCAGGCCACCTCGGGTGCCGTGTCGGTCACGGCCTTCCGGACGGAGAGGGGCAGCCGCATCATGCTCTCCAACCGGCGTCCGGACCGCTCGTCCAGCTCGTGGTAGAGCTTCACGACGAGTCTGTCGTCCTTCTCCACCGGAAAGACCCGCGCCTGTCCTCCGGTGCCCAGCGGCTGGTCGGCGAGCACCAGCGGGCCGTGGTCGGTGTGAACCGTGGTCATCCGCGGACCGCCAGCAGGAGCGTCTTGTCGTCCGCGTTACGCCGTACCACGTCATCGCTGAGCAGGAGCTGTGCCAGAGCGCGAGGATCGGCGTCGGACTTCTCCGCGAAATCCAGCACGCCCTTGGCGAATGACGTGTTGGGGCGGCGCGGCACCCCGTCCGCCCACCTGAGAGCGGGCTGGGCCAGCCCGTCGGTGGAGAGCATCAGCCCGGTGACGCAGGCGTCCTGGATGCAGCAGACGTAGAGAGACTCGAGCGCGCCGGCCGACGTGACGAACACCGTCTGGTTGGAGTATTCCCCGACGACCGGTGGTTGGGTGACGAGATGGAACGCCGCCGCCGGGCCGTCGGGTTCCTCCGTGCGAACCACCACGAACCCATCGCCGAGGCTGGCGATGCCCAGCCATTCCCCGCTGAGCACCGCGACCGTGAGCGTCGTGGCGAAGTCGTCGGCGCCGTGGCCGTCGGCCAGTTGGGTGGCGTGATCGTGGAATCTCGTCAGCACCGCCTGGAACGAGGAGCAGAGCAGCTCTTTCCACGCCTCACCGTCGGCCGGGACGTATTCCGACAGTGCCTCCTCGACAGCGGCGACGGCCAGGGAGACCACCATTTCCGCGCCTTCGGCCGAGCGGCTGCGGCTGCCTGCCCCGTCCGCCACCGCCAGGACGACGACGGGACCGTCGGCCTTGACCTTCTCGAGAATCGCGTGCCGATGTGCGTCCTGACACGGCAGGCCGGAGCGCATGTGGCTGTATCCGGGAAGGCTGAGGCCCTGAACCCGCCACGCGCTCATGGCGATCCCGCCGGCCGCTGGCCGGGGAATATCTTGGCGAAGGGGTCTTCTTCCTTACCTTTCTTCAGCATGTCGATGCTCGCGGAGAGCACCTGCAGGAGTTCCCTGAACGCCAGTCCGGCCAGCACGTGGTTGCGACCGGGGGCGAGAGACGCCAGGACCTCGGTGGCCCCGGGCGGCAGGTCGCCCACCCCGAGCGCGTAGAGCAGGTAGCGCTTCTCCTCGCGGTCCGCGGCCAGCTCGGGAAGGATCTCGCGCCAGGAGGATGTCACGTGTCCGTCCGGTCCGGTGGGCGCGCCATCGGTCGCCAGGAAGATCAATGGACGGTAGTACTGCAGACCGTTGGCACGCAGGCTCTCCTTGTATCTGCGCACATGACTGATGGCCAGTCGGAGCGCCTCGATCATCGGCGTCACTCCGCCCGCGGTCAGCTTGGGCGCCGTGAATCTTTCGCCGGGAACGAACGGAGATTCCGTACTGTTCGAGGGTATGGCCTGCTGCCCCCGCCAGGCGCGGACGCCCTCCGCACCGAAGGTGACGAGCGCGACGTCCACGGCGGAGCTAAGCTGCAGATCATTGTTCAGGATCCTGCTCCATCCCGTGAGCTCCGTGTTGAGAGCCTCGATCGGCTCGCCCTGCATCGAAGACGATGTGTCCAGGCACAGCACCACCGGCAGACGCTGCGCCGTGCCGCCGTCGCTGAAATCGATGGGTGAGATGGAGTACGGAACATCTTGAGGGACATATGACAAGGGAGACTCCGAAAACTACCTGGTGGCGATGAGAAGATGGCCGTCGGTGGAACTGAGGCGGACCTGCCGGCCGATATCCGGCCGATCACCTGCGCCACGCCACACCGCGCGTCGCAGCACGCCGTCCACTTCCACATAGCCCTCTGGATCTAGATCCGTTCGGACGATCCCGGTTCCATCGGGCAGCGGACCACGTTTGATGATCGGCCGCGGTCGGGGCCGCGGTCGGAGCCGCGGTGATGGCGGCTGCGGGGGAGTTGGACGGCCCCTCGTCGACCTGGAAGTACCGGTTGCAGGTCCGGTGGCATGGGGGTTAGGCCTGGCCTTCAGGGATCGACCGCTCGTGTGGGGCGGACGCTCGCTGCTGCGCCGGTGCACGAAGAGGAGAGCGATGATGACCGTGGCCGAGAGGCCGCCGAATATGAATGGCCATGTGGCGGAGTCGGGTGAGATGAGGTTTCCAGGGTCGGCAGCCTTCAACTCGGCGAGGCTCTTGCTCTTCGCCCTTTCTCCGAGCCTGGCGGCGATCCCCTGATCAAGGGGGGTCAGCGTCGCATCCGGCACCGCGAAGCGGACCCGTGCGAGGAGCAGGAGCAGCGTCCCTCCGGTGCCCGACTCCCCCGGCTGGGCGAGCGAGACGACGAGTTGGCCGCGGTCAGCCGGAGATACAGCGGGTTGGCCGGCCTCCTGCTCGTCAAGCTTGACCAGCTTGTTCAGCTTGACCAGCAGCTTGTCTAGATCGCCCTTCTTGTCCTGCTTGACTAGCTTTTTCAGCTCGGCTAGAAGCTTGTCCAGCTCATCCTGCCGGTTGGCCGTCTCACCTGTCTGAGATTTTCCTTGGTTCTCGGGGGCCTGCTTGTTCGGCCGGGCGATTTCTGTGAGCTTGGCGATGTCGTCGATGTACTTGACGTCTATGTCGGAGGCCAGGTCGGTATGGCCTGCCACGACGACGGACACGGGTCCCGGTGATTTCAGCCGTTGATCGATCGTAGCCAGATCTTCGTTGCGTACAGTGCCCGACAAGATCATAGGGGCGTTCTTCTCAATGGCTGGATCCGGAGAGCAGCCGAGGCTGGACGCGGCCACGACCAGCAGGAGAAGAGGAAGGAGGCGCCTCATCGAGTTCCGGGCCTCCGAGAGCAGGCGGGGAAGGCCTCAGGGCTCTGATGGGTCATATCTCCGCGGAAGGAACCGAACGGTTTCCCTGACCTGGTGATGTGGTTCACCATCTCTTGCCGTCTCCCCCTGTTCTCCCTGCCCGGTGTCTCAGCTCACAAGGTCGCGCAGAGACCGTCCGAAGGGGAGGGGTTGCCCGGGTCCTGGCGGGATGGCAACAGGCAACACCCGGTGGCAACGCGCAGCGGCGCCGACCCGTGTGCCGGGTGCTGCTTGTCCGCGGGCGTCACCACAGCCTTCTGCCTCGTGCTCGGGCATCTGTGGAACACCATCGACGGCGTCCGCCCCCCTGACGTGAGGTGCCCGAGTTGGCTGGAGACTGCCGACACTGGGAGCTTGGAGCCATGCCCGCACAGCGGAAACACCCCAAGAGCCAGTGCCATCAAGGTGGTCTTCGATCTGCGTCAGGAAACCGACGAGAAGACCGGGGCGATCGCCTTCATAGTCACCCAGAAGATCAGAAGGCCGGTCCCGCTGGGCGGGACCGGCCTCTGTCGTGGTGGAGCTATGGGGATTTGAACCCCAGACCCCTTCGATGCGAACGAAGTGCGCTACCGGACTGCGCTATAGCCCCAACGACCTCGACCAGATTAGCAAACTCTGCGGGCTTCTCGCGCCATCGAATCAGCCTCCGACCGCGCGGCGTCCTTCGGCGTACTGGTCGAAGACCTTGACCTGCCTGCGCGCCTCGAACTTGATGATCTCCGCCTCCCGGGCCATGGCCCGCCGCCGCTCCCGCTGCCTGCGCAGGTGCGCCGCCCGCGCGGCGGCGGCCCGCTCCCGCTGCTCCCGCTGCTCCCGATCGGCCTGTACGGCGACACGCAGGATTGTGAGGTAGCCCACGAGCAGGACGCCGGACGGCGCCACCCCCCACCAGGGCATCACCCGGGCGGCCGCCGTGACCACGGAGGCCAGGACGAGCAGAACGCTCCACAGCAGCCGCCTGCGGCGGCGGGCGAGGATGCGGGCTCTCCGTCTGCCGGTGTTCGACCGTACCGTCACGGAGTCGGCAGCGGGATCCGCGGTCGCGTCCGGTCCTTCCGGTGTCGCGGCCTCGTCAGGCGTAGGGGCATCGGCGGCTTCGCCCGATGTTCCCGCCTCCTGTCCGGATCGCTCGGCCGGCGGCTCCACAACAGTGTCGGCCTCACCATCGCCGTCGGTCTCGCCGTCGGTCTCGCCGTCGGCCCCGGTCTCGCCGTCGGTGAGCTGATCGTCGAAGACGTCCTCGTCGATGGGCCGGTCCCGGCGCAACCACATGGGCAGCAGGACGCTCAACCACATGACGACGATGGCGAAGTAGAGGAGGGCGCTACCCATGCGACCACCTCCGGACATGCTGAACACTGCCGGGGACCTGTGTCGGCGGCGCAGTGTTCACGTCACGCACGGTAGAGCTGTCTGTCACTGATTGACGAGCATTCAGTCCGGTGTGTCGCGAGATCGTCAAAGCCCTTTGTGTAATTCGATCCCGTGCACCGCCCCATCCCCGGCCGGACAACCGCGGGTGTACGTCAACCGGGGCTGGACTCGCTCCGCCGGGCGGACGACTCGTTCGTCGTCCGGCGCCACTGGGCGAGCAGTCCGCGCGGCGCGTCCTCCACGGTCAGCGCGTAGCAGATGTGGTCACGCCACGCGCCGTCGATATGGAGCTGACGCCTGCGGACGCCCTCCTCCCGGAATCCGAGCTTCTCCACGACTCTGCGACTGGCGTGGTTCTCCGGCCGGATGTTCGCCTCGAGACGGTGTAAACCGGTGGTGAAGAAGCAGTGGTCGACCGCCATGGCCAGAGCGGTCGGGATGATGCCCCGTCCGGCGAGCGCGCCGTCGATCCAGTACCCCACCTGGGCCGAACGCGCCGAACCCCAGGCGACCGCTCCGACGGTGAGCTGACCCGCGAACCTTCCCTCGTACGTCACGACCCACGGCATGGCGAGCCCCTGCCTGGCCTCACGGCGGAGCGCGCCCACCATCGAGACGTACGGCCCGAGCCCGGTGCGGAACAGCGGGGTCTCGGGGTTGCTCGGCTCCCAGGGGCGCAGCCACTCGGCATTGCGCAGGCGGGTGTCCCGCCAGTCACGGACGTCACGAAGGCGCAGCGGGCGGAGCCCCACGGGCCCCTCCACCAGGGTCGCCGGCCAGCCGCGAAGTCGATCCATCAGTCAATCATCCACCGAAGGACGGTCAATGCGCCATGCGGGGGGCGGCGTGCCGCGAAGGATATCGGGGGCGGAGCCAGGGCGCGGATATCGAGATCGATGAGCGAATCCTCGGCCGCGGCAACGGGCGGGGGTGGCGGGTTACGGGGTGGGGCGGCGCGGGTGGTCTCCGCCGCGGATCTGGTCGATGACGTGGCCGAGGATCGGGCCCAGCACGGCCATGCCGTCGCGTACGCCGCCCGAGGAGCCGGGAAGGTTGACGATCAGCGTGCTGCCGGCCTGGCCGGCGAGGCCGCGCGAGAGGATCGACGTCGGCACCCGATCCCGGTTGGCCAGCCGTACGGCTTCCGCTATGCCGGGGATCTCGCGGCCGATGACGCGGCGGGTCATCTCGGGGGTCAGGTCCTGCGGGGTGACCCCGGTGCCGCCGGTCGTCACGATGACGTCGTATCCCTCGGCCACGCCTTCGCGCATCGCCGCCTCCACCGGGTCTCCGTCGGGCACCACTCGCGGTCCGTCCACCACGTCACAGCCCGCCTCGGCCAGCAGCGACGCCAGCAGCGGGCCCGATTTGTCCTCGTAAATTCCGGCCGCCGCCCGGTTCGACACCGTGACCACCAAAGCACGCACGGCCGCGCTCCCCTCTTCCAAGTTGCCGCGAACCGTCCCGGCTCGTCCGGCTCCGCTCAGATCAGCTCAGCTCAGCTCAGCCCGCGTCGGGGCGGGTCCACCGGCCGGTCTTGCCGCCGGTCTTCTCCTCGACTTTGACGTCGGTGATGACGGCGCCGGGATCGACGGCCTTGATCATGTCGATCAGGGCGAGCCCGGCGACCGCGACGGCCGTCAGGGCCTCCATCTCGACCCCGGTCCGGTCGGCCGTCTTCACTCTCGCGCTGATCTCCACCCCGGCATCGACGATCGTGAGCTCCACCTTCACGCCGTGCAACGCGATCGGATGGCAGAGCGGCACCAGGTCGGGGGTGCGCTTGGCCCCCATGATCCCGGCGATCCTGGCCACGCCGAGCGCGTCCCCCTTCGGGACGTCTCCGGAGCGCAGCACCGCGACGGCCTCCGGCGCGAGCAGGACGCGCCCGGTCGCGGTCGCCGTACGGGCGCCGACGTCCTTCTCGGAGACGTCGACCATGCGGGCCGCCCCGGACTCGTCGATGTGCGTGAGACTCCCGATGTCACTGCTCATAGCTGGATCACCTCCACCTCGGCCCCTTGGGGCAGTTCGGTCACGTCCTCTGGAAGCACGATCAGAGCGTTGGCGCTCGCCAGCGCGGCGAGCTGATGGGAACCCTGCCCGTGCACGGGGGCGACCACGCCGCCGGACAGCACCGCGCGCAGGAAGGACCGCTTGCCCGCGGGCGACCGCAGCGGCGCGGTCGTGGCCGCCCGCACGGTCGGCGGCGGTCCCGTCGGCAGCCCCTGCATGGCCAGCAGCGCCGGCTTGACGAACAGCACGAACGACACGAACGACGAGACCGGGTTGCCGGGCAGCGTGAAGATCGGCACCGCGTCCGGGCCGACCAGCCCGAAGCCCTGCGGCATGCCCGGCTGCATGGCGACCTTCTCGAAGGCGACCTTGCCCAGCGGCGCGAGGGCCTCCTTGACCGGCTCGTAGGCCCCCATCGAGACCCCGCCACTGGTGATCACGGCGTCGGCCCGCAGCAGTTGGGTGTCGAGCGCCTCCAGGAACTCCCTCGGGTCGTCGGTCACCGCCCCGGCCCGGAAGCCCTCTCCCCCGGCCTGCCGTACGGCGGCGGCGAGCATGAAGCTGTTGGACTCCCAGATCTGCCCGGCGCCGAGCGGCGTGCCGGGCTCGGCCAGCTCCGCGCCGGTCGACAGCACCACCACCCGGGGCCGGGGCCGTACGGTGACCCGGCGGCGGCCGACCCCGGCGAGGATGCCGACCTGGGCGGGGCCGACGCGGGTGCCCGCGCGGAGCACGAGGTCGCCGGCCTCCACGTCCTCGCCCGCCCGCCTGATCGCGTTGCCGAACGGCGCCGGCCTGCTGATCGTGACGCGGGCGGTGCCGCCGTCGGTCCACTCGACCGGTACGACGGCGTCCGCGCCGGCCGGCACGGGCGCGCCGGTCATGATGCGGGCGGCCAGCCCCGGCCCGACGGCGTGCACCCCGCCGTCGCCGGCCGCCACGTCCTCGATCACCGGCAGCATGACCGGAGTGGCGGCCACGTCCTCGGCCCGTACGGCATAGCCGTCCATCGCCGAGTTGTCGAACGGCGGGAGCGGCATGGGCGAGGCCACGTCCTCGGCGAGCACGGTGCCGAGGGCGTTCTCGATGTCGACCTCCATCGGGGCCAGGGGCCGGACGGCCGCGAGGATGTCGGCGAGATGCCGGTCGACGGCTTTCATCATGATCCCGCTTTCGTTATGACTGGGCTTCGCTATCCGTCATCATCACTTCACGCTGTCGAGGAACTCCCGCAACCAGGGCAGGAACTCGGGCGCGAGATCGTCACGGTCGGCGGCGAACTGCACGACCGTGCGGAGGTAGTCGAGCTTGTTGCCGGTGTCGTAGCGACGGCCGCGGAACAGCACACCGTGCACCGGGCCGCCCTCGTCGGGACCGCGGGCGGCCAGCGTGCGCAGGGCGTCGGTGAGCTGGATCTCGCCGCCGCGCCCCGGCGGGGTGTTCTCGAGCACCTCGAACACGGTGGGGTCGATCACGTACCGTCCGATGATCGCCCAGTTGGAGGGCGCCTCGTCGGCCGGGGGCTTCTCCACGAGGTCGGTGACGCGGACCACGTCGTCCTGGTCGGTCGGCACGATCGCGGCCGCGCCGTACTGGGAGATCTGCTCGCGCGGGACCTCCATCAGCGCGATGACGCTGCCGCCGTATGTGGCGCGGACCTCGATCATGCGCTTGAGCAGCGGGTCGCGCGGATCGATGAGGTCGTCGCCGAGCAGGCAGGCGAACGGCTCATGGCCGACGTGCTGCTTGGCGCACAGCACGGCGTGGCCGAGCCCCTTCGGCTCGCCCTGCCGCACGTAGTGCATGATGGCGAGGTCGACCGTCTCCTGAACCTGCGAGAGCCGCTCCTCGTCGCCCTTGGCGCGAAGCGCGTCCTCAAGCTCGTACGCTACGTCGAAATGATCCTCGATCGACCGCTTGTTGCGGCCGGTCACCATCAGGACGTCGAGCAGGCCGGCGGACACCGCCTCCTCCACGACGTACTGGATGGCCGGTTTGTCGACGATCGGCAGCATCTCTTTGGGGGTCGCCTTGGTCGCGGGCAGGAAGCGGGTGCCGAGACCCGCGGCGGGCACCACGGCTTTGGTCACGGGGTCGAAGTCAGCCATGTCTGAACACTAACGGAGCAGGCTATGGACAAGATGAACCTGCGTCGGCTGATCCTGGGCGGCAGAGCCGGGCTGGATCCGGCGACGCTGCGGGAGTCGTCGGCGGCGACGCGCGAGATCCTGCTCGATCAGCCGTGGGTGCAGATGGCCGGGCTGGTGGCGTGCTACTGGTCGATCGGGACCGAGCCGTCGACCCACGGGCTGGTCCTCGCCCTGTGGAAGCACGGCGCGACCGTGATCCTTCCGGTGCAGCTGCCGGACGGCGACCTCGACTGGGCCGTTTACGACGGGCCGGACTCCCTCGCCCCCGGGCCGTCTGGGATCATGGAGCCGGTGGACACGCGGCGCGGGGTCGACGCCATCCGTACCGCGGCCCTGGTCCTCGTGCCCGCCCTCGCCGTGGACCGCACGACAGGCGTACGGCTCGGCCGGGGCCGGGGGTGCTACGACCGGGCCCTGGCGCGTGTCGGGCCGAATGTGCCGACGGTGGCGCTGCTGCACGAGGGCGAGCTCCTCGACGGCGTACCGGCGGAGCCGCACGACCAGCGCGTGCGTTTCGCGGCTCTGCCCAGTGGAATCGCTCAGCCGGCAACGCGATGACCCCCGGGGACGCGTCGCGGCGATGAATACGGGAGGCGGGTGGAGCGTCTGAACGTCTGGCTTCTCCTGTCCGCCGTCGTCGTCATCGCGGCCATCGCGTCCGTCCGGGTCGTGCACCGCACCGGGCTGCCCAGTCTGCTCATCTACCTGGGGCTCGGCCTGGTCATCGGTGAGGCCGGGATCGGCGGCATCCAGTTCGAGGACTCCCAGCTCGCTCAGCAACTCGGCCTCGTCGCGCTCGCGGTCATCCTCGCCGAAGGCGGCCTGACCACCAGCTGGAAGAACGTCCGCGACGCCGTGCCCGCCGCCCTGATCCTCGCCACGGCCGGCATCGCGGTCAGCATCGGCGTGCTCGCGGTGGCCGTACACGCCCTGCTGGGCATGGACTGGCGCAGTGCCCTGCTGCTCGGCGCGGTGCTGGCCTCGACCGACGCCGCCGCCGTGTTCTCCGTGCTCCGGCGGCTCCCGCTGCCCCCCCGGCTCGCGGGCATCCTGGAGGCCGAGTCCGGGTTCAACGACGCGCCCGCTGTGATCATCGTGATGATGCTGAGCGTGGTCGCCGAGCCGCTGCCCTCGCCGGGGAACATCGTGCTGAACACCGCGATCGAGCTGGGGATAGGCACGGCCGTCGGGGTCGCGGTGGGGCCGGCCGGGATCTACGCGCTGCGCCGGGTCGCGCTTCCCGCGTCGGGGCTCTATCCCATCGCGGTGCTGGCGCTGGCCTTCATCGCCTACAGCGGGGCCGCGCTGCTGCACGGGAGCGGGTTCCTCGCCGTCTACGTCGCCACGCTGATGCTGGGCAATGCGCGGCTCCCGCACGTCGCCGACACCCGCGGGTTCGCCGAGGGCGCGGCCTGGCTCGCCCAGATCGGCCTGTTCGTCATGCTCGGCATGCTGGCCAGCCCGTCGGAGCTGCCCGGGGCGATCGTCCCGGCCCTCGTCACCGGGATGGCCCTGGTCCTGCTCGCCCGCCCGGTGTCGGTCATGGTCTCGGCCCTGCTCATACGGCTGGTGCGGGGCGTTCGGCTCGACCCGAAGGTACGGCTCGGGCTGGGCGAACGGTCGGCACAGGGAGTTTGGCTGAAAGACGGCGGCGTGCGATTCCCCCGGATGGAGGCGATCCCGTGGCGGGAGCAGGTGTTCCTGTCATGGGCCGGGCTGCGCGGAGCCGTACCCATCGTGCTCGCCACCATCCCCTGGAACGCCGGGATGCCGGGGGCCAAGAGCCTCTTCAACGACGTCTTCATCATCGTCGTCGTGTTCACCCTCGCGCAGGGGCCGACACTGCCGTACCTCGCGCGGCTCCTGCGTCTGGAGGCGGACGGCGAGGCGCGTGAACTCGACGTGGACTCCGCCCCGCTGGAGGAGCTGAACGCCGATCTTCTCCAGGTGCGCATCCCGGCCGGCTCGATGCTGCACGGCGTGGAGATCTTCGAGCTGCGACTCCCGGCGGACACGATGGTGACGCTGGTCGTCCGAGGCGGCCGGTCGTTCGTGCCGGCGGCGACCACCCGGCTCAGGGTGGAGGATCAGCTCCTCATCGTCACCACGGCCGCCCAGCGGACGACCGTCGAGCGTCGGCTTCGGGCCGTGAGCCGGCGCGGCAAGCTGGCCGGCTGGTACGGCGAGCGCGGCAGCTGAGCCGTACGGCGCGGGCCCAAGAACAGGGCGAGTGGGGACACGCTGCTCGAACGGCAATAAACCGGGCCGGAGTGGCGTTTGGCCTCGTGGGTTGCTTACCATTAGCAATCGTCCTAGTCGAGTGCTAGGAAGTTTTCGGTGAACACTGCCGGTCGCGAGCGCGCGGAGCAGGAATGACCGAACACGACCTTGGTTTCCAGTGCTAGTTCCGGGAGGAACGCGTGCCCACCTACCAGTACGCCTGCACGGCCTGCGGCGAGCAGTTGGAGATCGTCCAGAAGTTCTCCGACGACCCGCTCACGGAGTGCCCGTCCTGCCAGGGGCGGCTGCGCAAGGTCTTCTCCGCTGTGGGCATCGTGTTCAAGGGCTCCGGTTTCTACCGCACTGACAGCCGTTCCTCGGGTTCGTCGTCGTCGGCGCCGGCCGCGTCGAACGGCGGCTCCAACGGGTCGGGCAGTGACGGGTCGGGCAGTGAGACGGCGAAGTCGTCGGGCGACTCGGGCAAGAAGGAGGCCGCGACCGCGTCCACTTCCTCGTCGTCCTCTTCCTCGTCGTCCTCCGGTTCCTCAGGTTCCTCAGGTTCTTCGGGCTCGTCGAGTTCGTCGGGCTCCTCCGGTTCGACCGCCGCGGCCTGATCCGCGGGTGAACCGAGAGTTATCCACAGGGCGCCGTGGGGGTGCCGCCCGGGCGGGGGCGATTCGTTAGGGTCGGCGACATGGTCAATGGCGTAGAGATCGGCATCATCGGCGGCTCGGGGCTTTACTCCCTCCTGGACGACGCCGAGGAGATCGACCTGGCGACGCCGTACGGCCCGCCAAGCGACAAGATCGCATTGGGCCGCATCGGCGATCGGTCGGTGGCGTTCATCCCCCGGCACGGCCGCGGCCACGTCCATCCGCCGCACCGCATCCCCTATCGGGCGAACCTGTGGGCACTGCGCTCCCTCGGTGTCCGCCAGGTGCTGGCGCCCAACGCCGTGGGGTCGCTGCGCCCCGAGCTCGGGCCGGGCGCACTGGTGATCCCAGACCAGCTCGTGGACCGGACCAGCGGAAGACCGCAGACCTACTACGACACCGGCTGTGCCGTACATGTGTCGTTCGCCGACCCCTACTGCCCGGCCGGCCGGGCCACGGCCGTGGCCACGGCACGCGAGGCGGGCTGGAACACCGTCGACGGCGGCACTCTGGTGGTGATCGAGGGTCCCCGCTTCTCCACCCGCGCCGAGTCGAGGTGGTTCTCGGCCGCGGGCTGGTCGATCATCGGCATGACCGGGCATCCCGAAGCGGTGCTCGCCCGGGAGCTGGCGCTCTGCTACACCTCGATGTCGCTCGTCACGGATCACGACGCGGGCGTCGAGGCCGGCGAGGGAGTCACCCACGAGGAGGTCCTCGCCTTCTTCGCCGCCAACGTCGAGCGGATGCGCGCGCTGGTCGGCTCGGTCGCCGAGGCCCTCCCGATCGAACGTGACTGCGCCTGCGGCAAGGTGCTCGACGGCGTCAAGCTCCCCTTCGAGCTTCCGTAACCGGCCGCGTCATGAATGTCCTGAGCCGTCTCTTCACGCGCCGTCAACCGGTTACTCGGCGCAGCCGTCCGATCACTCGTCGCCTGGCCGCTCATCGCCGCGTGATCGCGGCGGTCTTCGCGGGGCTGGCGGTGGCATGCGTGCTGACATCCGTAGGGCCCCCGGGCGGCGTGGAGGTCCTCGCCGCCGCCCATGACCTGGGTGGGGGCCGGCTGTCCGCCTCCGACGTCATGGTCGTACGGCTCCCGCCCGGCGCGGTGCCGGACGGCGCCTTCCGTCCGGACTCCACCCTGACTGGACGGGTCGTGGCCGGGCCGATGCGCCGGGGCGAACCGTTGACGGACGCCCGAGTCCTGGGGCGGGGAATGCTCGCGACGCAGGGACCCGGGATGGTGGCGACGCCGGTCCGGATCGCCGATCCGGCCGCCGGCCGGCTGCTCTCGCCCGGTGACGTCGTCGACGTCCTGGCCGCGTTCGAGACGGACCCCTTCGTGGGGGCGCCCTACGCGGGGGCCTCGTTCGAGGATCCTCCCCGGGCCGTGGATTCGCAGGCCCCGCCGGCATCACCGGGCGACATGGGCTTCCAGGGGCCGTCGGAGGGAAGGCCGCCGTTCGATGGGAGGGCTCCGTTTGATGGGAGGGCGCGACAGGCCGTCACGGTCGCGCGCGAGGTGCGGGTGATAACCCCTCCGTCGGCGGGGGAAGGAGACGACGGCGTCCTCCTCGTGCTGGCGACCACCCCGGGCCAGGCCGCCCAACTCGCGCAGGCACAGGCACACGGGCGGCTCTCGGTCGCGATCCATCCCCGCTGACGCCTCGATGCGGATCGGCGGCGCGCAGAGAGGACCCTCAGAGAGGGTGCTCTGAGGGGGTGCTCTGAGGGGGTGCTCAGAGGAGGGAGCCGACCTCCGGGTCGTACTCCCAGTGCCAGGGCTCGAACGGGCTGCGATAGGCCCAGTCGGGGTGGATCCAGCCGAACCGCTTGCCGTTCGCCTCCAGCCAGTTGAACTGCACCGAGCGGAAGGACTGGACGCCCCCGCACAGGTCGACGGCGAGCCCGAGCCCGTGATTGCTCTTGCCGGGGGTGGCCGCCAGACCGGGGCGCCGCCAGTAGACGGACTGCTGCTCGGCCAGGCTCCGGTAGCTGTCGGAGACGCAGATCGGCGTGCCGAACCGCCTCTGGTAGGCCAGGTTGAGGTCGGCGAACGCGATGGCGGCGTCGGCGCGCAGTTCCTCGCCTCGCTGTGGCAGGGGGCACAGGATGTTCTGCGGGAGCAGGCCGTTCGGGTACTGCTCGGCGACCCCCACCCTCGTCGGGTCGCACCCGCCTCTGTTCGCCTTGCCGATCTTGACCCCAAGCTTGGTCAGCGCCTTGGTCAGGGACTTGACGAGTGCCGAGGAGCGCTGCCGGAGCATCTTGATCTGCGCGTCGAGTTGGGCCTCCTGCAGAAGGTTCGCCGACCGCAGTTCCTGTGCCTCGGCGGCCAGCCGTTCCTGCTGCCGTTGCAGCCGCGCCGCGTCGCTGAGCACCGTGTTGCGCTCTCTGGCGAGGTAGTCCAGGTCGCTCATCGCCCGCAGCGCCGCCGTGTCGTCACCGCTCGCCGTGAACGGGCCGATGCCGGTCATGGCGGGATCCTGATAGATGCCCTGGACGAGATCGGACAGTGGCCTGCGCAGTTTGTTGAGCTCCTGCGTGGCCGTCTGAAGCTGGGTCAACTTCCCCGCGAGTTGCTTCTGCGTCGACTCGAACCGCTTCTGCCGAGACTTGAGGACCTTCGTGGCGTCCTCGATCCCCTTGTAGGCCTGCTGCGCCTGGCGGCGCAACTCCGTCAACGTGGTCGGGTCCTTGCCTTCGACGCCCTCGAGACCCTTGAGGCCCTCGACGGCGGCGGCATCGGCACGCTTGGCGGTGGCGCTCCACGCGGTGGCGTCCTTGGCGTCCTTGGCGACCGTAGCGCGGGCGGTCGAGCGGGTGGCGGCGGCCGCCTCGGCCGCGCCGTACGGGACCCCAGCGGAGAGTGAAGACATCGCCGTGACGACCGCGATCAGGCGTACTGACCGGGGAGTGGGCACGATCGACTCCTCCGTTTGCGAACTCGTGACCTGGGTCAGGGACGCACGTTACTACAGAGGAACCAGAGAACGGACCACGCTTACCACATGCATTATCCGCCAATCTCATCACTTTCGAGCGCTTTGTCGTGTCGTGCGACGCCTCGGCGGAGGCCTGACTGGGCCGTGTCGCCGTGCGGAGACGCGGCATCCAAGGTCAGCGAGTGCTCGCGGCAGAACTCCCACAGCCAGGTGTCCCGCCACTCCAGTGAGCACGTGAGCGGTGTCTCGACCTCCGCCGGTTCGCTCCGCTCCTTCGGCGCGGTCGCCCTCGGCTGTCGTTTGACGACGGCGGGAGGAGCCTGACGGACGGGCTCGGGCCGCGAGATCAGGATCAGGCCTTCATAGACGCGTATCGGCCCGAAAGGCTCGGGAACCCGGGTCGGCTCCAGCACCGCATCCCGCCCGGCCGGTACAGACGTCGTCCGCTCCCCCTCGCCCACCTGCGCCTCGCCCACCTGCCCCTCGGCGCCCGGCGCCACCGGCACACCGCCGGTTTTGCCGACCTGTCCCTCGGCGCCCGGCGCCACCGGCACTCCGCCGGTTTCGCCGACCTGGATTGCCTGGCCGGCCTGATCGCCATCGGCAGGAACGCTGTTCGTGACGGTCCCGTTCGGACCACTTCCGGCCGTGCCAGGGCCAGGCTGACCTGGATCAGCGTTCCGGCGATCCGTTTTGCGGTGACCCGCTTTCCGGTGGTCGATGCTCCCGGGAGCCGTGCCGTACGGCGCGGAACTCGCAGAGGGGGTGGGGGCGGGAGCGCTGCTCTGCGGGGCGGGGCCGACGGGCGTGCGTCCCGCGCCGTCTTCTGCCGTCTCCGCCCCGGGCGCGGCCCCGGAACGCCCCCGTCCCCGTCCCCGCGCGGCCGGCGGGGTGATCGTGGGCGGGAAGACGGTCACGTCACCCGCCGAACCAGGCATGCCGACATCGGTCTGGGACGCGATGACCGGAACCTCGGCCGGGGGGCGCGTCACGCTGGACGTCTCCGGCGACAACGCGATCTCTGACGTACCGGCTCCCGATGCCCGGCTCGCCTGCGCGGCCATCTTCCCTTCACCGGCGACGCTGCCCCGTGCCGCCTCCCGGTAGCCTGCGAACTCCACCATGAGCATGCCCACGGCCAGGATCGCAGGCGCGAGCATCGCGGTGATGAGCACCAGCGGGCGAAGCCTGCGGACGTACCTAAGTCGCGTTACGGTCACGAACAGTGACGGTAATCAGCGTACGCAAGCCGGAACACATCCACTTGCCAGCCCTTTACCGCACGTCAGCCAAGCGATGACCGGCATACCTCGGGCGACACTCCCGCCGGGAGGCGCGAGCTGGCCCAACCTTTCGCTAGGCTTACATAGCACGACACGCCTCCGTAGCTCAGGGGATAGAGCACCGCTCTCCTAAAGCGGGTGCCGCAGGTTCGAATCCTGCCGGGGGCACTCTTTGATCAAGCCAAACAGCCCCTCACCTGGGCTTTCTCCGAAGCCGACCAGCGATCTTAGGCAGTCGTAGATCACTCTCGGCACCCGTACGCCGCTGGTTCCGGGATATATGCGGGATAGCCACTGTCACATCCGTGCAGATCAGGTATGAGGAAGCGAACGGCTGCGGGACAGGCAGGCGGAACAGGCTGTTCCGGGAGTAGGTTTTGAGGCTGCGTTGGCAGAACCGCGACCTTCCCACGGAGGACCTCGATCAAGTCTTGATGACCAGGCCGGGATCCTCTACCTGCTCCTGGCCGACCTGCCAGAGGTGCCGACAACGCCTCAACTGCGTGGGGGGAAGAGCGGTTCCTGCTGGGCGCGGCGGTATCGGACGTTCGGGCTGCGATGGCTGCCACCGACGGTCTCGATGACGTTCTCTTCACGCAGGACGCGAAGCCATCTGCGGACGATCTGGTCTCCGAGACCGGTGCGTGAGGACAGTTCGGCGCGGGAGAGCGTTTCGTGGCCCAGCGCGGCGAGGATCGTCTGCCGGCGGTCGGCGCGCTGCGGGTGCGGTGTGGATCGATATTCCGCCAGACGATAGCGGGTCCACCGGCCGGTTCCTTCCGGAAGGATCAGTTCGCGGGAGACCAGATCCCGGAGCTCGAATGTCGCGACGCGTGAGTCGACACCGGTGTGCTCGCGATAGGACCTGTTGTCCATCGGCTCGTCTTCGCCTTGCCACAGGAGGGCGAGGAAGAGCCCTTGGCTGTCGGTGAGGCCGGTCTGTTCGAGCCCGGCTATCCACGCGATCGTCTCTGCACTGAGCAGTGTGTGGTTGGGGAAGGTCACCGAGAACCGAGAGATCTTGTCCTCGAAACGGGGCGGGCTCATCCCGGCGCTGCGCAGGGCGTCGAGCATCGCACGGATGCCGGAGCCGCGGTTCTCGCACACAGTTCGGGTCTCGCCGGGGACCGGCACGTCCTCCAGGAGTCTCATCAGGGTCGCGTTGCGTGCGGAGGAGACGCCTTCCTCGCCCAGATCGTCGACTGTGAGCGCGCCGTACAGGCCTCCGGGATTCCGGATGACTAGCCGGTCGGGGTACATCTCGATCTGGACCTGTCCGCCTCGCGCCGCTGAGGACAGGTCTCGATGCACCAAGGCGTTGACGAGTGCCTCGCGCAGCGCCGTCTCGGGATACTCCCAGACGTCTTGACGGCCGAGTCCCACGATTACGGCGCGCCGAGACATGTTCCGCCGGATCGTGTTGAGCGCGTCACGGACCATTACCGGAATCGGTCCCTCAAGCGCGATGTTGTCCAGAAAGCGTTCACCTGAGGGCAAGGGAGCGCCGGTGATGGTGGGATAGGAGACGAATGTGATCATGAGCTGGGGAAAGTGTTCCTGGGGATAGCTTCCAAGGGCCAGCAGCCCGCCGAGTGAGACGGCGTCGCCACCATCCGGCGCACGGACGATCACCTTGGCGCGCCTGAGGACACTGTCTCGATCAAATCCCTGAAACGCGTAAGGGCGCGTGACGCGCAGTCGGGCGACCAACGCTTCGACACCCGCTGCGTCGAGGCATTCGAGGCCCACGCCCGGCACGGGTTCCTCATCCTCCCTGGGCTGTCCACGCGATGACAGCATGAGTTGTACCTCGTAGGTGGTCAGCCGCCGGTCTCCATCGCTCACCCGGATGAAGCTGCCCTTGCTGATCCCTGCGCCTTTGTAGAAGCAGGGTCTCTGTGTGGGAAGGGCTTCGGGGATCTCCGCGATGAGAACATGGCGGCCCTCGAACTCATGGATGCCGATCTCTGCCCGTACCGGCGGTTCCATCTCCTCCGCGCACATCGCGCCGAGATCGGCCGCGAGCTTTGCGGGATCCGCCAATCCCGTGGCCTTGAATCCGCGCCCCTCTTCGAGTCCGAGGATGATCACCCCGCCGTGCCCGTTGGCGAACGCGGACAGTGTCTCTCGCAATGACTTCGGCAGCCCGCCCTCTGCCTTCTTGACCTCGACGTCGCTGATGTCCGCACCCAGCGTCCGAAGGTTCTGGACGATCTCCCCAAGATCGGTAGTCAGCACCACGAACCCCCGAGCTTGCTCGCCGACATGTTTGTAAACATGCTAACGAACAAGTTGTCTGACGAACGGGTTTCGTCGAGATGACTGATCGGGGGGCGGCGCTCACAAGGGTCACTGGGCTTGCCTCTTGGGTGATCACCACTCCGTGCCTCCCCGGCCACCTCTGCGCGGGCCTCAACGACGAGGCGGCTCACCGTTCACGGAATATCGACGAAATGATCTTGAAGCTCTGTTCCCTCAAGTCACGGCGAGGACCGAGGCAACGGGGAAGCGGTCGATCGCCGCACACACCATCTCCGGAACTGCCTCCACCGGCGACACCCCGCCGAGCACGCTCAGTCGGCCTGCCACGTGCTATAGCGTAATCACTACCTGTGCTATTTAGTAACCGCGACGCGTGCTAGATTGGTGTTAGATGTTGTGTTAAATCGTCAGCGCTCCGGAGGATCCGGTGAATGCCTACGTACCGCGCCTCCTTGATCTGGAGCTGAGCGAGGTCTTGGCCGCCCACCCCGCCGTCCTGGTCGTCGGACCCAGGGCCTGCGGTAAGACGACCACGACCCGCCGCCTGTGCCGTTCCGTTCTGCGCCTGGACGTCCCCGCCCAGGCCGCCGTCGTTCGGGCCGATCCCGATGCCGCACTCCGCGGCCTGGACGAGCCGATCCTGATCGACGAGTGGCAACTGGTCCCCGACATTCTCGGCGCGGTCAAACGGGCAGTGGACGACGATCCCCGCCCAGGGCGGTTCGTCCTGACCGGATCCTCGCAAGCCGACCTCACCACCACGGGTTGGCCCGCGACCGGCCGGATCGTCAGGCTGACCATGCACCCACTCGTCGGCCGGGAGCGACACGGCGACCCGGCGGCGACATCCCTGATCGATCGGATCATCACTGACGGTGTGGATGCCTTCGGCAGCCCTCCGTCCGGCTGGGACCTTCATCAATACGTGACCGAGGCGCTCACGAGCGGCTGGCCAGAGGCCCTCCGGGCGCCCAGCGAACGTGCTCGCGACCGGTGGCTGACCGGGTACATCGATCACCTCGTAACCAGGGAAGCGCCGTCCCTCGGCGTGGCCAGGGACCCGGTCCGGATGCGCAGATACCTCCAGGCGATAGCCGCCAACACCGCCGGGGTGCCGACCCACAAAATGCTGTACGACGCCGCCGGCATCAGCAGAATCGCCGCCGCAGGCTACGACGACCTGCTGGACACCCTGATGATCACCCAGCGGGTCCCCGCTTGGGCCGGCAACCGCATGGACAGGGCGGTCCGGCTACCCAAGCGATACCTCATCGATCCAGGGCTCCTGGGCCCGCTCCTACGCATCGACCAACGTCGCGCGCTCCGCGACGGGGATCTTCTTGGGCGACTCCTCGACACCCTCGTCGCCGCCCAACTTCGAGCCGAATGTGCCATCAGCATTGTCGGCGCCGACCTGTTCCACCTGCGCGACGCCAACGGCCGACACGAGATCGACCTACTCATCGAGGCCAGAGATGGCCAGGTCATAGCGGTTGAGGTGAAGGCGACCTCGGCTCCGTCGCGCACGGACGCGCGCCACCTTGAGTGGCTGCATGAACGGCTTGGCTCGACGCTCGCCGCGGGGCTCCTCGTTCACACCGGCCCGCGGGCCTTCCACCTCGCCGATCGGATCGTCGCCGTCCCGGTTACCGGCCTCTGGTCGCCGCCGGCCCCATGACCCAGCCGACCACCCAGCAAGCGAGCGCCGTTACGCAGAACGGGACACCCGGGCAGCGCCTACGCCAGCCACCTCGGCGCGGGCCCTACCTCCTTCGCACCTCCCCTGGCCACCTTGGCGCGGGGTTCAACGACGAGACGGCCAGAGGAAACCGCAGGCGCGAGCGCCGTAGGTTTGCGTCGCGCCTGGCCGGGGCGCCGCCGCGTGCCGGAAGTCGTACGGGCGAGTCGCCGGCGGGGACGCGACCAGTTCGACAGCGAAGGTTAGCCGCCGTGCCGCCTGGTGTTGTCTATGTCGTGGTCCGCCGGGTGCCGGCGGAGGCCATGCCGAGCCAGGTGTGGGGGTTTCCTTCCCAGCACCAGCCGAGTTTGGGGGCGTTCTGGCTGATCCAGATGGCGGGGACCCGACGGTCGCCGGAGCGGGAGCCACCGAGGGAGAAGCATTTGTTCTTGACCAGGATCTGGGGGAAGTGGGTGATCAGGGCGATGCCTTCCTCGATGGTGAGCGGGGTGCGTCCTCTGGCGGTGATGGTGTTCATGGCGTCGCTCGGGACGGCGCCGCAGAACTCCTCGCCGCGCTCGATATCGAACAGCAGGTAGACGTGCTGGTTGGGGAGCGCGACAGCAGGGGTGGCGACGAATCGCTCGAGGGCGCCGGGCTCGAAGGAGTGATCGACGAATCCGGGTTTGCGTTTTCCGTGCAGGGTGGTGCGCGGCATGGTCTGCTCGATCGCGGCGACCTGGCGGGTGAGCACGAGCAGGAACGGCACGCGGCCAGTCTCCGGATCGCACGTCGTGTGCCCGTAGCGGGTGGCGAGCTCGCGTAGCGGGGTGAGCATCGCCTCGAACCGCGCGGAGTCGAGTCCGGCCATGGCCGGGTAGCCGAGGTCGATCAGGGTACGGACCTGCCGGTCGAACTCGGCGCCCGGCTCGAAGGGGGTCGACTCGAAGGGGGTCGGCTGGATCATGAAATCCTCTCGACGTCAGAAGAAGGGGGCTGCACTGGAGCGATGCGGCCCAGCGCGCCGATTTCCAGCGCCGTCCACAGGGCACCGTCCGGGCCGAGGGTGATGCCGTGCGGTTCGCAACCGGGTGTGGGCAGGCGGTGTACCGCGATGGTGCCGTCGGCGGTGATGGAGCCGACGCGGCCCGTGCCCCATTCGGTGAACCAGGCAGTGCCGGCGGTGTCGGTGGTGATGGCGTGCGGCCGGGCGGCCCGGTCGGGCAGGGGAAACTCGGTGACCTGGCCATCGGGGGTGATCCGCCCGATCTGGCCGGCGGCGATCTCCACGAACCAGAGGGCGCCGTCTTGGCCCGCTGCGATCCCCACCGGCGCTGCGGCCTCGGTCGGCAACGGGTAGAGGGTGATCATGCCGTCCGTGCCGATCCGTCCAAGGGCGCCTGCCTGGTTCAGGGTGAACCACAGCCCGCCGTCGGCTCCCGCGACGATGGCGGAGGGGAACGCGCCGGCGACCGGGAGCTGGAACTCGGTGACCCGGCCATCGGGGGTGATCCGCCCGATGCGGTCGGCGGCGGTCTCGGTGAACCACAGCGCGCCGTCCGGCCCCGGGGCGATGCCGTACGGCCCGCAGCCGGGGGTGGGCAACGCGAACTCGTCGATGACGCCGCCGGTGGTGATCCTCCCGATCCGGTGCGCCTGGTATTCGGTGAACCACAGCGCGCCGTCTGGGCCGGGGACGATGATCGTCGGCCCGCAGCCGGGGTCGAGTTCGTAGCTCGTCGGCTCGGCCCCGGGGACCAGACGGCCGATCCGGCCGCTGTGGACCATGGTGAACCACAGTGCGCCGTCCGGTCCCGTGGTGATCGCGTACGGCCCGGCGTCGCGGTCGGCCACGGCGTACTCTTCGGTGGTCACGTGGGTCAAAGGCTCTTCTCCAGTCGGTGTTCGGCGGCGATGCGGGCGATGTCGGCCGGGGTGCCGGCCATGATGGTGCGGGCGTGCTCGGTCACCAGCTCGGTGGGCCAGTCCCACCAGGCGGCCCGTAGCAGTCGTTCGATGTCGGCGTCGTCGAAACGGCGGCGGATGGGCTTGGCCGGGTTTCCGCCGACGATGGTGTACGGCGGGACGTCGGCGGTGACCACGGCGCCGGTCGCGATGATGGCGCCGTCACCGATGGTCACCCCGGGCATGACCGTGGCCTGGTAGCCGAACCAGACATCGTTGCCGATCACGGTGTCGCCGCGGCTGGGCATGCCGGTGACGATGTCGAGGGTGCGTTCGGTCCACTCGCCGCCGAACATGGTGAACGGGAAGGTGGACACGCCCATCGTCGGGTGGTCGGCGCCGGCCATCAGGAAGCGCGTGCCGGAGGCGATGGCGCAGTACTTGCCGATGATCAGCTTCTCCCGCCCGTAGGCGTACAGCACGTTGCGGTGCTCGAAGCCGGTCGCGCCGTCGGGGTCGTCGAAGTAGGTGTACTCACCCACCTCGATGTTCGGGGAGCTGACCAGCGGTTTGAGGAAGACCACCCGCTCGTGGGCGGGCAGCGGGTGCACGGTCATCGGGTCGGGAATCAAAGGGGGAATCCTTTCGGAGAAGAGTCAGGCGAGGAGGTCGGCCAGGACGCGGGCGCGAGCGGGCTCGCGCAGCTTGTGCATGCCTTTGGCTTCGATCTGGCGGATGCGTTCCCGGGTCACCCCGAAGGTCCGGCCGATCTCGTCCAGGGTTCGGGGCGTGTCGTCGGCCAGGCCGTACCGCTGGGTGAGGACGGCCGACTCCCGCTCAGGCAGCGTCGCCAGCACCGCCTCCAGGTCGCGGCGGAGCGTGGAATCGGCGACCTCGGTGGCGGGGTCCGGTGCGTCGTCGGCGAGAAGGTCGCCCAGCTTGGCGCCGTCCTCACCGATCGGGGTGTGCAGCGAGACCGGCTCGCGGCCGTGCCGCAGCAACTGCTCGACCTTCTCTGGCGTCAGATCGAGCTCGGCCGCCAGCTCCTCGGCGGTGGCCTCGCGGCCCAGCTCCCGCAGCATCGCGCGACGGGCCCGGTTGACCCGGTTGAGGTCCTCGACCACGTGCATGGGGAGGCGGATCGTCCGGCTCTGGTCGGCCAGCGCGCGGCCGATCGCCTGCTTGATCCACCAGGTGGCGTACGTGGAGAATTTCAGGCCGCGCCGGTGGTCGAACTTCTCCACCGCGCGCATCATCCCGATGGTGCCCTCCTGGATAAGGTCCAGCAGCGGCAGCCCGCCGCCGGCTGCGGCGTACCGCCGGGCGATCGAGACGACCAGCCGCAGGTTGGCCTCGACCATGTGGTCCCTGGCATGGCGGCCGTCGGCGGCCAGCCGTTCCAGCTCGCGCCGCTCGGACGACCCGTCGCACCCGGCGGCGAGACGCTCCCCGGCGAGCCTGCCGGCCTCGATACACCGGCCCAGCTCCACTTCCTGCTCGGCGGTGAGCAGCGGGGTGCGCCCGATCTGATTGAGGTAGTCCTTCACCGGGTCGATGTCGACGACTCCCTTCGGGTGGCGAGCGGGGCGGGCGGGGAGAGCGGCAGCGCTCAACGGCATGTCCTTCCGTGGTCGCGTCAGCGCGGGTTGGCTGACACGACCTAAATTTAGAATCAACCTAGTAATATGTCAACACCAAATTTAGGCTGATTCGAGGTAAGGTGGGTGGGTGAGCACGCAGAAGATGGGACTCAGAGAGCTGAAGAAGCAGCAGACCAGGGAGAACATCTCCCACCAGGCCACGCGGCTCTTCCTGGAACACGGCTTCGACAAGGTGACGATCGCCGATGTGGCGGAGGCCGCGCAGGTGGCCAAGATGACGGTCACGAACTACTTCCCCCGCAAGGAGGACCTGGTCTTCGATCTGGGCGAGGAGTTCGTGCAGTCTCTGGCCCGGACCGTCCGCCGAAGGGCGCCCGGCGAATCCGTCCTGGCCTCGCTCCGCCGCGCCTACCTGGCCGCGGTCGCCGAGCACGACCCGGTCATCGGCTTCTCCGGCCCCGCGTTCGCCCGGATGATCGACGCCAGCCCGGCCCTGACCGCCCGGCTACGGGAATTCCACGACGAGCGCGAGAAGGCCCTGGCCGACGCGCTCGCCACGGAGACCGGCGCCGGGCCCGACGACATCCTGCCCCGGGTGGCCGCCGCCCAGCTCGGCGGCGTCCACCGGCTGCTGTTCGATGAGACACTCCGCCGTACCATCGCGGGGCAGGGCGACCCGGAGATCGCGGCGGTTCTCACCCGCTACATCGACGCCGCTTTCGGCCTCCTGGAGCCCTCTCTCGGCGGCTATGCCGTCCGCCCCACCGGATGACCGCCAGGGCCCGGAGAGCACGATGACCGAGCCGGCGGCGACCGGGCGTTCCATGGCGACTGCTGTACTCGACGTTCCCCGGCACGAGCTGCTGCGACCGGCTGGCCGAACGCAATCGTCCCCGCGAGACGCCACCGTGCTGACCGTGTCACCCGGGCGTTGGAGGGCTTCTGTGCCCGGTTCGACGGTGAGGACGAAGGAGCCCAGTCTCCACTGATGGTTCTTCCGGCGAAATATCCCCATAGGTATTTATGGCCGCAAAAACTGCACACAACATATGTCGTGAACGAAAAGTGACCCCGACTGGAGGGTGTCCGTACAGTCGCTCGGGCATTCTGTATCGGAAACTGCTGATGGAAGACCAGACCGGACCCTGTCGGCGACCGGAGAGTACGTGGCAACCCTGAAATACAACAGGCGCGACGCCGAAAAGCAGCGCCGCCTTGAGCGCGGCAACGCCTGGATCGCCGCGGCCGCTTCCATCGGCGCCGCGACCCTCACTCTGGCCGGCACGATGGCGGGCCTGTATTTCAGCTCTCACGGAGTCACCAAAGGCCTCACACCGGACATGGAGATATCTCAGGCCGCCGAAAAGACTCAGTGGGCCACTGTGACGGTCACGCCCGCCACAACGGCCACCGCCGCCATCCCGCCCGAGCCGTCCCCGGAGCCGGCCCCGACGCCGTCCCCGGAGTGGAGTGAGCCGAAGACGCCCTCGGTCTACCTGGCAGACCTGACCTATGGATGGAGTGAACTCGCTGGATACTCCAGCCGCGGCGCCTACGCCATCAACGGGAAGACCTACGGCCGCAGCATCGGCCTCGCACTCGGCGCCGTGGGCCAGACCCAATGGACCGAATATATGATAGACGGCAGCTATCGGACGCTTGAGGCGACCCTGGGAGTGAACGACAAGGACGAAGTCGACTCGATAGCAGAGTTCGAGATATACGGCGACGGGAGGCTTCTACTCAGGAGGAGAGTCGAATACGCGAAACCGGTGCGGATAAGGGTCGACATTCGGGATATTATGAAACTCGAACTCGCCGTCACGCGAATAGCGCCGATTGGCCTGTATTACGACAGATGGACAGGCGGTGCCGTGTTCGGTGACGCGTCGCTCACGCAATAGGACAGCCCTCAGTTGGCGCTGATGGAGGCACCCGCAGTGCGATCAGGGCTACGTCGTCCTCCCCGGTCACGGGCATGCCGGCGAGCAGTCCGTCACAGAACCGGCCCAGGGGCTCACAGGCGAGCGTCTCGGCATACCGCCGCAACCGGTCCAGTCCCCGATCGAGATTCTCTTCCCTGTGCTCGATGAGGCCGTCGGTGTAGAGCAGCAACGTGCTACCCGGTGGCAATGGTTCGACGGCGCTGGTCCACGGCAGGTCCTGTAACAACAGGCCGAGGAGGAGATTGTCCGCCTCCAGCAGGAAGTGGCCGGCACCGTCGTGTGTGACCAGCAACGGCGGCGGATGCCCGGCCACCGCGTAGGTCAGCCGCCACCCGCCGTCCGCACCCTCTTCGAGGCGCCCCAGCACGCAGGTCACGGTGGTCGTCTCACTGTTCAAGGTCTCGAGGGCGGTGTCCAGGCGGTGCAGGATCTCCCCCGGGGGTTCGTTGCGGTCGACGGCCAGCGCCCGGACCATGTTCCGCACCTGGCTCATCCAGATAGCGGCGGCCAGGTCGTGCCCGGCCACGTCTCCGATGGCCACCTCCACGGCACCACCGGGCAGCACGAACGCGTCGTACCAGTCCCCGCCGATCTCCGCGGCGGCCGGGCTCGCCTGGTAGCGGGCGGCGAGCTCCAGTCCGGGGACGTGCGGCGGTTCGGCGAGCAGGCTGTGCTGCAGGGCCAGCGCCACCCGCTGGGTGCGCCGGAACCGCAGAGCCTTGCCGAGGGCGTCGTGCGTGTGGTCGAGGATCTGCCCCATCAGATCGGCGTCGGCCGGATCGATCGGCGGCCGGTTCCCGCAGGTGGCGGCGACCACCACGGCCGCCACCTCGCCATGGGCGACGACCGGAATGATCGCCAGGCTGTGCGCCTTGGCCTCGATCATCCACTCCCCGGCCCTGGCGTCGGAGCCAGGTGGGGGATGTCCCGGGGGGAAGGACAGGTAGCCGGGCCGGCGTTGCCGTACCGCGCGCATGAACTCACCGTCGGCGGGGTGGTGCGCCTTCTGGCGGCGCGGCAGTCCCGGCAGTCCAGGGCGCGCGGCGATGGCGATGCGCTCGGTGACGAGCACATCCGAGAGGCCGCCGGCGAGCTCGGGGAGCAGGTGGATGTGGCAGGCGTCGGCGAGCTCCAGGACGATCACATCGGCCAGCGCCTGGCACATCTCCTCCAGATCCGTGATGTCCGCCACAGCGACGGCGGCGCGGTCGAGAAGCTTGCGGCGCCGCTCCTCCTGCCACTCCTGCTCGATGTCGGTCGCGGCGCCCACCCACTCGACGACGGCGCCTTCCTTGCACACGGGCACGGCCCGCATCCGGAAATGCCGGTAGGTGCCGTCGAGGACGCGAACGCGGAAGACCAGCTCCAACAGCGCGGGCACCTCTTCGGCGGCCCAAACCCAGGTGCTCAGGGTCGGCGCGCGATCCTCGGGGTGGACCGCCTGCAGCCATCCATAACCGCGATACTCCTCCCGTGTCTGCCCGGTCAACCTCCTCCAGTCCGGGCTCACCTCTCTGAACCTGCCGTTGGGATCGCTCGCCCACACGGTGTGCGCGTTGACCCACAGCAGGCTCTGGTAGCGGCGCAGGAGACGGCGCTGCTCCCGTGCCAGGGTGCGCATCCGCCTGGTGGCGACGAACTGTTCCGTGACCTCCACGATCATCTGCAGCACTCCGCTCGCACCGCCGGGGAGAGGGATCTTCGAGAGGCTGTAGTGAAAGAAGCGCTCCTGCGATCCGCCCGAGGGAGCGGCCACCCTCGCGGAGGCATGCTCTCGCCGTACGGCCTCACCGGTTTCCAGGACCCGATCGAACGACAGAAGGGAGTCCTGCTGCAGGAGATTGCTGAACGCCTCGCGGACCGGCATCCCGATGAGCCGGTCGCCGAACATCGCCCGCATGGCGTCGTTCAGGTACACCAGGCGGTGGTCCTTTCCGGTGGTGACCAGCACCCCGACCGGCGCCGGGTCGAACACCTCCAGCGGAAGGCCGTTCATTTCTTCCCCGTGGGTAACGCCATTACCACATTCCTCCGTCGCACCATGGCATCGGCGACGAATGCAATCCCCCAACAAGCCCCAAATAGGAAATATATGTGCAAATCGCCGAAGTCGCACGCGTCGGTGGAACAGCTTCTCCACATATGGGGCTCTCCGCGCCCCGCTGACTCCGAGAGGTCGCACGCCCCGACGTTGTCGTAGGCCATCGGTACGCTGCCTGCGAGGAGATGGTAATGGTGCGGATTACTCGGGCGCAGTCGCTCACCCTGCGGATGGCCGGCCTGCTGTTGCGCGACCGGCATCACGACATGGACCGGCCGGCCGACGTGGCCGGGGTGGTGACCTGGCTCGGCGCGATGCAGGCGCAGGACCTGGCCAGCGGCCTGTGGTCGTTCGGCGTACGCCTGCCGGGATACACCGTCAGCGACGTGACCGCCGCGCTGGAGCGGCGCGAGGCGCTGCGCACCTGGCCGATGCGCGGCACCATTCACTTCGTTCCGCCGCGGGACGCCCACTGGATGCTCGACCTGATGGGCTCGCGGGCACTGGCGGGTGCGGCGAAGCGTCGCGAGTTCCTTGGGCTGAGTGAGGAGGTCGCCGAACGAGCGGTGGAGGTGCTGGGCGCGGCACTGGCCGGCGGTGGCCGGCTGACCCGGTCACAATGCGTCACCGTGCTCACCGACAAGGGCATCGAAGCCGACGGCCAGCGCGGCTACCACCTGCTGTGGTACGCCAGCCAGCGCGGCGTGCTGTGCATCGCCCCGAACATCGGCAACGAGCAGAGCTTCGTGCTGCTCGACGAGTGGGTCCCCGACCCGCACCGGCCCGACCGCGACGAGGCACTGGCCACCATCGCACTGCGATACTTCCGCGGCCACGGGCCGACCACGAGGCAGGATTTCGCCGGCTGGACCGGGCTGACCATGGCCGACGCCAAGCGCGGCATCGCGGCGGCAGGCGACCGACTGGCCGGTGTGACCGTCGACGGCGTCGAGATGTACCTGGAACCGGCGCTGCTCGACGCCGCACCATCCGCGGTGGACGGCCGCGAGGTCCTCGTGCTGCCGGGGTTCGACGAGTACCTGCTGGGCTACAAGGACCGTACGCTCATGCTCGCCGACGAGCACAAACCGGCCATCATTCCCGGCAACAACGGCATATTCCAGGCGACAGTGGTATGCGACGGCCGGGTCGTCGGCACCTGGAAGCGGTCACTTACCAAGACCAAGGTGCAGATCACAGTCCAACCGCTCGTGCCGCTGGGCAAGGCCGAGCGGGCGAAAATCGGGCAGGCGTTCGAAGAGTACGCGCGCTTCGTGGACCGTACGCCCGAGGTGCGCCTACCGTAAGCCGCCATCCGGCCGGCCTCCGGGATCGGTCACGCCTGTGCTCGTTGGCACACCCAGCCCTCGGGAATCCGGCCTGACGCGATGAAACGCTGGAGGTGATCGGTCGCTTCGGGCGTCAGCACCGCGTCAGCCTGCGGGTAGATGATCGGCTCCTCTTTGGAGTTGTGCTGCTCCAGCCGCCCGAGCAGCTCAGCGCACAACCCCCGCAACGGGACCGCCGCGACGCCCTTGCCCATCTCGGCGTCCAGCCGGTCCATCGTCTGCCAGATCTCACCGTGCTCGCGCAACATGACGAAGACCGGCGCCATCATGCCCGCCTCCCGCAACGGCGGGAACAGGAACTCCTCTTCGAGGTAGATGTGGCGGCGCAGCCCCTCCATCGCGCGCTTCAGCGGCGCGGTGTCCTCTCCGCCCTCCGCCAGACCTTCGATGAAGGTTTCGATTCCCTCGTCGATCTCGCGATGTTCCCGCTCCAGCGCCGACGACAGTGTCCCGCTCTCCACGCGATCTCCTTCGGCTACCGGTGTCCCCGATGCTCCTCGGCTGTCCAGGCTCGACTTTCACCCACCCTACTGGTTTTTACAACAAGATTTGGATAAAAACGCGCACAAGAGAGCCGAAGAGCGCGCCGACCGTCCGTCGATCAGCGATCGCGCCGGCGCCGGGCCTTGCCGCTCACTCCGCCGAACAGCGCCAGGCCCTTCACGACGACCACCGGCGCCGACGGGTCGACGTCCGGGCTGCCGTGCACGTCGAAGCCGCCGAAGACGCCGACACCATGGCAGCGCACCTCCACCCCCTCAGGCAGGATGATCTCGGCCCCGCCGAAGATCGCATTGACCGTGATCTCGATCTCTTTCGCCTCGAATTCGGCGTCGGTCAGGTCGAATCGCATGCCGCCGAAGAGGGCCAGCGCCCTGGTCTTCCGTCGTACCCGCCAGCGGCCCCTGCGATCGGCCCCGCCGAAGATGGCGACGATGTTCTCGGGCTCGGAACTCGCACCCGGCGCGTAGGAAACCGGGCTCGCCGCCGGGCGGGGCCGGTCGACCTGCAGGTCATGGGTGAGGACCTCGAGCTCCCCCACGGTCTTGGCCTGGTAGAGGCTGTCCAGGCGCTCGGAGTACTCCTCGTGGCTCAGCTGACCGGTGCTCAGGGCTTCACCCAGCAGGGCGGCGATCTGCTCCCTGTTGCTGTCCGAGGCGCGCAGGTGCGACATCTGGGAGTCCCTGCGTGAAGGGGGATTTTCCATGCTGGCCACGATAGTTCTCATTCGCCTCGACGGGGAGACCAGCAAGGTGACGCCGCTTACGACACCATTCCCCCGACCTGCCGGGCGGGAGCAGGGCGGACGCGGCCCCATGTTCGTGTGGGGTTCCGCCCGTCGCGGCGTGCCGCCCCAGGTCAACGTCATCGGGACGCTGATGTTCGTCATGACCGTCGTCGTCGTGCTCGTCGGTCAGATGGTGGCGCGCCGCCGCGACCGCTGGATCCTGGGGATGCGATAGACGGATACGTGGGAACGCGACTCGGCGGTGAACTCGGCGCCGGTCCAGTCCGCGTGTCTGCTCTCCAGCTCGAACCCGGCCAGCTGGGCCATGAGGTCGAGCTCGGACGGCCAGATGTAGCGGTGCGGAGTGCGGAACAGCCGAGCCTGGCCGCTCTCGTCGAACGTGAAATGGTGCGACACGACCTGTTGGCGCAGCACGTCGTAGGTGTCCAGACCGATGTAGCCGGGCTCCGAAGACCAGACCGCGGCCTGCTGACCCGGCGGAAGCTTGCGCAGCTCGGGCACCCAGAGCTCGATCACGAACCGGCCGCCCGGGGTGAGATGGCGAGCCGCGTTGCGGAAGCAGGCGACCTGCTCGGCCTGGGTGAGCAGGTTGGCGATCGTGTTGTAGACGAGGAAGACGAGTGCGTACTTCCCCGGGGCGGCGGCGGTCGCCATGTCGCCGACGATCACTGGGATCGTCGCTTCGTCCGCCTTCGTCCGCAGTCGGTCGATCATCGGCGGTGACAGCTCGATGCCGGTGACCGGCACCCCTCGCTCGGCGAGCGGGACCGCCACGCGGCCGGTCCCGATGGCGAACTCGAGAGCTCGCCCGTCGCCCGCGAGCTCGGCGAGGCGGTCCACGGCCGGCCCCAACACATCGGGCGCGAACATGCCGGTGCCCGGCGTGTCATAACGCCGAGCGGCGTCGACGTTCCAGATCTCCTCCTGACGCATGCCGCCAACGATCGCCGCGGGCCGTACGGACCGTCCACCGATTTTCCGACAGCTCAAGCTCCAACTCGTCGGTCATACGCCGTCCTCCGTCCACAGCGCGTTCGCCTCGGCATAGGTGAGCACCCCGCGGGAGAAACCGAACGTGCCGTGCTCCGCGAGCTCCCGCCCCGCGGCGAGAGTGGCGCTGAGCGCAGCCCGCGCCAGCGCCGACCCAAGGCTGATGCGCCGGGCACCGGCGGCGGCGAGCTCGGCCACGGTCACCCCGGGCGAGCTGCCCGCGAGCACGTTGACCGGCCGGCCGACCGCCGCGCAGACGGCCCTGACCGCGTGTCCTCGGTATGCGTCACTTCCGCTCGATTCCGTCATATCCAGGATCGCCCGGACGGCCGACGAGACCCATCGACCATGGCCAGAGAAATGTTCGGCGCAGGCCGGATAAGAGGCATCAGGCAGCGGGGCGCACCTCCACGTCGCCGATCCCGGCGCGCACGTGGAGTTCGATGGTGGGCGCGTCGGACGTCCCGGTCACCTCGGGCTCGAGCACCCGGTCGAATCGGACGCCCGTACCGTCCTCGACCCTGTGGCCGATCTTCACCTCGCCCAGCCGGGCGTACCCGTGCACCTCCACCCGCGCGGTCGCCGGCACGATCACCGTGAGCTGCCCGACCGACACCGACGCGTTGAACCTGACCCGGGCGCCGGGCCCGAGAGCGAGGTCGCTCAGGTCGAGCCGGCCCTCGCCCACGCTCACCGCGTAGTCCCCGATCTGGACCGCGCCGACGGGGTGCCAGACGAAGCGGCCCGTTTTCTTGGGGATGCCGTTCATCGTCGATCGC
>NZ_BOOG01000050.1 GCF_016863115.1 Sphaerimonospora thailandensis
ACGCTCATCAGGATGCTCGTCGATGTGAGCGTCCATGCACCACGGCGGACACGACCGCTCTGGGAACGGCTGGCCCGAAACGAGGTGATCACCGGTGTGGCCGGGCACATCACGTACGTCTCGGACGAACTCGCCGTCCTGCCCGCCACCGTTCGCATCGAGCGCGACCGCGTCGTTGCTGATCCGGGGCCTGACCTCGCTCTCGATCATTGGCTCACCGCCATCTCGGCGAGGCTCTCCTGTGCAGCGATGGCCTGACACAGCGCGCGCAGGTCGTCGCCATCCACCGTCCGGTAGGCGCCGGCCCGCTCGGCCTCCGCAGAGAACGGCCGCTCCCGGCTGGCCCACAGCCGTCCCTCATCACTCCTCATGATCCGCCACCCGGCGAACTCCACACCGGCCGCGGCGGCCGTATCGTGTGACATGGTCAGGAAGCTCCTTTTCCTGATCAGGACCCGCCCGGTCGTGGGTAGCGGCGGGCGGGTCCGCTATTTGCTTGACGCCTGGTGAGCCCGTTTCAGGCAGTTTCCTCCCTGTCCGTCACCGATAAGTCACAGCCTGTAGTGGCTCGGCTCCATAATCGCGTGTACTGTGCACGCAAGCAAGTCCTGTACACGTAGAAGTTTTACTGGCTTCCCCTCAAACTTGACCCATGCCCATGAAGAGTCCCACCGTCCGGCATCGCCGCCTGGGCCGTGAGCTGCGGCGACTCCGCGAATCATCTGGTCTGACGCCGGAAGCCGCAGCGAAGCAGCTCGGGTGGAGCCGGCCGAAGGTCAACCGGATCGAGAACGCCCGGACCAGTCCGAGCGTTGCCGATGTCGCGGATGCCTGCGATCTGTACGGCGCCGACTCCGCGACAAAGGCGGGACTGATCCAGCTCTGCCGGGACGCCAGCCAGCGCGGCTGGTGGACCGCCTACAGCGACGTGTTCGCCGGATCGTACGTGGTCCTGGAGGCAGAAGCGACGGCGATTCGCACCTGGGAGCCGCTGCTGATCCCGGGCCTGCTCCAGACCGAGGAATACACCCACACGCTCATCGGTGCTGTCCGGCCGCCCTTGGACGACATGGAGTTGAAACGCAGAGTTGACGCCCGGATGGCACGCAAGATCACGCTCCTCGGGTCGAGTGCGCCATCACTGCACGTGTTGGTGGACGAGAGTGCCCTGCGCCGCCCGGTCGCGTCGGCAGGCGTGATGAGGCGACAGCTGGACAGCCTCATCGACGCCACCGACAAGCCTCAGGTGACGATCCAAGTCGTGCCGCTAACGGTCGGTCTGCACGTCGGGCTCGATGGGGCCTTCTCCGTGCTGTCCTTCGACGAAGGCGACCCCGATGTGGGCTACATCGGCTGTCCCGGAGGTGACGTGTATGTGGAAGCCGCCGACCAGGTAAGGGGGCTTACGCTGACATTCGAGCGCCTGACCGAGATAGCCCTGCCCCCCGACGCGTCCGTGGCGCTCATCGCCACGGCGAGGAGAGATCATGACTGACGTCCCCGACCTGTCCGCCGCCGACTTCCGCAAGTCCAGCTACTCGGGTGCCACTACCGACAACTGCGTCGAGGTGGCCACGAACCTGCCGGGCCTGGTGGCCGTACGAGACAGCAAGGACCGCTCGGGTCCGGTGCTGGCCTTCACCCCCAGCGAGTGGAGTGCCTTCATCGCCGGCGTGAAGAGCGACGAGTTCGACATCTGATCGCGGAGGCTCACACAGCGGAAGAGGAGTGAGTGCCATGGCCGAGCGCAGGGCGTGGTCGGACAAGCGCGCGGAGATCATGAGTAGGCCCGGTGCCGGAGCCGTATACGAGGCTGCGCGAATCCGTTTCGAGCTCGGCAAGGCCGTACGGCGGCGCCGTGAAGAGCTCGGCCTCACCCAGGCCAAGCTCGCCGATGGCAGGAGCCTGCCCTCGTCGGCCGTCCGTTCGTCGCTCTGGAACGTCAGCCGACCACGAGACGTTCGCCGCCGAAATCAGCAATGATCTCCATTCGTCCGCCGAGGGCCCGGATGTAGGCGGCGAGGGTCCTCAGCTCGCTGGCGTCGACCTTGGCGCGTTCGATGGCAGAGACGCGCTCCTGACGCACGTTCATCCGCTCGGCGACCTCGGCCTGCGTCAGCCCCAGGCGCTTGCGCATCTCGGCCAGACGGTGGGCCCGGCTGATGTTGACGAGGTCCTGAGCTCCCGCCTCGACCTCCGCCCGGTCAGCCGAGTCAGGGAAGAAAGCCGAGAGGAAGCCCTCGCGGTCGTAACTGTGCGTGCTGTTCATGGCTCCGCCTTTTCCTTCAGGTAGGTCGCGTACCGGTCTTCGGCGAGGGGGATCGCTTGGCGGTACCAGGTCGTCCATTGCCCTGCCTTGTCGCCGGCGACAAGGAGGACTGCGTTGCGACCTGGGTCGATCTGGCCTCCGGCGGTCCCGAGGCCATCTTTGCCGATCCCGACGTCGACGCCCTCGTCGAAGTCCTGGCCGCCGTCCAGGCGACAGCCGTACCCGAGGAGAACGCCGCCTGAGACACCGGCCGAGGCCCTGTCACATGTGAGTCCTGGCGGACCACAGCTCGGGGAAGACCACCCGGGCCATGCTGCGTTCCAGCCAGGCCAGGCCGTTGGATCCGCCGCTGCCGGGCTTGGCGCCCATCGCCCGGCGCACCGTGGCGAGGTGCCGGTAGCGCCAGTCGCCGAACAACTCGGCCACCTCGGTGAGCGCCTCGCCGAGCAGCCGCAGGTGGTTGCCGGGGCCTTCGTCGCGGTAGACCTCGGTCCAGGCCTCCTCCACCGCCGGATGCGGCTCGTGCTCGGCGGCGACGTCGCGGTTCAACAGCTCGCGCGGGATGTCATGGCCGTGCCGGGCCAGCAGGGCGATGGCGTCGTCCCAGACGCTCGGCGACTCGAAGGTGCGCAACAGGTCGCGGTGGGCCTTCTCCTGACGCTTGAAAGGACGGAGCAGGGCCGGGTTCTTCAGCCCGAGCAGGAACTCCACATGCCGGTACATCGCCGACTGCAGCCCGGACGCCTCGCCGAGCTGGTCCCGGAAGCGGTTGAAGTCCGCCGGCGTCATCCAGCGCAGTCCGCGCCAGCTCGCGTTCAGGCCTTCCAGGTGCAACGCCGTACGGCGCAGCGGGGCCAGCGCGGCCCACACCTCGTCGGCACGCAGCAGTTTCTGCGCGTGACGCAGTTCGAAGGCGATGAGCTTGAAGTAAAGCTCCATCACCTGCGTGGTCATCAAGAACGACATCTCACCGGCGTCGTCGCTCATCGGCTGTTGCAAGGTGTGCAGCACGTCCGCGTGCACGTAGGCGTCGTAGGGAGTCCGCGTCTCGAAGTCCAGGGTCGGCGCCCCGCCGGTGGCCCTGGCTCTTTCGGCCCGTTCCCACGCCGTCGTCGGCCGTACGGCGGATTTCTGTCCCATGACGTCCCTCTCGTAGCTGGCCACTTCATGATGTCGTGGCACTATCGGGGAACGGAATGCCGGATGAAAGGCGATGGCTGCCTTTCGCCGTGCATTGGCGGCGATAGCATCGCCATCGCTTTGCGAACGAAAGGAACGGGATGGACGAGACGGACTGGGAACTGCTGCGCGAGGTGCAGGACAACGCCCGGCTCTCCTACAAGGAGCTCTCCCGCCGGGTCCACCTGTCCCCGCCCGCGGTCGCCGAACGCGTCCACAAGCTCGAAGAGGCGGGAGTGATCACCGGTTATCACGCGAAAGTCGACCCGATCCGGGCCGGCTGGCCGGTGTCCGCCTTCATCCGCATGTCCTGCTACGGCCCGCGTTGCGTGCTTCGCGACCCCGCGGTGGCCACCTGGCCCGGGATATTGGAGATCCACCGGGTCACCGGCGACGCGTGCAGCATCCTCAGGATCGTCGCAGTCTCCATGGCAGCCTTCGAGCAGCTGATCGACCAGCTGGCCTCCTACGGACAACCCGCCAGCACCATGATCCTCTCCAGCCCGCTGCCCGGCCACCCGCTCGCCGCTCCGGCCCCACCCGACTGAACGAGCACCCTCAGCACACCGCCGCCGGGCTGAAGGCCGAGCCCGGTCTGCCAAATCGACTCGACGCCTGGTTGGGCTGACACTGCCAGCGAAAGTACGGCCCACAAGCTGGGTGACTGGGGCGCCGTAAGGGATCACTTGACCGAAGAGACACTCTATGTAATGAATCTATTACAGACAGTGTAAGCTGTTGCTTACTGTCTCTACCGTAACCTCTTCCCCAGCAGGCGACTACATGGGTCAACGACCCCCTCCTGAAGGAGGGGGCTTGAGGTGCGGCTATGCGTCTTGAAGCCCCGCGTTGACCAGCCCTGGTCGATCACCTTGAAGGAGGTGCATTCGATTGACTACGTTTCACGTAAGTGAGCAGACCCACCGGCAGGTGCTTCCTCAGCCTGCCGCTCTGGAATCCGTAGGAGCAGACAACCCCGAGGGTGGGGACGAAACGGCTTACGGACTCCCGGTGTCGCCGGGCACTGGCGCGGAACATGGGCGAGGGGAGACCGCGGCGGACGGCACCCGTTTGCCGCGGCGTCACCCCGACCTGGCACACGCCGGGGAGGGAGCGAACCGTGAGGTTCACCCGGTCGTGTTCGTCTTGGACTCACGCGGCCAACCGCTTGATCCGTGCCACCCTGCCCGCGCCCGCAGGCTTCTGGCGTCCGGCCGGGCCGTCGTGGCTCGCCATACCCCGTTCGTCATCCGGCTACGTGACCGCGCGGCCGCCGACTCAACCGTGACCGGTGTTGAGGTGGGGGTCGACCCTGGCTCCAAGCGCACCGGCATCGCCGTGTTCACCGAGCGCGACGGATGCCGTACCGGCATGTATGGCATCCAGCTCGACCATCGCGGCGGGCAGATCCGCGACAAGCTCAGCGCACGGGCCGCCTACCGCAGGCGGCGCCGGTCGGCGAACCTGCGCTATCGCGCGCCCCGCTTCGACAAGCGCACCAAACCGCAAGGGTGGCTTGCGCCGTCGCTGCGACACCGCGTCGAGACGACCATGTCGTGGGTTGCCCGGCTGTCCCGGTGGGCTCCCGTGCGCGCCGTCCACATGGAACGGGTCGCGTTCGACACGCACGCCATGAGCGCGGGCAAGCCCCTCCAAGGCGCCGAGTACCAGCAGGGCACCCTGCACGGGTACGAGGTCCGCGAGTATCTGCTGGCCAAGTGGAACCGCACCTGCGCGTACTGTGGCGCGTCCGGTGTGCCGCTGAACATCGACCACATTCACCCGCGCTCGCGCGGTGGCTCGGACCGGGTCTCGAACCTGGCCCTGTCGTGTGTGCCGTGCAACCAGGCCAAGAACGCCACCGCCGTAGAGATTTTCCTGGCGGACCGGCCAAAGACATTGGCCAGGGTCCTCGCCCAGGCCAAGGCCCCGCTGAGAGACGCCGCCGCCGTGAACGCCACCCGGTGGGCTCTGTGGCGGGCGCTGACCGCGACCGGCCTGCCCGTAGCAGTCGGCTCGGGCGGGCGGACCAAGTGGAACAGGTCCCGCACCGGTGCGCCCAAGTCACATGCGCTGGATGCGCTGCACGTCGGCCACCTGGAACAGGTGACGGCCTGGCCGGGCAGGGTTTTGGTCGCCACCGCCACCGGGCGCGGGTCCTACGCCCGGACCCGAACCGACCGGTACGGCTTCCCCCGGCTACGGCTGCCCCGCGTCAAGGCCGTACGCGGCTTCCAGACCGGCGACCTGGTCCGGGCGAACGTTCCGACAGGCAAGAAGGCCGGGGTTCACACCGGCCGGGTCGCGGTCCGCACCACCGGAAGCTTCAACATCACCACCCGGCACGGCACCGTGCAGGGCATCGGCCACCGCCATGTCCGGCTGCTCCAGAGAGCGGACGGCTACGGCTACACCACCCGCCCCGAAGCGCGGCACCGTTCCGCGTTTCCTCCCGGCCCTGAAGGACCGGGTTTCCACGCTGGAGGGTAATTGATGACAACCTCGGCGATGAGGACTGGGTCAGCCAGTATGGAACGATCCACAAGCCGATCGAAGGTAGGCCGTTCAAGCAACGCCCATCCCGCGGCGAAGTCCCGCAAGAACTTTCCCTGCTCAAGGGCAGGCTGACACCAGACCAAGCAGCGGTGGCGGTGAACGGCCACCGCGTCCGGGGAGCGGTCCCGGGAGAAGGCGTACGCTATGCGCTGGCCGGGAAGCTACGAGCTGACGGTTTCCGGGTATGGGCCAGTCCAACGAGACGTATACCCGGGCATGTTTCCGTGGCGCTGATGGACGGCGACCGAGTATGGACTCACGATGACGTGGAGAGGTTCGACGCCTGCTTCGAGTCGACCAACTGGAAGGAAGGCATGCTGTGAGCGACCTGATCAAGCTGGGAATCGGAGAGCGTCCCTGGCTGCCTACGCCCAGCACTGAAATGGTCGAGATCTTCGACCGTTACAACATGCCTATCGCCGGATTGATCAAGCAGGATGACAGGCTCTTCGTGTTCGACTGCGTCGAGGGCCATGTAATGGAAGGCAACGTGTGGGTGTACGCCCACGTCGAGTCGGCCGAGGCACGCCGGATCCAGGACGCCCAGGGCGACGACTTCGCCCGCCTGTTCAACAAGGCCTTCACCGGCAGGCGGATCATGGCAGCTCTCGCCATCGACACCCGCATCCGGTCGGGCGCCCCCGTGGAAGATGAGGCGATCAAGCAGGTGGGCCTGCTGAAAGCGGTCTTCGACCAGATCGCAGACGGACTGGATTCAGCGAGTGAAACCAAGAACGCGATGGAGCAGTTGGTCAACTGCTGATCCAGCCTGACGCGCTTCTGGGCGACAATCGGCGTGCCGCGAGTCAGCGTTCGTGGGCGCGCTCGTAGGCGAGCAGGATCTCGGGGCGGAGCCTGCCACGATCGGGTACGGCGAAGCCGTTGTCCCTCGCCCATCGGCGAACCTCGGCCGTGGTCGGCGTCGGCCGGCCACTCGTTCGCCCCCGCCGGGTAGCAGTAGATCGCCTTCTCCCGGGGCCAGGTCCCGCCCGCGCGCAGCACCAGTCCGGCCGTCCCGAGCGGCAGCCGGATCAGGTACGGCAGGCGGGAGTCCGGGTCTGGATTGCGGACGATGACGAAGTCGAGCACACCCACATTTTCACCGATCAGGCCCTGCTCTGATGCCACCCCACCCTCTGATGAAAACTGTGCGCATTGGATTGATTACAATGCGTATACACTGCATTCGCAAACTTCGGTAACCACTCCCCAGCAGGTGACCTCGATGGGTGACGACGACCTCCGCGACGAGAAGCGAGTCAGCCGGCACGGCACGACCGACGGCCCGATCGACGGCAAAGTGGTTCGGCGGCACCGGCCCGGCGGCAGGGGGAGCAACCTGATTCAGTTGCAGATCGGAGAGCGTCCCTGGCGGCCCACACCCGGTACGGACGTAGTCGACATTTATGACCGCCACGACATGCCCACGACGGGATTGATCAAGCAAGATGACCGGCTCTACGTGTTCGACTGCGTCGACGGTCACGTGTCAAGAGTCAACTTCTGGGCGTACGCCCAGGTCGACGCGGTCGAGGTGAGCCACCTCCAGGATGCCGTGGGTGACGAGTTCAGCCGCCTGCTGAAGGAGATCTTCACCGATAGGCCGATCGTGGGGGCTCTCGCCGTCGACACCCGCATCGAGTCGAGCGCCCCCATCGACTGCTGACACCGGCACAACGCCGATCCCCAGACTCCACTGGTGGCCGTCTCGCGATGCGGTGTCACTGACGGCCTACCGCTCGCCACGCACTTCCGAGGACCTGCCGGGTATCTGGCAGTCGTGAGGTGAGCGGCCCGGAGGACCTCTTTCGCCGTGCAAGACCCGGAACGTGAACATCGGCTGGATACCGGCGGCCGACATCACCCTTCGGGCTTCCCCTTGGCAGTCTTTGTGCTTCCCCCTGGCAGTGCTTGACCATATGTTGCCTTTGTTAGTTCTTGTCCGAACGCACGGGAGGCACCGTATGCGCCTGCGAAGGCGTCTGGCGCCGTTGGTAGCAACGGCCACGATGGCCGCGATAGCAGGGATCGGCCTGGTCGGCGCGCCGGCGGCGTACGCCTATGACGCCGATGACACTGTCGAGATCGACATCCTCGGGATCAACGACTTCCATGGCCGGCTGGAGGCGAACGGCCAGGAAGCAGGAGCCGCGGCGCTGGCGACCGCGGTCCGGGATATGAGGGCGCAGAACCCCAACACCATCTTCGCCGCGGCGGGGGACCTGATCGGCGCCTCGACGTTCACCTCGTTCATCCAGCAGGACAACCCGACCATCGACGCGCTCAACGCGGCCGGCCTCGAGGTCAGCGCGGTCGGCAACCACGAGTTCGATCGGGGCTACGACGACCTGGTGAACCGGGTCATCCCGCGGGCCACGTGGGAATACATCGGTGCGAATGTCAGGGTCAAGAAGGAGCTCCAGGACAGGTACAAGCAGCTCACCGAGTCCTGGGTCAAGGAGGTCGACGGGGTCAAGGTCGGCTTTGTCGGCGCGGTGACCGAGCACCTCAGCGAGCTCGTCACCCCCGCCGGCATCTCCATGCTCGACATCCTGGACATTCCGCGCACGGTCAACGAGGTCGCCGACGAGTTGAAGGCCAAGCAGGGGGCCGACATCGTCGTGCTGCTCGTGCACGAGGGCGCCGCCAGCACGCGGTACGAGTCGGCGGTCGACCCGGCGAGCGACTTCGGCAAGATCGTGAACGGAGTCGACAAGAACTTCGACGCGGTCATCTCCGGCCACACCCACCTGTCCTACGACCATAAAGTCCCGGTCAAGGAGTGGCAGGACGAGAAGCGTCCGGTGACCGTACGCCCGGTCGTGTCGGCGGGCCAGTACGGGTACAACCTAAGCAAGATCACGTTCACCTATGACCGGACCAAGAAGCAAGCGGTCAACGTCGACTCGAAGATCGTTCCCCTGACCGAGCGGCAGGCGGACGGCACGTGGAAGCCCCTCTACCGCCCGGACCCGGCGGCGAAGGCGATCGTGGACGGTGCAGTCGAGGTGGCCAAGAGGGAGGGCGCGCGCAAGCTCGGTGAGATCACCGCGGACTTCAACCGGGCCCGGCAGTCCAACGGCACCACCGAGAACCGCGGCGGTGAATCGCCCCTGGGCAGCCTCGTCGCCGACGCGCAACTCGCGGGTGCTCGCACCACCGACCCGTCCACCGAGATCGCTTTCATGAACCCGGGCGGGCTCCGTACGGACATGAAGTACCGGGCCCAGGGCAAGCAGGACGGCACCGTCACCTACAAGGAGGCGGCCGAGGTCCAGCCGTTCGCCAACACCCTGGTCACGATGACTCTGACCGGTAAGCAGATCGTCCAGGTGCTCGAGGAGCAGTGGCAGCCCGAGGGGGCCAGCCGGCCGTTCCTCAAGCTCGGCGTGTCCAAGGGGCTCTTCTACACCTACGACCCGACCGCACCCAAGGGCCGGCACATCACCTCGGTCTCCCTCGGCGGAAAGCCGCTGGACCCGGCCAAGTCCTACCGCGTGGTCGTGAACTCGTTCCTCGCCTCGGGCGGGGACAACTTCAGCACCCTGAACGAAGGGGCGGACAAGCGGGACACCGGCCAGGTCGACCTGCAGTCCATGGTCACCTACCTGGGCGAGAACTCGCCCGTTGCCCCGGATTACGCGCAGCGCGCGATCGGCGTGCGGTTCGACGCGCCGCAGGGCGGCTTCAAGACCGGTGACCCGGTGACGGTCAACCTGTCGTCGCTGCTGTTCACCACCGGCGAGCCGAAGGACGAGAAGGTCACGGCCACGTTCGCCGGCCAGAAGGTCGGCACTTTCGCGGTCGACGCCACCGCCGGCGCGAGCACCGACAGCACCGACGAGGTCGGCCGTGCGACCGTCGAGTTCGCGGTGCCCGCTGCCCCGGCGCGCGGAGGCGCGACGAGCGCGGACCTCGTCATCACCGGTGAGACGACCGGCACGGCGGTCACCGTGGCGATCCCGCTGGCCGCTGACACCGGGCCCGCGTGCACGACCACGATCACCGGCCGCCACGCCGGTCCCCTCAAGGTGAGCTCCGGCGTCACCTGCCTGAACGGAGCAGCGGTCTCCGGGCCGGTCACGGTGCGGAAGGGCGCGAGCCTCCACGCGACCGGCGCCGTGGTCAGCGGGCCGATCAGCGCCTCGAAGGCCGCCGGTGTCTCGCTGAACCAGACCACTGTCGGTGGTCCGGTGACGGTCAACGGCGCCACCGACAAGCTCACCATCCTGGACTCCAAGGTGAGCGGTCCGGTCAGCCTGACCAACAACCGGGTGGCCGACGCACCGGTCGTGTCCGGCAACCGGATCAGCGGGCCGTTGAGCTGCAGCGGAAACTCCCCGGCGCCGACGAACAACGGCAAGGTCAACACCGTGTCCGGTCCCAGGAGCGGACAGTGCAAGGGGCTGTGACCCGCTGATGCGGTAGTCCAAGCCGGATCAGGGGCGGTGGCGTGGACGACGATCTGCGCCACCGCCCTTCGCTTACTCACAAGCACCGCGCGCTCGTGGCACCGCACACTCACGGCGCCACGCTCTCGGGGGTCTTCAACACCACCAACGAGAAGAGAGGGACAGGATGCGTTCAAGCCGGCGCATTCCGCCATTCGCCGCCACCGCGGTGGCCGTGGCGATGACCGGTCTGGGGGTGGTCACCGTGCCCGCGGTGGCGGCCGCGGAGTTCACCCCCTTCATCAGCGAGATCCACTACGACAACGTCGGCGCTGACGAAGGCGAGGCGGTGGAGATCGAGGCACCGGCCGGATTCGATCTCACCGGCTGGAAGATCCTTCGTTACAACGGCAACGTGTCCGACGCGGCCGTCGTCTACACGTCGCCGGGCACGATCAACGGTACGAGCGAGAACCTGTCCGGCACAGTACCGGCCGCCGGGGTGGTGGTCGTCGAGTACGCCCAGAACGGCCTGCAGAACGGGCCGCGGGACGGCATCGCTCTGGTCGGTCCGGACGGGCAGGCCGCCGAACTCATCTCCTACGACGGCGTGTTCGCCACGTCGAATGGTCCGGCCGCGGGGAAGACCTCGGCCGACATCGGCGTCAAGGAGCCCAGCAGCACGCCGATCGGCCACTCGCTGCAGAAGGTCGACGGGAGGTGGACCGGTCCGCTCCCGAACACCTTCGGGGTCCGCAACGGCTCCGGCGGCGGCGATCCGGACCCGACCCCGACCCCGGATCCGGACCCGACCCCGGACCCCGGCCAGGTGCCGATCGCGAAGATCCAGGGCACCGGCGCTTCGACGCCGTACGAGGGCCAGACCGTCACCACGTCCGGAGTCGTGACCGCGACCTATCCGACCGGCGGATTCAACGGCTACTACATCCAGACCCCGGGCACGGGCGGGGACTCGGACATGAGCGAGCGCACCGCCTCGGACGCGATCTTCGTGTTCTCGTCCGCGGCGCTCCCGCGGATCGGCGACCACGTCCAGGTCACCGGCAAGGTCAGCGAATATTTCGGGCTCACCGAGATCACGGTCCCGGCGTCCGGCCTGACGATCCTCGACAAGCCGGCCGAGGCGGTCAAGCCCGTGCAGTTCGTCCTGCCACGTGATGAGGCCACCCGGGAGAAGTTCGAGGGCATGCTCGTCCAGCCCACCGGGGCGTACACGGTCTCCGACACGTACAACCTCGGCGGGTGGGGCAACAACGCGTTCGGGTCGATCACCCTCGCGGCCGGGGACACGCCGCTGCGCCAGCCCACGGACGCCGCCCGCCCGGGAGCCGAGGCCGACGCCGTGGCGGCGGACAACCAGGCCCGCCGGGTGGTGCTCGACGACGGCCAGTCGGCTCGCACGCCCAGCAGCGGACAGGTTCCGTACCTCACCAAGACCACCCCGGTGCGCACCGGAGCGTCGGTCGCCTTCTCCGCACCGGTGATCTTCGACTATCGCAACGACGAGTGGAAGTTCCAGCCGACCGGGCCGCTGCCCGGCGGGGCTTCGGACGCGGTGACGTTCCAGGACACCCGCACCAAGGCGCCCGAGCCGGTCGGCGGTGACGTACGGCTCGCCACGTTCAACGTGCTGAACTACTTCACCACGCTCGGGGTGGATCTGCCGGGCTGCAAGGCCTACACCGATCGCGCCGGCAACCCGATCTCGGTCAGCGGCGGCTGCGACGCCCGCGGTGCGTGGGACAGATCGAACCTCGAGCGGCAGCAGGGCAAGATCGTCAGTGCGATCAACAGCCTCGACGCCGACGTGGTGGCGTTGGAGGAGGTCGAGAACTCCGCCAAGTTCAACAAGGACCGCGACGACGCGCTGGCCAAGCTGGTCGACGCGCTCAACGCCGTCGCCGGCCCCGGCACCTGGGACTATGCGAGGTCGCCGGAGAAGCAGCCGGACCTTCAGGACCAGGACGTCATCCGCAACGCCTTCATCTACCGCCCGGCGGCGGTCACGCCGGTGGGGTCCTCGACGATCCTCACCGACTCCCCCGCCTTCCACAACGCCCGCGAGCCGCTCGCCCAGGAGTTCGCCGCGGTCAACGGGGGCAAGCGGTTCCTCGCCATCACCAACCACTTCAAGTCCAAGGGGTGCGGCGGCACGACCGATCCGGGCGACGGGCAGGGCTGCTGGACCCCGGACCGGGTGAAGCAGGCGCAGGCACTGGCCGGCTTCGCCGATGCTCTGGTCGAGAAGACCGGGACACGGGCGGTGTTCCTGTTCGGTGACTTCAACGCCTACACCCAGGAGGACCCGATGCAGGTCCTCTACACCGCGGGCTACACCGACCTGAACGCGGAGTTCGCCAAGAAGCACACGTACGTCTTCGACGAGACGGTGGGCTCGCTCGACCACGTCCTCGGCAACGCCGCGGCGCTCACGTCCGTGCGCGGCGTGGACGTGTGGAACATCAACTCGGTCGAATCGGTGCTGACCGAGTATTCGCGGCACAACTACTTCGCCGGCGACCTGTTCGAGCCGGCCACGCCGTACCGCTCCAGCGACCACGACCCGATCCTCGTCGGCGTGCAGAGCCTGCCGGCCTGCACCAAGACCATCGCCGGGAAGCACAGCGGTCCGTTGACGGTCAGCTCGGGGATCACCTGCCTGGACGGTGCGACGGTGTCGGGTGGGGTGACGGTACGGCCGGGGGCCGGCCTGTTCACGACCGGGTCGCGGATCAGCGGGCCGATCACCGCTTCGCGGGCCGGGCAGGTGGCGCTGCTGCGGACGACGATCAGCGGGCCGGTGACGATCAGCGGATCCGGTGAGGTGACGCTGGACGGGCTGACCATCAGCGGTCCGGTGCGCCTGAACGACAACCGGGCGCCGATTGTCGCGGGCAACCGGATCAGCGGGCCGCTGTCGTGCACCGGGAACTCGCCCGCGCCGATCAACAACGATCGGCCGAACACGGTGTCCGGTCCCAAGACCGGCCAGTGCTCGGGGCTGTGAGCCGCTGACCTGCACCGCGCGCCGGGCCTCTCGTTCACCTCGTGAGGGGTGGCCGAGAGGTCCGGCACCGCCCGCCGGCGGCGCCGAACAATGTAAGATCGCATCTACGTTAGATTGATTCTACGTAAGAGCGAGGCGACCAATGGAGTTCAGGGGCAGGGCCGCAGATCTTGAGCTACTGCGCGGGCAACTGCGGCAGGTGACGGAGGGAGGAGGCGGCACTCGCGGGCGAGCTGTGATCATGACGGGCCGGCGTCGGGTGGGAAAGTCACGGCTGGTTCAGGAATTCTGTGACCGCACTCGTCTACCGTACGTGGTCTTTCAGGCCACCAGGGGGCGCAATCCTGTGGCTGAGCGCGCTGACTTCATCGGCATGCTCGGGGAGTCCGCATTGCCGGGGGCCGAGTTGGTCGCCGGGGTGCAGCCGGGGGACTGGAACCAGGCGCTGCGTACCCTGGCCTTGGCTGTGCCCGACGACGCGCCCAGCATCGCGGTCATTGACGAGGTTCCGTGGCTGGTGGAGCAGGATCGCGAGTTCGAAGGGGCGCTGCAGACGGTCTGGGACCGGCACCTGTCTGCCAAGCCGGTGCTGCTCATCCTGGTCGGCAGTGACCTGTCGGTGATGGAGGCGTTGCAGTCCTACGGCCGTCCCTTCTTCGGACGTGCTGCGAAGATGACCGTCCGGCCGCTCCATCCTGCGGATGTGGCCGTCATGACCGGCCTGGATGCCGCCGACGCCATCGATGCCTTTCTGATCACCGGCGGTTTCCCCGAGGTGGTCAAGGCGTGGCAGCCAGGTATGGACCGCGTCGGCTACTTGCGGGCGTCTCTGGCGGATCCTCTGTCCGCGCTGCTGATGGCCGGCGAACTGTCGTTGCTGGGCGAGTTTCCCGAAACCTCCCACTCTCGCGCGATCCTGTCGGCGGTAGGTAGCGGGGAGCGCACGTTCACGGCCATCGCCACCGAGGCGGGCGGCGCCACTCCCCTGGCCTCGGGCACTCTCTCCCCGCTCCTGTCCACCCTTGTGGACAAGCGGGTGGTGGCCATCGAAAGTCCGCTGTCGACCAAGCCGGATACCAAGAACAAGCGCTACCGCATCACCGATCCTTACCTGCGGTTCTGGCTCGCTTTCCTGGACCGCGGTATTCCGCTGGTCGAGCGCGGCCGGGGCGAACTCGTCCTGGCGTCCATCGAACGCTCCTGGACCTCTTGGCGTGGCCGCGCGGTCGAGCCCGTCATCCGTGAGGCTCTACTGCGGCTGTTGCCCGACGACCGATGGCCCGAGACCGGGGCCATCGGAGGATGGTGGAACCGTCAGAACAACCCCGAGATCGACCTCGTCGGCGCAGACCGCGACCCCGTCGCGCGGTATGTCCACTTCCTCGGCTCGATCAAGTGGCTGGAGAACGCGCCCTTCGGTCGGCATGAGTACGAAAGCCTGGTGCGCGACATGCTCGCCGTCCCGGGCACCGATCCCAAGACTCCACTGGTGGCCGTTTCACGGTGCGGTGTCACTGACGGCCTACCGCTCGCTGCGTGCTGGGGCCCTGCAGACCTGTTGGGTGCCTGGCAGTCGTGACGTGAGCGGACCGGAGGACCTAGGCCTCCTCCTCGGGGGTGACGGCGAGGGGGCGGGCGGCGTCGGGGCCCTTCTCCAGGAGGACGTGGAAGCCTTCCTCGTTGAGGATGGGCACGCCGAGCTTGACGGCCTTGTCGTACTTGGATCCGGGGTTGTCCCCGACCACCACGAAACCGGTCTTCTTCGACACCGACGAGGTGACCTTGCCGCCTCGGCCGGTGATGGCCTCGCTCGCCTCGTCGCGGCTGAAGTCGGTCAATGTGCCGGTGACGACGAACGTCAGGCCCTCCAGCGTCCGCACCTCCAGCCCCGCCGGGGCCTCGTCGGCCATCCGAACGCCGGCGGCCCGCCACCTGTCGACGATCTCGCGGTGCCAGTCGACCTCGAACCACTCGCGGATGGTGGCCGCGACGCGGGGGCCGATGTCCTCGACCGCCGCCAGTTCCTCCTCTGAGGCCGCCGCGATCGCGTCGAGCGAGCGGAACTCCTCGGCCAGCGCCCGTGCCGTCGGCGGGCCGATGTGCCGGATGCTCAGCGCGACCAGCACCCGCCACAGCGGCTGCGTCTTGGCCTTCTCCAACTGCTCCAGCATCTTCTCGGCGTTCTTGCTGGGATCGCCCGACTTGTTGGCGAAGAATGTCACCTCCTTCGGTTCGCCGGTCTTGGGGTCGGTCTTGGGCAGGCCGGTGTCCGGGTCGCGGACGACCGACCGGATCGGCAGCAGGCGGTCCATCGTGAGGTCGAACAGGTCGGCCTCGGTGCGCACCGGCGGCTCCTGCGGCGGGAGCGGCTGGGTCAGCGCGGTGGCCGCGACATAACCCAGCCCCTCGATGTCGAACGCGTTGCGCCCGGCCGCGAAGAAGATCCGCTCACGGAGCTGGGCCGGGCAGGCGCGGGTGTTCGGGCAGCGCAGGTCGGCATCGCCCTCCCGCTCGTAGGCCAGCTCGGTGCCGCACTCGGGGCAGTGGGTCGGCATCACGAACTCCCGCTCGGTGCCGTCCCGCAGGTCGGCCACCGGTCCGACGATCTCGGGGATGACGTCGCCGGCCTTGCGCAGCACCACCGTGTCGCCGATGAGCACGCCCTTGCGCTCGACCTCGAAGGCGTTGTGCAGGGTGGCCCGCTCCACCGTCGACCCGGAGACCACGATCGGCGTCATCACCCCGTACGGCGTGACGCGACCGGTGCGGCCGACCCCGACCTGGATGTCGAGCAGCTTGGTGGTGACCTCTTCGGGCGGGTATTTGAACGCGACCGCCCAGCGGGGCGCGCGGCTGGTCGAGCCGAGCTGCCGCTGCACGGCGATCCGGTTCACCTTCACCACGACGCCGTCGATCTCGTACTCCGGATCGTGGCGGTGCCCGTTGTAGTAGCCGATGTACTCGCGGACCTCGTCCAAGGTCTCGACGATCCGGAATCGGTCGCTGACCGGGAGGCCCCAGGAGGCGAGCCGCTCATACATCTCCGACTGGGACTTGGGCGGCTCGGCGCCCTCCCATTTGCCGACGCCGTGGACGATCAACCGGAGCGGCCGCTGTGCGGTGACCCGCGGGTCCTTCTGCCGCAGCGACCCGGCGGCCGAGTTACGCGGGTTGGCGAACGGCGGCCGGCCCGCGTCCATGAGCTGCTCGTTGAGCCGCTTGAAGCCCTCCACCGGGAGGAAGACCTCGCCGCGCACCTCCACGAGATCGGGCACGTCGTCCCCGACCAGCCGGTCAGGTACGTCACGCAGCGTGCGGACGTTGGGCGTGATGTCGTCCCCGGTACGCCCGTCTCCACGGGTGGCGCCCCGGATCAGGCGGCCCTTCTCGTAGACGAGCGCCACCGCCAGGCCGTCGATCTTCAACTCACACAGGTACGGCCCCGGGTCGGCCTCGATCAGACGCCGGGCCCGCGCCTCCCACCCGGCCAGCTCCTCGTCGTCGAACGCGTTGTCGAGGCTCTCCATCCGCTGCAGGTGGGCGACGGGGGCGAACTCGGTGGAGATCGGTGCGCCCACCTTCTGCGTGGGCGAGTCGGGTGTCCGCAGGTCGGGGTGCTCCTCCTCCAGCACCCGGATCTCGCGCATCCACGTGTCGTACTCGGCGTCGCTGACAGTCGGCGAATCCAGCACGTAGTAACGCCAGTTGGCGTCCTCGATCAACTCGGCGAGCTCGGCGTGCCGCTCCCGCGCCGCGGCCGGCGCGGCCTCAACCGACACACCGAACACATCGGACACATCCTCGACCGGCATGCCCTCGGCCTCGTTCACCTGCTCGGTCACGCCCGTCTCCCCTCGTCGGCCGCCCTGGTGGACGGCCTGGTGAATGGCCTGGTCGATGGCCTGGCGGATGGCACAGAGAAACGGTATCTCCGCCGACTGACATTCGACGCCGCGACCACGACGAACAGCGCCAGGACAACCAGGGACCACGACGAACAGGGACCAGGACGAACAGCGACCACGACATACAGGCGGCAGCGTCAGGTGGGGCGGGAGCCGTACCGAGGACAGGGCACGGCTCCCGCTGATCGACTCCGCCGAGAGGTCGCGCCAGACCACGCGGCCCCTCGTCTCAGGAGTGATCCAGAAATACGGTAGACGGCTTGCAGCCGACTTTCATTCCCTTTTGTCCGGCTCCACCCGAGACCGTCACTCCATGCCTTCGCCAGGGTCTTCGCGCAGCACCCGGGCGGCGTCCCGGCAGCGGGCGAGCGCCGCACGCGCATAGCGCGGCGAGGCCCCGGCGAGCCCGCACGCGGGTGTGAGCACGACCTGCTCGGCGAGCCGCGCGGGGGCGAACCCGAGACGCCGCCAGAGCTCCAGCGCTGGTTTGGCCACCACGCCGATGTCGGCGAGCCTGGTGTCGACGCCCGGCACGACCCCCAGGAAGAACGCGACATCCGCCTCGATGGCCTCGCCGATCGCGTCCTCGTCCCGCCGCCGCAGCAGCGAGGCGTCCAGCGAGATCCCGCGCGCCCCCGCCGTACGGAGGACCTCGAACGGCACGTCCGGCGCGCAGCAGTGGACGATGGGAAAGACGTCGTCGCCCAACCCCGAGATCAGCGTCCTGAGCCGTTCACTCGCGATCACGGGCTCGACGGCCGGCAGCCGCCCGAAACCGGATGCGGTCGGGACGGTGCCCGCCAGCGCTCCCGGCAGTCCGGGCTCGTCGAGCTGAACGACCAGGCGGGCCCCCGGCACCCGGCGCCGCACCTGCGCGATGTGGCCGGCGAGCCCTTCGGCCAGCGATTCGACCATGTCACGTACGGCTCCCGCGTCGGAGAGCGCCTTGTCGCCGTGCCGCAGCTCGACGGCCCCGGCGAGCGTCCACGGCCCGCATGCCTGGATCTTCAGCGGGCCGACGTATCCCTGCGCGACCTCCTCCAGGCCGTCGAGGTCGCGGGCGAGGTGGTCGACGGCGCGTTTGAGGTCGCGGCCGGACCGGTCGGTGAACCGCCACCCCGACGGCTGCACCTCGACCGGCAGCTCCGCCAGCAGAGACGCGCCTCTGCCGATCATGTCGGCGCCGACGCCCCGGCCGGGCAGCTCAGGGAGGTAGGGCATCGGCAGCTCGCCGAAGGCCGTACGGAGAGCTTCCATGTGGGCCTCGCGGTCGTCACCCGGATGCGAGCCCACGCCCGTGGCAGTGGCCTCCTCCCACGGATAATCAGTCACGGGAACTAGCTTAGGCACTATGCAACTCACGAAACTCGGGCACGCGTGCTGGCGGCTGCGGAAGGACGGCTCGACCCTGGTGATCGACCCCGGGTCGTTCAGCGGGAAAGGTCTGCTCGACGGGGCGAGCGCCGTACTGATCACCCACGAGCATTTCGATCACGTGGACACCGACCTGCTGCGGAAGGCTAGCCCGGGTCTGGAGATCTTCACCTGTCAGGCGGTGGCCGACCACCTCGGCGAGATCCCGGCGGAAGTGCGGGTGGTGCGGGACGGCGACGCGTTCAGCGCGGCCGGGTTCGGGGTGAGGGTGATCGGCGAGTGGCACGCGCTCAACCATCCCGACGTCCCCGTCGTGCAGAATGTCGGTTTCCTGGTGGACGAGGAGGTCTTCTACCCCGGTGACGCGTTCACTCCGCCGGGGGTCGAGGTGCCCACGCTGCTGGTGCCGACGAACGCGCCGTGGATGAGGACCGCCGACATGGTCGCCTACCTGCGAGAGGTCCGCCCGCAGCGGGCTTACAGCACCCACGACGGCCTGCTGAACGAGATCGGCCTGAAGATCGTCGACAACTGGATCGGCATGGAGGCCGACCACCAGAAGGCCGACTTCCGCCGGATTCCGGTCGGCGAGTCCGTCGAGCTGCCCTGATCGGATTCAGGCCGCCGAGGCGATGGTGGCCGAGCCGATGACCATGTCGCCGTCGTAGAGGACGGCGCCCTGGCCGGGGGCGACGCCCGTTGCCGGGGTGTCCAGCTCGATGTGCAGCTCGCCGCCCGACAACTGGGCGCGGCAGCCGTACACCTCGCCGTGCGCGCGCAACTGCACCGTGCAGGCGATCGGCTCGTACGGCTCGGCCTGCGGGCCGTTCCAGACCGGGCGCTCGCCCACGATGGTCCGCACCTGCAAGGACGCGCGTGGCCCGACCGTGACGGTGTTGGACACCGGCTCGATCGACAGCACGTAGCGCGGCCGGCCGTCGGCGGTCGGCTGATCGATGTGCAGGCCCTTGCGCTGGCCGATGGTGAAACCGTACGCACCCTGGTGCTTGCCGACGACCTGGCCGGTCATCGCGTCGACGATCGGCCCGTCGGCGGCGCCGAGGCGCTCGGCGAGGAACGCCTGGGTGTCGCCGTCGGCGATGAAGCAGATGTCATGACTGTCCGGCTTGTCAGCCACGGAGAGCCCACGCCGGGCCGCCTCGGCCCGCACCTGCGCCTTGGTCGAGTCGCCCAGCGGGAAGATCGCGTGAGCGAGCTGCTCACGGGTGAGCACGCCCAGCACGTATGACTGGTCCTTGCCCTCGTCGACGCTGCGTCGCAGCACGCCGTCGACGAGCCGCGCGTGGTGGCCGGTGGCGACGGCGTCGAAGTCCAGTGCGAGGGCCCGGTCGAGCACCGCCTCGAACTTGATCTTCTCGTTGCAGCGCAGGCACGGGTTGGGCGTGCGGCCCGCCGCGTACTCGCTGACGAAGTCCTCGACCACGTCGCGGTGGAACCGCTCGGCCATGTCCCATACGTAGAAGGGAATGCCGATCACGTCGGCGGCGCGGCGGGCGTCGCGGGCGTCCTCCAGCGTGCAGCAGCCGCGGGCGCCGGTCCGGTACGACTGGGGGTTGGACGAGAGTGCCAGATGGACGCCGGTGACGTCGTGGCCTGCCTCGGCGATGCGGGCGGCGGCCACGGCGGAGTCCACGCCACCCGACATGGCGGCGAGCACGCGCAGCCGACGGGCAGGCCGGTCGGCGCCGATAGATTCCCCTGTGCTGTGCGTCATAGCATTTCGAGACTACCGCCGCGGCGGGCCCGCGTTGGCATCGGCGGGGTGGAGCTGGGAAGATGCGGGGTCATGCGACTGTTCGAGCGCAAGAACGCGCCGGCCGATGCGGCGGAGGCCATAGCGGACTTCTGGACCTGGTGGACACAGGTCCGTCCGGAGATCGACGCGCAGGTCGAGGCGGAGAACGCCGAGGCACTCGCCGAGGCGCTCGAGTCGGCGGTCAGCGCCATGCACCCGTCCCTGATGTGGGAGATCGCCCCGGGTGGTACGGCGCGGTACGCGCTGGTCGTCAGCGCGTACAACGATCCCGAGCTGCGGCCGCTCGCCCACCGGTGGGCGCTCGCCGCTCCCCCGGTCGACGAGCTGTGGGAGTTCCACCCCTCCCGACAGGCCAAGACGCACGTGACGGAGCTGGCCGTCGACGTCGAGGGCCGGGAGTTCAACCTGAGCCGGCTGGTGGTGGCCGCGCAGGCTCCGGGGAACGGTCCTCGCATGAACGTTTCCGTCTTCCACCCGATATTTCCGGATCTCGCGGACGAGCCGCGACTGGAGGCCGCGGAAATGGCGCTCGACTGGCTACTCGGCGAGGACGAGGTGGCTCGGTGGGTGGGCGACATCATGGCGGCCGAATTCGAGCCAATCGACGCGTTTCCGGCTATCCACCTGCCCGGCGTGATCGCCGATCTGGCGAAGGGCTTCGCGGAAGAGCAGTGGATGCTGATGGAGGGCAACACCGACACCGGTAGCCGGGTCACCGCCCTCGCCCGGTATCCCCTCCGACCCGTCGACTATCCGCTGAACGACCAGCACATCGCGATCACCCTGCCGTACCGGAACTCCGACGCGGACGGGCAGCCCGCGGGCGAGTCGCTCGACTCGCTGCGCGGCTTCGAGGAGCGGCTCGTGCGCGGCACGCTCGGCACCGCCGTACTCGCCGCGCACATGAACGCGGACGGTCGGCGGACCATGCACGTGTACGCCGACCCGAGGGGCGAGGCAGTAAGCGCGATCAAGGACCTCGCCGCCACATGGAAAGAGGGCAAGGCCGAGGTCGAGGTGGCCGACGACCCGTCATGGAGCGAGGTCGCCCACTTCCTCAGTTGACGAACGACTCAGGAGTCAGGAGTCAGGAGTCAGATGAGGATGCCGGCTCGTCTGGCGCGTTCGACGACGTGGCCGATGACCTCGGCCACGTGGTCGACGTCCGCCTTCGTCGAGGTGTGACCGAGCGAGAAACGCAGCGAGCCGCGGGCTCGGACGCCGTCCTGTCCCATGGCGAGCAGCACGTGGGACGGCTGGGCCACACCGGCTGAGCAGGCCGAGCCGGTGGAGCATTCCACGCCCTTGGCGTCGAGGAGCATGAGCAGCGCGTCGCCCTCGCAGCCGGGGAAGGAGAAGTGGGCGTTCCCCGGCAGCCGATTGACCGGATCGCCGTTCAGCACCACGTCGGGCACCGCCCGCCTCACCCGCTCGATCAGGTCGTCGCGGAGCGTGGACAGCCGTTCGGCGGTGGCCGGCTGGTTCTCCACGGCGACCTGCACCGCCGCCGCGAAGCCGGCGATCGCGGGGGCGTCGAGCGTCCCGGACCGGACGTCGCGCTCCTGACCTCCGCCGTGCAGTACGGGCACCGGGTCGGCGCCGCGCGACAGCAGCAGCGCGCCGACGCCCATCGGGCCGCCGACCTTGTGCCCGGAGACCGTCATCGCGTCGACGCCAGACTCGGCGAACCCGACCGGAAGCTGGCCGACGGCCTGCACCGCGTCGGTGTGGAACGGGATCCCGTGCTCGTGGGCGATGGCGGCGAGGACGCGGATCGGCTGTACGGTCCCGACCTCGTTGTTGGCCCACATGACGCTGACGAGGGCTACGTCGTCGGGGTCGCGTTCGATGGCCGCGCGCAGCGTGTCGGGATGGACCCGCCCGAGATCGTCGACCTCGAGCGGCTCGACGATCGCACCGTGGTGGTCGGCCAGCCAGTGTGCGGGGTCGAGGGCGGCGTGGTGTTCGACCGCGCTGACCAGGACGCGCCGGCGTTTACGGGCCCAGTACAGGCCTTTGATGGCCAGGTTGTCGGCTTCTGTGCCGCCGGCGGTGAACACGACCTCGCTCGGGCGGGCGCCCAGCGCGCCCGCGATCGTCTCGCGTGACTCCTCCACCACGCGGCGGGCACGGCGGCCCGCGGCATGCAGAGATGAGGGGTTGCCCACCTGCCCCAGCTGCGCGGTCATGGCCTCGATCGCCTCAGGAAGCATCGGCGTGGTCGAGGCATGGTCAAGATATGCGATTCCCACGGCCCCTCCAGACCCGGCCTCAGCTGAACAAGCCTATCCGGGACCGCGGCGCGAACGATCCCCGGATACGCGAACTGAACCGTCCGGACGGTATAGTAAAGCCGTGAGGAGAGATGAGCTACTCGACGCGGCCGAGTGCCTGCTCGACGACCAGGGAGTCCAGGGCCTGACCCTGGCCGCGGTCGCCGAGCGCGCCGGCGTGAGCAAGGGTGGCCTCCTCTACCACTTCGCCGGCAAAGAAGCGTTGATCCAAGGCATGATCGAACGCTTGATCGCGGACTTCGACGCACTGGTCGAGGCGCAGGACGAGCCCACCTACACGCGGGCCTATCTGGCCGCCACGTTCGAGGCCGTCGAGAGCGGCCGGCTGCGACGCTGGGCCGTGGTCACCGGAGCCGCCGGAGACCACGCGCTGCTCGCGCCGCTCCGTGAGGCGATGGCCCGCTGGCATACCCACGGGTTGGACGACGAACCCGATCCGCCGACCTCCCAGGTCGTACGGCTCGCCTGCGAAGGTCTCTGGGACGTCGCCACGCACAGCCCTTCGGTCATGGATTACGCGGCGGTGCACCGGCGGTTGCTCGAATTGCTGTGACGCGCTCCCCGGCCTGAAGACCGAGGATTCGGCCCGGGCCGTACCACTTCTGTGGCTTCATGCCGCACCGACCACCGCCCTCATCGCGGAGTTCTCGTCCGGTCTCCGCAGGCTTTCGACCCTCGCGGGTCCGTGCCCGCCCCTCCCCGCCCCATCGATTTCACCAGCCCCATCGATTTCCAACTTTGAAACACTCCAGAAAGGTGGTCGTGATGACCCGCGCCCTGGGGGCGGCCCGTTACGGGTCGGTCCTCACGTTCGTGCTGGCCGGTCTGATGTGCGGAACGTTCACCGTACGCCTGCCCGCGCTGGTCCACCGGCTCCAGTTGTCGGAGTCCTCGGTCGGCGTCGCGCTGCTCTGCTGGGGGCTCGGCGCGCTGCTCACCATGCAACTCATGCGCGTCGTCATGGCGAAGGCCGGCAGCCGCGGTGTGCTCCGGGTGGCGACTCCCCTGTGCGCGGCGTCACTGGTGCTCGTCGCGGTGGCGCCGTCGTTCCCGGCCGTGGTCGCGGCCGCGACGCTGTTCGGCATGGCGTTCGGCGTCGTCGACGTGGGCATGAACGCCCAGGGCTCGACCGTCGAGCAGGCGTACGGCAGGCCGCTGATGAGCGGAATGCACGCCGGCTGGTGCGTCGGCGCGATCTCGGCGGGGCTGCTCGGCACCGTGGCGATCGCCGCGGGACTGTCCTTCACCACCCATCTCGTGGTGATCGCCGTGGTGTCGTTCCCCATGTCGCTGGCGCTCGGCCGCACGTACCTACCCGACCCCGCCGCCGCGCCCGCCGAGGCGTCGTCCGGCTCGCGTCGCAGGATGCCCGGCATCGTCTACCTGCTCGGCGCGATCACGTTCGGCGCTTTCATGATCGAAGGCGTCGTGGCCGACTGGAACGGTCTGTACCTCCTCGGCACACTCGGCGCGCCCGAGTCCGTCGCCGCACTCGGCTATCCCGTGTTCGAGGCGGGCATGCTGGCCGGCCGGCTGAGCGGGGACCGTTTCCGCGACCGGTACGGCGCACGCGGCCTGATCGTGTTCTCCGGGGCCGCCACGGCGGCGACCTTCCTGGTCGTCATCGCCGCGACGTCCGCTCCGATCGCGGTGGCGGGGATGTTCTTCGTCGGCCTCGCCGTGGCGACGATCTCTCCGATGGCGCTGTCGCTCGCGGGCACCGCGACAGACCATCCGGGGCCGGCGATCGCCCAGGCGGGCGCCATGGGCTACGCGGGACTCCTGCTCGGCCCGGTCGTCATCGGCTTCCTGTCGAGCGCGACCTCCCTGCGGGCCGCCATGGGCGTCGCGGTCGCGGTCGGCGTGCTCGTCGCCGTGGCCGGTCGGTTCCTTCCGTCGGTCAGGAAGGCCGCCGCCGGGTCCGCCGCCGGGTCCGCCGCCGCGCCGGAGCGGTCTCCCGAACCCGCCGACGCCATCGCAGAGGCCCCCGAGCGCCTGCCCGTCGCCGCCTGAGCCCGTTCCTCCCCGGCACGAAGACGCGAACTCGGTACGAAGACGCGAGCGGCGCCGCACCACGCGAGGTGCGGCGCCGCTCGGCGCGTTCTGGACGAGCCCGTTTCGATCGGCCCGTCGACGAGCCCGTTGATGAGCCCGTTGATGAGCCCGGCAACCCAGCAGCCGGGCCGTACGGAGAGCTGCTACTTGCGCTTCTCGATCTCGTCGGTGAGCTGGGGAACGACCTGGAAGAGGTCGCCCACCACGCCGTAGTCGGCGATCTCGAAGATCGGCGCCTCGGCGTCCTTGTTGATCACCACGATCGTCTTGGACGTCTGCATGCCGGCCCGGTGCTGGATGGCACCGGAGATGCCGCTCGCGATGTAGAGCTGCGGCGACACGGTCTTGCCGGTCTGCCCGACCTGGAACTGGTGCGGGTACCAACCGGCGTCGGTGGCCGCACGGGAGGCGCCGACCGCCGCGCCGAGGGAGTCGGCGAGCTTCTCGATGATGGCGAAGTTGTCGCCGGAGCCCACGCCGCGGCCGCCGGAGACCACGATCGCGGCCTCGGTCAGCTCCGGACGGGCGCCCTTCTCCTGCTTGACCCGCTCCACGATCCGCGCGGCGCGGGCGGCGTCCGACAGGGCGACCTCCACCTTCTCCTCGGCACCGGCGCCTGCCGCGGCGACCGGAGCGATGGAGTTGGGACGAACCGCCACGATCGGCGTGCCCTTCGTGACCCGGCTGCGCACGTTGACGCCACCACCGAAGATCGACTGGTCGGCGACGAAGCCCTCACCCAGGCCCACGGCGTCGGTGATCACACCGGAGTCGGTCTTGACCGCCAGACGGCCCGCGACCTCCTTGCCCTCAGCCGTCGCCGCGATCAGAACGCCGGCCGGGGCCTTGTCCGCCACCAGCTTGGCCAGCAACTCCGCCTTGGGCGCCACGACATAGCCGATGATCTCCTCGGCGTCCGCGACATAGATCTTGTCCGCGCCGTGCTCAGCGAGCTTGGCCTTGGCGGCGTCCGAGTAGCCGGGCCCCGCCCACACGGCGGCCGGCGTGCCCAGCGAACGGGCCAGCGTCAGCAGTTCGAGGGTGACCTTCTTGACGTCACCGTCGACATGCTCGACGAGAACCAGGATCTCACTCATTTTCGGGGCCCCTCACACGAACTTCTTCGACGCGAGGAACTCGGCGATCTTGGCGCCGCCGTCGCCCTCGTCCTTGACAACCGTGCCGGCCGCACGCGGCGGCGCGACGGCGAAGTCGACGACCTCGCTCCACGCGTTCGCCAGCCCCACCTGGTCGGCGGAGATCTCCGCGTCGGCGACGCCGAGCGTCTCGACCGGCTTCTTCTTGGCCGCCATGATGCCCTTGAAGGAGGGGTAGCGCGGCTCGTTGATCTTCTCGACGACGGACACGACGGCCGGCAGCGAGGCCTCGACCTTGTCGTACCCATAGTCGGTGAGGCGCTGGACGGCGATGGCCGACCCGTTCACCTCGACCTTGTTGGCGAGGGTGAGCTGCGGGACGCCGAGCCGCTCGGCCAGCATCGCGGCGAGCACGCCGGTGCGGGCGTCGGTGGACTCCGAGCCGAGGACGACCAGGTCGAAGCCGATCTTCTTCAGCGCCTGCGCCATGGCGTAGGAGGTCGACAGCGCGTCCGAGCCGTGCAGCGCGTCATCGCTGAGGTGGACCGCCTTGTCCGCGCCCATGGCGAGCACCTTGCGGATGGTCTCGGTGGCCTTGCCCGGGCCCATGGTGAGCACCGTCACTTCGCCCCCGTGGGCCTCCTTGAGCTTCAGCGCCTCCTCGACCGCGTATTCATCGAGCTCGTTGACGACGCCGTCGGCGGCCTCGCGGTCGAGCGTCTTGTCATCGGACCTCAGCTTGCGCTCGGTCGCCGTGTCGGGGACCTGCTTCACGCAGACGACGATGTTCATGGCCGGTGGCCGACCTCCCCTTTCCGTACGGCTGACGCCGCGATTTCGAAACGTGCCGTGGGGTACGCGCACGTGGCTGTACGACTTCCAGATGGGAGCAAGGCTATGTTACCCGCCGGTAGCTCAGCCACACTTCTCCGTCGCGACTTCACGATACCGAAGCATGTTCCGGACCTGCCGGGGCCCTCCTACCCACCCGAACCCGGCTCGTCACACCCTTACCGACATGGATGTCGCCGACACTGACGTCGCCGACATCGATGTCGGTTGAGACGGTCAGAACCAGATCGACGCGGTCGTCCTGAGCTTTGCCGCAGGAGGTGCCCAGGGAACGGGATCAGCTCGCGACTACGAGAGTGATCAGCAGGAACACCACGGTGGCGACGGCGAAGAGCAGCGTCATCGTGCTGAACAGCGAGCTGAGCAGGGCGTAGACGGCGACGACGCCGACGCCGCCCGCGGCGTCGACGACCAGCCTGGCCCGCGCCTTGGCGGCCAGGCCGAAGGCGGCGTCGACCAGCACGCCGATGCCGTACAGGACGAGCAGGAGCAGGGAGACCTCGGGGAGGTTCCGCGAGGCCGCGGCGGCGAACAGTCCGACGACGAGGGCCGATCCGATGATCCACCGCCGGTGCAGCTTCTGCCGGTGCTTCGCCCGCGCGTCCGGTTGCCCGGCACCGGCGCGCCCGTCCGGGCGCCTGCCCCGGGGAGGCCGCCACTCCCTCGTGGGCGTGGCGCCACGCGCCACACGCGCACCAAGGAGCCCACCGACGGGCTTCGTGGGCGCGGGCAGATCGGGAGCCGGGAGGGCGGAAGCAGCGGAGGACAGGGCGGGCGCGGTCGCCGTGAGCCGGGAGACGAGACGTGCCGCCGTCGGCCGCGCGGCCGGGTCCCTGTTCAGGCACTCGGCCAGCAGCGGGGCGAGCCAGGACGGCACACCGGAAAGGTCGGGTTCGTGGTGGACCACCCGGTAGGCGACGGCCGTCACCGGTCCCGTCCCGTACGGCTGGCGCCCGGTCGCGGCGAAGGCCAGCGTCGCCGCCCAGGCGAACACGTCGGCCTCCGGCCCGGCCGCCCAGCCCTCCAGCACCTCGGGCGCCAGATAACCGGGAGTGCCGACGACCGCGCCCGACGCCGTGACCGACGCCGACTCCAGCGCGCAGGCGATCCCGAAGTCGATCAGGTGCGGCTCACCGTCCGCGATGATGACGTTGGCGGGCTTGAGGTCGCGGTGCACGATCTCCGCGGCGTGGACGCACTCCAGCGCCTCGGCCAGCCCGCGCGCGAGCCGTACGAGATCGTCCCCCTGGACCGGCCCGTCATCAGCCATGATGACGCTGAGGGCACGGCCCTGGACATATCGGGTGACGATGTACGGCCGGGGGCCGGTCAGGGACGCGTCGAGGATCTCGGCGACGTGCGGGCCACGCACCCGGCGCATGGTCTCCACCTCACGGGCCAGGCGGGCGATCGCGCGGGAGTCGGCGGCGATGTGCGGGTGGAGCATCTTCACGGCGACCGCGCGGCCCTCCGGGTCGAGGGCCAGGTGCACCTCGCCGAACCCGCCGGAGCCGAGCGCCGAGAGCAGGCGATATCGCCCCAGGTGGGCGGGATCGGGTTCGAGACCGGAGTCCTCCGAACGGCCCGGCTGTTCACCGTCCCGGTGGTCCGAGCCCCGGTGATCGGAGCCGTGGCCGGATCCGTGGTGGTCGGCACCGTCGGAGCCCCGCTGGTGAGAGCTCGGGTGTTCCGGTGAACCCATTCCGCTCCTCCGCTCCCCCCTCGGCGCCCTCCGGGTGCCGGGTCAGTTCCAGAAGGTGAGGAAACCCAGGCCGATCCTGTCCATGATGTCGCCGACGAGACCGCCGACGAGGTTGACGACCGTGTCCTCGCCTCTGCGTCTGAGATCGGCCACGACGTGGTCGATCGCCACCGAGGGCGGCCGCCACGGCACCCAGGAGGCGTCGGCCGACATGGCCGTCATGCCCGCGAACAGCGCGACGGTGCCCACGATGATCGCGACCACCATGCCGGCGCCGGGACTGCGGATCGCCGAGCTGAGCGTCCGGGAGACCGCCTTGCGCGGCGCGGATCCGCCGGGCAGGACGAACAGCCCCGCGACGAACGCTCCGGCGGCGTAGGCCGCGGCCGGATCGGTGCTCATCTTCCCGATGTACACGAGCCCGCCCCACACGCACATCGCGAACATCGCGGCGAGCGGGATCTGGACGAGCGTGGCCAGTGTCGACCTGATCAGCGCCCAGGGCGTGCCCAGGATCGCGAACAGGGGGTCCGCGCCGCTGCTGCCCCTGATCGACCGGCGTTCCGCGAGGTCGCCGAACAGGTGATGCCCCACGCGCAGGCACAACACGGCCACGATGGCGAACAAGCTGACGGTCACCGGCAGCAGGCATGCCAGGGCCACGAGCACGACGAGGAGCAGCGTGGCCAGGACCGGGTGCGCGGCACGGTAGCGCGGCCGTGACGATTCCCGCCCGTACGGCACGGCCTCCGCCGGCGGCGCGGTGGGCCGGGCGGCCGCCTGTGGTGGCACGGACGTCATGGGAGGCGCGGTCGGGGGCGCCGCCATGTAAGGGGGTGCCTGAGGCGCCTGAGGTGGTGGCGGATAGCCGGCGACCAGTTGGTCGGGGTGCGGCGGATAGACAGCCGGCGGCGGGCCGTACCCCGGCTGCCCGTACCCGGGAGCCGGGCCGTACCCGGGTTGGACGTATCCGGGCTGAACGTATCCGGGGGCCGGGCCGTACGCGGGCCCGGTCGGTTCGGGGGCCGGCGCGAAAGCGGGCCGGTGCCGCGGCTCCCGGCGGGTGCGCTCCTGCTCGACGTAGTTGACCGGGGGAAGCAGGTCCGCGTAGTCGTCGGCGTATCCGTTGCCGCCCGGCAGGACACCGGTGCGCTCCGGTCGCGACGAGGCGCCCGACGGGGCGTCGGCGTCGGCGGGGACCCTGCTCTCGTCCGGACCGGAGGCGGATCCCTGACCGTTCGGGGCGCTCCCGTTGAGTGCCGTCGCGTCGAGTAACCGGGTGCCGCCGTCGCGCGCGCCGGTCTCGTGGAACGCGGTCACCGAGGGGTCGAGCGCCCGCGACAGCTTGAGCAGCGAGGCGGCGGCTGGGCGGGCCGCGTCGTCCTTCGCCAGGGCCAGCCGGAGCCATTCCCGCAGCCAGGCGGGCGCGAGGTCGAGCTGTGCCTTGCCCTCGAGGACGTTGTAGCAGACCGACTCGAACGTGCCGGATCCGAACGGCGGCCGGCCGGTCGCCGCGAAGAACACGGTGGCCGCGAGCGCGTGCACATCGGCCGCCTGGGTGATCTCGGTGTCTCGGATGATCTCCGGGGCGAGATAGCCGGGGGTGCCGACGAACATCCCGGTCTGCGTCAGCCGGGTGGCGTTGACCAGGTGCGCGATACCGAAGTCGATCACCAGTGGTTCGCCGTCGACCAGCATCACGTTCGCCGGCTTGAGGTCGCGGTGGATGACGTCGGCCGCGTGGATGGCCACCAGGGCCTCGCACATCCCGCGGGCGAGCCTGATGATCCCCGCGTCGTCGAGCGGTCCGTCCTCCAGCACGGCCTGCTCCAGCGTCCGCCCGGGGGCGTACCTGGTCACGATGTACGGCGAGGCGCCGGTCAGGTCGGCGTCGAAGACCTCGGCGACGCGCTTGCTGCGCACCCGGCGCATGGTCTCGACCTCGCGGGTGAGCCGGTCGCGCGCCTTGAGGTCGGTGGCGACATGCGGGTGCAGGACCTTGACCGCGACCTCGCGGTCCTCGCCGTCCAACCCGAGATGGACGACCCCCATGCCGCCCTCGCCCAACCGGCGCAGCAGCCGATAGGGGCCGATCCGCTCCGGAGCCTCGATAGCCGACATGTTGTCCCCCGTCACTGGTTCCCCATGTGGATCCTCAGTTCGTGAAGGCGTTCTACTACCGACAGAACGTCCACCGGCCCCCAGAAGTGCCCCGCTGTCTGCTTGTCCACCAGGCTTGCGAGTGCGACCAGCGCCACCACCGCGGCGGCGGCCGCGATCCCCCATGCCACCCCCCGCGCCGCCCCGTCTCCGGGAACCACGGAGGCGAGCGTCCGCCGCAGTTGTCGGCGCGGCCCCTCCACCCCGGGCCCGGCGCACACCGTCCACAGTGCCACCGCGAGCCCCCAGCTCAGCGCGGCGAGGACCGATGCCGACGGCACCAGCAGGGTCAGCAGCACCGTGACCGGCAGGCCCAGGACCAGTCCGTACGGCACCAGCGCGATCGTGGCGCCGACCGACTTCATGATCGCGTCCGGCCGGCCGAACACCCGGATCAGATCGGCGGGCGAGGCGCCGGCCAACCTTCGGGTGTCGAGCCGCGAATGGGCCATGTCGGCGGCCCGCAGCAGCACGGCGACCGGCAGTGTGAGCACCCACACCAGGAGCGGCGCGATGACCGCGGCGCCCATCATCAGCACGAACAGCAGCGCGGCGGCCACGCCGTACGCCTTGGAGTGCCGCAGCACCACGCCGCCCGGCGGCGGCTGCTGGTACGGCCCCTGGTGCTGCTGATAGGGCTGCTGATAGGGCTGCTGGTACGGCGACTGCATCGGAGGACCGGACATGCCGGGCGGCGCGGTCGGCGGCGGCACGTGGAGGGTGGGCAGGAAGGGGGCCTGCTTCGACTGGGGGATGAGCGGGGTCTGCTCGAAGATCTCCGAGCCCTGCTTGAAGATCTCCGGGGTCCGGTCGACTCCCTTCTGCGGCTGATCCGGGAAGCCCTGCGGCACCACCTGGCGTAACTCTTCGGAGGTGACTCGCCTGGTCGGGATGTCCCCCTCCGGGGAGCCCGCCGGCTGCACATGGACTGGACCGCCGGGCCCGATGCCTGCGCGGCGCAGATCCTCACCGGTCACCCGCACGGTCGGGAACGGGTCACCGCCCTGGGCCGCGGGTGAGACCGCCCCGGGTTGGACCGGCTGACCGGGCTGGATGGGCCCGGGAGGGCGCGCAGGAGGGGGCGCGGGATCGCCCCCGCGCCCGGCGTTGCCCCGGAACACGGGGGTGTCCATGATCTCAGGCCCGTTCCCCTGACCCCAGGCGCCGGGCGCCGTCGCACCGCCTGGGACCGGGGAGACCGGAGAGGCTGGGAAGGGTGGAGAGACCGGGGATGCCGGAGAGCCGCGGAGGGCAGAGGTGCCGTCGAGGCTGGGCGGGTCCGCGAGCAACGAGACGAACTCCCCCTGCCCCGGACCGGCGGTGCCTCCGCCGGAAGTGCCGCCTCCTGAAGTGCCGGGACCGGGCGTGGGCCGGCCGCCGGTGTCATCGACGTTCGGCACGGTGGTGATCTCGTCGGGCACGCGGGGCCGATCGGCGGTGGGCCGTGTCAGCCTGGCGACCCAGTTGGCCAGCTCCACCGCGCTCGGCCGCCTCGCCGGATCGCGCTGGAACGCCGCACGCAGCATCGGCTGGAGCGGCTCCGGAGCCGCCGCCACGTTGGACCGGCCGGAGGTGATGTTGTAGAAAATCATCTCCAGCGTGCCCTTGCCGAACGGCGGCTGACCGGTCGCGGCGAACAGCAGCGTGCCGGCCCAGGCGTGCACGTCGACCTCCGGACCTGCCTCGTGCCCCTCGATGATCTCCGGGGCGAGGTAGCCGGGGGTGCCGATGAACATCCCGGTCTGGGTCAGCCGGGTGGCGTCGGCGCCCTGGGAGATGCCGAAGTCGATGAGCACCGGGCGACCGTCCAACATCAGCACGTTGCCCGGCTTGAGATCGCGGTGGACGACCCCGGCCGCGTGCACGGCCGCCAGCGCCTCGGCGACGCCGCCCGCCACCTTGAGCAGGGCGTCCAGAGCCAGCGGCCCATCCTGCTTGACGATCTCGTCGAGCGGCCGTCCCGGCACATAGCGCGTCACGATGTACGGCCGCAGGCCGGTGACGTCGGCGTCCAGGACCTCCGCGACGTGCGGGCTGCGCACCCGCCGCATCGTCTCGACCTCACGCGACAGCCGCCTGCGTGCGACGTCGTCCCCCGTCACCTCCGAGCGCAGGACCTTTACGGCCACCTCCCTGCCGCGCGGGTCGAGGGCCAGGTGGACCACACCCATGCCGCCCTCACCGAGCCGCCGCAGCAGCCGGTACGGTCCCAGCCGGTCGTCCTGATTCATTGTCTAAGCACCATACCGACTAAAAGAACGCACATGAGCGCACCAACGCGCCACATCCCTGGTGCGATGAACGGACGGTGCGTGACGGGGGGTTTCCCGAGGAGCGGTCAGAGCGTGAGGGCGAGGATCTCCGCGTTCGTCGCGTTGACCAACTCCTCCCCGGAAAGTGCCAGCTTGGAACGGCGAACGCCACTGCCGATCACGATGAACGGCCGGTCGATCACATTTCGGTCAACGAGCACCGGCCACTCCTCGGGCAGCCCGATCGGAGTGATGCCGCCGTACTCCATCCCGGTCAGCGCGACGGCCTCCGGCTGGGGGGCGAACGACGCCTTCTTGGCCCCCAGGTGGCGGCGGATGACCCCGTTGATGTCCGCCCGGTGCGTGGCGAGGACCACGACGGCCGCATGGCGGGTCTCGCCGCCCCGCTTGGCCGCGACGACGACGCAGTTCGCCGACTCCTCCAGGGCCACGCCGTACCGTTCGCAGAACGCGGCCGTGTCCGCGAGCTCGGCGTCGATGGGGGCGACCCGCGCGGCCACGCCCTTGGCGGTGATCGCCTTGGCCACCGGCTCGGCGAGCAGGTCGAGGTCGTCGGCGACGGGCATCCAGTCGAGAGTCAATTCAGCCCTCCTTGATCACACGTTCGTGCAGCTGAGTGACCACCTTATGGGCGGATTCGACGGCCCCGGATCAGCCGTAGGCGCCGCTGCCGCACGCCACCTGACCGCCGATCATCGAGAAGATCCCGAAAAGCGCCATGACGTCGTGGTAGTCGTCCGTCGTGAACTCGGTGTGCCGTGGGCCGACCTGCTGCACGCCCGGGATGATCGCGCAGGCCGCGGCGGTCGCCGTGGAGCTCCACTCGACGCCCAGCGTGTACGGCGGGGCCACCACATAAGGCTTGAAATCGGACAGCCGATCGAGCGCCCGGGCGGCGCCGTCCCTGATCTGGCGGTGGGCCACGCTCGGCGGCAGCAGTTCGGCGGAGAACCTGTCGATGCCCTTCTTGACCGCGACGGCCTCGACGTCGCCGAGCAGATCCCGGGCCTCCTCGCAGACCGCCTCGTCACCCGCGACCAGCGCCACCGGTACGCCCAGCGATCCGGCGAATCCGGCGACCAACCTGGTCTCGCCGCAGATCTCGCCGTTGAGGTAGACGTTGTGGATCTCCTTGCCCATCCACGTGTGGTTGAGCACGCCGTGCCGTACACCCGCCCTGGCGTGATAGCCGGCGAAGCAGGCGGCGGCGAAGTCGCGTGACAGTCCCTGTCCCATGCGGTGCGGCTTGCCCGGCCCCCTGATCAGCGTGGCCCGCTCGTCGAGCAGGTCGATCCTGAGGTTCTTGGTCGAACCGTGGGCGTCGTTGACGAGCACGGCCTGCGCCCCCGCGTCGAACACCCCCTGGATCACCGCGTTGGCGTCCCCCGTCATCAGCTCGCAGCCGCGTTCGTAGCCGCGGCCGCCCGCGTGCATCTCCTCCGGGTCGGTGAGCCCGGTGACGCCCTCCATGTCCACCGATAGATAGATCTTCATCTCGTTATATCCCCCATGTCTCCACCCGGCGGGCCGCATCCCCGTTCATCAGCCCCACCGAGTCCACCATGTACGCCTCGACCCGTTCGCGCCACCGCTCGGGAATCTCCCCGATCGCCGGCGGGGAGCAGTGCTCCAGCCAGCGGGTCGACTCGACGCTCGCCCGAAGATACTCGGCCGCCTTCGCGAACGGCATCGTCTCGATTCTCGTAGCCGAAGGCGAGACCGCCCAGGTCCAGCTCATCGGCGAGCAGCTGCGAGAGAAAACGTACACAGGCTGGGAAGGATCTGTGTACGATTTCAACCACCAGCTGTAACCAAGCGAAAGGGGGGGACGATGACCGGAACCGATCTCGCACACCTTCCGGCTACCTTCACTTACAGCTTCGCTCGTAGGCAGGGGCTGTCCAACCGACGGCTGTATCGGCTTCGCGACTGCCAGCTCATCGAGTCTCTCGGTCGTGGCCTCTATCGGCGATGCGACGCCGCCGACGTCGACATCGACCTGCTGGAGATCGCTTATCGCGCCCCGGACGCGACACTGTGCCTGACAAGTGCGCTGGCGCGTCACAACCTGACCGATGCGATACCGGCCTCAATCGACATCGCGCTGCCACGGGGGCAACGTCGACCGCGCACGCAGGCCCCGGTCGCCTGGCACCTGTTCAGCCCGGCCACGTTCTCCATCGGCAGGGAGACACTACGGCTGGATGCGGAAATTTCGATCGGCATCTACGCGGCAGAGCGGTGCATTATCGACGCCTTCCGGCTACGCCACCGCGAGGGCAGCGACCTCGCCCATGAAGCGCTGCGACGCTGGCTACGCCTACCCGGCACTCAGCCCGCCCAACTGCTACGCATGGCCCGGAACTTCCCGCATGCCGAGCCTGCATTGCGAACCGCACTTGAGGTCCTGCTCTAACGCTGGCCGAGGCGTCAACGCCAGACGGGCCGATCTGCATGATCGATGATTTCCACCGCTGGCAATAACCGCTGCAGCCAAAGCAGAACCACAGCACGTCGGACATCGATGCCGTCGGCGAGCGCACCGAGCGCGTGCAAGTGCTTCCGCCACCGCGGCCGGCGTCCCGCGGTAGCGCTCGGTGGACTGGCGCAGTCCCTCAGCGCCCCGCCTCGTCGTGCGGCTTCGCTCAGCGCTCTGTCTCTTTGGGGTGTCCCGGCTCGCAGCGCTCAAGCAAGACGCGCCCCACGACCTTGCCGGTGGGAGTCGCGTCCACGAAGTACCACAGCCGCCCACCGTTTGTGATCTTGTACTGGTATCGGTCGTAGGTGCGGCCGCTGTATGTGCCGGTGGCGTAGTCCGCTTTCAATCGATAGAGCCGCTCGTCCTCACGCGTCGGTGCGGTAGTGAGCCGCTCCCATGCATCCACGACGGCGTTCCGCGCCGTGGCCAGGCAGTCGCGCCAACCCTTCTCAGCCTGTCGTGTGATGAACACGATCTCGTACTCCGACCGCTTGAGCGGCCGGTCCACTCGCTCTCCGCGTGTCATGAGGTCGTGCGTGGGTCGTCGGCCGACTCTTCCGTGTCCAAGTAGTCCAGGTCGGAACCGTCCGGGGTGAGATGCGGATCCGCATACGCCTCCGCGGTGGCCTTCCACGCATGCAGCATGCTCGTGAGACGGTCGAACCGCCGGACAGAGGCACAGGCGCGCGCGGTGCGCAGGAATTCGGCGACGAACTCGCGCTGTCGCTGCGGTGGCAGCAATCCGATCCAGGGGAACGGCTCGCCCAGCCGGGCTGCCAGCCGGTCGCATACCTCGTCATCAAGCGAGGCGGCGATGAGCTGTGCAAGCGCCTGCAGGGTGTCCACCTCTTGCTCGGCCTCGCGCGCCTTCGACAGCCGCAACGGCTCACCGTCACGACGCAGGAGCACGACGTCGCCGCCCTCGTCCAACATTTCGATCACGCTGCTCGGTGAACGAAGGAACGTTGAGAAGGTTGCCGTGGCAGTCACAGAACCATTATTCATGACTACTTCTGAAGTAGCAAGCATGGCTCCTGCCGCAGCGGTGGGAGCACCAAACCCGGCAATGATCACCTCGCGGCGGTCCTGGTCAACCTGACCAGGCGATCCGTCAGTGACCGGTGAATTTGGGGCGGCGCTTCTCGGTGAAGGCGGTCATGCCCTCCCGCGCGTCATCGGTCGCGAACAGGCCGGAGAACTGGAGCCGCTCGATCTCCAGGCCGGTGTCGAGGTCGGTCTCCAGTCCCTGGTCGATCGCCTGCTTGGCGGCCCGTACGGCCGCCACCGGACCCTGCGCGAAGGTGGCGGCCAACTCCAGGGCGGCCGTGTAGACCTCGACATCGGGCACCACCCGGTCGACCAGGCCGATGGCGAGGGCCTCGGCGGCGTCCACGTGCCGGCCGGTGAAGATCAGGTCCTTCGCTTTGGCCGGGCCGACGAGGCGGGGCAGGCGCTGGGTCCCCCCGGCGCCCGGGATGATGCCCAGCGTGATCTCTGGCTGACCGAGCTTGGCGCTCTCCCCCGCCACCCGGAAGTCGGCGCACAGGGCGAGCTCGCAGCCGCCGCCCAGGGCGTACCCGGTGATCGCCGCGATGACCGGCTTGCCGACACGGGCGACCGCGGTGAAGCAGTCCTGCAGGGATCGCGACCGGACCGCCATCTCCGCGTACGACATGCCGGCCATCTCCTTGATGTCCGCCCCGGCGGCGAACGACCGCTCACCGCCGTAGATGATGACGGCGTGCACCTCGGGGTCCGCGTCGACCAGCCGCGCGGCCTCCGCGATCTCCTCCTGCACCTGCCGGTTCAGCGCGTTCAGCTTCGGACGGTCCACCCGGATGGTGGCGATATGGTCGGCGATCTCCACGCTGACGAACTCACCCATGCGCCATCACCCTTCCACCGGTTCGACCGGCCGGCCGCTTCGACTTCTTCGTCAGGCACCACCCTAGGACGGTGATCAGGTGCGCTCAGCGCAGGGTGCCGTTGGTCATCCCGACCGGCTCCTCGGGTACGACGATGAGCCCGAGCTCGGCGGGCGACGCCATCAGCGCGTGGAACGGGACGGCCCGGACGGTGTACCCGAACGCGCCGGTGCGGTCCAGCGGCACCACACCGGTGTAGTGCGCCCGCCCGTCGTCGCCGACCCCCTCCAGCTTCAGCGTCACGTGATCGGGGTCGATCAGCTCGTCGTGCACGCCGACCCGACCGTAGGCCGCCTGGACCCGCAGGTCCTCCGGGGACAGCTCGCCCAGCGCGATCGTCGCCCGCACCTCCAGGCGCGCCCCCAGTTCCGGGGTGTCCCCGATGCCGGTGGCCTCGACGTGCTCGACCCGCACGCCCGGCCAGGCCCGGGTGACCCGCAGCTTCCACGCGGCGAACAGCTTCGCGTGCTCGTACGCGTCGCCGGCGAGCGTGCGGGCCGAGCGGGCGGCGGGAGCGTACAGGTCCATGACGTACCCGCGGAGCATCCGCCCGGCGAGGACCTTCGGCCCGAGCGAGCTCAGCGTGTGCTTGACCATCTCCAGCCACCGGCGCGGCAGCCCGTCGGCGGCCCGGTCGTAGAACCGGTCGGCCACCTCACGCTCGATCAGGTCGTACAGCGCGGCCGCCTCGAGCTCGTCACGCCGGTCGGGGTCGTCGACACCGTCGGCGCTGGGGATGGCCCAGCCGTTGTTGCCGTCGTACCATTCGTCCCACCAGCCGTCCCGGATGGAGAGGTTGAGGCCGCCGTTGAGCGCGGCCTTCATGCCGGAGGTGCCGCACGCCTCCAACGGGCGCAGCGGGTTGTTCATCCACACGTCGGAGCCGGTCACGAGGAACTGCGCGAGGGCCATGTCGTAGTCCGGCAGGAACACGATGCGGTGCCGCACGTCCTCCTCGTCGGCGAACCGCACGATCTGCTGGATGAGCTTCTTGCCGCCCTCGTCGGCCGGGTGGGACTTTCCGGCGATCACGATCTGCACCGGCTTGTCCGGGTCGAGCAGCAGGCGCCTGAGCCGCTCGGGATCGCTGAGCATGAGCGTGAGCCGCTTGTACGACGGCACGCGCCGGGCGAAGCCGATGGTCAGCGCCTCGGGGTCGAGTGCCTCGTCGACCCAGCCCAGCTCGGCCTCGGCCGCGCCCCGCTGCCGCCAGGACCGCCTGAGCCGCTTGCGCGCCTCGACCACCAGGCGGGCGCGCAGGTCCCCGCGGATCCGCCAGATGTCGGAGTCGGGGAGCTTGCGTACGCGGTCCCAGCCCTCCATGCCCTCCCGGCCCGCCTCGGCGCCCACGAGCTCGATGATCTCGCGGCCGACCCAGGTGGGCGCGTGCACGCCGTTCGTGATCGACCCGATCGGCACCTCGTCGACGTCGAAGCCCGGCCACAGGCCGCGGAACATCTCCCGGCTGACGTGGCCGTGCAGCTCGGACACGCCGTTGACCCGCTGGGCCAGCCGCATGCCCATGACGGCCATGTTGAAGACGGCCTTGTCGGAGTCGGGGCCCTCGGGCTCGGCGCCGAGCTCCAGGATCCGGTCCACGCTCACGGTCGGCCACGCGTTGTCCCCGCCGAACTGCCTGGCGATCATGTCCATCGGGAACCGGTCGATCCCGGCGGGGACGGGCGTGTGGGTGGTGAAGACGGTGCCCGCGCGGACGGCCTCGATCGCCTCCTCGAAGGACAGCCGGGCCTCGGTGAGCTCGCGGATGCGCTCCAGGCCGAGGAAGCCGGCGTGGCCCTCGTTGGTGTGGAACACCTCGGGCTCGGGGTGGCCGGTGATCCGGCAGTAGGCGCGCAGCGCGCGGACGCCGCCGATGCCGAGCAGCAGTTCCTGCATCAGCCGGTGGTCGCCGCCGCCGCCGTAGAGCCGGTCGGTCACGTCCCGGGCCGCCGTGTCGTTCTCGGCGACGTCGGAGTCGAGCAGCAGCAGCGGCACCCGGCCGACCTGCGCCACCCAGATCTGCGCGTGCAGCATGCGGGAGCCCGGCAGGCCGACGACGACCTTGGCGGGGGTGCCGTCCTCCTCCTTGAGCAGGGTGAGCGGCAGCCCGCCCGGGTCGAGCGAGGGGTAGTGCTCGAGCTGCCAGCCCTCCTCCGACAGCGACTGGGTGAAGTAGCCGTGCCGGTAGAGCAGGCCGACGCCGAGGATGGGCACGCCGAGGTCGCTGGCCGCCTTCAGGTGGTCTCCGGCCAGGATGCCGAGGCCGCCGGAATACTGCGGCAGGGCGGCGGCGATGCCGTACTCGGGGGAGAAGTAGCCGATGGCGGCGGGCGCGCCTTCCAGCGACTGGTACCACCGCGGCGCGCTCATGTACTCGCGCAGATCGTCGGCCGCGTCCGCCAGCCTGCGCAGGAAGCGCCGGTCCTGGGCGAGCTCCTGCAGCCGGTCGGCCTCGACGGCGCCGAGCAGGGCGACGGGATCGTGCTCGACCCGCTCCCAGACCTCGGGATCCACCTCGGCGAACAGGTCCATCGTCTCCGGATGCCACGACCACCGGAGGTTGCGGACCAGCTCGCCGAGCGGTGCGAGCGGGGCGGGAAGAACGGTGCGAACGGTGAACCTGCGGATTGCTCTCACGGGGCCAGACCCTAGTTACTCAGCGCCACGACGCGCGACCGAAACACTCTTGTCCATCCCAGGGGAAGCCCGCCGGCTGGATCGCGTCCGTGAATCCAAAAGATCCACATGATGCTCCCCGGCTCCCCCTGACCTTCCTGCAAACTGCCCTAACCACCAATAACCGGCACAAACCACACCAAACTACACTCGCCTACATGATGCCCATCGCGATGGCACGGCGGGCTCCGTAATGATCGATCTCCCGAGAAGGGCGGCCCAAACGCGGAGTGGTCGGCAAAGCCGTCGTCGCACACGAGCAGGTGATGTCTTTCGTCGGCAGGGGTAACAGAGGACTATTGGGGCACCTCCTGTAGGAAGACGAACGGGCCCGGCGCCGAGCCCGTTCGTGCTGCGCGGCTCACGCCGCCCCCGTACGGGCCCAGCGGAGAAACTTGCACAAGTAAAGATCCATGCTTGCTTCGGAAAATCCGGCGGTACCGGGTGTGCCGTCCCTAAGTTGAGTGGCGATGATCGGAAGAATTCCCATCCAGGACATCCAGCCCGTCGTGGACTGCGGGCGTCGGCCCGCCAAGGCGGCCGCCGGCGAGACCTTCGAGATCAGCGCGATCGTGTTCCGTGAGGGACACGACGCGGTGGCCGCGTGCGTCGTGCTCATCGACCCCGACGGCAAACCGGGTCGCCTGCTGCCGATGCGCGAAGGAGCCCCCGGCACCGACCGGTGGAGCGTGGAGGTGTCGCTGCCGACGGAAGGACCGTGGCAGTTCCGCGTCGAGGCCTGGGGTGATCCCATCGCCACCTGGCTGCACGACGCGGGCATCAAGATCCCGCGCGGCATCGACGCCGACCTCATGTGCGAGGAGGGCGCGCGGCTGTTCGAGCGGGCGGCCAAGGCCGTACGGCCCGCCGACTGCCCCGCCGTACCGGCCGGCGCACCGCCGAAGTCAACCGCGTCGAAGACAACGCCCTCGAAGTCAACGCCGTCGAAGTCGGCACAGGGAGCCGAGCGCGGCCGGGCGTGCGGGCACCGGGCCGCGCTGCTGACGGTCGCGGCGCGGCTGCGCGACGAGGGCGTCGACCCGCGTGCCCGGTTCTCGGTGGCGCAGTTGCCGGAGACCGCCGCGCTGATCGCGGCGCATCCCCTGCGTGATCTGCTCACCAGGTCGGGCCGCATGCGTGTGCGGGTGGACCGGCGGCGTGCGCTGTTCGGCTCGTGGTACGAGTTCTTCCCGCGCTCCGAAGGCGCGGCGATCGAGAAGGACACTCCCCCCGCATCCGGAAATTTCCGGACGGCGCAGCTGCGACTGCCCGCCATCGCCCAGATGGGGTTCGACGTCGTCTATCTCCCCCCGGTCCACCCGATCGGCGTCCAGTTCCGCAAGGGACGCAACAACACGCTCACGCCCGAGCCGTACGACCCGGGGTCGCCCTGGGCGATCGGCTCGGAGGATGGCGGGCATGACGCGATCCACCCCGATCTCGGCACGATCGAGGACTTCGACGCCTTCGTGGCGCGGGCCCGTGAACTCGGCATGGAGATCGCGCTCGACCTCGCCCTGCAGTGTTCCCCCGACCATCCCTGGGTGAAGGATCACCCGGAGTGGTTCAACATCCGGGCCGACGGCAGCATCGCGTACGCGGAGAACCCGCCGAAGAAATACCAGGACATCTACCCGCTGAATTTCGACAAGGACCCCGAGGGGATCTACGCCGAGGTGCGGCGGGTGGTCCGGCACTGGATGGACCACGGCGTACGGATCTTCCGGGTGGACAACCCGCACACCAAGCCGGTCGCGTTCTGGGAGCGGCTGCTGGCCGACATCCAGGAGACCGACCCCGACGTGCTGTTCCTGGCCGAGGCGTTCACCCGGCCGCCGATGCTGCGGACGCTGGCGATGATCGGCTTCCACCAGTCGTACACGTACTTCACCTGGCGCAACTCCAAGCCGGAGCTGGAGGACTACCTGTCGGAGCTGAGCCGGGAGACCTCGCACTACCTGCGGCCGAACCTGTTCGTGAACACGCCCGACATCCTGCACGAGTACCTGCAGCACGGAGGCATGCCGGCCTTCAAGATCCGTGCCGTGCTGGCCGCGCTCATGTCACCTGCCTGGGGCATCTACTCTGGTTACGAACTGGGCGAGAACGCCCCAGTACGGCCAGGTAGCGAGGAATACCTCGATAGCGAGAAATATCAATATAAGCCGCGTGACTGGGCCGCAGCGGAGCGGGAGGGGCGGAGCCTTGCCCCATTCATTACCCGGCTCAATTTGTTGCGAAGAGCCCACCCGGCACTCCAGGAATTGCGTAACCTACGGTTCCACAACGTCGACCAGCCGGACCTGATCTGCTTCTCAAAGCGACTGTCCGGCGCCTATGACACGGCCACACGAAGGCACGGGCTAGGCGATGTCATGCTGGCCGTCGTCAATCTGGATCCGCACAACACTCGCGAGGCGACGGTCCGGCTGGACATGCCCGCCCTCGGTCTCGACTGGCAAGCCGAGTTCGTCGTGGACGACCAACTGTCGGGCGAGTCGTACCGCTGGGGGCAGGTCAACTACGTGCGCCTCGACCCGCACATCAATCCCGCACACGTTTTCACGCTTCGCCAAGGGTGAGCCCATCGCCCGTGAGCGCGGCCCTGCACATTCTGGGGAGTCCACAGGTGAGCTCGACACCTCAACCAAGCCACAGCCAGCCCGTCCCGAACACCTTCACCCATGAGAAGCCGCGGGATCAGTACTGGTTCAAGAGAGCCGTCTTCTACGAGGTGCTGATCCGCGGTTTCGCCGACTCCAACGGGGACGGCACCGGCGACATCCGCGGGCTGATCGACAAGCTCGACTACCTCCAGTGGCTGGGCGTCGACTGCCTCTGGCTGCTGCCGCTGTACGAGTCGCCCCTCCGAGACGGCGGGTACGATATTTCCGACTATATGAAGATCCTCCCGGAGTTCGGCGACCTGGCGGACTTCATCCGGTTGGTCGACGAGGCGCACAAGCGCGGCATCCGAGTGATCGCCGACCTCGTCATGAACCACACAAGTGACCAGCACCCGTGGTTCCAGGCCTCGCGCTCCGACCCCGACGGCCCGTACGGCGACTTCTACGTCTGGAGCGACACCGACGAGGAGTACCCGGACGCCCGGATCATCTTCATCGACACCGAGTCGTCCAACTGGACGTACGACCCGGTCCGCGGCCAGTACTACTGGCACCGCTTCTTCCACCACCAGCCGGACCTCAACTACGAGAACCCGGACGTGCAGGACGCGATGATGGAGGTCATCCGGTTCTGGCTCGACCTCGGCATCGACGGGTTCCGGCTCGACGCCATCCCCTACCTGTTCGAGCAGGAGGAGACCAACTGCGAGAACCTGCCGCAGACCCACGCCTACCTCAAGAAGGTCCGGGCCGACGTGGACCGGCTCTATCCGGACCGGGTCCTGCTGGCGGAGGCCAACCAGTGGCCCGCCGACGTGGTCGAGTACTTCGGCGACCCGGTCACCGGCGGCGACGAGTGCCACATGGCGTTCCACTTCCCGCTGATGCCGCGCATCTTCATGGCCGTACGACGCGAGTCGCGCTACCCGATCTCGGAGATCCTGGCCCAGACGCCCAAGATCCCCGAGAACTGCCAGTGGGGCATCTTCCTGCGGAACCACGACGAGCTCACGCTCGAGATGGTGACCGACGAAGAGCGCGACTACATGTACTCCGAATACGCCAAGGACCCGCGGATGCGGGCGAACGTCGGCATCCGCCGCCGCCTGGCGCCGCTCCTCGACAACGACCGCAACCAGATCGAGCTGTTCACGGCGCTGCTGCTCAGCCTGCCCGGCTCGCCCGTGCTGTACTACGGCGATGAGATCGGCATGGGCGACAACATCTGGCTGGGCGACCGCGACGGGGTCCGCACGCCGATGCAGTGGACCCCGGACCGCAACGCCGGCTTCTCCACCTGTGATCCCGGCCGCATCTACCTGCCGGTGATCATGGACCCGATCTACGGCTATCAGGCGATCAACGTCGAGGCGCAGCAGAAGCACGGCGGCTCGCTCCTCCACTTCACCAAGCGGATGATCGAAATCCGCAAGCGCCACCCGGTGTTCGGCCTCGGCGAGTTCACCGAGCTGAACTCCTCCAACCCCAGCGTGCTCGCCTTCGTCCGCGAACTGGGCGACGACCGGGTGCTGTGCGTCAACAACCTTTCCCGCTTCCCCCAGCCGGTGGAGCTCGACCTGCGCAGGTTCGAGGGCGCCACGCCGGTGGAATGCATGGGTGGAGTTCCCTTCCCGCCGATCGGCGAGCTTCCGTATCTTTTGACGCTTCCCGGGCATGGGTTCTACTGGTTCACCCTGCCCGCGACCCAGAGGGCGGCCGGCTCGAAGGAGGAATGACGACTGCACTGCATGGGCTTCTCGCCGGCTGGCTCACCGAGCAGCGGTGGTTCGCCGGCAAGGGCCACGCCATCGACGACCTGTCCATCGACTCCCTGACCGAGATCCGCTCAGGCGACCCGGGGCTGGTCCACCTGATCGTGTCCGTACGGCAGGCGAACCGGCGGACGCGCTACCAGCTGCTGGCCGGTCTGCGCACCGAGCTGCCCGACCGGCTGAGGCACGTCCTGATCGGAAACTGCCACTGGGCCGACGACGGCGAGCGGTACGTCTATGACGCCGCCCACGACGCCTCGCTCACCACCGATCTGCTGGAGGGCATGGCGGCCGGACTGCGGGTGGGAGATCTCGCCTTCCATCACGTGCCGGACACGGAGATCGACGCCTCGCAGCGGAGCCTGGTGCTGACGGCCGAGCAGTCCAACACGTCGCTGGTCTACGGCGACAAGTACATCCTCAAGCTGTTCCGCCAGCTCACCGCGGGAGTGAACCCGGAGCTGGAGATCGTCACCGGCCTGGCCACCGCGGGTTCGGCCCACGTGGCCAGGCCGTACGGCTGGATCGAGACCGGGCTGGACGGCGAGCCGACCACGCTGGCGATCATGCAGGAGTTCCTGTCGAACGCGGGCGACGGCTGGACGATGGCGCTGACCAGCGTCCGGGATCTCTACGCGAGCCCGGAGGGCATGCCGGCTGAGGAGGCCGGCGGTGATTTCGCCGCCGAGGCCTTCCGGCTCGGTACGGCCACGGCCGAGGTCCACCGCCAGCTCGCCGAGGCGTTCCCGACGGGGACGATCGAGCCGTCCGACATCAAACAGATGACCGAGCTGCTCCGCCGGCGCCTGGACCGGGCGGTCGCCGAGGTGCCGGCGCTCGGCGCGCACGCGGACGTCGCGGGCCACGCGTTCGACCGACTGGCGGAGCTCAGGCACAGCGTGCCCGTCCAGCGGGTGCACGGCGACTACCACCTCGGTCAGGTGATGCGCACCCTGGTCGACTGGGTGGTGCTGGACTTCGAGGGCGAGCCGGGCCAGCCGCTGGCCGAGCGCCGCGCCCTCGACTCACCACTGCGTGACGTCGCCGGGATGCTGCGGTCGTTCGACTACGCCGCCCGGCACCTGCTGGCCGACCATCCGGAGGCCGAGTCGCTGGAGGGCCGGGCCCTGGAGTGGTCCGCCCGCAACCGGGCCGCCTTCCTGGCGGGCTACTCCGAGGGCGGCGGCCGGATCCGCGGCGACGACGCCGTCCTGCTGCGGGCGCTGGAGCTGAGCAAAGCGGTCTACGAGGTCGTCTACGAGTCCCGCAACCGCCCCAGCTGGCTCCCCATCCCGCTCGCCGCCTTCACGTCGCGCTGAGACCGTCTTGTCGGGTGGGTCGGGTGGTGATCAGCTCCCCGTGATCCGGCCCATCATGCAGAACATGAGATGCACCTCCCGCTCAAGGTCACTGTCGTAACCGGGTTCCAGTCCTGCCGCGAAAGACCGGTAATCAGGGAGGCTCATGTATCCGCCTGGCTCATGCGGTGGGGTGACATCGCCGAGCTCTTCTCCGTCGTAGTAGAGGTACAGCGACTCAAGCCCTTCACCCACTTCTCCCGGGAAGTAGATCTGAAAGACTCGGCGGTAAGGATTCAGGCCGAGCGCATTGCGGCATCGAGCGATCACCATGTGTCACCATCACAAGCCCCGCTGATCCGTTCAGCGGACTCCTTCAGAAGATCAAGCGATCGACAATCAATCGATCATGACGTTGTTGCTACGAAACTCGCGTTTTTCCAGCAACAACGTCATGATCGATGGCGAAGCAACACGCCCGAGGATGCAACGCCTCCGATAAAAGGCACAAACCGGAACGATCCGCAGTGGGCTCACCGATCTGGGACCTCCAACGTGGTCACACAGTGTGACCACTCAACGCCGAAATGTACTTGGGCTGAATACTTACAAGACGAATCGGGCGGGGATCAAAGCGACATAACAGGCGCGAGATCAACCGATCGCTGCGGTGAAACAACGAGGCCAGGAGAGCGAAGTGCCACTTGACGTGTTGGAGAATCTCGTTCACGTGTTCATCGACGTCATGCTTCGTGCGGAACGTGGTACAGGGTTCGCGTTGACGCGAACCAGGCACGGTCGATGAACCGGCCGGTGATCCGTCCTACCATGCACATGTAGCGGTCAAAGGTTTCAGCGTCGCTGATTTCGTCGCTGAGCACCAGACCGCTCGCGTGCGCCTCGAACTCAGGGACCTCCATCCATCCCCCAGGGGAGGAAGGAGGGAATATCTCTCCGATGTATTCGCCGTCATGAGTGTAGAGAAGCTTGCCGGGATCGACCTCTTCCATAAAATAGGCTTCGAGTACGCGATGCCCTCCAGCGCTCAGCGCCTCTATCAGATGTGGCGGCACCGTCACGCCGCTGACGGTGAGGATGGTCGACCAGCCGGCCGAGTGCTCTCCCACCCAGACGATGAGTTTCTCCGGGCCGGCTTCGTATGATTGCATGGCTGTCTGAAAGTCACACAACGTGCCGTCTCGGGGATCGACACCCAGCCGTCGGGTGATCTCGTTGCTGTCTTCCGTGTCCACCCACTGGCAGTTGAACCAGGATTCCAGTCCGTGTTCGGCCAGTAGATCCCACTGGCTTTCCTCAGGAAGGGCGCGATCGGGTTTCTGCATCATTGACCTCTTGTTGCTTGGTCTGCGGACAGTGGGGGTGCCGGCCGTACATGACCAACACCCCCACTTCGATATACCGACGAAGATGACTACGGCACGACGCTCACCCAGAAGGCGCCCAGAAGGCGTGATGGGTGGCGACATGATATTTGTCATAGAAACTCTTCAGCGCGTTGCCGTGCCGTTCGTTGTGTCCGCCGTTGACGGCCCTGATGGAGTAGTGGCCAGTTCCCCTTCCGTTGCCGGCCGCCCCTTGGTAGGTCGAAGACGTGGACACCCGCTGTGGGAATGTCCATTGTCAGAGGGCGTAGTGCTCGCCGGGGCGATGGCGGTCGCCCGTGATCTGGCGGTGGCCCTGCGTAAGCTGGAGAAAAGGCTGCCTGACGGTCGCGCGGCCGCTTGCGCTGCTGGTGATACCTCGCCCGCGTTGGTGGTGATGACGGCCTCGTGTGGGGCAGGGTTAGGGTATGGATCTCGATCGGCTGGCCGGTGGCGCTCATCATGACCCGCACTCGATCCTCGGCGCCCATCTACGCGGACCGGATGGTGTGACGATCCGGGTGCTGCGGCCGCTCGCCGAGAAGGTCGAGGCTCTTGTGGACGGCACGGCGCACGAGTTGAGCCACGTCGCCCACGGGGTCTTCGAGGTGACCGTCCCGGGGCTGGACAAGATCCCCGATTACCGGCTGCGGATCACCTATCCAGGGGCTCCGCCGTACGAAACGGATGATCCGTACCGGCACTGGCCGACGCTGGGCGAGCTCGACCTGCACCTGATCGGCGAGGGACGGCACGAGCGGCTGTGGGAGGTGCTCGGCGCCCGGGTCATGCGTCACGAGGACGTCGACGGCACCGCTTTCACCGTGTGGGCGCCGAACGCGCAGGGCGTGCGCGTGATCGGCGACTTCAACCACTGGGACGGCGTCGCCCACCCGATGCGCTCGCTCGGCCGGTCGGGCGTCTGGGAGCTGTTCATCCCGGAGATCGGGCCAGGCGCCCGCTACAAATTCCAGATCCTCGGCATGGACGGGGTCTGGCGGGAGAAGGCCGACCCGATGGCCCGTCGCACCGAGGTGCCGCCGGCCACCGCCTCGGTCGTCGAGCGGTCCGAGTACGCCTGGGGCGACGAGGAGTGGATGTCGGCCCGGCCGGACCATGACGCGCGCGCCGAGCCGATGAGCGTCTACGAGGTGCACCTCGGCTCCTGGCGGCCCGGGCTGTCCTATCGGGAGCTCGCGGCCCAGCTGGTCGAGTACGTCACGGACATGGGTTTCACGCATGTGGAGTTCCTGCCGGTGGCCGAGCACCCGTTCGGCGGGTCGTGGGGCTACCAGGTCACGTCGTACTACGCGCCGACCTCCCGGTTCGGCACCCCCGACGACTTCCGGCATCTGGTCGACGAACTGCATCGGGCCGGCATCGGCGTGATCGTCGACTGGGTGCCCGCGCACTTCCCCACCGACGAGTGGGCGCTGGCCCGCTTCGACGGCACGCCGCTGTACGAGCATCCGGACCCCCGCCGCGGCGAGCACCCCGACTGGGGCACCTACGTCTTCGACTTCGGCCGCCGCGAGGTGCGCAACTTCCTCGTGGCCAACGCGCTCTACTGGCTGAAGGAGTTCCACATCGACGGCCTGCGGGTGGACGCGGTCGCCTCGATGCTCTACCTGGACTACTCACGCCGGGAGGGCGAGTGGACCCCCAACGTCTACGGGGGCCGGGAGAATCTCGACGCGATCGATTTCCTGAAGGAGACGAACGCGGTCTGCTACCGCGAGGTCCCCGGCATCGTCACGATCGCGGAGGAGTCGACCGCCTGGCCCGGCGTGTCGCGGCCGACGCATCTCGGCGGGCTCGGCTTCGGCTTCAAGTGGAACATGGGCTGGATGCACGACACGCTCGCCTACCTCGCCCGTGAGCCGATCTTCCGACAGTACCACCATCACCAGATGACGTTCTCCCTCATGTACGCCTTCTCCGAGAACTTCCTGCTGCCGCTCTCCCATGACGAGGTCGTCCATCTGAAGGGGTCGCTGCTGGGCAAGATGCCCGGCGACGAGTGGCAGCGCTTCGCCAACCTCCGGGCGCTGTACGCGTTCATGTGGGCGCATCCCGGCAAGCAGTTGCTGTTCATGGGCGGCGAGTTCGGCCAGGGCGCGGAGTGGTCGGAGGCCGCCGGGCTGGACTGGTGGGTGCTGGACTTCGACTTCCATCAGGGAGTACGGCGTCTCGTGCGCGACCTCAACCGGATATATCGCGAAATGCCGGCCCTCTACTCCCAGGACTTCACGCCCGACGGCTTCCGGTGGATCGACGCGGACGACGCCGCGGGCAACACGTTCTCCTTCCTCCGGTACGGCTCGGACGGTTCGATGCTGGCCTGCGTCGTCAACTTCTCCGGCGCCCCGCACGAGAACTACCACCTCGGTCTCCCACTCGGCGGCGAGTGGGAGGAGGTTCTCAATACGGACGCCTTCGAGTACGCCGGCAGCGGCGTCGGCAACCTCGGCGCGGTGCCGGCCGAGGAGATCCCGCACCATGGCCTGCCCTGCTCGGCACGGCTCCGCCTACCCCCCCTCGGCGCCGTCTGGCTGCGCCCGACCATGAGCGAATCGGCTTCCGGGGCGTCGGCTCTCCCGCCGGAAGAAGAGTGAGAGAGCACGGCTCACGTGGTTCCGCTCAGCGGATCGTCCACCAGCCGGGAAGTACGAGCGGGCCGTACACGGGCAGCCCGAGATCGGCGGCGATGCGGGCGACCGGGCCCCACGCCTCCAGCCGGACGCGGGCGCCGGATGCGGACCTGTCCTCGCTCGACTCCGGCGGAATCAACCGCTCCAGCGGGTGCATGCGCGGATATGTCCGTACCGGTGTGGTCGTGGGTAGATCGGCCCGGCGGCGGGCCAGGACGAGCGCGTCCTCCAGGCCGCCGATCTCGTCGGCCAGGCCGTGCCTCACGGCGTCGGCGCCCGTCCAGACACGACCCCTGGCCAGCTCGTGCGCCCGGTCACGGTCCAGGCCGCGGCCGTCGGCCACCTTGCCGACGAAGTCGGCGTAGATCCGGTCGAGCCAGGCGTTGACCCGCTCCCACTGCCCGTCGGAGAACTCCTGCGTCGTCGAGAACATCCCGGCGTTCGCGCCTTCGGTCACGGCCTCGGTCACCACGCCGAGCTTGCCGAGGAGCTCCCCGACGACCGGCTTGCCGCCGAACACGCCGATCGACCCGGTCAGCGTGCCCGGCTGCGCCACGATCAGGTCGGCGGCCATGGACACGAAGTAGCCGCCGGATGCGGCCAGATCACCCATCGACACGATCACCGGCTTGCCCGCCTTCCGGGCCAGCACGACCTCTCGCCAGATCGCGTCGGAGGCGACGTACGAACCGCCGGGGCTGTCCACGCGGAACACGATCGCCCGGACCTTCTCGTCCCGCCGGGCCGAGCGCAGCGCCGCACAGATCGTGTCGGAGCCCATGGCGCCCCCGCCGCCCAGCGGGGATCGCCCGCTGCGCCCGAGCCGGATCATGCCGTTGCCGTGGACGAGCGCGACGACGTCGGCGCCGGGGCGGGGCAGCCGCCCGGGCAGCGCGGACCTGGCGTACCTCGACACGTAGAGCAGGCGGGCCGTACCCCTCGCGGTCTCGACGCCTCCCACGATCCCGGCGGCTCCCAGGGTCTCGGCGTAGACCTCGTCCCGGTACTTCAGCCCGTCCACCAGGCCCGCCTCGACGGCCTCGGCGCCGATGAACGGACCCTGGTCGATCAGCTCACGGACCCGCTCGGGGTCGAGAGAGCGGCCCTCGGCGATGCCGGCGGTGATCTGCTCGGTCACCGACTCGGCGATGCGGGCGGCCGACTCCCGGTGCGCCTCGGTCATGTGGTTCTGGGTGAACATGTTCGCCGCGGTCTTGTACTCGTGGCGCTGACCGAGCTGGTACTCGATGCCGGCCTTGGCCAGGGCGTCCCGTACGAACCGCTGCTCGAGAGCCACGCCGGTGAGCCCGACGTCGCCGGAGGGCTGCAGGTAGACCCGCTCGAAGGCGCCGGCCAGGTAGTAGGGGACGGTCCCGGCGCCGAACTCGCCGAACGTCTCGGCGAACGCGACCGTCAGCTTGCCCGCGGCCCGCAGCTTCAGCACGGCGGTGCGCAGCTCCTGCACCATGCCGAGGCCGAGCGGGACGCCGCCGATCTTGAAGATCAGCGCGCGGACACGGGGGTCGCGACGGGCTCGCTTGAGGCCGGACAGCACGTCGGTGAGGCGCGCCTTCCGCATGGACAGCAGGGCGCCGAGCGGATCGGCCGGCGGTCCCTCCGACAGCCCCTCGGTCAGGTCCAGTTCCAGCACGAGCGGGGCGGTACGGCGCTGCCGCAGCTTGTCGACGGTCTCCACGATCGTCCTCGTCGCGTCCATAAAAGCCACCTTAAGCGACGGTTTGGATGCCGAGCAGAAACGGGAACGGGCCCCCACGCCACCAGGAAGGAGGCGTGGGGGCCCGCGTCGGCCGGAGGGGTCACCTCGTGCCGTCGTACGGTGTTACTTGAGTCCGCTGGAAGTGTTACTTGAGTCCGTTGGACATCGCGGTGATCAGCTCACCGTTGGTGGTGTCACCGCTGAGCTCCCAGAAGAAGGCTCCGCCGAGACCCTGGTTCTTGCTGTAGGACATCTTCCCGTTGATGGTGGCCGGGGTGTCGTAGCTCCACCAGTTGCTGCCGCACTTGGCGTACGCCGTGCCCGCGACGGTGCCGGTGGCCGGGCAGCTGTTCTTGAGGACCTTGTAGTCCTCGATGCCCGCCTCGTAGGTGCCCGGGGCCGCGCCGGTGGCGGTGCCGCCCGGCTCGCTCTGGGTGACGCCGGTCCAGCCGCGGCCGTAGAAGCCGATGCCGAGCAGGATCTTGCTCGCCGGCACGCCCTTGCTCTTCAGCTTCTGAACCGCCGCGTCGCTGTTGAAGTCAGCGATCGGGATGCCGGAGTAGGAGTTGAGCGGCGAGTGCGGAGCCGTCGGGCCCTTCGCGTCCCAGGCGCCGAAGAAGTCGTACGTCATGACGTTGTACCAGTCGAGGTACTGCGCCGCGCCCGCGTAGTCGGAGAGGTCCAGCTTGCCGCCGGAGCTGGCGTCAGCGGTGATCGCCGCGGTGATCAGGTAGTCCTTGCCGAACTTGTTGCGCAGCGCCCGCACCAGGTCGGTCATGGCGTTCGGGCCGCTGGTGTCACAGGTCAGACCGCAGGCGTTCGGGTACTCCCAGTCGATGTCGATGCCGTCGAACACATCGGCCCAGCGCGGGTCCTCGACGAGGTTGTAGCAGGAGTTGGCGAAGGCCGTGGGGTTCTTCGCCGCCTGGCCGAAGCCGCCGGACCAGGTCCAGCCGCCGAAGGAGAACAGCACCTTGATGTGCGGGTACTGAGCCTTCAGCTTGCGCAGCTGGTTGAAGGCGCCGCGCAGCGCGCTGGGGTTGTCCCAGGTGTCCGCCTGGCCGTCGACGCTGTTCGCCGCGGTGTACGCCATGTCGTAGTCGGCGTAGGCGTCACCGATGGTGCACCCGCCGTTGGTGACGTTGCCGAAGGCGTAGTTGATGTGGGTGAGCTTGCTGGCCGAGCCGCTCGTCACGATGTTCTTGACGAAGTACTGACGGCCGTAGACGCCCCAGTTGGTGAAGTAACCGATCACCTTCTTGCCACCGGGCGGAGGCGGCGTCGTCGGGGTCGCGGACGGCGACGGCGACGGGCTCGTCGGAGGCTTCGTCGGGGTCGCGGACGGCGACGGCGACGGGCTCGTT
>NZ_BOOG01000051.1 GCF_016863115.1 Sphaerimonospora thailandensis
AGCGGCCTCCCGACGCAGGGAGATCAGAGCGAATCGGATGGGGAGCGGGATTGCCTCGACTGCCTCGACTGTTTCGATTTTCTCCAAGGGGCCGGGCCGAAGGGAACGGGTGATGAACCCCATTGATGCCGCTGCGGTGGCGAACATGAATCAGACGGCGGAGGCGAACAAGCTGATCCGGCTCCGCTACGAACTCCTCAAGCTCGGCATTGTCGCGGAACTGCGCGACAACAACACCGCGCTCATGGTGAGTCCCCCTGGCGGTCGTGGGCTGCCGGTGTGGGTGTTCGTCGGGTACGGCGGGGCGTACTTCTCCTGGCAGTCGGCTGAGAAGCGGCACCCGGTCTCCGACGTGGAGGGCGCGGCGCAGGTGTTGGCCGCCTACGTGCGGCGCTGAGATCGGCGCGGCGGGGCAGTGAGCCGACTGGCGGGGTAGGGGCCGGTTGGCGTACATGAATCCTGCTCCGTCGCGCCTTTCCCCGGCAGGGCCGCGTACGCCCGCAAGCCCCCGTGGTCCGTGCGTGGCCCTGCCGTCTTCCCTCCTTGACCCCCACTCCCTCTCTTCGTGCGGCCGGTGCCGGATCGGGTGGAGGAAGTGACAGAACCGCTGAGCCGGTCTAGGCTCAAACTTGGTAAAACAACCTGTCGGCTGCTGGACGGTCGTGATGTCTCTAGAGTCCGTGCCCCCGAAGTATGCACAGCTTGTGCAGACGCTTCAGCGGCGTATCGAGGCGGGACACTACCCTCCCGGATCGCTTCTCCCCAGTGAGAACCAGTTGATCCAAGAGTTCGGCGTGTCTCGGCCGACTGTCGTTGCCGCCTTGCGCGTGCTCCGCGAACAGGGGTGGATCGAATCCCAGCAAGGCAAGGGCCGGTTCGTGCGGGGCCGTCCTGCGCTCGCCTCGGTCGAGCAAGCTCGCCCCGGTCACGCCTACTTGACCACCCCGGAAACAGGGTTGCCCGGTGAGCTCCTGGAGGCCGGGGCGGTAGCCGTACCCAACCGGGTTGCCGCGCTGCTCGACCTGCCGCCCAAGAGCAAGGCATTCCTTCGCCGGCGCCTCGTATCGCGCGGGGATGAGCCGTCTGAGATCGTGTCACTGTGGCTGCCGCTGGACCTGTCGGAGGGCACCGACCTGACGAGCGCCCAACCCCTCGCGCAAGGGGCACGCGATCACGTCCAGGCACGCAAGGGCGTCCGCTTTGATCACGTAGTCGAGCAGATCACCGCGCGCATGCCGAGCACGGAGGAAGTCAAGCAGCTTGGCATGCCAAAGAACACGCCGGTTCTCGACGTGTATGCGGCCGTACGCGATCCCGGCGGGCGTCCCCTCGCCGTGCTCGCCGTGGTGCTCCCCGCCGACCGTCATGAGCTGGAAGACGCCTATCCGCTCAGCTGATCATGTGAAGTACGCCGTTAATGTGGCGATCACCCATCGGCGTTCGGCATCTGCACGCGCTTCCGGTATCCCTCTGGCACCATTTGTCCCATGGAGATCCTCCCGGGCATTGGCGTGGCGCTCGTCAAGATCGGAGAATCCCGGTCGGAGGTGGAGCGTCGAATCGGCCCTCCGGTCCATGAGCGGCCCAGCCAGAGGGACGTCTACGCCACCACGCCCATGCTCGTCGTCCATTACACCCCGGAGGATCTCGTGGAACTCGTCGAGATCGGATACTCCGGCGACGGGCAGGAGGAAGTCTTCCTCGATGGCGTCCAGCTGACCTTCCGCTTCCTCGATGACGTTGTGCATGACCTGACAGCGAAGGGCTACACCAGCACCCCTTCGGACATCGGTTTCGATTTCCACGCCGGGTTCGCCGTCTGGTCGATGGACTCGCGATGGGCTCGTGACCTTGATCCGAATGCCGACGAGGACGACGAGCGCAAGGTGTCCGAGGGTGTGTCGGTCGCTCCGTACGCCTACTTCACTCAAGAGATCTAGCCTCAAGAGTGAGGGCACTCCCCGGCCGAACGGAGATAGATGGCTCCTCATCGTCTGACAGCGCTTCGTCGGCTCCCGCGTCCGGAATGACTTCTGGAACTCCTACCTCTTTCGCTCGTTTCGCTCCTAGGCACTTGACCTAGCAAGTGGGCTCTCTTATTGTCGAACCCTTGATAGGTTAAGTGCCTATCAGTCGAGAGAGTAGGAACCACCATGGCTCTTCAAGGTCCCATCCCCGTCACCTTCGACAAGGTGTTTCCGCACGGCTGCTACCTCGTGGGCGCGGTCGAGCAGGTCAAGGACTTCGACGCCTCGACCAACGGCAGGTTCGTCCAGGCGCGCGACAAGGAGACGGGGGAGCTCGTCTGGCAGATCGCCGTCATGGACGCCGACCCGGAGGTCAAGCCCGCTCAGAAGACGGTCGCCGTGAAGATCGTGGCCCCGGTTCAGCCGGTTCCCCCGGCCCAGATGCCGGGCCTGCCCTTCACGCCGGTCGAGTTCGACGGCATCTCGGTCACCCCGTACGTCAACGGAAACGGACGGCTGGCCTACTCCATCCGAGTCCGCGAGATGCGCGCTCCCCGCTCCGCTGCCGTCGCCGCGAAGAACGGCAACGCCAGTAGCAAGGACGGGGCGGCGGCGTGACCCGAGATCCCTACACCTACGCTCCACGGGTGAGCTGGTGCTCGGTCCACCCAAGTCCAAAGCGGGGCTTCGGGTCGTCGGCATCCCGCAGGCCATCGTTCCCGCGCTACGTGAGCACCTGAGCACGTACGTCAAGGACGAACCGGGCGCGCTGCTCTTCCCTGGTGCCAAGGGCGGGCCGCTGCGGCGTAGCGGCTTCAACACCCGTACGCGCTGGGTGGACGTGGTCAAGGACATGGGCATGCCTGGCCTGCACTTCCATGATCTTCGCCACACTGGAAACATGCTGGCGGCTGAATCCGGCGCGGGCCTCAAGGATCTGATGGCGCGGATGGGTCACGACAACGTGCGGGCAGCGATGATCTATCAGCACGCAGTCCGCGGTGCCGACAAGGCGATCACGGACGCGATCGACCGGCACATCGGCGCGGCCGACGACCCTGGCGGCGAGGACGACGACGGCGCGGCCGGGGTGTTGGCTCCGGTGGGCTGATCAACGGCTAATGGCACGCTAATGGCACACGAAGATCAAAGAGCCACAGGAACAGTCAAGGCCCGGGTGGGGATGTACTCCCTGACCTGGGCCTTTGCTCTTGGAGCGGGTGACGGGAATCGAACCGGACCGGTAATAGGGTTCTCACCTGCGGGTTTGCTGTTAACGCTGGTCGCGCCTATCGGGTTGAGCCGGGTTCTGCGGCGTTCTACCCACTCCTGCCAGTCTGGTGTGCCCAAGTGGGCACACCGATGATCTCGCTCGATGGGGATTCAAGTCGGTGGGCGGAGGCGAGCCACAAGAAGAGCAGAAGGAGGACGCCGACTTGCCTGCCGAGCACGACGGGAACGGCCGGGTGCTGCAGCGAGAGGCCTGGCGATGGGCGCAGCAGAACCGCCATGCCGACGGAGACCTACCGAGCGGTGTGGCCATCGCCCAGGCCTTCGCCCGCAGTTCCCGATGGGGCCGCATGGTCAAGAAGGCCGGACTCACCGGTGAATTGGGCTGATGCCCGCATATGATCGGGATGAACCCGCTGGATCCTACGTAAGAACCGCCGCCAAGCTCGATATCCAGGGATAGCCAGGGTGACTACTGCCCCATTGGATCCAGCGGGCGTGGAACTGGTCCGTACGATGCCGAGTTTCCGTGACACCTGACCGGCTCCGGGCGCCTGCTGATCCCGATGCCGCGCCCCACCTCTCGACGTACAGTGCTCCTCTTCAGGGCTTTTGTGGAACCTTCCAGATCGAGGTGATTTGACCGGTCGTCACCAGGTTCTGCTCCGGCAAGAATGCCGCATAGTGTGGTGCCCAGGAGTGCCCCGGCTGATCGGTCGCGTTGGCGATCGCATCGAAGGCCACAATCGGGTGGAAGTCGAGCTCGAACGCATCGCGTGCCGTGTATTCGACGCACCCGTTGGCTGCGAGACCCGTGACGATCACCGATCGTACGCCTGCCTTCCGCAACGACTGCTCCAGCCGCGTGCCGCGGAAGGAGCTGCGTCGCCTCTTGACGTGCACATGATCGCCCGGCAGTGGACTCAGTTCGTCGACGATCTGAGCACCCCACGTACCGGCGATGCATTGCCTGGGCTCGTATCCCTTCCCGAGCGCCTCCGAGATCCACACCGCTGATGCGCTGGAGCCATCGGCCTCCTGCTCGATGCGGATGAAGTGGACACCGGCACCTGCTGCACGGGCTGCTACGGTCAGATCCCGAATTGGCTCGACGATTGCCTGCAACGCTGGGCTGCCACCGAAATAGCCGTCCGGGTGTACGAAATCGTTCTGCACGTCCACGACCACCACTGCGGTCTGCCGGGGTGTGATCTTCTCTTCGATAGTGGCGGGCAGAAGGTGCCCGAGGTACTCGCGGTTCATGTCAGACCCTCAGCGGGTGGCCGCCGCCGACGATAAGCGTCTCGCCGGTGATGAAGGACCCGGTGTCCGAGCAGAGGAAGCGCATCGCTTGGACCAGGTCGGCGCGTGTTCCTTGCCGTTTGATGAGCTGTTTGACCTGGATCAGGTCAGTGAGCAGATCCGACGGCAACTCGTCCATGGCGTTCTCCGAGTCGATCGCGCCGGGTGCGAGCGCGTTGACACGAATGCCGTCCTCTGCGAGTTCTTTGGCCAGCGCGGTGGTCAGCCCGCGCACGGCGAGCTTGCTGACCCCATAGGCGTTGTACGATTCGAATCCGGCGATCGAGGATATGTTCAAAACCGCCGCTCCGGGCCGCTGGGCGAGGTACGGGCGACAAGCCCGGGCACAGTTCACGATTCCGAGCACGTTGACGTCCATGAGTTGACGCCACTCGTCGACGGTCAGGGTCGTGACCGGACGATTCCACGTCATAAGGTGCAGGGCGGCGTTGTTGATCAGCACGTCCAGTCCGCCGAAGGCGGCCACCGCAATCTTGACCGCAGCCTCGACCGACGTGACGTTGCTGACGTCGCATTCCACCGCGAGGGCACGATCCGCGGGTAGCCCGCGGACCGTGCCCTCAGCGGCTGCCAGGTCGATGTCTGCGATCACGACGCTACCGCCGGCGGTGACGATGTCGGTCGCCATCGCTTTGCCGATGCCGCGGGCCGCACCGGTAATGAAAGCGATTCTGTTAGTGAAGGCCATGTGTTCTAAACTCTCCTGACTGGGACATGTCGGGCTGCGTTACTTACGGTCACTGATGGGCTTCTTACCCTTGGTGATGTAGACGCCGTCGAATTTGAGATCGGCGCGTGTGGCACCGACCTTCACCCCGCCCACATAGTCGGCGTAGGCGGTCACACCCGGCACGAAGTACAGCGGAATGCCGCCGGCCAGTTCGTCGTTGACCAGCTTCGCTGCCTTCTGGAACAGCTCGGCGCGCTTTTGTTCGTCCTCGGTGCCGTCGGCTTCCTCCACCAGCTCCTTCAGTCCGGAGAGCTCCTTCTTAGACGGGTTAAGGGTGCCATCGGCGTACAGGTACTTGATGAAGCGCTCCGACGGCTGATCCACAGCGGCGACCGCCAGTGGCGAGGAGCCGACCTTGATCTCGGCGCCACCGACGCCGTAGAGCCGCCCCACCATCGCGTTGCGATCAACGAGTTGCAGATCCATCTCGATGCCGACCTTGGCCAGCTCGGACTGGATGATCTCTCCCATCCGCTGGTATGTGGCGACGCCGGTGCCGATCTCGGAGCGGAAGCTGAGCTTCTCGGTGTCCGTGTATCCGGCTTCGGTCAGCAGTTTCTTGGCCTTCTCCGGGTCGTAGTTGTACTGCGAGTCCAGGGACTTGTCATAGGGAAGCTGGCCCTCGCGGAACCACTGGTAGGCCGGCTCGGCAAGCCCGTTCGTCATCACGCTCGCGAGGGTCTTGCGGTCCAGTGCGTACGCTATCGCCTGCCGCACCTTCAGATTGTCGAACGGAGCCCAGGCCATGTTCATCACGAACATGCGTAGTTCGTTGGTGGGCGAGATCGTGACCCGCATCCCGTCGTCGCCGCACAGCGTCGCGACCTCACCGGTGTCCACGATCTGCAGATCCAGGTCGCCGGACTTCAGGGCACCTACGCTCGCGTCGAAGGACAGCCGCTTGAAGTCGATGCCGCCGAGCAGGCGGTTGTCGGCGTTCCAGTAGCCATCCCAGGTCCGCACCTTGATCGATTCAACCGGGTGCCAGTCACCATCGACGCGGTACGGACCCGCACCGACTGGGTGCGCGTTGTAAGCCTCGGAACTGCCGGTCTTCTTGACCGCGGTGGGGGAGACCATCATGCCGGCCCGCCCGGCGAGAGTGATCGGCAGCGCACCCGGGTTCGGCGGCTGGAGGTCGAATTGGACCGTCAGCGGGTCGACGACCCTCACCTTCTGCACCGTCGCCAGCAGCGACTTGATGGTCGACGTGTCATCGGTCTTGGCCCGCTCTATGTTGAACTTGACCGCATCTGCATCGAACGCGGTGCCGTCCTGGAACTTCACTCCGCCACGGAGCTTGAACTCCATCGTGTCGTCGTCGATCATCTTCCAGGACGTTGCCAACTCGGGCACCGGCTTACCGGTGTCATCCAGCTTCACCAGCGCGTCGTAGATAGTGTGCAGGACGGTTATCTCACTGCCCTCGACCTGGCGGATCGGGTCCAGCGAGCTGGCGGGGGCATCACCGTAGTGCAGGATGGCGCTGCGGTCCGCGTCGGCCTTCCCCGCGTCGGGATTGGCCGTGGGGCAGCCAGCAACCTTGTCCCGTTCACCACTCGAGGATGGCGATGACTTCGAACTGCAGGCGGAAACGGTCAGGCAGGCTGCCAGGGCAGCGGCGCCGAATGTCACGTGCATGCGTTTCATGCGCGAAACCAGCTTTCTAGGGGGCGGGCACGGGCTCCACTGACGGGCCTTGTGGAGGTTCGGCTGACTTGTTGCACAGACGCTAAGATGTGGCGTGAGCGGCGCCACGAGGCCACGCTCGACATTCTCGGCTGCAGAAGGTCAGCGGCTAACGGTGTTAGGCAGCAGGCGATCGTTGGGCAATCGGGCGACCTGATCGCGTAGGACCTGCTTGGCGACCTTACCTCCGCTCGACATCGGCAGGTCATCCATCACCAGCATCCGCTCGGGAAGCCACTCCACGCTGACTTCGCGCTCACGTAGGTGCGTGAGCAGCTCGTCGAAGGACAACTGCGCGCCGTCGTGGAGCACCACGCAGATACATACGCGCTCGCCGAAGGTCTCGTCCGGTACGGCGACCGCCGCACAGCGAGCTACCGCTGGGTGGGTGGCGACCTCTGCCTCGACGGCTGGTGCGGAGATGTTCTTGCCGCCGCGGATGATGACGTCCGAGGTGCGCCCCACGACGGTCAGGTAGCCCTCGTTATCGACGGTGACCAGATCTCCCATGAGCATCCAGCCGTCCGGCGTGTACAGCTCGGAGTTGGCCTCGGGATCGTCCAGGTACCCTAGGGATCGGATGTCGCCATTGTTCGCCGGCTGAGCGGTCGTTCCGGTGAGGGGGACCTCGTTCCGGTGTGCGTCGAACATGCGCACTCGGACCTCCAGGATCACCTTTCCGGCTGTAGTCAGCCGCTTCTCTTGCGGGTCGTCAATCGTGGTGTAGCTGAGCGCGCCAGATTCGTTGGAGCCGTAGAACTGGACGACCGTGCAGCCGGTCTGTTCCTCGAAGAGTTTGGCCTTGTAGGGTGGAATGGCCTCACCGCCGGTGAACATGGCGCGGAGCCGGCTGAGATCGGTCGAGGCGAAGCGCGGGTGCCCGAGCAGCATGATGAACTGCGTGGAGACCGCCATCAGAACGGTGACCCGGTGCTGTTCCAGCATGGTCAGCGTCTGCTCGACGTCGAAGCGCGGCAGCACCAGGCAGGGTGTCCCGAGGAACGACGGTGTGTAGTGTGCGCTCCACAGCCCGAAGCCGTAGGGCGCTGGCACGACGCTCATGCAGACGTCGTCCGGCGTCAACCGCGCGGAGTCGACGGAATACTCGTGGAACTTGTGCCAACGCAGTTCGTCGTGTGCCACGCACTTGGGCAGGCCGGTCGTGCCGGAGGTCGAGTTGACGAGGACCAACTCGCCCGGACGGCACGGCCGAGGTGGGAAGAGTTCGTTGGTGCTGCGCACCAGATCCTCTGGTCCTGCATCGGTGAGCGTGCCGTTCAGCGGCGACAGCGCGTCGTCGATCAGCACGTGCTCGGCCAGGTCCGGCAGAGTGTTGCGTAACCGTGCGAAGACGTCGTGTGCATCCACTCCGCGCAGTTCACGCGGCGTGATCAGCGCCCGCGCCCGGCTTCGCCTCAACACGTGCTCAAGCTCTCGCTCGCCCGAGCGGGCCCCTAGGCCGACGGCGACCAGCCTGGCGCGGTTGCAGGCGGCCAGCGCGACGTGCACGGCCGCGCCGTCGTGCATCCAGACACCGACGCGATCGCCGGGCCCGAGCCCCCGCTCCAGCAGTTCCTTGCCGAGCAGGCTGATGAACCCGTCGTACGCGCGCCAGGTCAGGCTGCCGCCTGGTTCGATGTAGGCCGGTGACAGGGGCGCAGCTACGGCGTTCTCCCGGATAGCATCGTCGATGCTGCGCGTTGCGGGTGGTACCTGCTCGCGCACATGTCCTCCTGGTGGCAGTGGGATGGGTTCAGATAAGGATGTTCGCGTGGGTCTCCGGGGCGAACAGGTCCTCCGGCTGCAACACGTGCGGTGAGAGACCCTGCTCGTAGGAGTAGCGCAAGAACGTCTCCAGTACATGCCGGTTGGGTTCCAGGCCGTACGCCCAGAAGTCCGGTCCCATGAGTTGGCGCACCTCCTCGGCCTGCTGCACCCCCCACGGCAGCATGTGCTTCAGTGCAGTGACCTCATTCAGTTCGGCGTATGCGAGATCGCGTGCCTGGCAGAACGCGTTGAACAGTTCCCGTGCGACCCACGGATGCGCTTCGTACACCTCTCGCTTGATCACTACCGTGTGCATGATCGGGAAGATCCGGGTCTTCTCGAAGAACTTCTGTTCCTCGCGCATCGGATCCTTGATCAACCGCCGGATCGAGTCCGCACCGGTCGCGTCGTAGGGACGGAAGGCGCGCGGGGCGCGTGCGCTGTAGAGCGCATCCAACTCGCCGGCGAGCAGCATCTGCTCCAATGTCCGGTCTTCTGGTGCGGGGCGGACGTCGAGGTGATCAGGCAACTGCAGTCGAACCTTCTCCGTTCGCCCCGCGTCGTGCAGTCCGCCAGTGCGGTAGGAGATGGACTCGACGGGCACACCGTAGTGCTCGGCGAGGATGCCGCGGATCCAGACGGATGCCGTCATCTGGTACTCGGGGATGCCGACAGTCGCGCCGACGAGTTCATTGGGTTGGGTCAGCGGCGAATCGCCGCGAACGTAGATCGCCCCGTGCCGGAACGCACGAGAGGGAAACACCGGGATCGCCACGAAGGGCTTCGGGTCGCTGAAGACGGACATCACGTAGGAGGAGAGTGACATCTCCGAAATGTCGAACTCGCGCCATCGCAGCATCCGGAAGAACGTCTCCTCCACTGGGTGGATCAGCGCCTGTAGTGTGACTCCCGGGACGCTGACCTGGCCGTCGAGCAAACGGCGGGTGCGGTCGTAGTCCCAGCAGGCCAGGCTCAGCACCAGCGGCGTGGCCGTCATCTGAACACGCTCCCGCCGTCTACCGTGAGCGTCTGCCCCGTGATGAAGTCGCTGTCGGCGGAAACCAGGAAGGACACCGCACCGACAACGTCATCGCTCACCTGGCGCCGATGGATGGCCTGCCGGGCGATGATCTGCTGCACCTGGTCGGGCGTGACGGTCGAGCGTGGCACCTCCGTCTCGGTCGACCCGGGTGCCACTGCGTTGACAGTGATGCCGTCATTGCCCACTTCGGACGCCAGTGCCCCGGTCAACCCGATGAGCGCTGCCTTCGAGGAGACGTAGTGTAGGTAGTTGGGCCGCCCCTGGAAGACCGCCGCGGACGCGACGTTTACGATCTTGCCGCGGCCCAGCTTCCGCATTGCGGGGACCGCGGCCCGGCAGCAGAGGAAGGCACCGCGCACGTTGACCGCCATCACCATGTCCCACTCCGCGACCGGGATCTCCCCGAACGGCTTCATCGACAGCGAGGAGAACACCGCGGCGTTGTTGACCAGCACATCCCATCGTCCGGCGTCGCGCTGGACCTGCTCGGCCAGCGCACCGACGCTGTCCTCGTCGGAGACGTCCACCGGTGCCGCCACGGCGGCACCGGTGCCGTGCAACCGACACAGCTCATCGGCGACTGCTGCCGCGGCATCGGCTTGCACGTCGGCGACCACGATGCGGAAGCCATCGGCTGCCAGTCGCTGCGCGAAGGCGCGACCCAGGCCCTGCCCGCTGCCGGTCACGACCGCGACAGCGCGTTGTGCCTCAGCCATCGGTCAAGCCTGCCAACTCGGTCTCGGCATTGAGGGGGGTCCACCACGGCTGCAGCCCCAGATCGTTGGCGATGATGCCGGCGGTGATGTAGCCGGCGCCGCCGGTGATCGCGCCGTTCGGGTGCGCGCCCGAACCGGCGTAGTAGACGTTGGGAACCGGCGTCCGGTAGCCGAAGTGGTTGTGCAGTACCTGGTCGCTGGTCAAGGCGCCCATGAAGATGTCGCCGTTGCGCATGTTGGGCAGGTGCACGCTGTAATCGGCAGCGGTGTAGGTGTACGAGGCGATCACATTGTCGGGCGTCATATTCGGCGCGTACTCACGCCACTTCGCCATGATCGCATCGGTCATCTCCGTCTCCGCGGCCTTGAGGTTGGCGGGGTCACCGTCCGGCGCGAAGGGTGCGATGTGCCAGGCATAGGCGGTGTGCCGTCCGTCCGGCGCCTGTTTCGGGTCCAGCACGGACAGCGCGCCGGCACCGAACTGCACCTCTCGTGGAATACGACCATCGATGACGTCCTGGTGGGCGGCGTTCAGGCTGGCCAGCGTCTCGGACCCGATGTTGTACTTCAGGGCCTGATTGACGTTCGGATCGAACTCCGCGGACCGGTACTGCGGCGCCTCCTTCAGTGCGAGATGCACCCCCACCAGCGTCCAAGCCGTGTCCTTGAAGTCGTTGACCTTCTGGACGAACGGTGCGGGCTGATGTTGGCTGCCGAGCAGATTCTGGAAGGTCTGATGCACGTCCAGGGCGCTCGCCACGAAACCGCGCACCGCGACGGCGGGGCGGTTGCGGAACTCCACGGTGGTGGCGCGCCCGTTCTCGACCACAATGTGGTCGACCTCGGTCTGGTTCACGTAGTGCCCGCCGTGCTCGAGGAAGGTCTCCATGAGCCCGCGGGCTAGGTTGAAGCTGCCTCCCTCGCACAGCTCGTAGCCCGTGGCCAGATCAAAAGCGCGAATGAGTGACCCGAGGGGGCTCGGTGCGCCGAGGGCCTCGTGCAGCACGGTGCCGAACAGTGACAGCTTGAACAGGAACAGCACCTTGACGCGCTCATCCTCGAACAGTTCCTCAACCACGTCACCAGGCTGACGCCCGGTGAGGGCGAGGAACTCCGAACCCAGCGTCGTCTTGCTGAGCAGCTCAGCCCGTGCGGCCTCGCTCAACGGCTCACTGAAGCGTTCCTTCAAGAAGATTCGACGCGTCATCTCCTCCGCCTTGACGTTCCATTCCTTGAACGTGGCGGCGTCCTTCTGGGAGAAGCGGGCGATGTTGTGCACCGTCTCGTCTAGATCACGCGAGAAGACCAGTGCGGTGCCGTCAGTGTGCGGCTGCGCGAACTCGTAGCGCGGCGTAATGTAACGCGTCTTCGCCTGCAGGTTCAGGTCACGGAACCACGGCGTGGAGCTGATGCTGAAATGGTTGATGGAGTGTAGATTGTGGTAAAAACCAGGTGCTGTGACCTCTTCCGTGGAGAGGCCACCGCCGTAATTCAGCCGCCTCTCAACGAGGAGGATCTTCAATCCCTGACGGGCCAGATAGCTGCTCAGGACCAGACCATGCTGTCCCGCGCCGATCACGACACCGTCGTATACCTGCTTGCTCACTTCCCTATCGACCCTTTCGTTTCAGCTGCCAACCCGGACAGTCACCGACTTGGTTTCGGTGAACGAGTGCAGCTCGTCGACGCTCTCTTCTCGCCCCAGACCGGAGTTCTTCACTCCGCCGAATGGCAGGCCCGCAAAATGCTGAGACGCGGTGTTGACCCAGACGTAGCCGGCCTCCACCTGTCGTGCCATGTGGTGTGCGCGGCCCAGATCCTGCGTCCAGATGCTCGCGGTGAGTCCGAATTCGGTGCCGTTGGCGGCATGAAGCGCTTTCTCCTCGTCGGAGAAGCGGGAGATGGCGAGCACCGGGCCGAAGATCTCCTCCGAGGCGAGCACCGAATCGGCGGGGACGTCGAGGAATGCGGTGGGTGCAACGAAGGCACCTCTACCGTCCACCTCCTGCCCGCCGTCGATGCGCACCAGCCCAGCAGCGTCACCCCGCTCGATGTAGGAGAGCACATGCGCGCGATGCTGCTGGCTGACAAGGCAGCCCATCTCGGTGCTCTCGTCCAGCGGATCTCCCATGCGCAACGCGCGTATGCCTTCGGCCACTCGCTCGATGATCTCGTCGGCGACCGAGTCGTGGACTAGCAGCCGTGAGGTCGAACCGCAGGACTGGCCTGCGGTCCAGGCGAAGTTCATTCCGGCCACGGCACCCGCGCCAGCCGCGTTCACGTCCGCGTCCGACAGAATGATCATGGGGTTTTTTCCGCCGAGTTCGAGCGAGACCGATTTGATTCCCGTTGCCGCAGCCGATCGCAGGACAGCCTGGCCGGTGGCCACGCTACCGGTGAAGGCGATGCGACGGACGCCCGGGTGCGCGACCAGGTCGGCACCGACCTCGCGCCCGTGCCCGGTCAGGATGCTCAGCAGTCCCGTAGGTATAACACCTGCCACCAGTTCACCGAGTCGCAAGGCCGACAGGGGCGCCTGGTCGGACGCCTTGAGAATCACTGCGTTGCCCGCCATCAGCGGCGCTGCGATCTTCGTTGCAGCGAACATGATCGGGTGGTTGTACGGCACGATGCGGGCTACTACGCCGAACGGCTCACGCACCGTGTAGTGCAGATGTTGAGAATCGGAGACCGGGCTGATACCGGAAAGGTGATCTGCCCAGTTGGCGAAATGCTGGAGAGTGGACGCGGCCTCCATCACATCGCGATACATGGCCGTGATCGGATTACCGCAATCCAGTGCATCCAGCCTGCTCAGCTCGTGTGCGTTGTCGATGACAATCGTGGCTACCTGGCGGAGTACGTCAGCGCGCTCTCGCGGGGCGACCCGGCGCCATTGACGCTGCGCCTTCTGGGCAGCTTGCACGGCGATCTGGACGTCTCGTCCGTCCGCTGCGGGTACCTTCGCCAGTGGTTTACCTGTGGACGGTGAAGTCGTGAGATAGGTATTTCCGCCGACAGCTCCGGTGAGCTGCCCACCGAGCAGCATCCGCCAGTCCCTGCCAAGGTTCACGCCAGCCACAGTTCCTCTTCCACTGCCGTCAGGTTGGGTTCGCCCGAAGCCTAAGAGAGTGGCAAGCGGCGAACCGATACAACAGCGGCAGATTCTGCAAGTCGGAAGTTGGGATTCGGATGGGGCCAGATCCAGTGGCAGTCACGGCCTGGTGGTGAACAGCCGGCGGAGCGAGTGGGGCGCGCTGATGCCCTATTTGGCGGCGGTGGACAGGCAGGACTGGACGATCGCAGTCGCCGGAGGTACGCAGCTTTACCTTGATGAGGCGGATCGATCGCATTCCCCCAGCCTTTCGCCAACCCGGGCGAACGCGGCGTAGATCACTGGAGAGCCTCGTGCCGGAAACTGGCCCGCGGGGTTCGGAGGGGAGCCACGCGCAACAGGATCTGTCCAACAGGCACCTCGACGCGTGGCTTACCCGGTTCAATCAGCTGAACCCTTCGGCAGTGAGAATCACGGCTGCCTCGGGGGAGGGCGTGTTGAGATGGCATGCCGACCATCCGCCGCCCGGCATCGGCATGGGTTGCGGTGTCTCGGCCGCGCAGATGTCCACCGCGAACTGGCACCGGGTCCGGAACCGGCACCCCGACGGCGGATCGATCGGGCTGGGAATCTCGCCGATCGCTCTGTGGCCGGAGTCCTCGTTGTGTTCGCCTGGCCGCAGGACGGAGGCGAGCAGGGCCCGGGTGTAGGGGTGCGCGGGCGCCAGATATACACGGTCTGCCGGGCCGTACTCGACCACTCTGCCCAGGTACATCACCGCGATGTCGTCGCTGACGTGGTGCACGGTCGCGAGGTCGTGGGCGATGAAGACGAAAGCGATACCTTCGCGCTCCTTGAGTCCCTGGATCAGATTGATGATCTGCGCGCGCGTGGAGACGTCGAGTGCGCTGACCGCCTCGTCACAGACGATCAGGGTCGGGTTCAGCGCCAGCGCCCGCGCAATCGCCACGCGTTGCCGCTGTCCACCGGAGAGCGCCGCAGGGCGCCGGTCTGCCACGGACGGGTCGAGCCCTACCCTGTCGAGCAGCTCGAACACCCGATCACGGCGCTTGGCCGCGGACATTGAGAAGTGGACGAGCATCGGCTCGGCGATGCTCTGACCCACGTTCATGAGCGGATCGAGCGTGCCGTACGGGTCCTGGAAGACCATCTGCATGTGCTTGCGTTGTTTGCGCAGGAGGTTGCGCTTCAACCGAGCCAGATCCTCACCCATGACGACCACTCGGCCGCCGGAGGGATCGATCAGCCGCAGCAACAGCCGCGCCACCGTCGACTTGCCCGATCCGCTCTCGCCGACCAAGCCTAGGATTCGACCCGGCCTGAGGCTGAGATTCACGTCGTCGACAGCGTGCACGACCTGGCGGCGCCCGCGAGACGAGCGGACGGCGAAGTGCTTGACGAGCTGGTGGACGTCCAGCGCGGCATCGCCGACCGACTCGCTGCTCGCCGCTGCCAGGTCTGGCTCCGCCGTTGAGGCGGCGTCCGGCTCGCGCAGCCCGGGCAGCTCCAGTTCCGCGACGCGTCGGCAACGGGTGCCCCGGTCTTCGCGGATGGGAGTCCACGCCGGCGCCTCCGCCACACAGGCGGGCTCGGCATGTGCACAGCGGTTGGCGAAGCGGCAGGCCGAGGTCGGGAAGTCCCGCGGTCGCGGCACCTGCCCCGGGATCGCCGTCAGCGAGGTGCCCTTGGCCACGTTCACCGCGCTCGAGGAAATCAGAGCGGAGGTGTACGGGTGAGCCGGCTGTGCGAACAACTCGTTCGTGGCCCCGGATTCGACGATTTGTCCGGCGTACATGACCGCGACCCGGTCACACATGCGGGTGATGACCCCGAGGTCGTGGGAGACCAGGATCAGCGCCATACCGAGCTCGTCCCGGAGAGAGGCCAGCAGATCCAGGATCTGCAACTGGATGGTTACGTCGAGAGCGGTGGTCGGCTCGTCGGCCACCAGCAGGTCTGGCTCGCACGCGATCGCCATCGCGATCAACGCCCGCTGAGCCATGCCACCGGACATCTCATGTGGGTAGTTCTTGACCCGCAAGTGTGGCGCCGGGATCCGCACGACGTCGAGCAGCTCGACAGCGCGCTGCCAGGCACGCTTGCGAGACAGTCCCTTGTGTACCCGCAGGCCCTCGGCGATCTGGTGTCCCACTGTCAACGCCGGGTTCAGGCTGCTCAGCGGGTTCTGGAACACCACTCCGATGCGCCGCCCACGGATATGGTTGAGTCGGCGGTTGTCGAGGTGTGTGAGTTCGGTGTCGTCGAAGACGACTCGTCCGGCCGTGACCTCCAGTGCAGAGGGCAGGATACCCAGCGCGGCCTGGCAGCTGATGCTCTTGCCGGAGCCGCTCTCACCGACGATGCCCAACGTCTCGCCTCGGCCGACCGAGAGGTTGATGTCTTCCACGAGGTGCAGCGCGGAGGCGCCGCGCGTGCTGATCCGCAGCCCGGAAATTTCGAGCAGCGGCATGGGTGAGGTGTTCATGTCACGTCTCACTACGGGTGTCGAGGGCGAAGGAACGGTTCAGGCCATCACCGATCACCTGGAACGCCAGCACCGTCAAGGTCATTAGCGCCCCGGGGATGAAGATCAGCCACGGCGCCTCGTTGATCGTTGAGAAGGATCGTTGCAGCATGTTTCCCCAGCTCGCCTCCGGGGGCTGGATGCTCATTCCCAGGTAGCTCATGGCACCCTCGGCGACGATCGCGACGCCCAGGGTGATGAAGATTTGCACGATGAGCGGTGCCGCGGTGTTGGGCAACAGGTGGCGCAGCACGGATCGACGGTGTGTCAAACCGATAGAGCGGGAGGCCTCCATGTACGGCTCCTGGTTCACGGCCGCAGCCTGGATCCGGGTGATCCGCGCGAAGACCGGGACGAAGATGATGCTGAGCGCGAAGGAGGCGTTTACCAGCCCCGGGCCTAGCGCGCCGACAAGGGCCAGCGCAAGCAGCAGGCCGGGAATCGCGAGCAGGCTGTCGATTACGATCATGAGCAGGCGGTCGATCCAGCCCCCGAAGTATCCGGCAAGCAGACCGATGATCACACCGACGAAAACCGCGAGCCCCACCGCTTGCAGGCAGGCGAGCAGCGAAGCGCGGGTCGCGTACAGCATTCTGCTGAGGATGTCCCGGCCGAGGTCATCGGTACCCAGCAGGTGCGCCGGGGACGGCGTCTGCAGGATGGCGAAGTAGTCGGTGTCGTGCGGTCTGTAGGGGCTCAGCACCGGGGCGAGTAGCGCTGCCAGGCCGAGCATGGCGATGAACAGCACAGCAGCCATCGTCATTGGTTGACGCCGCAGCTTACCGAGGACGGTCTGCCCGCGGGGCACCTGCGGACTGCGCGGCGGGGAGATCGTGGCAGCAGTCATGACAGCCGCACCTTCGGGTTGAGGAAGCAATAGACCACGTCGATGGCCATGTTGATGATTACGACGAACATCGCGGAGAACAGGATCAGCACCTGGATCGACGGAAAGTCGTGCGACCGGATGGATTCGATCGCGAATTTGCCGATGCCCGGTGCACCAAAGATCTCCTCGACGATCACCGTTCCGGAAATCAGGTGACTCAAGCGAATGCCGAGGACTGTGATGGCCGGCGCGGCGGCGTTCTTCATAATGTGCTTCCCGACGAGGGACCTCGCCGGGATTCCCTTGGCGATGGCGGTCTGGATGTAGGGCTGCTCTTGGACGTGTAGATAGCTGGTGCGTACCTGGCGTGCCATCTCTGCGGCGGCGAACACCCCGAGGGTGAGGCACGGAAGCACCAGATGCTTCATCCAGGGCACGACGCCGCTGCTGATCGGTGTATATCCCAAGGCGGGGAGCCAGCCTAGCTGGACGGAGAAGGTGCCTGTCAGGATGGTGGCCAGCCAGAAGTTGGGAATCGCCAACCCGACCGCGGTAGCCAGCAGCGCCGCGCGGTCGAAAGAACGCCTAGCGCGCATTCCCTGCAGCAAACCGATCGGCACGCCGAGAAGCACCGCGATCAGTAGGGTGCCTGCGGCGATGCTCGCCGTCACCGGGAGGCGCCGCAGCAGTTCTGAGCTGACCGACTGGCCGGTTACCCAAGAGGTTCCCAGGTCTCCGGTGAGCAGTCCCCCAAGCCAGCTCACGTAGCGGCTCACGAAGCCCTGGTCGAGGCCGATCTGCTGGCGGATCGCCTCGACGCGCTCGGCATTGGCACCTTCGCCTGCGATCGCTGTCGCCGTATCACCAGGCAGTAGATAGCTGAGAGAGAAGGCCATCAGCGTGACCAGAAACAGCATCGGCAGTGACGTCAGCAACCGCCGGGTGACCAATGCAGTCACAAGTGAACTCCTCCGGGCTCCTGCACGCGTACCGCCGAGGGTACTGTCGGTGCGCCACGATCGGGATGCGGTCCCGCTACCCGAGATGGTGTACGAGCGGGGCTGTTGTCCAGCGCCGTGACAGAGTGCTTTCTGCAGTGGAGAACGGGCAGGTCGGTCGGCGTGGGTCCTGTGTAAACGGTCACGAGAAACTGGCTCTGGCACAAAGAGCGTGACGCCCAAGACGGTGACGTTGAGCACATCGCCAAGATGGCGGTCCGTTACCTGCTGATGGTCGAACTGGGCCAGCATTACGGGTGCGTGGCGACAGGTGCATACCTACGAGCGTCCGACCCCGAATCCAAGGGCGGGGTGGAGAACACCGTGAAGATCGCCAAAGAGGACCTGATACCCACGGCCACCAACCTGCGCGCGGTCTGTGGAAGCTTTGCCGAGCTGGAGGAGGCCTGCGCGGCCGGCCTGGTGAGAGCCGGTCAACACCCGTCGGCACCGCGCCCCCATCGAGATCCTCGCCGAGGAAGGCGCACGCCTGCACCTGGTCCCGCTCCTGTCATCCTGATCGCCAGAAACATGGCGTCCATTCCAGCAGGCGAAGAGCCTCGGCTGGTCCGCAGGCGGAACTCAGTCGAAACACCTGACGGAGGCGCGTTGCCTAGACTTTGTGCCCCGCGTCCACTGCGATTACCTGCCCGGTGATGGCCGAGGCTCCGACGTCCGAAGCGAGAAGCACCGCCATCGCCCCCATCTCGTCCGGTTGCACGATTCGTTGCTGCAGGTTCTGGGAGGTCGCGCTGTGTAGATATTCGGCGATCGTCGTTCCCTCGCGCGAGGCGAGCTCCGCCCAGTCGTGCGTCTCGGTCCATCCCGGGCAGAGGCAGTTCACGTTGATGCCCCACCGGGCGCAACTCGCTGCCAGCGAGCGCGTGAGTCCCACCAGACCGTGCTTTGCCGCGGTGTATCCTGCACGCGATCCGCTGCGTCGAGACGCCCCCGAGCCGATGTTGATAATGCGTCCGTAACGGTTTTCCTTCATGTGTGGCAGCGCAGCCCGGGTCGCCCACCATGCCGACATCAGGTTCAGCACTAACTCGGCATGAAACACCTCGACGTCGCCGGAGAACGGGTCGTGGTCGCCGGCGATCCGTCCACCCACGTTGTTCACGAGCACATCCAGCCTGCCGTATTTATCAATCGCCGCCTGGACGGGCGCTGCAGCACCATCGGCGGTGGTGGCATCGGCGACCACGATCGAACCCGTCGACCCAGCCCGCTGCACCAGGGCGAGCGTCTCCTCCAGATCCGAGCGGGTGCGCGAGGACAGGACGACGGTCGCCCCTTCGCATGCGAAGGCCACGGCCAGGGCGCGTCCGATTCCCTTCCCTGAACCGGTGATCACGCCGACGCGGCCCGAGAGCGCCCCGGCGGAGCGGGACCCCGTTTCGTTGGTGCTCAGGACTGGTCTCCGATCTGGGCAAAGAGCCGCCGTGATGCCTCGCGGCCGTCAAGCGGCCGGTTCACCCGGGAGACGACGCGCCAGCCCTCGCCGTTACGAACGAAGCGCCAATGGTTCGCGGAGATGCGCGCGATCCGGTAAATGCCCGCTTCGTGAGCGATCAGGAGAGCGTGGTTGAACGCCTCTGCCTCATCGCCCTGCACCGAGATCCGCGGCGTCGTCAGAACGTGCCCGGCACCCTCACGGATGAGCGCCTGATGCATGGGCGAATGCACCATCTGCGCGATCTGCTCGCGGCCCTGCATGCCGAGGACGCCGTCGACCTCGTACCGGCCGGACTCGGTCCACAGCTGTGCCGTGCCCTCGGCGTCGCCCGCATCGACGAGCGGACCGTAGCTCATCACCAGCCGCGTGATCTCGTGCGCGTCTGCGACGCAGCGCAGGCGAGCCAGCTCGTCGCGCAGTACCGCGAGCTCGCGCAGCACCTCGCCGCCGAACGAATCGGTCGAAGTAGCCACCTCAGACCTGCCCGGCGGGCGCGGCGTAGCTGATGATCGGCAGGATGCGGTCTCGGTCGAGCGCGTGCCGGAGGGCGATGTCACCTTGCTCGAACGGCAGCACAGGATCGCACAGTGCCCGCGCGTCCAGGTGACCGGACTCGATCAGCTTCGCCAGACGCGGGATGTCACGCAGCACGTTGCCGCCGCCGTAGGACGCGGACAGGTATTGCTTGGCGTGGTAGTCGAATGGCCCTGGGGCGGGGTCCCATACTGCCGGGTCGCTCGTGGGCGCCGTCCATCCCGTGTGCACGAAGGTCCCCCCGCGACGCGTCGCGGCGACGCCCCACGACACCGGGGCCGAGCCAGTGGGGTCGCGAGGTTGCCCGGTGGACGGGGCACCGAAGGTGCGGCCGGTCGCCTCGAAAACGTGGTCGGCGCCGCGACCGTGGTAGAAGCCGGTGTACGGCTTGCCGCCGGCTGCCATGTTCTCGCTGGTTGGCCCGCACAGTTCACGGATCCGCTCGACCACGTCGGCGTCGAGTTCATCCGCATCGAGGACGACGTGCGCCCCCGCCTCCTTGGCGGCGGTCATCCGGTGCGGAATGCGCTCGACGGCGATGATCAGCCGGGCACCCATCATCCGCGCCGCCTGGATGATCGCCAGGCCGAGCGGGCCGGTGCCGATGACGGCTACGCTCGACGCGATCGTGATCGGCATGCCGATCAGGCCGAAGCTCCAGCCAGAGCCCGGAGCGCAGGACAGCGCCGAGAGTTCGACGTCCGACAGCGGCGAGTCGTTGACGGGCACGACCCACGCCTCCTGGCACACCGAGAGCTCGGCGAATCCACCCGTGTGATCCTGCCAGACCGGCGTGCCGTCGAGCAGGGTCGCGAAAGCGGGGTTATCGCGATCTGCCCACTGGATGTCGTTCTTGTGCCCACACGCGTACCACTCACCGCGCACGCAGCTGTAGCAAGTCCCGCAACTCGGCAGCACCGTCGTTACCACGCGATCGCCCACGGCCACCCGCCGCACCTGCGATCCGACCGCCACCACCACGCCCGCAGCGCCGTGCCCAGGAGCCTTGGCCCGCCCGTCAGTGAAGTCGTGCCCGCCGCGGGGGGTGAGGGTGGCGTCGCTGGCTGCGTCGGTGTGCAGGCCGTCCGGCAAGAACTCCGCCAGCGTGTAGCAGGCCTGTGCAGCGCGGTTATGCACGACGACGTCCGTCGGCCCGATCGGTTCGAGCTGCAACTGTTCGATCGCGAACCGGTCCCGGTATCGCACCCAGCCCCGGAACGGGGATGTCAGGTCGGGCGAGGTCTTGGCGACCATTGCTTCTCCTTCTCGCGGGTCTGACCGGCTGGACCTGGTCACTGAGCGTAAGCCTAGGTCAGCTTGTGAGGCGGGCCCGCGACCGCGCTAGCACCTTCTGGACACAAGAACGGCCGCGTCCACGTCCATGACCGCCCGGAATCGCTTCTAGATTGCAGACAGCTGAAACCCGGACGGAAGGACGGCGAGAGTGCAGACCGAGGCGGCGGGAACGCCGGAGACGATGCGCGGCTGGGTCCGCTACCAGAACTGGTTCGAGATCCGGCAGCTGCGGCTGCGGGACCGGCGCCCGACCGATGTCGTGATCAAGAACCTCGCCGCTCAAGCGTGCTACACGCTGGTACCCAACGTCGCCGTCCCGAACGAGCGACGCGAGAAGGCGGTCAGCCCAGGCCACGGCGCGATGGGAGTCGTGGTAGAGGTCGGAGAGCAGGTGCGCCGGGTGAAGGTCGGCGACCGCGTTGTCACCCCGGTCACCCCTAGCTGTGGCACCTGCTACAGCTGCGTGCGCGGTGAGTGGGCGGCGTGCGGGCACAAGAGCGACATCGACTGGACCGACCCGACCTATCCGGCCAATCCGCCGTTCGCCACCCTGGAAGACGGCACGCCCGTCTGGCAGGACCACACCGGTGGTTTCGCCGAGTACTCCATCTGCCCGGAGCCTTGGGTCATTCCGGTCAACGACTCGCCGCTGTCGGACGTGGAACTGGCCACGCTGGCTTGCGTGCCGGGACCGGGCTGGACGTTCGGCCTGGTCGGCATGCCGATCAGCATCGCCTCCAGCGTCGCGGTGATCGGCGCCGGCCCGCTCGGGCTGTCGATCATCCAGGCCGCCAAGATGATGGGCGCGCGGCCGATCATCTCGGTGGAGCGCATCCTGCACCGCGTGGAAGCCGCCAAGGCGGCCGGCGCCACCGTGGTGCTCGATCCCGACGAACTCGGGGACGGCGTCATCGACCGCATCCGCGAGCTGTGCGCTCCGGACACCGAGAACATGGCTGCCGGTGGCAAGCCGCACACTGGCTTCTACAACGGGCGCGGCGCCGACCATGTCTTCGAGGCAACCGGCCGCACGCTCGGCGAGCCGAGCACTGGGCAGCCGCAGGACCGGACTGGCGCGCAAGCGGTGAGCTGGGGATTCCGGGCGACGCGCCGCGGGGGCACTTTCGTGCACACCGGCTGGACGGCACCCACCTCCGATCCCGCGGTGTGGGAGTCGGCACCTGGGCCGTTCGACTACCACGCCAAGCGGTACCTGTCCGCCGCCTATGGCGGGGGCAACGTGCTACGCGACATTCCGCGCCTCGCGAAGCTCATCGAAATGGGCTACCTCGATGCGAAGGCACTAGTCGATCCGGTGCTGCCATTCGAGGAGGGTGACGTGGCGCTGCGCCACGCTCTCGACCGTGACCGCCTGCTGCCGATCATCACCTACGGAGGCTGACCGTGCGGCCACTGCACATCGGACTCATCAGCCCGATCGTCTCACGTGTGCCCGCAGTCAGCTGCGAGTGGGAGGACGAGGCGGGGATCGAGGAGCTCGCACGCATCGCGGAGACCGCGGACCGGCTTGGCTTCCACCACCTCACCTGCAGCGAGCACATCGCCGTGCCGACTGGAGGCACGACGACGCGCGGTGCCGTCTTCTGGGACCCGCTACCCACCCTGGGATTCCTTGCTGCTCGTACTCGGCGGCTGCGCTTGGCTACTCAGGTCGTCGCGCTCGGGTTGCACCACCCGCTGGCCGTCGCCAAGCGCTACGGCACGTTAGACCGGGTCTCAGACGGCCGGCTCATCCTCGGGGTCGGCATCGGCAGTATCGAAGAGGAGTTCGAACTCCTCGAGGTGCCGTTCCGCAGCAGGGCCAAACGCACCAACGAAGCGATGCGCGCGCTGCGTTGCTCTTTGGGGCGCCGTGAGCCGCAGTTCACGGGGGAGTTCTTCAGCTATTCAGACGTGATCGTCGAGCCGCACGCAGTGCAGGAACATGTACCGATGTGGGTGGGCGGGCGCAGTGGCGCCTCGCTCGATCGGGCACTGGGCCTGGGGGACGGTTGGGTGCCCACCGATCTTGGTCACGAGGTGGTCGCCGGCATGCTCGCCGAGCGTGAGGTGCCGGACGGCTTCGACGTCGTGCTCGGCACCGGACTGTGCGACCCGATTGGGCAGGCCGCGCGCACCGTGGCAGCCATCGAGGCCGCATCCGCAGCCGGGGCGACCGTCGTGAACGTCACCATCCGGTCTCGATCGGCTGGTCATTACTGCGAACAGGTCGAGGCCCTGCATGCCCTGGTCGCGGATCGGCTGCTGGTCGCCTGATATCCCGTCGCGGGCCGACTGCCGGTCCGCCGCACAGCGAAGGAGAGCTGATAATGGTGGACCCAGGCAAGTACGGGCCGTGGGCGGTCATAGCCGGCGGTTCTGAAGGCGTCGGCGCAGCGTTCGGCCGACTGCTCGCCGACGCCGGGATCAACCTGGTGCTGCTCGCACGCAAGCCTGGGCCGCTCGAGCGCACCGCGGCCGAACTGGCGGGTCGGGGGGTCGAGGTCCGTACGGTCTCGGTGGACCTGACCGACGCGGGCGCGATGGAGCAGATCGCCGCGGCCACCGCCGATCTTGAGGTGGGGCTGCTGATCTGCAACGCCGGCGCGAACACCAATCACGTGCCCTTCCTGGAAAGTGCGCCGGGGAACGTGCAACGCGTGATCGACCTCAGCATCACCTCGCCGCTGGCGCTGTGCCGGCACTTCGGCCCGCCCATGCGGGAGCGCAAGCGGGGCGGCATCATCCTTGTCGGCTCGCTCGCCGGCTATATGGGGCAACCGGAGATCAGTATCTACTCCGGTGCCAAGGCGTTCAGCCGGGTGTTCGCCGAGGGGCTCTGGCTGGAGCTACGCGAGCACGGTGTCGCCGTGCTCGAGCTCGTGCTGGGCGTGACCCGGACCCCGGCAATGGAACGGCTCGGGCTGCGCTTCGACCTACCCGGACTGATCGTGGCTGAGCCCGAGGACGTGGCCCGCGAAGGTCTGGAGCATATCGAGCACGGGCCGCTGCACATCGCGGGTGGCAACGAGGAACTCGCGGCACGGCGCAACGGGCTAAATCGAGCCGAGATCATCGCCAGCGCCCACCAGCAGTCACGGCAACTGATCGGTCAGGGCTGAAAGCCCGGACCGATCAGGCGGCGCGGGTCGCTTCCGACGGCGGCGGTGCCGGTCAGCCGACGGCGACCTAGCGCCGGGTGGTGTCACCGCCACGCAGTGCCCCCAACTGGCTCAATAGGGGGCGGGCGGCTGCTGCAGCATCCAGGAGATGTTGGGCTAGCTCGGGCAGGCGGCTGTTGGGACACCGCGCGCTCGCGACGCCGACCGCCAGCGCACCGCGTAGCCGGCCTTCCTGGTCGCGCAGGGACACGGCCGTTCCCACGACGCTGCGTTCGTGCTCCTCCCGGCTGACTGCAAACCCGGCGCGACGCACCGACGCCAACTGCCGCTTCAGAGTCGGCAAATCCGCCGGGGCAGGCCCGTAGACGTCGGGCAGGCCGCGCGGGTAGAGCGCGTCGATCTCGGCCGGGGAGAGGTGCCCAAGCATCGCCTTACCGGCTGCGGTGCAGTGGGCCGGCATGGTGAGCCCGGCGCGGGAGATGACGCGCAACGGGTGCTCGGCCTCGACACCCTCGACGAAGAATGCGGCCGTCCCGCGGAGGACGACGAAGTGGACGGTCTCGTCGAGCGCACGCATCACATTGGTAAGCAGTGGTCGCAGCACTGCGGCCTGGTCGCTGAGAGCAGGTTCGGTGCGAGTTCGCCGCAGGTGATCCGGCACCGGCTCATACGTGCGGCGGGCGTTCTGCACCGCGAAGCCGCGAAAGACCAACATCGCGAACAGCCGGTGCGCGGTGGACGGTGCGACGCCGAGCAGCCGCGCCGCCGCAGTGACGCCGAGTTCGTCATGCTCGTGCAGCAACTGCAAGAGCCGCAGGGCATTGTCGACCGACTCGATGGGGTAGGGAACTGACGCCGTGCCAATACTGTGCGACACGGTCACCTCCTCGTGACGCAACGACCCCGGGCATAGCTGCCGCTGCGAACATTAGGCAAGTAGTGCCGGGTAGGGTCAAGGTTATACCAGCGATGTGCAACGCCCCGTGATCGCACTCGCTCACTCACCCATGCAGCCAGTCGATGTGGGTGTAGTCGTCGATCGCGCGGGCCCGCAGTGTAACGGTGTGGGGAAGCCACCTCGCCTCGGCCGAGATACTGGATGGCCGCCCACAGCATCGGCGTCGCGAACGGGCGGCCACCCAGGCCCGGGTTGGCGAGCGCGATCGCACGGCGTTCACCGCCCCGGCCCACCGCCGCCAGTTCGCCGGCGCTCTCGGCCAGCGGCAGCAGGGATCCCCAGCTCCACCGGTGCGGGCGGGCCGTCGGATGCGGTTTGGTGGGCATGAGATTGCCGATCTCGGTCCACAGCGGGACGAGACCCTCGCGTCGAAAACCCGCGTACAGCTCCTCCAGCGCGGGGTTCTCTGCTGCCTCGGTTCGGGCCACCATCAGACCTTTCTACGTTCCCTGAACCAGACATATGCCGGTAGCGGGGACGCAGGGCGGCGCGCCGGACCGCTTTCTGGCCTGAGGAACTCCTCCGGGTCTTCAGGGTGCGGTGCCCTTCTGCAGAGGGGAAAACGCATTGGTCGCCGACTGGTGCGAACACGGGCTGACTAGATTGGCCGGAGCGTCGCCGATGTGCCGGCGCTGTGTGAACCGTTGAGGGAGAACGCGGATGATCTCAGGCACGCACACGGTCGAGATCGACACCTCGCCGGAGGCTCTGTGGGACTACCTGATGGAGTTCGACAACTGGGCGCAGTTCGTCGTCGGCTTCCAGAAGTTCCGCATCGTGGACGAGCGCACCTCGGTGTGGACGTTGCGTGGTGACGTCGGTGTCCTCGCGCGCGAGGTCGACCTGGAGGTCGTCATGCTCGAGCAGGAGCCGGGGCGCCGCGCGACATACTCGATCACCGGGATCACCGAGCGACTGGAGGGCACCGGCACGTTCGAGATCTCGCCGCGCGGTGCCAGCGGCGCGCAGGCCGCCAGCGCGGCGAGGCAGGCTGCCGATGCCGAGCCGTCGACGATGGAGCGCCGGAAGCGGCAGAGCTGGTGGCGGCGCCTGGTGCGCCGGTGGGCACTGGCCACGTTGCGGCGGCAGCACGGGGAGTATGCGCGGGCACAGCGGGCGGAATCATCGGCCTCCCGGTCGAGTGGGCCGGCCGGTAGCGCCAGCGCGCAGACCGGGGCGGCAGTGGGCTTGGGCGCGGTGTTCACCTTCGCCCTTGAGGTCACGCCCGGGGGCCCCATGGCACCCATGGTGGAGATGCTGATGCGCCCGCTGCTGGCGCCGTCTGCGGAGGACTTCAGCACCCGGATCCGAGAGCAATTGGAAGGAACGTCACATGCCCGAGACTGACGTCATTATCATCGGCTCCGGAGCTGCGGGACTCACCGCCGCGCTCACCGCGGCCGGTGCCGACCTAGAGGTCACGGTGCTCGAGAAGTCCGGCCTGATCGGTGGCACCAGCGCCGTCTCGGGCGGCTCGATCTGGGCCCCCGTCAACCGCTGGCTTCTCAAGCAGGGCGGGCACGACAGCCGCGAGGACGCCCTCGCCTACCTCGAGGCGATCACGCTCGGCAACGGAGACCCGGACCTGCTGGTCGCCTTCACCGACAATGTCAATCCCATGCTCGAGTTCGTCGTGAAGCACACGGGTATCGAGTTCGAGGTCAATCCGGATCACCCGGACTACCAACCTCACCTGCCGGGCGCTCACACCGGCGGACGCACCATCCAAGGCGGGCTCTTCGACTCCTCCCAGCTGCCGGAACCGCTGCGCGACCGGCTGCGCAAGTCCTCCTCCGGCGTGCCGATCACCCGCCTTGAGGTGGACACGTGGGGAATGGACACCCTCGAGAACTGGGACTGGACGCTGCTCGCCGACCGGATGAGCAAGGGCATCGTCGGCATGGGTTCGGCCTTGATTGGTGAGCTGCTCCACGGCGCGGTGCAGCGTGGCGCTGTGGTACGGACCGCTGCGCCGGCGCGCGAGCTGGTCCGCGACACGGCCGGGCGGGTCTGCGGGGTCGCCGTCGACGGCGAGAGTGGGACGCGGGACATCCTGCACGCGCGACGCGGGGTGGTGCTCGCCAGCGGCGGCTTCGAGTGGAACCCTGACTTCGTGCAGCGCTTCCTCGGGCGGCCGATGGTCGCGCCGGCCAGCCCGCCCGCCAATACTGGTGACGGCCTGGCGATGAGCATCGCGATCGGTGCCGGACTGGGCAACATGAGCGAGGCCTGGTGGGGCCCGATGATCCAGCCCACCGGAGACAGCTACGACAACGCACCGCTGTTCCGGCCCACCAGCAGCCTGCGCACGCTTCCCGGCGGCCTGATCGTCAATGCGCGGGGGCGACGCTTCGTGAACGAAGCCATGAACTACAACGACATGGCGAAAGCGTTGGCGAACTTCGACCCGGTTGCCTACAGCTACCCCAACCAGCCGTGTTGGCTCGTCTTCGACGAGCGCTTCCGCAAGTCCTACTCGGTGGCCACCTGCACACCCGACTCGCCGACTCCGAACTGGATGGCAACGGCCTCAACGCTCGCGGAATTGGCCCGCACAGTCGGCATCGATCCCGACGGGCTCGAGCATCAGGTTCGCGAGTTCAACAGCCATGCGGTGCGCGGCGAGGATCCGGAGTTCCATCGCGGGGAGTCGGTGTACGACACGTACCGCGGCGATGCTCGGGTGATCCCGAACCGCACGCTGCGCCCGCTGGAGGAGGGACCCTACTACGCGGTCCCGCTGCTGCTGGGCTGCCTGGGCACCAAGGGCGGTCCGCTGACCGACGCGTCGGGTCAGGTGATCGACATCTGGGGTACGCCGATCCCCGGTCTGTTCGCGTGCGGCAACGTCGCCGCGAGCGCATTCGGGACCGGCTACCCCGGCGCCGGTGCCACCCTGGCTGCCGGGATGACCTTCGGCTATCTTGCCGGGCAGGCATTGGCCGCCAGTTGACGCGCTGGCGCGGCGCAGCGATGGTTCGTGGTGTTTCAGGAGGGAATGAGGGTCTGTAGGGCGAGACCCATCCCGCCGTCGACCGTCAGCACCTGGCCCGTCAGGTATCGAGACATCTCGCTGAGCAGGAACAGACACACCGGCGCGATGTCCTCAGCGCTGCCGGTCCGTCGTAACGGGATGACCGCGCTGCGGCGTTCGGCCAGCTCGGCATTGTTGCTGGTGGCGGAGAAGTTGGTACCGCTGACGATTCCGGGCGCGATCGCGTTGACGCGGACGCCCTGTGGACCCCACTCCAGCGCCGACTGTTGGGTCAAGGTGATCAGGGCTGCCTTCGCGGCGTTGTATGCACCGGCGCCCGGCGCGGGGAACGCCGCGCACAGTGATGAGATGTTGACGATCGCGCCGCCGGATTCGAGCAGATGCGGATAGGCCCGCTGGCTCATGTACAGCGCGCTGGAGCAATCGATGCGCATGATGTGGTCCCACTCCGCGGGAGCGAGCGTGGCGAGCGCTCCACCACGGGCGACACCAACGTTGTTGACCAGCCCCGTCAGTGTGCCGACTGACCGGACCGCCTCGTCGATCACATGCTCCGCGCCGTCTGGAGTGGCCACATCGCCCGGCACGCACCAGGCATGGCCGCCCGCGTCATTGATGCGCTGACAGGTCTGCGCAGCGGCGGCCTCGTCGAGATCATTGACCGCCACCACACCGCCGGAAGCTGCGATCGCCGATGCGGTGGCTGCGCCGATTCCGGAACCGGCGCCGGTCACCAGCACGGTGCGTTCCCTCAAGAGTCTGTCCATGAGCGAGACGTAACTGCACCGAGCGCCCGACCACGCGCAGCGCGGCGGTCTTTTCTTCTATCGAGAACGAACCGGCGAACTTCCAGGTACCAGGTGCCGGCGCGGATAACGTCTCGCTCTCGACGACCAGGACGTGTGATGCGTCGTGGGAGAGGAAGGACTGCGCAGCATGAACCTGCAACGCCCCACCAATCCGACCACAGTGCTCGAACCGGGGATCCTCGTCGGCGGTGAATGGTTCGACCGGGGCAGCGCGGGGACGCGCGAGCACACCGATCCCACGACTGAGTCCGTGCAACAAGCGTTCCCATTGGCCGGCCGGAAGGAGGTCGACGCTGCCGTGCGTGCCGCGCGGGCAGCCATGCCCGCCTGGCGTGCGATGGCGCTCGATCACCGTCAGGCGATCTTGTGCCGGCTCGGCGAGTTGATCCGCGCCCACGCGGAAGAACTCGCGGTCATCAACGCTTTGGAGGTTGGCACTCCGGCTGCGCTGTCGCACTCCCGCTACGTCAACGGCCACACGTTCTTCGACTACTATGCGGGCTGGCTGGACAAGGCAATGGGCGATACCTTGCGGCTGCCCGGCGCGCTCGACTTCACGCTCTTGGAACCGCTCGGCGTCATCGGCGCAATCCTCACCTGGAACCATCCACTGGCGAACATCCAGACCACCGTGGCGCCGGCGCTGGCCGCCGGATGCGCGGTCGTGATCAAGCCGCCGGAACAGGCACCCTTCGCCGCGCTTCGGTTCGGCCGCTTGTGCGCCGAGGCCGGGCTACCCGACGGCTTGGTCAACGTCTTGCCCGGCGACGGGACGGTAGGTGCCGAGATCGTTGGCCATCCGGGCGTGGACAAGGTGGCGTTCGTCGGCGGTCTGAAGACCGCGCGGCACATCCAGCGTGCAGCCGCAGAGACCCTCAAGCCGCTGGTGCTGGAGTTGGGCGGCAAGAGCGCAAACGTCGTCTTCGCCGACGCGGACCTTGACGCAGCTGTCACCTTCGCCCTGCGTTTCACCTCGAACTCGGGGCAGGGCTGCTCGCTGCCGAGCCGGCTACTGGTCGAGGGCGCGGTTTTCGATGAGGTGGCGGCACGGGTCGCAGCCCTTGTCGAGCAGGTGCCGATCGGCGACCCGTTCACGCCGGGTGTGCAGATGGGTCCGGTCATCGACCACGGGGCCTGTGACCGGATCCTCGCCGTCATCGACCGAGCAGTGACGCAGCGTAGCGGGCGTCTGGTCACTGGAGGTCACCGCCTCGATCGGACCGGCTACTTCCTCGCCCCGACCGTGTTCGCGGACGTTCCCGCGGGGAGCGAGCTCGACACGGAGGAGATCTTCGGCCCGGTGCTCGTCGTGCAGCGCTTCGATACCGAGGCTGAGGCGATCGAACTGGCGAATGCCAGCATGTACGGCCTCGCCGGGTACGTGCACACCGCCAACGTCGACCGGGCGATGCGGGTCGCCGGCGCCTTGGAGGTCGGCAGCGTCGGGATCAACGGCGGCGGGGCACCGGCCGGGCCGTTCGCCCCGTTCGGCGGGGTGAAGCAGAGCGGATACGGCAAGGCCGGCGGGCTGGCCGGACTGATGGAGTACCTGCGCGTCAAGAACGTCCTTTTCAACGTCTCTGAGGTGCCCACGCCGAACGTCGGACAAGGCTCCCTCCAATGAGCGTGCTGGCGGACTCGGTGCCGGTCGGTGACCGGGTACTGCGCAATCGCCTGGTGGCGGTTCTTCTCCTTCCTACGGCTGCTCGACCCCGTCCTTCCGGGCGATACTTGTCGGCCCGCTGCGCGCCACGCGTCATCCACCCCCTGGTAGAGGGACTGGCTCGACAGGCAGGAAGCCATGGCGAACCGGGAAGGATGGGTGGCCGTGTTCCATAAGCCAGAAAAGCCGACACGCTCCACGGTCGGACGATCGATCGGCGCCTACGGTCTGTGCCTAAGCAAACCCCGCGCCGAGATGCCATCTCGGGTGGCCATCGGCTGAGGAGGGACGGGGACACGGTTGAACCGCGAGACGATTGCCGACCTGCTGCTGGATCGCGTGGGTGACCATCGTCCCGGTCTTCGCACGCGTGAGCGGACGTGGACCTGGAACGAGGTGGTCGCCGAGAGCGCCGCCCGCGCTCATCTGGCAAGGTCAATGCACAGCGAAGGGCACGGCGAAGGGCCGTTCCACGTGGGCGTGCTCCTGAACAACGTGCCCGAGTACGTGTTCTGGTTGGGCGCATCGGCGCTGAGCGGTGCCGTCATCGTGGGGATCAATCCCACCCGGTCAGGTGCTTACCTGGAGCAAGAGGTGCGGAACACCGATTGCCAGATGGTGGTTACCGACACCGCCAGCCGCATGCTGATCGACGGACTGGACATCGGCGTGCCAGCCGAGCGTTTCCTGCTCGTGGACACGGACGCCTACGCCGAGCAGGTGCACGCGCACGCGACGCGGCCCTGGCGCGACCCTGCGATCATCGCGCAAACCCGGATGCTGCTGCTGCTCACATCCGGCACCACAGGGACGTCGAAGGCGGCGATCTGCTCCCAGGGAAGGCTCACCAGTCTCGGATACCTCAACAGGGATCGGTTCGGCATCACCCCCGACGACACCTGTTACTGCTGTATGCCGCTGTTTCACGGGAACGCGCTGATGGCGCTGTGGGCGCCTGCCCTTGTCGCAGGAGCGTGCGTGGCGCTGGCGGAGAAGTTCAGCGCATCACGGTTCCTCGACGACGTACGTCTGCACCGCGCCACCTTCTTCACCTATGTGGGCAAGGCGATCGGGTACGTGCTGGCGACCCCAGAGCGGCCGGGTGACGCATGCACCACCCTGACGCGGGGGTTTGGGACGGAGGCCTCCCCTGAGGACAAGGCCGAGTTCGACCGCCGTTTCGGCTGCCGGCTCATCGAAGGGTACGGATCGAGCGAGGCTGGTGGACTGATCCGGCTCGACCAGGACGGACCTGCGGGGGCGCTCGGGAGGCCGGCCTCGGACAGCGTGATCGTGGTGAACTCGGAGACCCGCCAGGTCTGCCCTCCTGCCCAACTGGATGAGTATGGCCGCGTGACCAACGCGGAAGAAGCTGTCGGCGAAATCGTCGACATCCTGGGCGCGGCGAAGTTCGAGGGCTACTACAACAATCCCGAGGCCAATGCCGAGCGGGTACGGCACGGCTGGTACTGGACCGGGGACCTCGGCTACCTCGACGCAGCGGGATACCTGTACTTCGCGGGTCGTTCCGGTGACTGGATCAGGGTGGACGGCGAGAACATCTCGGCTCTGCTGACCGAACGCATCCTCCGGCGGCACCCGAAGATTGTCGCGGCAGGTGTGTTCGCAGTCCCTGATCCGCGGTCCGGAGACCAGGTTATGGCCGCGGTGGAGGTACCGGACGGAAACTCCTTCGACGACCTCGACCTGTCGACGTTTCTGACCCGGCAGACGGATCTCGGCACCAAGGGCGCGCCTCGATACGTGCGCTTCTCCCATCGGCTGCCGACAACGGGATCAAACAAATTGCGCAAAAAGGAGATGCAGCTCGAAGGCTGGCAGACTTCCGATCCCGTGTACCACTGGGTGGGCCGGGGGCGGCCGGTCTACAAGGTGATGATGGGTGACGACAAGTCCGCGTTGCGTGCCGACTTCCTGGCTCACGGCCGCGGTCGGTTCCTGCCCTGAACTTCACCGTGTCGCGCTTCCTGTCGGATGTCCGTGCCTATGGCGCGACCTTCTTTACCTACGTCGGCAAGGCGGTCGGCTACCTGTTGGCGACCCCGGCTGCCGACGATGATGCCGGCAACCCGCTGGTCCGCGGCTTCGACACCGAGGCTGCCCCGGCGGACCGGGCGGAGCTCGGGCGCCGGTTCGCCTGCCGCCTGATCGAGGGGTTCGGGTGCAGCGAGGCCGGCGGACTGATCGTGCCGAGCCCCGACGGACCGCCGACCGCAGTGGGCCGTCCCGCGGGAGCGAACGTGCGGGTCCTCGACCCCAGTCGGCACCATGGAGCAGTGCCCGGCCGCGGTGCTCGACGACCACGGTCGCGTCCTCAACGCCGAGCAGGCGGTCGGTGCGATCATCGACGTCGAGGGTGCCGCGAAGTTCGAGGGCTATTGCAACAACCCCGAGGCCGACGCCGAGAACATCCGGCGCGGCGCCTACTGGACCGGCGACATCAGCTACGTCGACGCGGACAGGTACCTCTTCTTCGCCGAATGCGAGGGCGACTGGATCCGGGCAGACAGCAAGAACATCTCGGCCCTCCACGTCGAGCGAGTCCTCCAGCGCCACCCGGGCGTGGTCGCCGCGAGCGTCTTCGCCGTACCGGACCCACGTTCAGGCGATCAGGTGATGGCCGCACTCGAGGTCGCGCCGGGGACGGTGTTCGCCGACCTGCGCCTGGAGGAGTTCCTCGCCGCCCAGCAGGACCTGGGCACCAAGGATGCCCCGCACTACGTGCGGGTGTCCCACGGCCTGCCCACCACCGGCTCGGGCAAGGTCGCGAAGAAGGACGTGAAGGTGCAGGGATGGCGCACCGACGACTCCGTCTTCTGGTGGGTCGGCTGGACCGGTCCCACGTACACGCAGATGAGCCTGAGTGACCGCGAACGCATCCGCGAGGAGTTCCGCGCCCACGGCCGACTCCGCTTCCTTCCCTGTCAACCCCTAAGGAGCAAGCTGTCGTGGACCTGCACGAGACCCCTGCCCAGCTCGAGCTCCGGAGTGAGCTTCGGGCGTACTTCTCCTCGTTCGCGCCGCCGGACGAGCGCCGCCGACTCGGTGAGGAGGGCGCCGGCGGCGACCGGTTCCGCGAGGTGGTCAGCCGACTCGGCCGGGACGGCTGGCTCGGCATCGGCTTCCCGATCGAGTACGGCGGCCAGGGCCGCTCGTTCGAGGACCAGTACGTCTTCTTCGACGAGCTGCACCGGGCCGGTCTGCCCTTCCCGTTCGTCACGGTCAACACCGTCGGCCCGACGCTGCTCGCCTACGGGACCGAGCAGCAGAAGAAGGACTTCCTGCCCGGTATCGTCAGTGGCGACATCGTCTTCGCGATCGGCTACACCGAGCCCGGCGCCGGGACCGACCTGGCCTCGCTCACCACCCGCGCCGTCCCCGACGGTGACAGCCTGGTGATCAACGGTAACAAGATCTTCACCACCGGCGGCAACACCGCCGACTACGTTTGGCTCGCCTGCCGCACGAACCCCGATGTCCCCAAGCATGAGGGCATCTCGATCGTGATCGTGCCGACCTCCGATCCCGGCTTCTCCTGGACTCCCATCCACACGGTGGGCGGCATGAGCATCACCGCAACCTACTACTCCGACATCCGGGTGCCCCTGGCCAACGTCGTCGGCCAGGTCGACAGAGGGTGGCAACTCATCACCACACAGCTCAACCATGAGCGGATCGGCCTGGCCGCCCAGGGCGGCCGGATGCAGCAGCTGTGGGAGGACACCGTCGCGTGGGCCCGGGAGACCGGAGCCGACGAGCAGCCGTGGGTGCGCGAGGAGCTCGCCCGGCTGTACGCGCGGCTCGAGGCGATGCGACTGCTGAACTGGCGGATGACCTGCGCCGTCGCGGACGGCTCGCTGAACGGCCCCGAGGCGGGCGTGGTCAAGACCTATGGCTCCGAGGTGCAGATCGATGTGCAGCGCACCCTCAGCACCATCGTCGGCGCGGGCGCGCGGCTGCGGCCCCACGGTGACGGCGCGGTTCTGGGCGGGCAGATCGAGCAGCACTCGCGGACCGGCCTCGTCTACACCTTCGGCGGTGGTGTCAACGATGTCCTGCGCGACATGATCGCCGTCAAGGGTCTCGGTCTGCCGCGAAGGGGTCGTGGCGCATGAACAACATGACGCCGGCGACGTCGGAGACCTCCGCGGCACTCGACGCAGCCCTGGTGGGCTTCGTCGGACGCACCCTGCTGCCGCGGACCCGCGCTCAGGATCCCGTCAATCTCCCGATGATCCGGCACTGGGTCGAGGCAATGGGCGACACCAACCCGATTCACACCGACGAGGGTGCCGCGCTGGCGACCGGTCGATCGGGTCTCGTCGCCCCGGCGACGATGGCGCAGGCGTGGACGATGCGCGGCTACGCGGCGCACCGACGCCGGATCGCGGGCGACCTACCCGCAGACAGCGAGGAGCAGAGGCTGACGACACTTCTGGCATCTGTCGGCTACACGGCCATCGTCGCGACCGACTCCGAGTTCGAGTTCGTCCGCGAGCTCGTCGTCGGAGACCACCTGAGCGTCGAGGAGGTGATTGAGTCGATCTCCGCGGAGAAGGTCACCGCGCTCGGCACCGGCCGGTTCCTGCGCACCGTGCGGACCTACACCAACCAGGACGGTGAGGTTGTGGCACGCCAGCGCTGGACCACCCTCCGGTTCCGGCCCAAAGTCCGCGAGCCGGAGCTCGCACCGCGCCCGCGCCCGGCCCTCAACGAGGACAACGCGTGGTGGTTCGACGCCGCGCGAGAGCACCGCCTGCTCGTGCAGCGTTGCGCCGACTGCGGCACCCTGCGGCACCCGCCCGGGCCGTGCTGCCCGCACTGCCAGTCCTTCACCTGGGACACAGTGGAGGCCAGCGGTCGCGGCACGGTCTACAGCTACACGGTGGCCCACCACCCGCGGCACCCCGCCTTCGATTACCCGCTCCTGATCGGCGTCATCGCGCTGGAGGAGGGGACCCGCCTGATCGCCAACATTCTAGTCGATGCTGCCGGCGCCGAACCGGACGCCGTCGGTGATTACGTCCACGTCGACGCACCCGTCGCGCTGGAGTGGCTCGATCTGGACGACGAGCTCACCCTGCCGGCGTTCCGCGTCGTGACCGAGGAGAAGCACTGATGGACTTCACCCCCGACGAGGAGACCCGGAGCGTCCGGATTCTCGCCGCACAGATCATCGCCGACCAGGTCGGCACCAGTGGCGCGGAGGCCGAGGGCCGGCTGCACGGAGCGCTCGGTCAGGCAGGCCTGCTCGGCGTGCACCTGCCGGTCGGGTACGGCGGCAGCGACCTCGGCGTGACTGCCGTGGCTGCCGTGCTCGAGGAGCAGGGACGAGCGAGTGCTGCAGCCCCGCTGTGGCCGGTGTACGCCGCGTCGTACGCCGTGGCCCGGTTCGGTCCGGCCGAACTCCGCCAGGCCTGGCTGCCCGGCGTCGCGGCCGGGACGCCCGCCCTCACCGTGGCGCTGGAGGAGTTCGGTCCGGGTGACCCGGCCGCTCCGGCGACGACGGCGACGGCCGCGGCCGAAGGCTGGGTCCTCACCGGGGCCAAGGCCGCCGTCCCGGTCCTCGGCGAGCGCGGAGCCGTGGTCGTCTCGGCGTCCGGTGCGGAGGGCCCGGCCCTGTTCCTCGTCGACGCCGGCGATCCCGGCGTGACCTGGGAGCCGACGCTGAGCACCGACACGGCGCCGACCGCGAACCTGGTCCTCGACGGTGCACCGGGCACTTGGCTCGGTGCGGCCGACGCCCTGCGCGAGACGCTCGACGTCGCCGCGCTCGGCGTGTGCGCCACCCAGTTGGGTGTCATGCAGGGAGCGCTGCGCCTGGCCGCCGACCATGTCTCCGAGCGGCACCAGTTCGGCAGGCCGCTGGCCACCTTCCAGGCGGTGCAGCACAAGCTCGCCGACTGCTACATCGACGTCGAGGCCACCCGGGTGAGCCTGTGGCAGGCGTTGTCCGACGTCACTGAGGGCTCCGAGCGGGCCCTGGCCAGCGTGCCGGTCGCCCAGTGGTGGGCGGCGCGGACCGGGCTCGACGTCGTGCACCGCACCCAGCACCTGCACGGCGGCACCGGGGTCGACCGCGACTACCCCGCGCACCGGTTCTTCCTGTGGGCCCGCCAGCTCGCCGGCACCCTGGGCAGCGAGCACGTCATGCTGAGCCGTCTCGGCGACCTGATCGCCGCCAGCTCCGTGGCGATCCAGGACGTGGCGGGATGACGGCACTCCCGCCGCAGGTCCGTGTCGGTGCGCGGCTGCCCGACCTCGTCGTACCCCTTGACCGGGGCTTCGTGGTCGCCACGGCGATCGCGAGCCGCGATTACCAGGACGTGCACCACGACCCGGACGTCGCCCGCGCCAGCGGTGCGGCGGACGTGTTCATGAACATCCTGACCAGCAACGCGATGGTCGAGCGCTTCGTGCGCGCGTGGGGGGGACCCTCCGCCGAGCTGCGCGCACTGCGGATCCGGCTCGGCGTGCCGAACAGCGCCGGCGACCGGATGGTGCTGCGCGGCACCGTCCGTGAGGTGGGCGAGGACCACGCCGTCGTCGACGTCACCGGAGAGAACTCGCTGGGCGCCCACATCACCGGAAGCGCGACGCTCGCCTGGCCCGACCGAGGAGTGACCCCATGAGCTGGCGAGCAGTCATCGCGGGCATCGGTGCCACCGAGTTCTCCAAGAGCTCTGGGCGCAGCGAGCTGCAGTTGGCGTGCGAGGCGGTCGTGGCCGCGCTCGCCGACGCCGGCCTCACGCCGGCCGACGTCGACGGGCTGGTGACCTTCGTCAAGGACAGCAATCCCGAGATCGAGGTCGCCCGGTCGACCGGGATGGGGGAGCTGTCGTTCTTCTCCCGGATCGGCTACGGCGGCGGGGCGGGCTGCGGCACCATCCAGCAGGCGATGCTGGCCGTCGAGCACGGCGTCGCCGCCGTCGTGGTGTGCTACCGCGCCTTCAACGAGCGCTCGGGTGTGCGCTTCGGGCTCGGGCACGCCGACCAGCCGATGTCGGCGACCGCCGAGCGTGCGGCGTACTCCTGGCTAACGCCGTACGGGCTCAACACTCCGGCCCAGGAGGTCGCGCTCTTCGCGCGGCGCTACATGCACGAGTACGGCGCCACGAGTGAGGACTTCGGCCGGGTCGCGGTGGTCGACCGGCGACACGCGGCGACCAACCCGAAGGCCTGGTTCTACGGCCGGCCGATCACTCTGGAGGAGCACCAGGCCTCCCGCTGGATCGCTGAGCCGCTGCACCTTCTCGACTGCTGTCAGGAGACCGACGGCGGCCAGGCCATCGTGGTCGTCGCCGAGGACCGCGTCGCGGACCTCCCGCACATCCCGGTGCGGATCCTCGGCGCGGCCCAGGGCAGCGGGGCCGACCAGCACCTGATGACCAGCTACTACCGGTCCGAGATCACCGGTATCCCGGAGATGGGGCTCGTGGGCCGGCAGCTGTACGCCCAGAGCGGCCTGCGACCCGACGACATCGACGCGGCGATCATCTACGACCACTTCACTCCGTTGGTGCTGCCGCAGCTCGAGGAGCTCGGCTTCTGCGGTCGCGGTGAGGCGGCCGGCTTCATCGCCGACGGCAACCTCGAGCTCGACGGCCGGCTGCCCATGAACACCCACGGCGGCCAGCTCGGCGAGGCATACCTGCACGGGATGAACGGGATCGCCGAGGCGGTGCGGCTGGTGCGCGGGACGTCGGTGAACCAGCCGGCCTCCGTCGAGCGTGTGCTCGTCACCGCCGGGACCGCGGTCCCGACCAGCGGCCTGATCCTCGGTGCCTGAGCCCGCTCTCGTGCCACCCACCACCAGACCCCTGGGCAGCAGGCCCTCGAAGGGAGCAAGCATGAACACGGCACAGCCACTCGCCGGCAAGGTCGCCGCCGTGACCGGCGCCGGCGCTGGGCTCGGCCGGGCCAAGGCGCTGAGCCTGGCGGCAGCCGGTGCCGCCATCGTGGTGAACGACGTCGGACCGGCGGCCCACGAGGTGGTCGAGGAGATCACCGGGGCCGACGGACGGGCGCACGCCGTCCTCGGCGACGTCTCGGCGAAGGCCGGCATCATCGCGCTCACCGTGTCGGCGGCGCGCGGTTGCGAACGGTACGGCGTGACCGCCAACGCGATCTGCCCGCGCGCCCGGACCGCGATGACCCAGGACGTCTTCGGCGACGCGCCTGGTGACGGAGCCGACCTGCTCTCGGTCGACCAGGTGGTGCCGCTGGTGACCTACCTCGCGAGCCCCGGCGCCGCGAACGTCAACGGCCAGGTGTTCGTCGTGCACAGCGGGAAGATCGCACTGCTCGCACCGGCCACCGTCGAGGCCACGTTCACCACGGACTCCACCTGGACCCTCGAGGAGGTCGCCGACCGGCTCGGCACCCACTTCACCGACCGGGACCCGGCTCGTACCTTCTCGGCGAAGGCGGCCATGGATCGTGTCTGAGCCCACCACGATTGCGCAGCTGATCACCGGGCTGGCCGACGACGACCGTACCGGCCTCCGGTTCGAGGACCGCGAGTGGAGCTGGCGCGAGGTCGTCGAGGAGAGCCGGCGCCGCGGTGAGCTGGCGCGCAGGCTGCACACCAACGGACCGTTGCACGTCGGGCTGCTGCTCGACAACACCCCCGAGTTCGTGTTCTGGACGCTCGGGCTGGCCGCGGTCGGCGGCACCGTGGTCGGACTCAACTCGACCCGGCGTGGGGCCGACCTCGAGCGCGACATCCACTTCACCGACTGCGCGCTGGTCGTCACCGAGCAGGCGCACCGGCTCCTGCTGGACGGGGTCGACGTGCCCGGCGGTCGGCTGGTCGACGTCGACGCGGTGGGGTACGCAGCAACGCTGCCGCCCGCACCGGATCCCGCGGAGGCCGAGGCATGTGAGGCCGCCGTACCACCCGACGCGGTGATCACGCTCGTCTTCACCTCGGGCACCACCTCGGCACCCAAGGCGGTCGTGTGCTCCCACCGGCGACTGCTGGGGCTCGCGCAGGCGCAGATCGCCCGGCGGCCCCTGTTCACCGATGATGTCTTCTACATCGCGATGCCGCTGTTCCACTCGAACTCTCTGATGGCCGCACTCGCGCCGGCGGTCATGCTCGGCTCGTGTGTCGTGCTGCGCCGGAAGTTCTCGGCCTCCGGGTTCCTCGCCGACGTGCGGGCCTTCCGGGCGACGTGCTTCAACTACGTCGGTAAGCCGCTGCGCTACGTCCTGGCCACGCCCGAGGGTGAGGATGACGCAGACAACCCGCTGCGGCTGGCGTTCGGCAACGAGGCCGACCAACGCGACGTCCGCCGCTTCGCCGAGCGGTTCGGCTGCCAGGTGCAGGAGCAGTACGGGTCGAGCGAGGGCGGCGTCCGGATCGCCCCGGTGCCCGATATGCCGCCGGGCTCGATGGGCCGGGCCGACGACGGCACCGTCGTCATGAACGCGGTCACCCTCGAGGAGTGCCCGCCGGCGCGGTTCGACGCCGAGGGCCGGCTGCTCAACGCGGGAGAGGCGATCGGCGAGATCGTCGGACTCCACTCGGCCGACCAGTTCGAGGGCTACTACAAGAACCCCGAGGCCGACGCCCAGCGGAAGCGCCACGGCATGCTGTGGACCGGCGACCTGGCCTACCGCGACGAGCAGGGCTTCTGGTACTTCGCCGGCCGCACCGACGACTGGCTGCGGGTGGACGGCGAGAACCTCGCGGCTGCGCCCATCGAGCGGCTGCTCATGCGCCATCCCGCGATCGCCCATGCCGCTGTCTACGCGGTGCCGGACCCCGACGGCGGGGACCAGGTCGTAGCCGCTCTCGAACTGGCGCCGGGCGGTGCCTTCGACCCGGACGATTTCGGCCGGTTCCTCGACGAGCAGCCGGACTTAGGCACCAAGTGGGCGCCGCGCTACATCCGCCTGGTCAACGTCCTCCCGAAGACCGCGACCAACAAGATCACCAAGACTTCGCTGCGCGCCGACGGTGTGCAGTGCGCTGACCCCTTGTGGATCCGGCGCGGACGAGCCCACGTGTTCGAGTCGCTGACCGGCGACCGACCCACCCGAGAAGGAGACCGAGAAGATGACTGACGCACGAGGATTCGAGAACCGGGTGGCGTTCGTGACCGGCGCCGGCAACGGCATCGGCCGGGAGATGGCGCGCGACGTTGTACGCCAGGGCGGCAAGGTGGCCATCGCCGACGTCGACCTGGCCGCGGCCGAGGGGCTCGGCGGCATCGACGTCCTGGTCAACAATGCCGGCCTGCACCTGATGAAGTGGAACGTCCCGGTTACCTCGGTCACGGCCAAGCAGTGGCACCAGATCCTCGGCGTCAATGGGTGGGCGTCGTCAACTGAGCGAGGTCTGCTCGGCCGTACCTCGTCCAGGGGAAGGGCCCGGCGATCCGCAACATCTCGTCGATCGCCGGCTACCTGTCGAACACCGTGTACGGAATCACCTAGCTCGGCGTCCGGGGCCTGACCGTCACGCTCGCCGAGGAGTTCGCGCCCGACGGCATCCGGGTCAACGCCACCGAGCCGGGCGCGATCGGCTCGGACAACACGATCGACGAGATGCAGCAGATCCACCGCATGGCAACGATGGCCGACATCGTCAACGCCATGAACTACCTGTGCACCGACGCTGCCGGCATGGTCACCGGACAGACCCTGCCGGTCTCCGGCGGCTACCCTCTCCAGCCCTCCTGAGCACGACGAAAGAAGCAGACCGATGAGCAACGCCGTCATCGTCGACGCCGCCCGCACGCCCTTTGGCCGCCGCAACGGGACCCTCACCGGGTACCATCCTGCGGAACTGCTCGGTCATGCCCAGCGCGGCGTCCTCGATCGCAACGCCGTCGACCCCGCCCTGATCGAGCAGGCGATCGGAGGATGTGTCTCCCAGGCGGGTGAGCAGGCCAGCAACGTGACCCGGACGTCGTGGCTGCACGCCGGCCTGCCCGAGGGCACGGGCTGCACCACGATCGACTGCCAGTGCGGGTCGGCCCAGCAGGCGATCCACCTGGTCTCCGCACTCGTCACCGCCGGCGCCATCCGCGCCGGCATCGCCTGCGGCGTGGAGTCGATGAGCCGGATCCCGCTCCTGGCCAACGTGCCTGGCCCGACCGGCAAGCCCCGTCCGGACACCTGGACGATCGACCTGCCTAACCAGTTCATCGGTGCCGACCGCATCGCGGCCCGGCGCGGCCTGACCCGCGAGGACATCGACGCGTTCGGTGTGCGCTCCCAGAAGCTCGCCCGCCATGCCACCGACGAGGGGCGCCTGCGCCGGCAGATCCTGCCGATCGCGGTGCCCGACGAGGCCGGCGGGACCCGCGAGATGGCCGTGGATGAGGGCCTTCGCGACACGTCGCTGGAGGCACTGGCCGGCCTGCGGCCGGTAATGGAGGACGGTCTGCACACCGCGGGCACCGCGTCGCAGATCTCCGACGGCGCGAGCGCCGCCCTGATCATGGCCGAGGACCTCGCGGTCTCCCTCGGGCTGACGCCGCGCGCGCGGATCGTCAGCCAGGCACTGGTCGGTGGCGAGACCTACTACCAGCTCGACGGACCGGTCCAGGCCACGACCAAGGTTCTCGACCAGGCCAGCCTCACGATCGGTGACATTGACCTGTTCGAGGTCAACGAGGCGTTCGCCGCGGTCGTCCTGTCGTGGCAGCAGACCCACAAGGTCGACCAGGAGAAGGTCAACGTCAACGGCGGTGCGATCGCGCTGGGCCACCCCGTCGGCGCGACGGGCGTACGCCTTCTCGCGACGGCGCTCGACGAGCTCGAGCGCACCGGCGGACGACGTGCGCTGATCGCGACGTGTGCCGGTGGTGCGCTGGCGGCCGGAACGATCATCGAACGATTGTGACCGACTCCGCGGCCTACTCGGCTGCCCTCCCGGACCTGGTCGCCGCGACCCGTAAGCTGATGGTCGCCGTCGGTTCGACCGACATCGACACTGCCCGCGCCACGGCGACCATCCGGGAGACGACCACCGAGCTGCGGGCCCGCAGCCGGGAGCGCCTGCTGCACCTGTGGGAGGACAGTCCGGACGGGACCCCTGCCCTCCACTCCACCCGCGAGGCGGTCTCCGGCACCCTCAACCCCCTGACCGCACCGGTCCTGGTGCGGTTGTCGGGGGCGGGGCGGATGACCGCATCCGCCAGGCTCAGTCCGCTCGTCGAGGGTCCGCCCGACGCGGTGCACGGCGGCTACCTCGCCAGGATCATCGACAGCCTGATGGGGCAGCACCGGCGTGCGGGCGGTCCCCCCGGCACTCACCTCGGCGGTGACAGGGAGCGACCGACGCAGCCACCGGCCAGGCGCGCCGCCCGCTCGACCGGGCGCTCGGGCGACGTGTCGGCGATCACCTCGGCGTCGAAGAAGTCGACGATCTCCGCGGCCGTCAGGGGCACGGCATAGCGGGCCGGTACCCGGGCAGGACTCCCGGTGATGCACGGTTGTCACGCAGCCCGGCTAGGAATCGCTGACGACCAGGTCGGCCGCGGCCAGCGGGATCGGCTCGAACATGGGCGGCTCGTCCTCGGGGAACAGGGCTGTGGGCCCGTAGACCCAGTCGGTGAACGAATAGTCGTCGATCGCCCGGTGCCGGAGGAGAAGGTTGCGCTGCTCGCGAGCACGCCCGTCGAGGTGCCACAGCTCGCCCCAGGCGCGGGCTGTCAGCACTACCCGGCGGCAGTGCTCGGGGCGCACGGCCTCGTACGCCGCGAGGGCATCGTCCCAGTCCGGCGTGCCGTCACCCGGACGCAGCCGCTTGAGGTGCTCGGCCAGCACCCAGCCGTCCTCGATCGCCATGATCGCACCCTGCGCCATGTACTGCAGCGGCGGGTGGGCGGCATCGCCGAGCAACGTGATCCGACCCTGGACCCAGGTGCTGATCGGGTCGCGGTCGAACATCCGCCACCACTTGTCGCGCCACATGTGCTGCATTCCGGAGCGGACGTCGTCGCACGTGGCCGCGAACGCGGTGTCGAGCTCGTCCGGCGTGCCCCAGTCCTCGAGCCCGGCCAGTGCCTTCGGCGACTCGAACACGGCGACCTGGTTGAGGAGGTCTCCGCCGCGCAGCCCGTAGTGCACGAAATGGCAGCGCGGGCCGACGTACACGACGACCTCGGAGAGGTCCACCGGACGCGTGAGCTCGGGGACGGGGACCGTGCCGCGGTAGGCGACGTAGGAGGAGGAGACTGGTTCGTCGTCGACGAGCAGCTTGCGGGCAACCGAGTGCAGGCCGTCGGCGGCGATCACGAGCGGGGCGACCCGGGTGGTGCCGTGCTCGGTGACGACGGTGGCGCTGCCCTCGGCCTGGGTGTACGCCGTGACCCGCTGCTCGGTGAGCAGCTCGACACCGGCGGTACGGCAGGCCTCAAGGAAGAGGCCGTGCAGGTCGCTGCGGTGGATGACCATGTAGGGATAGCCGTAGGTCCGCTCAAGGTCGCGCAGGTCGAGCGAGGTCAGCTCGCTGCCGTCGATCGCGTCACGCATCACCATCCGGTCGGGGACGACGCCGAGAGACTTCGCCTTGTCGAGCAGTCCGTAGTCGTCGAGGATCCGGGTGCAGTTCGGTGCGAGCTGCAGGCCGGCTCCAACCTCCCCAAACTCGGGTGCCTGCTCCAGGACCTGAACCTTCAGGCCGAGCCGGGTGAGGGCAAAGGCTGTACTCAACCCGCCGATGCCGCCACCGACGATGATCACGTCCACGTTGCTCATGGTGCGGGCCTCCTCACAGCCAGGGGCCGAGCTCGGGAACCCCGGCGAGGAAGTGGGGACGCCCGGAGAGGTAGCTCACGACTTCGGGAAGGGGACCGGTGGGCAGTTCGTCGAGGCCGCGCTTGGCCTTGATGTCGACGACCAGCGCAGTCAGGAAGTCCTCGGGGAGATCGGCGAAGGTCAGGCCGGTCCCGAGGTCGACGACGTGCACGCACACCTCGCGTGCCCGCAGCCACGGGATCTCGGTGGCCGGAACGGTGCGGCCCTGGGCGGTGACGACCTCCGCGGACCACTGGTCCGCGGTGAGGGCCTCCATCGCCGCCGCCAGGGACCGGGCCGATCCGTCGACCCAGGTCGCGAGTTCGTTGGCCGGGCGCTGGGAGCCGTTGCGGATGTCGGCGTCGCGCTGCTCCAGCGAGGCGTACATGGGCGTCGGCACACCGGTCCGGGCCCACGCCGCCAGGTTGCCGAGGGCGTCGGCGTTGGCGGCGACATGGGCGAGGAGGTGCTTGCGCGTCCAGCCGGGCAGCTGGCTCGGCTCGGTCATCCCCGCCTCGTCCAGCGCGGTGACCTGGGCGACGAGCAGCTCGGTGCCGCGGGCGAGCCAGCCCAGCGCGTCGGCATGGGTGCGCACGTCAGGACTCCTTGACGACGAGGTTGGTGCAGGCCCCGAGCCCGGCGATCTCGGTGACGACGGTCTCGCCGCCGACCAGGTAGACCTTCGGGTCGCGGGCGTGCCCGACACCGGCCGGTGTGCCGGTCGCGATCAGGTCGCCCGGGTTGAGCCGGACCACGGTGGAGATGTACTGCACCAGCTGGACCGGGTCGAAGAGCAGGGTGCCGGTGTCGTCGCTCTGCATGACCTGGCCATCGACGACCGTCTTGACGGCGAGTGCCGGCCGGACGCCGCCGACCTCGTCGGGGGTGACCACGTAGGGGCCGACCGGGGTGGAGGAATCCCAGATCTTGCCCTGGGTCCACTCTATGGTGCGGAACTGCCAGTCCCGCATGGAGACGTCGTTCATCACGGTGAAGCCCGCGATGGCGGCGGCAGCCTCGTCCTCGGTGGCACGTCGCACCTGCTTGCCGATGACCACGACCAGCTCGACCTCCCAGTCGAGGGCTTCGGTCTCGGCCGGCTTGACGATCGGGTCGTTCGGCCCGATCAGCGTGTCGGCGAACTTGGGGAACAGGGTCGGGTACGACGGAAGCTCGCGACCCATCTCCTTGATGTGGTTGGTGTAGTTGTGCCCGACGCAGATCACCTTCGACGGGTTCGGCACCACAGGGGCGAGGTCAGCGCCCTCCAACGGCCAGGACTCACCGTCGGCCGCCGCGGCGGCCTGTTCCCAGTTCTCGCGGGCGAACAGCGCACCGAGGTCGTCGTGGCCGAGGTCGACCAGCCGATCGTCCTCGACACGGACGGCGCGGGTGCCGCCGCCGACACGAAGGGTTGCGAGCTTCATCGGGTGGTCTCCTGACGGTTGAGTCGAAGCGTTTCGAAGACGGGCGCGTCAGTGAATCGGAAGAGGTCGAGGGCCTGCGAGTCGGAGTCGGTGATGCCGGCCTCGGAGCGGACCGAGAAGGGCTCCCAGGACGGGACGACGAACAGGTCGCCGCGGGTCACCGACCAGGTGTGGTCGCCGACGGTCACGGTGCCCGAGCCGTCGAAGACCTGGTAGACACTGGAGCCGGTCTCGCGCACGGTCGCGGTCTCAATCCCGCGGGCGACGCGGTGGACCTCCACACGGATGGTCGGGAGCACGTCCCGGCCGTCGGTGGGGTTTGAGTAGCGGACCGCGGCGTGGCCGGGTTCGACGGTGCCGGCGTAGCCCTCCTTCTCGAGGAGTAGCTGGTCGCTCAGCGCACGGTCGGTGTACTCCCACTTGTAGGACAGCAGCGGCGAGCCGGGGGTGGTGTGCGTGACGGCGATCGGCGTCAGGCCGGGGTGGGCCCAGAGCCGCTCGGAGCGGGAACGCTCAGGGGTGATCCGCTCGGCATCGGAGATCTCGTCGCGGCCGAACTCGAAGAACTGGGCCTCGGTGACGTACTGGAACGGGATGTCGAGCCCGTCGATCCAGGCCATCGGCTCCGACGTGGCGTTGTGGTGGGCGTGCCAGTTCCAGCCGGCCTGGGGCAGGAAGTCGCCGCGGTTCATCGGGACGGCGTCACCGCCGACGACGGTCCAGACGCCCGAGCCCTCGACGACGAACCGGAACGCGTGCTGGGTGTGCCGGTGTTCCGGCGCGTTCTCCCCGGGCATGAGGTACTGGATCGCTGTCCACAGGGTGGGCGTGGCGAACGGCCGTCCTCCGAGGGTCGGGTTCGCCAAGGCGATCGCGCGCCGCTCGCCGCCACGTCCGACCGGCACGATGTCGCCGGCCTGTGCGGCCAGCCGCAGCAGGTTCTCCCACCGCCACAGGTGCGGCACGGCCCGCGACTGCGGGTGGGCGGGCATGAGGTCGCCGATCTCGGTCCAAAGGGGCACCAACAGTTCCTGCTCGAAGCCCCGGTAGAGCTCTCTAAGGGCAGGTGTCACGTCGGGCTGGTCGGGCGCGGAGACCGCCCGCAGACGGACCGGGCTGTCTGTCGTCGTCATGTCGCCTACAGTTGCAGGCGTCACCGGTACAGAACATGAGATTCTGCATTACGGAACCGATCGGAGAAACAGCGTGGACCTGAAGACCCCACCGGCCTACGTGGTGACCAGTGCCGACCACGCGCTGCGCGCCGCGGTCATGCTGCAACTGGAGGGCGGCCTCACGGTGAGCCAGGTCGCCGAGCGGCTCGGTGTCGCCCGCTCGACCGCCCACCGGCTCCTGCAGACGCTCGTCTATCGCGACTTCGCCGTCCAGGACGACCGCCGCACGTACCACCCCGGCCCGGTGCTGGAGCTGGCGACGTACTCGCAGTCGAGCGTGTCGCGCCTGCGCAGCCAGGCGCTGGGACACCTGCAACGTCTCGTCGACGTCGTGGGGGAGTCGGCGAACCTGACGATCCGGACGGGGGACCGAACCCGGTTCATCGCCAGCGTCGAGTGCCAGCACGCGCTGCGGGTGGGCTCTCGCGAGGGGATGGTGTTCCCCGCGTACCGCACCACGGGCGGACTCGTGCTGCTCGCCGAGCTCTCGCCGTCGGAGGTCGACGGCCTCTACGCCCCGGAGCGCTACGCGGAGCGCCCGGAGGAGCGGCCCGACCTGGCGAGCCTCCGGGCGCAGCTGGCCCGGGTCCGCCGGTCCGGTTTCGCGCTCAACGACCAGCTCTCGGAGCGCGGGGTCGTCGCGGTCGGTGTCCCGGTCCGCGACGCGGAGGGGCGGGCGGTTGCGGGGCTCTCCGTCTCCATGCCGTCGGTGCGCTACGACCGGCACGAGCTGCCCGACCTGGTCGCCACCCTGCACCGTGCGGCCGGCGCCATCGAGGCAGGAGGTCTGGCTCCGTTGCATTGAGCGTTGGGTGCAGCTCTTCTGCAGCGGAGCGACACGGGCGAAGGTGTCCCGGACGGTGAAGAAGTAGGGGAAGACGAGGACGCCCCACTCGTAGCGCTGGTGATCGGAGACGTAGTCGACGTCACCGACGAAGATCTCCCCGAAGGTCGGCTTGCCCATGGCGGTCTCGAAGGTCTGCCCGGGTTTCGCAGTTGGTGGTCACACGGGATCACGAATATGGGTGATGACCTGGGAGAACGCGTGGAACGCCGATCAGGGTCGTGTGTCCACACCCTGATATCAGAATGAGTCGTCAGATGCTGGGGTTAAGGCAGGTTCGAAGGCTGATACCCGATCTGGGGGGTTGATCCCGAGCGCCTTGAAGATAGTGGTCTGGGTGGATGTGATCGGCGTGGTCTGAATGACGGTCCCGGCCGGTCCGGTGAGGGTGAGGCGGAGTTCGCGGTTGACGCGGGGCCAGCGCTGGCCGGTGCCGCGTTCGGCTACGCGGGTCAGCAACAGGGCCAGCCAGCAGATCAGCACGTGGGCGCGGATGCGGCGCTCCAGCGCGGTGGAAGACCGGCCGCAGCTGCAAGGTCGCTTTCATGTCGCGGAAGCCGCGCTCGGCTTCGAGGAGATTTTTGTACCCGAGTGCGGCGTCTTCGGCGGAGATGTCGTGGTCGGAGGTGGCCAGCAGGTACTTGCCGTCCCGGCGTTCCTCGGCCTTGATCTTGGCCCGGTCGATGACTAGGCGTCCGTTCTTCTGCTGGCGGATCCATCGCTTGAGCGTGGGGTGATCGCGCAGTGCGCACTCGGCGCGTACGTGCGCGGCTTCGGCCTTGGCGCGGGCCTTGTCGCCCAGATCACGCTGGCGCTCGCGGGCGCGCTGGGCCGCGATGCGCTCCAGTTCGGCCTCGATCCGCTCGATCGCCTGCTCGCGGGCGGCCTTGTCCCTTATGGCTTGGGCTGGATTGTGGCAGATGATGAACGCGCTCGACATCAGTCGAACCTCCTTCCGTGCATTCCACTCATTCCATGCGACTTCGTGTCGCACTGCCTGCCGTATCCAGGTGCGAAGGGCCTCACGGTGAATGCCGAGTCGGTCGGCCACCCGGGCGATCGTCCCGGTCTTCTCTCCGGTTTCCTGGCGCAGATCGAAGACCATCTTGACGGCTCGATCACGCAGGTCTTGGGGGTATTTCCGCTGTGCGGGCATGGCTCCCAGCCTTCCAGTGTTAGGAGCCTCCAACCAACCCGGGGCACCTCAGCTCCTCGACGAGCCGTACACCAGGCAGCTGTACGGCAAGCTCCGCGAGCTTCGATTCCATCTCGCCCGCGAGGCCGTACGCATCAGCTACTGGATCGCACCGGGCAGGCGCATCATCCTGCTCACGGTCTTCCGTAAGCAGCGAATGCGTGAGACGGCCGAGATCGAACGTGCGGTGCGAGCAATGAAGCGATGTATCGCGAAGGCTCACACGGCGGAGGAGGAGTGAGTGCCATGGCCGAGCGCAGGACGTGGTCTGACAGGCGTACCGAGATCATGAGCCGGCCCGGTGCCGGGGCCGCCTACGAGGCCGCGCGAATCCGTTTCGAGCTCGGCGAGGTGGTCCGGCGTCGTCGTGAAGAGCTCGGTCTCACCCAGGCCGAGCTCGCCGAGCGGGCCGGGCTCAAGCAGCCGGCGGTGGCCCGCTTCGAGGCGGGTGGCACCATGCCCACGATCCCCATGCTGTGTCGACGAGCCTTGAATACTGGATCTGGCCCATATCTCGTGATCGTAACGACCCCCTGTGAGCCTCACGCGGTGAGGAGCACACGCTTGCGGAGCAGGTCGAAGGCGGCACGGCCGTAGGTCTGCCGCTTGAGCATCTTGAGGCGGTTGACGTTGCCTTCGACGGCGCCGGAGCTGTGCGGCAGGGTCAGCGCGTTGAGGACAGCGGCGTGATCGCGCCGTATTCCGAGGGTGAAAGAGCGCAGGTGGGGCAGGTCGTCGGCGTCGACCTCGGTCATCCATTCCTCAAGCCGGTCACCCTGGCGTTGGAGCATCATCTCGGCGAAGCTCCGAACGTGGCCGGCGAGGGCGGTGAGGTGCGGACAGTCGGCCAGCACATTGTTGAGTGCGGCCTCCTCGTCGCTGTCCAGGTCATCGGGGCAGGTCATGATCCAGCGGGTGATGGTGCGGACCTTGGGCGGCTTGGCGGCCGCGGGCGGTGCGGCACCTGTCTCGCGGAAGGGGGCCAGGTAGTCGCGGACCAAGCCGTAGCTGCCGCGATAGCCCTGCGAGGCGATCTCGCGGTGCAGTTCCAGGACATTGGTGCAGCCATCGTTCCAGCGTTGGTGCAGGTAGGGCTTGTAGGGGTCGAGCTTGCTCGGCCGCCCGGCCAGGCTGGTGGCCAGGACCTCCTCAATGGCGTGGGCCCGATAGAACTTGCGGACGGTCTCCTTGGCCAGGCCAAGCTCCCGCATGATCGGCTTGATGCCTTTGCCCGCGGCTTTCAGCGCCTGGACCTGCTCATAGCGTTTGCGGGTGCGCACCACGATGGTGCTGGTCTCAGCGCGGGCTGCGGCCGCTTCGGCGGCCAGTTGTTGCAGGTCGCGGCTCGACTGGTCGGGTGCCGGCGGCGCGGAGACAGGTTCGGGGCGTTGCACGCAGTGATGGTGCGCGGCGATCGTCTTTTCCACGTAACGGCCCAGGTTGTCCCACAGATGCCACCGGTCGGCGACCTGAATGGCCTCGGGCGCCCCCTGGCGGGCGCCCTCGGCATAGGCCCCGGCCCGGTCCCGGCAGATCACCTCGACTCCAGGATGGTCGCGTAGCCAGGCGGCCAACGTGTCGGCTTCGCGGTCGGGGAGCAGGTCGACCGGGCGATGGGTGTCCATGTTGATCAAGATCGTGCCGTAGACGTGGCCGCGGCGCAGCGCGAAGTCGTCCACGCCGAGCACCGTGATCTGGCCGATCTCGGGGTCGGGCATCGCCCGGATCCGGCGCAGTAGCGTGTTGCGGCCGACCGACAGGCCGAGTACGGCGGCCAGGCGTGCTCCGGCGCGGCCCGCCAAGGCCAGCGCGATCGCATCCAGCATCGATGCCCGCAGGGAGCTTTGTCGGGCGTACGGCCTGGTCAGGCCGGGAATCTGCTCGGTGAACGTCTTTGCGGGGCAGTCGTCGTTGTCGCAGAAGAACCGGCGGCTCCTCACGCGGAGCAGCACCCGGCGACCGCCGAGGGCTGCATCTGCGAGCCTTCGTTCGTACTGACTATGGACATGAACGGACACGGATCCGCACCTGCGGCACGAGGCCTGCTCGGCACGGGGGCGAACCCAGATCGCTACGTGCGCCGCGGCTACGTCCACGCGCTCCACGACGACGGCGGCCAGGTGAGGAAGGAGGACTCCAAGCCCAGGCTGATCACACCCGGGTAATGATCACAGAAACCGGATCCGCACAAAGGGGTCGTTACGATCACGAGATGTGGGCCAGATCCAGTTTTGAGGCGGTGTTGACATGCTGGAACGCCTCGCCGAAGCGCTGGAACTCCGGCTCAGCGTCCAACTCCAGCCGCTTCCCAATGCGAGCTGACCTTCGCTCCTGGAAGCCTTGACCGATCCATCGGCATGCGGCAGGTGGTGTTGAAAAGGCGATCACCGACGTGATTGACCGGCATACCGGCGCGGCCGACGAGCAGAGCGACGGCTCGGCGGGCGTGCTCGCTCTGCACCGGAGATCGAAAAGAGGCTGAAAACGATCAAGGCTCAGGGTTCGGAGATTCCGTCCTACCTGGGCCTTCGCTCGTGGAGCGGGTGACGGGAATCGAACCCGCGCTGTCAGCTTGGGAATCGCATGGATCACACCTCGTAGGGCGGCTGACCTGGGCTTCGAGCGGGTCATGAGTGACCGTGATTGCCCCCTCGTCACCCTGCTTAATGGCCCGCTAATGGCCCGACGATCAGCCCATGACCTGGCCTTTCCTTGCGCAGTGCGCACGCTCCGCCTGCCTGATCATCCTGACCCCCTGGCCCTGGTCTGCTCGGCTTGTCCCGGGTCGATGGCGATGGGATGATCAGGCCCCTACCTCAGCCCCCTACGGTCTTCGGCAATGCGCGGGCGATCATCCTGGAGCCGGAGCGCCCCCGCCGGAGGCACTTGGCGACTTACGTTCAAAACGAGCCGGGCGCGTTGCTCTTCCCCGG